>NZ_JAAXCQ010000017.1 GCF_012272855.1 Arenibacter sp. 6A1 | reverse complement strand
GTTCATCCTGAGCCAGGATCAAACTCTTCATCGTTGATTTTTATATAACTTGATCAACCATTAATAGCTAATTGCCCGGCCCGTGTTTTCGATTTTTATTCAATATTTCCGATCTGTCGCCAGAACGGAAATACGCTGTCTTTACAATATGTCTATGAACTTTTTATTCTTTCTCGTTTGCCTTATTTCCTAAAGCGGCTGCAAATGTACAGCTTCTTTTTTATCCGGCAAGCTTTTTTAAAAAAATAAAATTCTTTCTTTTAGCTTAACTGATAATGGAAACAAAACTCAATGAACATGGCGCTCTTAACGCCTTTTCCGTTTGCTCGGCACTGCCTCGCTAGTGGACGGCAAAGGTACGCCTCTTTCTAAAACTGGCAAGGTTTTTTTTGAAAGATTTTATGATTATTTTCAGAAGTGCTTTTAACTTATTTGTTTTCAGTTACTTACACACCTAAACTACTTGAAAGCCAAAAATTGATCAGCAATTAACAATGAATTCCATTATTAATTAGCTTCTTGCTCGCTCCGCGAAGTCTCACGACTTCGCAGAACAGGCCATCCTATATATAAGGATAGCATTGGATGTGTTTAAAATATGGCCGCCACGCTGTTCCTTTCTAGTACGGGCACGAGCGTGACGCTCGCGCCAGCGATCGGCGTTCAACTGTCCTATATATAAGGGTAGTTTAAGTCTACTGTGAACAGTAAATAAAGTTAACATTGAAATCAGTCAGCTTCGTCCTCAACTAAGTCTTTCGCAGCATACAACATTTCGAAACTTTAACTATATAATGCACCGCAAAGTCGGGGGACTTTGCGGAACAGGACTTTGCGGAACAGGCCATTTGTTTACTGTTAGTAGTAAAAAGCGTTAGGGATTGCAGCGGCATCCTTTTTTAGAGGGCCGCGGGACCTTTAAAAAAGATACAGCGGAAAGCCCGACCCGTTAGGGGAACGCCCAACCCCCTACAAAAACCACTATTGTTCGGTTTTTAACTATTTAAACATAGGAAAAGCTCTGCATTGCATATTGTATAATCGTATATTATGAGCTAATTTTACAGATTAGACCAAACACCTACCAGATGTTAAAAACCAAGCTTCTCATTATATTTTTTCTAATTTCCATTAGCTCATGGGGACAACAGGCCAAGAATTTAATTCCGATTAAGGTCACCATTGACAATAAGGATATTCTTCCCAACGATATGCTGCAGGACAGTCTTGGATATATATGGCTTGAGCATACTAGCCGTATGGTAAAATACGACGGTGCGACCTACGTGGACATTCCGTTTGATACAATTTTCCCCTTGGAAGACCACAACCAAACCGACTTTATTGAGAAAGCCGAATTGGATGAGAACGGGAAGCTTTGGGTATTGTCCTTAAACGGACGTATAGCGCATCAGAATGACAAAGGAACCTTTACACCTTATAACCTCTTTACCCAGAAACAAACATCGCCTTCCAAGAAAATAAACAATATAACAGCCAGCTCTAATTATTTGCTCTTTGGCACCGAAGACGGCAAAATTTACTTTAAAAAACCTTTAAGCACCCAAATTGACAGTGTTAACCTAGGCCAAAACGACACTTCTATCATAAGAGGAATTCATGATATTGTAGAAAAGGACGGTATTATTTGGTTTTCTACCAAGAGCGGTAGAATTTATAATTATAATATTAATACTAAAAAGAGCTCGGGCGTTTTGGCCTACGGATACAAGATTAACAAGGCTTATGGCAAAATATGGTTTGCAAATGCGCAAGGCAACCTTTGTAGTTTCACACCCAGTAAAAGCACTGAAAAATATACCGTTGAATTAGAAATAAGAAGTATTATTAAGGATATTTCATGTGACAGCAAAGGCAATGTATGGGTTGCTACCGATGGAAACGGGGTTTATCAAATGAATACTAGCACCAAAGAGGTCGTCCACTTCTATAGAAATGAAAACAGTGAGTTTTCCTTGGCCTCTAATACAGTCCTCAAAATAAGGGAAGACAACCATGGCAATGTATGGTTTTTTCCCAACAGTGAACACCTACAGATACTTCCTAACACCTTAAAGGGTTTACATTACCATTCTGGCCATGAAAATTTCACCCCCACACGAATCTTGTCGATGTATAAGGCCAACAACAATATTCTTTATATAGGCACGGACGGGAGAGGACTAACCGCCTACGATGAAAAAAACAATTCCACCACAACCTTTGATGATAAGGATGGTTTTAAAGGTAAATACGTTCAGTCCATATTGGAATTAGATGCTAGCACCTTATTAATTGGCACTTACCGAGAAGGTTTATGGGAATTAAACCCTACTACAAAACGAATCCGTCCGTATTCTTTGAGCAAGGAACTTGGGTATACACCAACCAGTATTACTGTATTGTTTAAGGACTCAAAGAATAGAGTATGGATATCGTACGAATCTGGGCTGTCCATATTTGATGCCGCAATGAAACCCTTAGCACACTTTAATTACGGTGACAACGGGCTAAAAGGCTATACCGTCATGAATATTATAGAAGACAAGAACCGCGGTATTTGGGTTAGCAGCGTCAATGGCGGCCTGTTTAATTTTACAGAAAACAAGCATGAACTGAGCAGTTCTCAATTTAAAAATATTACCCCTGAGAACAGTAGCTTGAACACTAACCTATATCATTATATCAATGATATGACGGTAGATGACAACAATAATTTGTGGTTTATTGCCAATAGCACCTTAGCCGTTTACGACATAGATGCTCAGCTATTTAAAAAATTGGAATTTCCGAACGATTTTAAGGAGATTCGCTTTAGATCAGTTCTTTCTTCGGATACTAATACGCTATGGCTGAGTACTAATGAAGGGATCTTTAAATATAACCCGAACACCCAAAATGTAGAAGAATTTGGTATTGCCGACGGGCTTCAAGGATACAATTTTAGAAGCGGAAGCAGTTACAAAGACAGCGATGGGCTCCTGTATTTTGGAGGCTCTAAAGGATTGAATTATTTTCATGCGCAGCAAATGCAACAAAAAAAGGAATACCCAAAATTATTGATCAATGGCATTGAGGTACTCAATAGACCTGCCGCATCTATTATTCCCGATCAGATAAACAAAAAAATAGAAGATATTGGACATTTAACCTTAGGCCCGTCTCAATCCTCATTTAGCTTTAGGTTTTCTGCCTTGGGAAACACCTTAAAATCGTATTACCAATACGCCTATAAACTTCACGGTTTTGACAAGGAATGGATTTCTTCCAAGAGCAACAATATGGCCACCTACACCAATATACCTCCTGGCCGCTATACTTTTGAAGTGAAGGCCGGGACCAAGAAGGGTCTTTGGGATATTTCTCCAAAAAAAGTAGCGATTATCATTGAAGCCCCTCTATGGAAGCAAACTTGGGCCTACATTCTTTATTTTATCGTGCTATGCGGGATGCTATATGCGATTACTACTTGGTTGAACCTGAAGAACAAATTTTTGGTTGCTTCTTTAAAAAACAAGCAAAACAAGGAGTTCTATGATATGAAGATGAATTTTTTCTCTAAAATGTCTCATGAAATCCAAACTCCGATCACCCTTATTAGTGCCCCAATAAAGGATATGATTAAAAATGCCAAAGAAAAGGACAGCAACCAGCAGCGACTACAAATGGTTTGGAACAATACCCAAAGGCTCTCTAGGATTGCTGCCGAGCTTACCACGATGAAGAATTATGAATTAGGAAAGCTTCAGCTCAAGGTTACCGAAGGGAATTTAATTGATTTTATAAAGGATATTGCCTATGGGTTTAAGGAACACGCCAAATACAAAGGCATTTCCCTGAAGGAAACCTATGCCGAGCTACCAGAAGCCTTGTGGTTCGATACTCAACGATTAGAGCATATTGTATACAACCTCCTTTCCAATGCGATAAAATTTACGCCAAAGGATGGCTGTATTAACTTGAATGTATCTGTCTGTGAAAAGCAGAAATACATTTTAATAAAAGTTTCCGATAGTGGTCCTGGTATCCCAGAAAAGGATATCGATAAAATCTTCAACCTCTTTTACCAATCTAAAAACGGTAAGGAAATTGGCGGTACCGGCATTGGCCTTGCCTTGGTAAAAGAATTGGCAACACTACATCATGGCGATATTACTGTACATAACAATAGTAGTAGCGGCGCTACCTTCACCCTAAAAATTCCGCTTAGCGGCGATGATTACCGAAAGGAAGAAAAGCAGGATGTAACAATACCAGAAGAAGCCCCAATAAGAACACGACCTACTTTGATAGAAAAAAACTCTTCTAAGAAAGAGAAGACCATTGCCATCATAGACGACAACTTGGACATTCAGATTTATTTGAGATCGATATTCGACGATTCGTTTAACCTTATTAGTGCGGATAATGGGCTATTAGGAAAACAGCTTATTGAGGAACATCTCCCAGACCTGGTGATCAGTGATATTATGATGCCTGAAATGACCGGGATTGAACTTTGCCAAGAACTTCAGAAAACGGAAAAAACCAGTCATATCCCAGTGGTCTTATTGACTGCTAAAAGCAGTACGGAAGTTAAAATATCGGGAATGAATGCCGGGGCCATTTCGTATTTACCGAAACCTTTTAACAGGGACGAGCTCTTGCTAAAGGTAGAGAACATTCTGATGCAGCAAGATCGGTTGATGATCAAGTTTAAATCGGATCAACTGAGTTTGCCCAATACCACGGAGGTAGACTCTAAAAGCGATGAGTTTGTCAGAAAAATGGTGGATGAAATTGAAAACAATATAGATGACATCAACTTTAAGCTCGAAAATATTTCGGACGCTTTAGGAATGAGCTATTCTGCCCTTTACCGTAAATGCACCCAAATAACGGGAAAAAAACCTGTAGAATTCCTTAGAATGTACCGTTTAAAGAAGGGGGCCATTTTGATCGGCAAATACGATTACCTTGTTTCCGAGGCGGCATACTCTGTTGGTTTTGGGGATACCAAATATTTCTCCAAATGTTTTAAAAAGGAATATGGCATGACCCCTGCTGAATTTAAGAAAGAAGCTCAAAAGGATGATTTGGAGGCATTTTTAAAGACACATGATTTAAGCTAAGGATGTCTTTTTTGGGCTCCTAGCTATCTATAAAAACCAAACCCCATCCTTTTTTTGAGTAGGATGGGGTTTGGTTTTTTAAAGAGGTGGACTTTTAGATCCTATATTTCTTACTGTTTTACATACTTATGCGCCCTCCCAGTTGACAACCGTAATTCTTGGTCTTCCATTTCTAACTGGAATCCGATAACAAAAACCTTGTCCTTAGATTTTTGAACTTTTACTAGAACATCTGTACTAGAAGAAAGTCCAAAATTTTCATTGCCTAGCTCTTTTTTATATTGCCAAGACCAACTTCCCTTTTCTACTCGCGATGTATTTTTATTTCCAAAAACCACGGTTGCCGTGGCATCGTCGTGCAAGGTAAAGGCCATCACAACCTCGTCCTTGGGATGAATTCTTTGAAAAGATTCTGACGAAAAGTGCCAATCTCCGATCATTTGTTCTCTTTGCGTCTTTAGGGAGGTTTCTTTTGCTGTTTTGCTTTCCAGGCAAGACACCAGTAGCAGTACGCAGACTAAAGCTGTTATGGTATTTTTTAATTTCATATTTTTTTTAGAGGTTACTATTGGGATGCACACTTTAGGTTTCAACAGCGATAGTTATACCACAAGCTAAATCACCCCTAGCTGTATAGGAATAGATTTATATTCATGGGAAACCTCCTAATTTTTGGTCTCCGAGGAAATAGCAGATTCCTTTTTCAGGACTTTTCTGCTCACTTTAAATCCAATACCCAAAAAAACCAGAATAATTCCAAAGATCAAATAGTCCCACTCTCCGCCAAACCTTACGGAAGGGAAGCCCGAATTTCTTTTGCTTTGGGAAAGTATCACTTTGATAATATTGGCTATCACAAAGCCAAATCCGCCAATAAAAAACAATTTGTTTAATACGATCAGGAGCCCTGAAATATCCTCCCTATTGGTGTCAGTAGTTTTATTAATAAACTTGTCCCTTAAAAAATTCAGTATAGCTAGCAGTAAAGAAAAAATAATGATCACCAGCACTAATTTTACAAAAAGCACATCATACCCATCCATACCGGGCATATTTACATTAAAAGATTGTTGATTATCCATAATAAGGCATTTAAAAATTGTTAATAGGTAGGTATGTTCATAGAAAACTCCCTGTCCATTGCTTTCGAGGGAGTTTTTTTAGAATGTCAACTGCTCTTAAGATTCAATTATTATCTTTTCTCTTTTACAACATTCTTTGTCTACACCTTATTTCACATTAAACTGAAAAAGGTCTGAATAGGAGATATTTCCTTGAGTATCCTTTGTTTTTACCTTCCAATAATAATTGGTGGCGGCCTTTACCTCAACGTTTTCTAGTTTGGATACTGTTAGGTTTTCTTTAAAGAGCTCTGGGGAATCACTTTCTCCAAAATAAAGATCATAACTTTCAATATCCTTATCTACATCACTACCGCTCCACTCTAATACTATACCCGCTGAAGCAAATGCTACCTCTTGGTTTATCTGGGGAGCAACAACCTCTGCTGGGAAGGGAGCATAAGAGGAAGACGCAACACTGGCATTATAAAATTTCCAAACAGGACTCTCGGCTTTTTCCGAAGACCCTTGACTTCTAGAGATTACATACCAAGAATAAGCCACTCCCCTTTCCAAATCAAGGGCTACCTCACTTTTAGAAATATTATGCCCTGTAATTAAACCTGTAGACAGGTTTTTCAACTTCAGCTCATACCTATTGGCATGCAAGGCATCTTCCCAGTCGAAGGTAACAGTACTTTTAGTGTCACTTTTTACAACCCCTTCGATACATTCCGAATTGTTCAAAGGAAAAACTAAAGTGGCAGCTTCAGGACTAACCACCTCTTCTTCTTTAGGTGCATCACCGCCGTCACTACAAGAAAAGGCGGTGAATATCATCAACAGTGCAATTAATGATTTTTTCATTTTTTAATTATTTTAAAGTTATGTATCCCTTCTTGGGTAGTTAAGCGAACCGAATAAATTCCACTATACACAAAGGCCACATCAACACGCAACATACTACTAGTTACCTCTTGGGTTCTGGCAAGAATTAGTTTACCTCCACTATCATACATTTGTATCTGGATCATTTTAGACTTGTCTTCCCCTAAATTCATATATAGATAGTCTTCTACCGGGTTAGGATACACCAATATTTTTTTAGCCAGCATTATTTGTTTTTCAAATACTCCCTGACAATCTTTTTCGGTAGTTACCGATATATGGTTGGCACCTTCATCCAAGGCTAGGGTAATCTCATTTTCCGATGTTTCCCAAACTTTTCCATTAATAGACACCTTATAACTAGTACCGTTGTACATCTTTAGAGATAATTCTTTGGTATCTGGATCGTAAAACGACATTACGGCAATATCTTGGGGCTCACTGACAGACACATCATAACAGCGTTCAAAAGCAGGCTGACCGTCTACAGTAAAACAAAGTTGATAGGTTCCTCCCTTAAGATCCGAAATCTCCAAAGTTTCTGTAAAACTATAGGAAGAAGTCTGACCATGCCCTACTACCTTCACCTGGTAGTTTAAGGCTTCTTTGGCAGTAATGATTAATTTTCCATTATCGCTACTTCTACAGGTTTCGGACAACACCTCTACGCTAAAATTATTAGCTGGCAAGGAAAATAAGGTACAGCCATGTTCGTCTACCACGGCATTCGGTTCAGATTTTGGGCAAAGATCGTCAACATCTAAGACACCGTCATTATCGTCATCATCGTCACAGGCATCTCCTATGCCATCGCCATCAAAATCGGCCTGATCTGGGTTATCCATCCCCGGACAATTATCGTCTAGGCAACCTATCAGGCTTACTTCTGCTATAGAGGCAAAAACTTGCCCATTGACTTCTGACAAGGCTTTTATTCTCATATAACGTCCTTTTACTGGTTCGTCAAAATTGATACGCTGTGGACTGGAACTATTTTCGAAAACCCCAGTTTTCACAGCTTCTCCCCAATTATTCTTGTCATAGCTAAAGTATAATTCGTACTCTGCTATTCTTCCGTTAGAACCATTGGATCTAGGTAAATAAGTAAATTGACTTATACTGTATATATTCCCAAGGTCAATTTGTAATTCATGCGGGTACGGATCAGTACCAGTACTCCATCGGGTATGCCATATCGTATTGGGGTCATCGTCAAAAGCCATGGTTCCCAATCCCGGATAATTTGTTTCCTCACTACTGACATGAACCAGAGACCATTCGTTCTTAGGCAATTCTCCTGGGTTGCTACAGTCCGTAATAGAGGGGCAGGTAGTAGTCACTACCATTTCTTTGATGGTCTTGGAATATACTTTTCCGTTTTGGGTGACCGTCATAGTAACATCGTAAGCTCCTGGATTTCCCAAAACAACTTTGGGGTTCCTACTATTAGCATCGCTGATATAACTCGGTGTTGGCGTAATATCCCATTTCCAAGTAGCCCCTTCATGTTTAATCATGGAATGATCGTCAAAATTTAGGGTATCTAGCATACAATTGCTGTATCCTTTTTCTACCCAGGGGTTTAAAACGGGCTCAAAATTTTGGTCTTGCATATAACTTTCCCATACACCGCCACTACCGGCCACTCTTATTTTTGCATCCCTATAAAAAGGAACTGCTGTTATGGCAGAAAAATTATCTGGGAAATTTTTTGAAAACAATTCCCAATCGTTCATTGATGCGGTTCTATAAAATATTTTTGCAGGCACACCATATCCTTTCTTGGTCACCAAATAAACTAAATCTTCGCCCGTAGCACTAGGTTGTATTACTAGGGATTTGGTATTTAAGTTAACGCTTCCGGTAATATTTTCCCAAGAATCCCCTCCGTTTATAGATTTAAAAACTTTTCCTTTGCTCCCTCCCCATGTTCCATTGGAAAAGGTAGCATAAATTGTATTCTCGTCATATGGAGAAACCACCATACTGATACGCCCTTTCATACCATCGCCTCCATTTTCACTACTAGTAAGTGAGGTTTTATTAGCCCAGGTAAGTCCACCGTCTTCACTTTTGTAAAGCCCGTAGTTTTTAACGTCGACATACATGACCTTGGGGTTTTTAAAACTCACCTCAACCTGCATGACCAAGCCCGGGAAGCTTTTTAAGGAAGAGAAGCTTTCGCCCATATCGGTACTGGTCCAAAGATCGTTACCTTCTCCAAGGAACAATACCTCGTGATAATTAGGATGGTGCACTATGCTACCTCTATTCCCTCCATACTCGAGCATATTAGGAAACTTAGAAAACAGGAACCTTCCTTCTGGTGCTCCTTCCGCTGTTTTGGGCAGTATCCACCCTTTCCCCAAATCGTTAAAGGCGACATGCCTGCTTTTTCCTTGTAACACCCAACCGGTCGGCGATTCGGCCCCTCCCATTCTTAGGGCCTTGTCCCCGTAAAAATCTGCTATCGCCGTATTCCCATTATGGTAGCGGCCTCCTACAATGATATCTTCGTTCCACCCTTGGTCGAACCCCCACATATCCGAGCCTACCATGCCATTTATTAAAGGCTGAAAATCGGTTTCAAAGGCATCTGTTGAAAAACTTAATCCACCATCGGTAGCCACATATACAGAGCCATCGTGCATCCAAAACATATCTTGAATATCTGGGTGAATAGAAAAACGCCCAAAGTACCCCCCAATGGCATCAAAAGAACTTCCGCCATTATTGGTTTTGAACAAGGTTGTTGTTCCCACCATAAATTCGTTTTCATTTAGTGGAGAAACCTCTAGGACAAGGTCGTAATATCCCTGACCGTTATTATAAGGAAAGGCCTGGGTATCACATTCTATAACTTTTGTCCACACCCAATCCCCATTGGTTAAAGTCCCTTTATAAAGCAAAGGAGAACCTTCGCTGAGCATGGTTGCATATAAGATATTGGTATTGGCTGCCGACATAGCGAGCAATCCTCCCGAATGTTCTTTTAAAGCAGCCGGAAAACTTACCATTTTAACGAATGTATTCCCCCCATCGGAAGAGGATACCACCTCAAAATTCCCCAAGCCATTTGTTGTCAAACCAAAGATCACATTACTGTTCCCAGGCATAATCTGAACATCCCAGGCCTTATTAGTTACTTTTTGCGTCCAAGAATTCCCTGAATCTGTACTAACATATATTCCCTTATTAGAAGAAATCACCAATTTATTAGGGTTGTTCTGATCTATAAGGATATGATTTACGTGCATTTCGGTATTCAGTATTGGCACCCAAGTTTCTCCGCCATCCAAGGTTTTATGTACTTGGTTGTGAGAAGAGGCATATACTAAATTGGCATTGGTAGGATGTATGGCAATACTGGTTACTCCCGAATGAAAAAGGTAATTTGGTGCCATCAATTTCCATGTTTGCCCTTTATCTACAGACTTATTAACAAAGCCAGTTTCTGTACCTACATAAATGATATTGTTATTGGATTTAGCTACGGCTACCGAATATACGTTTACTTGCCAAGGAGCAATCCCTGGTATATTGGGACTATTAGATTCGTTTAGCCAATAGGTGTTCTTTGGCCCTAAAAAGCTCCAGTTGGCATTGGAGGTATCCGTGCCTTTAAATTGTATGGATGCTCCTTTATTACTTAAGGACGATTCATCTTTCTTGGGTAGTTGAATAGTACCATCGGATTGCACATAATCGGATATTACCCGCCTCCATATTTTATAGTATTTTTCAATAGGGGTTTTCCCTGGATCTGTAGCCTTATAGGCCTTATACCCCTTTTCTATTTCCTGGAAATTAACAGGGTACTCGTATAGTTTTTTTGCCCAATCCGGAAAAGACTCTTGATAATTGGGCTTATAAGTTATGATTATTCCCGGTAATTCGTCGTAGGGAGTAATGGGTATCTGCGCCTTGCTTTCTGGTATAAAACCAAGGAAAGCAATAATGGCTATACCTTTTTTTATTAAAGAAGTAATAGTTTTTTTCACGATTTTAATTGTTAAGGTTGATTAGGCTTATTTAATAGAAGCAAATAAAGGTGGTTGTCCTTTACCCCGTAGCACTTCCAAAAGGTTTTAGTTACTACACATAGGAACATCTCCTTTCCCATTCCTGTAAATAAACAGGTTTTTACAAGGACAATGGCATTCGTGTCCATCTTTCATTGACCCAGTCTATAGTATTTGGGCTCCAGGCCATCAGCAATGTTTTCTCGTCAATCAATTCAAATTTAAGGTTGCTATTTTTTCCGTTTAGCAAAGGATTCATGGTATGTTGAACTATGTTTTCAACCAAGGTATTCTCTGATGTAACCTTATAGGTACCATATTGTCCAATTGCAGTACCTTTTGATGGGTCTTCTATTCCCCATGTTATAAAAGTATAATAGGTACCATCTGCATTGATTACCTTATAATTTCCACTTTTTACATCCATAATCTTCCCTGTTCTAGGATTGGTTATCCCTGTCTGTTTCCAGATGCCCACGAGGGTTTTGGAAGCAGGTATATGCACTGGGGAGTTTTGAGCGGATAAAGGCACGGATAAAATGCTTAATAGAAATAAAATATAGATGTTTCTCATAGGATGATATGATTATTGTATGTAATTAATCGTTTGTTGAAACAGCAAAATTTTGAATAACCTTCCAATTTATATTCTTTCTACTATAATAAGAACACCTAAAACCCAATTTGAAACTTTAAAATGTTTCTTATTCTCTTTATTCAATAGGAAGTATGGTTAGTTTTAATAAAAAAAGGAGGAGGAACTATGCCCTCCCCCTATATTTATTAATAACTATTTACTCAAGTCCGTAGACATTGATCTCTGCCAAGAAGGCATAAAAGTTAGGTCCTTCCAAGGCCACATATTTAAAATACCTAGCTTTTGGGTTTTGGGGCATTGCATATACCTGCCCATCATTAGTTTGCGGATTCATGTTGTACGACCCAAGGTCTGTCCAAGTTTCGCCATCCATACTTATCAAGAACTGATGTTTGGTCTGTCCTCGTGAATCTCCTTGTCGTCTAAACACTTCAAAACTTGTGATGGTTTTCTCTGCGCCCATATCGATTACAAAATGATGTGGATAAGGAGGTGCTTGGTTTGACCAATCTGTATGCCAAAACGTAGACAAATCACCATCTATAGTATGTAAGGCTTTGCGCGTTGGTTCATCTGAAGAATACTCTACTACTGTCCAAGCTGATTTGTCTAGCAATACTGCTGCTTCTGGCGTTACCGTAAACTCCTTTGGTCCAAAAGAGTTACCATATAAATCTGCCATAGTTACTTCTATGATTTGTTCTCCTTCTTCCATTCCCGAAACAACAGCCTTCCCATTAATATCGGAAGATGTAACTGTTTGTGTTTTTACAGCTCCGCCAGCTGTAAAACTGAACGTCACTTGTAAATTCAAGCCATCCGGATTAGACCAAGAAGCCTCTACACCACCTAGTACACTCGCAAAAGAGGTTGTTTCCAAAATGCTTGGTATTGCTGGCAAATCAATGTTTTTCCAATCGGATTCAAATTGATCAATAGAGGTCTCTTCCCCTTCTATTGCCTGGGTTGGCACGTAATAGGTACGCACCATAATAGCAGCATCCAGGGATACATCGGTCAATACGGTCTCACTTTCGTCCTTGGCTACCTCAATAATAGTTTCCTCGCCACTGTTATTTGTATATGTTACCTCGGATTTTCTTTGGTATTCGTTACTTAATCCAAAGGTGACGGTAGCATCCCCTTCTGAATAAGAAAAGCTATTGACCGGTCTACTCTCTAGCAGGGATCTATATTTTTCGCCATAGGAAGAGGCAAAAACTGATACCGGAACCGAAATATTTCCGTGTGCATCTCTACTAAACACCTCAAACTCATAGTTCTTCTCCTCTAAGTCGGTCACCATCAAATTTAATTGATCCGTTTCAGCTTCAGATTTTTCATAAGTAAACACCTGTTCGGAGTTTCCTTGATCATAAGAAACTACAATTTCGGATACGCTAAAGGCAGAGGTGATATACCCACTGATCTGCACCCTATTTTTACCAGAAAAGGACGTAATTGAATCTACTTTATTGGTATAAAATGTTTCTCCATCTTTAATGAACTCTTGGTGAACATCGTTCTGGTCTGCACAAGACACGAACATGGACAGCCCAAGTACCCCTAGGAAAAACAATTTACTTTTATTATATATTGTTTTCATTTTTCGTTTGTTTTAGTTTGAAATATTTCCCCAAAATGTTATTTCCGATGCATTGATATAACCGGCACCGTCCCAGGTTTCGTGCACTGCAAGTCTGAAATATCTAATTTCTGGTGCTTCATCAAAAGTATATTCGTCCCCTGCGTTTAGGTGATCTATATCCTCATCGGTATTTTGACCTATTGGCAAGCCCGATGGCTTAATAGACTCACACTCTCTTAAAAGTATCCAGTTCTCCAGATTTTCAGGATCTGCAGGCAATTCTTTAGCTCCGTAAACGGTATACTTTTTGGGATTTCCATGAGTATAAGCATGCAAGGACCCGTGAGACATTCTTTGATAAAGTGTAAACCTACTCAATTTAACCACCACCCCAAGATCGATTGAAAAGATCTGTGGATTAGGACGATCCCCCTGAGTATGAACGATTGATTTCATATCGTCATCATAGAAATTAGTATAATCTCCTTCCCAGGCATCCCAATTGGTATCATTGGCCAAGATTAATTTTTTGAACTGTTTCTTATCCAAACGCTCTTCAAATAATGGAATGATCATTTTATTAGGCGTAGCAGGATAAATAGTATCCGAAAAATTATCGTACCGATCTCTGATTACTGCCGCAAACTTTTGTTCTACGGACTCATATCCCCTTAACGAAAAACTAGTTTCGGACTGGGAGGTATAAATAGTCCTTACCTCTTCTAGTTCCTTTTTATCGTTTTCGGCAAACAACGAAATAGAAATAGGCGTCTTTTCTTCATTGACCCAATGAAATTTGGCCCCACCGAAATCTTGGGTAATCGCTAGATTTTGTTCAATAATTTTAACTGGAGGTGTCAGCGGATTTCCCGTAAAAGAAACAGGTTTCGAAGCATTTTCCGAACGGTCTACCGCAATTAGAGTAATGGTTTTCTCTTCGGTATCTCCAAACCCTAGAATTTCTATTTTATTGGTATATCCAGAAGACCTAGTTTCTACCTGTACTCCTTTACTATTGTTATATACTGCTTTCACATATAACAGGTCACTGTCTTTAGGCAGGTCGTAGGTAATACGAAACCCTCCATACACAGGGGTAAATTGCACATTTTCGACCCCCGCGGGAGCTTCCCCATCGATGGTGATGGGTGTATGCTCATAATCTTCTTCACAGGCTACTACCAAGAGCAGGCATACGAATAATAGACTAAATATTTTTTTCATGTCTTTATATTTTTAGTATTTGTTTAAACTTACCATCCTATATTTTGCTCTAGGCTTGGGTTGTTAATAAGTTCGGACTCTCTAATAGGCCACAAATAATCTTTAGTGGTAAAAGAAGGCGTATACAATATTCTTACATTGTAATAATCTTCCACTGACTGTCCTAAGACACTCCACCCCTTTATTGGCTTGTTCATATATACTTCGGCCAATTTCCATCTTCTCAAATCCCAGAACCTAGGACCTTCAAAAGCAAGCTCTATCATACGCTCTCTTTGAATAATGTCGCGCATCCCTTCTTTGGTGGTGGGTTTGTTTGGCTCTAAAGAGAAATCTCTCCAGCTTTCTACCACTCCATTTAATCCGGCTCTTTCTCTAATGGCATCAATATACTGATATACTTCTGCATCAGGGGCAGCCTTCACTTCGTTCAATGCTTCGGCATAGTACAAATACAGGTCTGCCAATCTGATAATTGGGAAGGCATACCTGTTAGGACTAAAACTAGTTCCGTTTTTGACCGTTGTTTTTAGGTTGACCAACTTTTTAGGCCAGTACCCTGTTACGGAATACTGAGAAATCTCAAATACGGAGGCAAATTCTCCTTTTCTACCATGTACGTACCAAGGATCGGTATCTAATTCTCTTCCGTTTCCAAACCAAGTACCTCTATCAAAAGAAAGGTCGGCATAGAACCTAGTTTCTCTATTAAAGTTTAGGATAGCCGTTTTTTGTCCTGGCTCTACATGAAAACGATCCTTGCTGGTCGCCGATTTTGTTTTATATCTGTTGGCATAGTTGTAGGTTACGTCTTCGTCAATAGGCACCCCATTTTCTGAATAATACATTTCGGCCACTCTAAGCGTAGGCGCATGCCTTGAAGCTACCGGATTGGTTGTATATCCGTACAATCTTGGCATAGCTTCTGACTGAAGACCATTAATATTGCTTGTATGCCCCCAAATGATTTCCTTGTTCCATCTTTCGGTCACCCTTCCTCTTAAGGCTGCCTTTAAGATAGTAGTATCATTTTGATCAAAAGGATCCTGATAATCATCTTTTGTGTACAATGCAACCCCTGAAGCCTCAGAGATCTCTATTGCTTCTTTAGCTGCCAAGGCCGCTCTTTCCCATTTAGAAGCATCGTATTCCAAAGGAAACAAAGGTGCCCCTTCAGAATTGGTCAAACCGCTATACACGGTATTCCCATTAAATAAAGGACTTGCATAGGTCATCAGTACTCTTGCCTTTATGGCTGCAGCGACAGGTTTGGTTACCCTTCCTAATTCTTCATCCTCATATTGTAAGGTCTCTGGCAAAAACTCAATAGCCTCGTCCATAAGTCCAACGATATATTCAAAAGACTCTTCCAGGGTGTTCCTTTCCGAACGAACTGCTTCCGTGGAGGCCGATACCTCTACTGCATCGTCCACAATAATGATGGGCCCATACATCTTTACTAAATAAAAGTGATAGTAAGCTTTCAGGAATTTAACCTCTGCCTTCCATTTGTCTTTTAGGTATTGGTCCAAACCTGGCACCTCATCTACGTTATCAAGAAAAATATTACACTTTCTTATCCCTTCGTATAAACCACCGTTCCACTTATCAAATCTAGGATTGTTTATATTCTGGAAACCTTGGGCCATCGTAGGGCCATTATAACCTTTAATAGCTTCGGGAAACCATGTTTCATCGCCTCCCTTAAGGGCCGGGTTATCGTTTACATCCCCAGGACTAGGCAAATAACCATAACAGTTATACAGAAAATTCTCTGTATTATATCGGTTAGCGAATGCTAATTCTATCGTAGCCAGGTTATCTGGAACAATGTCTAAATAATCTTCCTCGCAAGATGATACCATCCATGCCAAAAGAAAAACAAATACGTATTTATAATTTCTCATATTCTTTTTTTTAAAGTGATATTTGAATACCGGCGTTAAATACTCTTTGGGTAGGATACCCCAAACCGTTACCTGCCATTTCCGGATCCCACAACTTAAACTGACTAATGCTAAACAGGTTATTACCAGTTACATATATCCGTACTTTTTCCATTCTAAACTTGTTCATTAGTTTTTGAGGCAAGTTATATCCTAATTCTACAGACTTTAATCTTAAAAAAGATCCGTCTTGCATAAAGTAGGTACTCGTCTGGTTGTTGTTGTTATTAGGAGTAGCCGATAAACGTGGCCATTTGGCATAGATGTCTCTATTAGTTTCGGACCAGTGGCTATCTGCCCAAACCTGCAATAATTGGTTGTTTCCTTCTGCCCCAAATTGAGTATCTATAAAAGGTGCGGTATCATAAGGATTTATCCAAAAAGATTCATTGGCAAGTCCTTGGAAAAAGAAAGACAAATCAAAGTTCTTAACTCCACCAGAAACTCCAAATCCATAAACAATCTCCGGAGTAGTAGGGTTCCCGATAGGCACCTGGTCTAATTGGGAAATTCTACCATCTCCGTTCACATCCTTGTATTTAATATCTCCGCCCCCGTACTCTCCAAAAGTTTGTACTGGTGAATTGTTCACTTCCGCTTGGTCTACAAATAGGCGTTCTGCAATATATCCTCTTACTTGTCCTATAGGCAGGCCTACCCATGACTTCCATGGTGTAGCAGAGTAATCTGGCTCCTCCATTTTAGTAATTTCATTGGTAGCATAGGTAAAGTTACCTCTTGCTTGTAACCAAGCCCCATTTCCTAAATCTGTAGAATATGTCAGCGTACCATCTATACCTTTACTTTTGGCTTCTCCAATATTAGCTCTTACACCAGACTCCAAGCCCATATGAGCTAGTATGATCCTATTAGCCAAAATATTGCTTCTTTTTTCCGTAAAGTAATCGGCCTCCAAGCTCCATTTTTCAAATAAGCCAAGTTCCACACCGATATTCAGTTTCTTAGCAAGCTCCCAAGTGATATTCTCATTGGCATATCGTTGAATGGAAACCCCTGATTTACCATAATCGAAATCAGTACCGGTTACATAACCTCTACCGCTAGTCAAATTCACTTGCGACAGGTAAAAGAAACGGTCGCCAGAACCACCAATATTATCATTACCCACTAGCCCGTAGGTTCCTTTAAGCTTAAAATTGCTCACTACAGGTTTTATGTTTTCAAAGAAATCTTCGTTAGAAATAACCCAGCCCAATCCTGCAGAAGGGAAAAAGCCCCAACGCTCGTTCTTTGCAAAACGCTCAGAGCCATTGTAACCAAAGTTAAATTCTCCGAAATATTTATCGCCATACCCTAAAGTATAACGACCAGCAAGTCCCATGTTTCTGTATGGTAACGATGCCTGTAAATTTCCAGCATTGGAAACCGTTCTATTGTTCATGGTATACACCATCATTCCGGACAGGTCAAAATCTTCGCCTAATTCTTTATTATATCGTAAAGAAGCTTCTAAATAGGTAGAAGAGGTTACAAACTTTCCTGCCTCATTATAATCCAAATATTCGGTCCCACTTTCCTCGTTCAAAGGCTTTAGGCTTACGACATTGGTTTCTCTATTCAATACTGGCTGATAGTAATAAGGTCTGTAAGATCTATTGATTGCATTTCCAGACTCTCTATTGGCGTTCACTACAACTTTACCAACCAAGCCTTCGGTGACAAAAGAGAAATCTTGCTCTAATTCAATTTGCGAAATAATTTTAGATGACCCACTTTCTCTATAACCTTTCACCATATCGGCATAAGGGTTGATATAGTTACCATCGCCATAATTACCAAAAAGAACATGGTTGATATAAGAGTTCGTTTCGTCCTTTTCATAATAAGGCCTAAAATACACGGGGTTACTCCTCATTACCTTACGGTACAGTTCTTGACCAGAATCGATAGGACCAGAATAATCATCATAATTCCCGATAAAATTCAACTTCAAGGTCGTTGTTTCGGTCAAATTAATATTGGTATTAGAACGCAACTGAAATTTCTTGTAATCTATGTTATTACTGAAATTGCTTATAGAAGGCACATTAAGCACACCATTATCTTTAGAGGCTGCTAAAGACACATAGTACCTTGCCACTTTACCCCCACCATTAATACTAAAGTTAAATCGCTTATTTATGGTATTATCCTTAAACAATTCCTTTTGCCAATCGGTCGTAGGGTATAGTAGCGGATTGTTTCCAGCAATAGTTTGGTCAATTTTTTCTAAAGAATACGGCAAAATCCCTAAAGGATCTCTTGTTCTTACCGCCTCGTTATGAAGTTTCATATACGTAATAGGATCGGCAAAATCCACATCCTTTGTAGCTCCAGAAGAAGAAACTTCAAATCGAGCACTTATGCTCGGTGGTCCTTCGGTTCCTTCTTTTGTGGTCACATAGATAACCCCGTTAGCTCCTCTTGCCCCATAAAGGGAGGTAGCCGTTGCATCTTTCATAATAGAAAAAGATTCAATATCATCGGGTTGCAACCTTGCCAAGTCATTGGTCGTCAGTTCTACCCCATCGATCAAGATCAGTGGGCTGTTTCCATACCCAAAGGAAGTAACCCCTCTAATAAAGAACTGGGCATTATCTTGTCCTGGCTCTCCAGTTCTTTGGTATGCAATCATACCAGACACCTTTCCTGCCAAGGCAGTGGTTAGGTTACTGGAAGGAATTTTCAATTCTGCTGGCTTCACAGTGGCGATAGAAGCAACAACACTTGATTTTTTCTGTTTACCAAAACTTACCAGAACAACTTCATCTAGCGCTTCAGCATCTTCGGCCATAACCACATCAATAACGTCACTACTGGCTACTGTAACCCTTTTAGATTTCATACCTATATATGAATACTCTAAAATATCACCTTCATTGGCTTTAATTTGGTACTCCCCATCAAAGTTGGACTGCACCCCTCTTGTAGATCCTAATACCACAACATTTACGAAGGGAAGCACTTCTCCCTTTTCATCTTTAATAGTTCCTTTGATTACTCTTGTCTGTGTAACACTTTCATTCATTTCCTCTACAGGCGATACCGTATCATAGGCCGAGGAAATTTGAATGGACAAGAAAAACAAGGCGGTAAAGAGCGCATGCCCTAACCGTAATTTCCTTTTTGAACGGACACCTTCATGTCCACTTTCATACAGAATTGTTTTTTGCATCATGTAAATAAGTTTTAGATTATTTTAAGTTAAATTTTAGTTGGTTGAATGTGTTCCTATCGCCACAACAGAAACCACATTTTTAACTTTCGTTAAAATTCTCTAAAAACTACTTCATCAATAGTGGAAATTATCGCCACTTTAGGGGGTCATTTCTTCTAATCTGTTAATTTTTTAAGTAAATACGGGGCTTTGGGGAGGACACCTACTAATTAACCTAAAATTAACATCCTATTAATTTTACGTTAAAGGGTCTCAAAAAAAATCGACTTAAAACTAAAATTCAATCCCTCACAACGTTGTTCAACTAATCACTTTACAATATCTTTGCTCTTGTTAAAATGAATCCTATGATTAAAATTACTTTACCCGACGGAACCGTTAAGGAATTTGCTAAAGGAACAACACCTTTAGAGGTAGCCAAAAGCATAAGCGAAGGCTTGGCAAGAAATATTATTTCTGCAAAATTTAATGGAACCACGGTTGAAACGGTTACCCCTTTGAATGAAGATGGGGCTCTTGTGCTTTTTAGCTGGAACGACAAAGAGGGTAAAACCGCATTTTGGCACTCTACTTCGCACGTCATCGCTCAGGCTTTGGAAGAATTATATCCTGGCATAAAATTAACCATAGGACCTGCTATCGAAAACGGCTTCTACTATGATGTAGATTTACCTGAAGGAAGTATTTCAGAAAAAGATTTTCAACAGATAGAAAAGAAGGCTTTGGAAATTGCCAGAGGCAAGCACGACTTTAAAATGCGTTCTTCAACCAAAGCAGAGGCCTTAGAATTTTACAAATCTCAAGGTAACCAATATAAGGTAGAGCTGATAGAAAACTTAGAAGACGGCACCATTACCTTCTGCGACCATGATACATTTACCGATTTATGTAGAGGTGGGCATATCCCCAATACCGGAATCATCAAAGCTGTTAAGGTATTAAGTGTTGCCGGCGCCTATTGGAGAGGTGACGAAAAAAACAACCAATTGACCAGGGTTTATGGAATTTCTTTCCCAAAACAGAAAGAGCTTACCGAGTACTTAGCCTTATTGGAAGAAGCTAAAAAAAGAGACCATAGAAAACTTGGCAAGGAGCTAGAGTTATTTACCTTTTCACAAAAGGTAGGACAAGGTCTTCCCTTATGGCTTCCAAAAGGAGCTGCTTTAAGAGAAAGGCTAGAGAATTTTCTAAAAAAGGCGCAGAAAAAAGCCGGGTATGAAATGGTGGTTACCCCACATATCGGTCAAAAGGAGCTTTATGTTACTTCGGGCCATTATGCCAAATACGGAGAAGACAGTTTTCAACCTATAAAAACCCCGAAAGAAGACGAGGAGTTTTTATTAAAACCAATGAACTGCCCACACCACTGTGAAATTTATAACACAAAACCATTTAGCTACAGGGAACTTCCTAAGCGATATGCCGAATTTGGAACGGTATATCGTTATGAGCAAAGTGGAGAATTACACGGCCTTACCAGAGTACGTGGTTTTACACAGGATGATGCCCATATTTTTTGTACTCCCGACCAATTGGCCGATGAGTTTAAGAATGTTATAGACCTTACCTTATATGTATTGGGATCTTTAGGTTTTGAAAACTTTACGGCACAAGTTTCCGTACGGGATTTAGAAAAACCGGAAAAATATATCGGTTCTGTAGAGAATTGGGAAAAAGCAGAAAGCGCCATTATCAATGCTGCTAAAGAAAAGGGGCTTAATTTTGTGATCGAGAGTGGCGAAGCTGCTTTTTACGGTCCAAAATTAGACTTTATGGTAAAGGACGCCTTGGGAAGAAACTGGCAGTTAGGAACCATTCAGGTAGATTACAATTTACCGGAACGTTTTGACCTTACTTATAAAGGAAGCGACAACGAGTTACACCGGCCAGTAATGATCCATAGGGCTCCTTTTGGAAGTATGGAACGTTTTATTGCCTTACTCCTAGAACACACAGGAGGAAATTTCCCACTCTGGCTGGTACCAGAACAAGCTATTATACTGCCAGTGAGCGAAAAGCATGAAAAATATGCCGAAAAAGTTTTAATTTCCTTGGAAAATAACGACCTTCGCGCCCAAGTTGACAAGAGAAACGAAACGGTAGGCAAGAAAATCCGAGAAGCAGAGATGAACAAGATTCCATTTATGCTTATTGTAGGAGAGAATGAAGAGAACGAAGGAACCATTTCTATAAGAAGGCACGGAGGCGAAGATTTAGGAGCTTTAACGGTAAAAGCCTTTTCAGAATTGGTCACTAAAGAAATAAATAGTACCTTAAAGTCCTTTTAATAAAAAAATTAAGTTTAATTAAAAACCACAAGTCATAGCAATACGTAAAAGATTCAGACCCCAACCTAGAAGGGAAAATAAAAACCCGCATAATATCAATGAACTGATTTTATCGCCCAAGGTTAGGTTGGTTGGCGACAATGTAGAAGTAGGTGTGTACAGCACAAGGGATGCTTTAGCCAAAGCCCAAGAATTGGAATTGGATTTAGTAGAAATATCCCCTACCGCTGATCCACCAGTTTGTAAAATTATCGATTACAAGAAGTTTCTATACGAGCAGAAGAAACGTGAGAAGGTCATGAAGGCCAAAGCCACCAAGGTAATTGTTAAAGAAATTAGGTTTGGTCCACAAACAGACGAGCATGATTACGAGTTTAAAAAGAAGCACGCGGAGAAATTCCTTAAAGATGGTGCTAAATTAAAAGCTTATGTATTCTTTAAAGGTCGTTCTATTGTGTACAAAGACCAAGGTGAAATTCTTTTACTAAAGCTGGCTTCCGAATTGGAAGATTTGGGTAAGGTAGAACAAATGCCAAAATTGGAAGGAAAACGTATGACGATGTTCCTTGCTCCTAAGACAAAAAAATAAGATTTATTTTTTATAGGAGTCCTGTACATTAGGCCAAAGCAGTTGTTTTATACTCCTGTGACATCTAATTAAGAGAAATACTGAATTACATTCAGCATTAAAAAAAGTAAGCGAGATAACTTAATACATAGGAAGAAAATGCCTAAACAGAAGACAAAATCCAGTGCCAAAAAGCGTTTTAAGCTTACCGGTTCTGGTAAAATCAAAAGAAAGCACGCCTTTAAAAGTCATATTCTTACGAAGAAGTCTAAAAAGCGTAAGCTAGCGTTAACACACTCTACTTTGGTTCACCAAGCAGACGTTAACAGCATTAAAGAACAATTACGTTTAAAGTAATCGTTTTTCGGTAATTATTAACCCTGGAGTTAGGCTTTTACAAAGTATTCAACAGAAGAATCGCCTACTACAAAAAACAATTTAAATTATGCCAAGATCAGTAAATTCAGTTGCTTCAAGAGCTCGTAGAAAAAAAGTAATGAAGCAAGCCAAAGGTTACTTTGGAAGACGTAAAAACGTTTGGACAGTAGCTAAAAATGCGGTTGAAAAAGCAATGTTATATGCTTACAGAGACCGTAGAAACAAGAAAAGAACTTTCCGTTCTTTATGGATTACCCGTATTAATGCTGGTGCCAGATTACACGGATTGTCTTATTCTCAGTTTATGGGTAAAGTAAAAGCCAACAATGTTGAGCTAAACCGTAAGGTTTTAGCCGATTTGGCCATGAACCACCCAGAAGCTTTTAAGGCTATCGTAAACAAAGTAAAATAAATTAATAAACGTATCTCGCTTACTTAAAAGCCTGTTCCTTTCGGAACAGGCTTTTTTTATTCTAAGAACCCCACAAAGAAGGCTTACTACATTTGCTATAAACCAAGTAGCAACAGACCTACAATGATTATAGCTCGGAACCACTTACTGCAGATCAGCTGTAAACCCAAACCCTAGCCAATTAAAATAGATTTTCCGAAAGCAGTGTAGGATGATTTTAAAATCACATCGCCTTCTAATCCCTTTCTGTTTTAAGGGATGTATTCTAATCAAAAGCTAGCCAACAACGACGGTTCATTAAAAACCCTCATATTACACTAGAGACTTTTTACCACTTTCAAAACCAGGATTTCAATTCTATTCTTAAGCGACCTTAATTTTAGCAATGGCCGCTTTAAACTCCTCCCAATCAATAAGCTCATCCCCGCTAGTGTCATACCCCTCTATAAGTTTATTCGCCACCATACCTCTTATAAACCCACTAATTTCGGCTTGTTTTAACAGCGCTACCACCTCACTCTTTTTTAGCTTCCCATCTCCGTTCTCATCAAAAAAATTAAAGGCTTCTTGCGGATCGCTAAAATGATTCGTCACCAGGATCTGAATTTTATTTAATATCTCTTCTTTTGCTCCCATTGTTTAAAATTTAATAGCTTTTCTAAGATACAAAATTTATATCACCCCTAAATACCAAAACAACTAAGCACAATGTTTCTACCCTGGGCATAATCCCGATGCTCGCATAAATACACCCCTTGCCAAACCCCCATATTGAGGCGGCCATTGGTAATTGGAATATTTAGGGAGCTCCCCATCAAGGAAGCTTTTATATGCGCCGGCATATCATCGGGCCCTTCATAATTATGAAGGTAATAGGGGGCATTTTCGGGAACCATAACATTTATGTGACTTTCAAAATCTTCCCGCACCGTAGGATCGGCATTTTCATTGATAGTTAAACTGGCAGAACTGTGCTTAATAAACAGCTGCAGCGTCCCTGTCCTAATTTTTTTAATTTCAGGAAAGCTTTTTATAAGCTCGTCGGTAATAATATGAAAGCCGCGTTTATAGGCGCGTAATTTTATTTCCTTCTGATAAAAAAGCATAGATTCCAAAATTTAATTGTTGTCAAATTTCGTGAATTATTAAGAAATGTGAAACTTTTTACAACTAGGCTTTAAATCAATTAAATACCGATACCTTTGCCTATTAAATTATATGAATATGGACTTATCTAAGGTAAAAATGGTGGTAACGGATATGGACGGCACCTTACTCAACTCTAAACACGAGGTCAGCCCACAATTTTTTTCGTTATTTGAAGAATTAAAGAGGCGAAACATACATTTTGTTGCCGCTAGTGGTCGCCAGTACAATAGTATTGCAGACAAGCTTCAACCTATTAAGGACCAAATAACCATCGTTGCGGAAAATGGCGCCTATGTAAGGCAACAAGAGAAAGAGCTATTAGCTACCCCCTTACCTCCAGAAACCATTGCCAATGCTTTGGCTATATTAAAAGATATTAAAGGAGTACACCCTATACTTTGCGGAAAAACAAATGCCTATCTCAACGGAGATTCGGACGAATTTATCAGCAAGTTAAAGGAGTATTATTCCGAGTTCACCGTATTAGATGATATCAGCCAATTTAAGGGCGAGATCCTAAAAATTGCTATTTACCATTTTGAAAGTTCGGAGAAGTATATCTATCCGGCGGTAAAGCATTTGGAAGCCAATTTGCAGGTAAAAGTTTCTGGCGCCAATTGGGTGGACCTATCCCATAGAAATGCTAACAAGGGATATGCCCTGCAGCAATTACAAGAACAGTACAATATAAGCAAAAACGAAACTATGGTCTTTGGAGACTACAACAATGATTTGGAAATGTTGGCGATGGCAGATTTCAGTTATGCCATGGCAAATGCCCATACCAATGTTTTAGAAGTTGCCAATTATACAACCGGCACTAACGATGAGTTTGGTGTTGAATCTGTTTTGGAAGCGCTGATCCATAGCCAACAGCTGTAGGCAAAACACCATTTAAACGATCATACTTTTTATAAATAGCCCTTTTTAGGGCTATTTTTATTTCTCCCTCACCCATGAGATTATAAAATCTGGGGTAATATAAATCTTAACAGCTTTTAGTATTATTATCTGGGCGTTCCCTCCTTCGTCGGTCGGGCTCTTCGCTATATCCCTCGCTCCGCTACGGGGATGCCGCTGCGATCCCTAACGCGGCCTAACACTAAGTAATTAACCATGACAAGTGGAAATCTGACAATGAAAGAATTAAGGATTCTTTTCTATGAAATGGCTACTTCGCCGAAGCCCCATTTCAGGGCAGCGAACAGACTCTTTAAACAAGGTTCCTTCTCCTACTTTATAAAAACGATTAAGCCGTAAACCTTATTAGCCAGTATATGAACAGAGTCAATAAAAGACTAGGTCTTTTGTTTCTTTTTCCGTGCGGCCGGAAACAGTACATTATTAAGGATTAACCGATACCCCGGAGAAGTTGGGTGCAATTCTAGTTCTGTTTTAGGATCGCCCACCCTATGCTGGTAATCTTCCGGATCGTGACCACCATAAAAGGTAAAGAATCCTTTCCCTTTGATCCCGTGAATATATCGGGCCTCGCCATTTATTTTATTTTCAGCCAACACTAATACTGTCGGTTTAATTTCTTCCCTTGTAAAGGCCGTTGTTTGCCCCATAAACCCTTTTACCAAAGCGGTATGGTTTTGACAAAGCATTGTAGGAATAGGATCCCATTTTGCCGAAAAATCCATCAAAGAAAAATAATCCGACTCTTTAGGGACCCTCGATCTTTTATTGGTCATGTCTATTGAGGAAAATTCGTACTGCAAAGGATTCCGTTCCAGCGTAAAATTAGTGAAGGCAAAAGTACTTTCAAAGTCAAGTTTATTTTGATAATTGGCATCGGAAGGATCGCCATCGAACATAGGCTCACAGATATCAACACCAGCGGCCGCTAGGGCAATATCAAAGCTATCGGTTGCAGAACACATTGCAAACATAAATCCGCCTCCAATAACATAATTCCTAATTTTTAAGGCAACATCCCGTTTTTGTTCCGACACCTTGGAATATCCTAATTTTGCCGCCATGGCTTCGGCATTTCTCTTCCCCTCAATATACCAGGGTGTAGCCCTATACGCACCATAAAACTTACCATACTGCCCTGTAAAGTCCTCATGGTGCAAGTGCAACCAATCATAGAGCACCAATTTATCTTCTAAGACCTCTTCATCGTAGACTTTGTCATAGGGTATTTCGGCATAGGACAGCACCATGGTCACGGCATCGTCCCAAGGCGGATTGTCTTTAGGCGAGTAAACGGCTATTCTTGGTGCTTTTTCTAATATTACAGCTTCTTGGTTTTGGGACGGACTACTGATACCTTCCAAAATAGACAAGGCCTGGGCATCTGAAATAACTTCAAAAGACACTCCTCTAATCTGACATTCTTTACGGATACTTTCGCCGTCTGGCAATAAAAAAGCCCCACCCCTATAATTTAATAGCCACTGTACCTTTTGTTGCTTGGTAAGCACCCAAAAGGTTATCCCATACGCTTTTAAATGGTTCTTTTGAGATTCGGCATCCATAGGAATAAGGATGTTCGAAGCAAAGCTGCTCCACGAACCCATCAATAAGGCCAAGATCAACACCCTCCTATATAGCAGTTTTAAAAGCATGGGAAGATAAAAATCTAGATTCACTTGAAGGATTTAGACCGTAAGATACACTATAAAATTCTTCTTTTAGAATTAAAAGGGCACATCATTATCGTCCATACCGCCATTGTTCATAGAACTTCCGAATGCTTCATTGGCATTGGGTAGGTTTTTGGTGATAAACGGATTATCCTCATTGGCGTTCATTTTGGATTGATACTCGAAGGGAGAATCAAAATCATCCAAGTTATCGAACTTACCTAAGTTACCGATAAACTTCAATCTGATATTTTCCAGACCACCGTTCCTGTGTTTTGCCACAATGAATTCTCCTTGACCAGCTGTTGGGGAACGCTCTTCATCGTCCCATTCATCAATCTTGTAGTATTCTGGTCTATAGATAAAGGACACAATATCCGCATCCTGCTCAATCGCTCCAGATTCCCTCAAATCCGATAATACAGGGCGTTTACTACCACCTCTTGTTTCTACGGCACGCGATAACTGCGATAAGGCAATTACAGGTACACTAAGTTCTTTTGCGAGTGCTTTTAAGTTACGGGAAATAGTAGATATTTCCTGTTCCCTATTTCCTCCTTTCTGACTTCCTCCTGCAGTCATCAACTGCAAATAATCTATGATGATCATTTTTATTCCGAACTGAGATGCCAATCGTCTGGCCTTTGCTCTTAGATCGAAAATAGATAAAGAAGGAGTATCATCTATAAATAATGGGGCATTCTCCAAGGCTTTCACCTTTACGTTCAATTGCTCCCATTCGTGTTTTTCTAGTTTCCCGGTCCTTAATTTTTCAGAAGACAATCCGGTTTCCGAGGATATTAACCTGGTAATCAACTGCACCGAGGACATCTCCAGAGAAAAGAAGGCTACTCCTATATTGGAGTTTACAGCAATATTCCTTGCCATGGACAAGGTCAAGGCCGTTTTACCCATACCAGGACGTGCTGCTACAATAATCAAATCACTAGGTTGCCATCCAGAAGTAAGTTTATCCAACTTATCAAATCCGGACGGAATTCCACTCAACCCTTCCTTACCGGCAATTTCCTCAATTTTTTTCTTGGCCTGCATCACCAAATTCTGTGCGGTTTCTGCAGATCTTTTTAAATTCCCTTGAGTAACGTCGTATAATTTAGATTCGGCGGTATCCAACAAATCAAATACATCGGTAGCATCGTCGTAGGCTTCCTCTATAATTTCGTTGGAGATCTTGATAAGACTTCTTTGAATAAATTTTTGAAGAATAATACGGGCATGAAACTCGATATGCGCCGAAGAGGCTACTTTTTGGGTCAGTTTAATCAGGTAAAAATCACCCCCTGCACCTTCTAAGCGCCCGTCCTTCTTTAATTGGGACGAAACTGTTAATAAGTCAATCGGCTCGGAGTTTTCGAACAATTTAAAAATAGCCTCAAAAATAAATCGATGAGCATCTTTATAAAAGACTTCGGGGTGCAAGATGTCTATCACTTCATCGACACCTTTCTTGTCAATCATCAACGCGCCAAGCACAACCTCCTCTAAATCAACCGCTTGAGGTGGTATTTTTCCTTTTTCAAGGTTTATGATAGTCGACTTATCTATCCGATGACCAATAACAGGATTTGTTTTTTCCATGAGTGCTAAATTAGACAAAAAAGCTTTAAAAAGGTGTTAACGATATCAACAGTTCATCAACAATTTCATTGTTAATAAGTTACAAATATTGTTGATAAGCAAAAAAAATCTGGAGAATTAATTCTCCAGATTTCCTCAGCTTGACAAATAGGCTTGCTATCCGTTATATACACCCATATTGGCATATTTATCCATACGTGAATTCACCAAATCTTTTGGTGATAACTTTTTTAATTCCTCGTAATGGGAAGATATTTTACCTTTTATGATATCGAATGTTTTATCGCGATCGGAATGTGCTCCACCGGCAGGCTCCTTCACGATTTCATCGATCAATTTCATTTTTTTCATATCGGTAGCCGTCAGTTTAAGCGCTTCGGCCGCCAATTCTTTATATTCCCAACTTCTCCAAAGGATAGAAGAACAAGATTCGGGCGAAATAACAGAGTACCAAGTATTCTCCAACATCAGCACACGGTCTCCTACTCCTATTCCCAAGGCACCTCCAGAGGCTCCTTCACCAATAATCACAACAATAATCGGCACCTTTAAACGGGTCATTTCCAATATATTTCTTGCAATAGCTTCTCCTTGTCCTCTTTCTTCGGCTTCAATTCCTGGATATGCTCCTGGAGTATCAATGAAGCAAACAACAGGTACGCCAAATTTTTCCGCAGATTTCATCAATCGCAAGGCTTTTCTATAGCCTTCAGGATTTGCCATCCCAAAATTACGATATTGTCTAGTTTTGGTATTATACCCTTTCTGTTGGCCTACGAACATATAACTTTGATCGCCTATTTTACCAAGGCCGCCAATCATAGCTTTATCGTCTTTTACATTTCGATCGCCATGCAATTCTAAAAAGGTATCCCCACAAAGGGCTTTTATATAATCTAAAGTATAAGGCCTATTGGGGTGTCTAGATAATTGCACCCTTTGCCATGCGGTAAGATTCTTATAAATTTCCTTACGAGTTTCTGCCAACTTTTTCTCTATTTGCTTACAGGTCTCAGAAACGTCCACATCACTTTCCTCTCCGATGATCATGCACTTGTCTAGCTGCTCTTCTAGTTCTTTAATTGGTAGTTCAAAATCTAAATACTCCATAGGTTTAAAAGTTTGTTTCTTTCAAAAAGCAAATATAAAACTTTAAAGGGAAGCTACCCTAACTCGCTTTTTTTAATTTTCCTCTATTTTTTAAAATACCGTTCGCCACAACTGTACAAAGTATCATCAAGGCCCCTACATAGAACAAGGCGTCCATTTTTTCGCTATCTCCCAAAAATATAAATGCCAGCACTAATCCGTACACTGGCTCCAAGTTAATGGTAAGCATTACGGTGTATGGCGAGATAAATCTCATAACTTTTACAGATGCGATTAGGGCATAAGCAGTACACACCGAGGCTAGGATAAAAATAAATATCCAATCGTTTTGTGATACTTCAAAAAATTCTGGTGTAAAGCCACCGGTAAACAATATATATAAGGACAAAAAGAGCACCCCACTGCCCAATTCATAAAAGGCTATCACTGAAGGTTTTTCGGACTGTATCAATTTTCCATTGATCAGGGAAAACACGGCCGACAAAAAAGCCGAAGTCAATGCCAAGAGCACCCCTAACAAATATCCGGACTCCACATCGAACATCACCAACAATCCTAGTATAACCACCACTCCAAAGAGCAGTTCGTACCAAATCATTTTTCTGCCATACCAAAATGGTTCTAAAAGTGCGGTAAAAAATGCTCCTGTAGACAAACAGGCCAAGGTTACCGATACATTGGACACCTTAATAGCCTTAAAAAACGTCACCCAGTGCATAGCAATCACAATACCGCCAATAACCAACATTATCAAGGTCTTGGGAGGTACTTTTAAAGGAAACCTTTTAAAGAGGATATATCCTAATATTAAGGTAACGGCTATCGTCATCCGATACCAAACCAACGGCAAGGCATCTAAGGTGATCAATTTTCCCAATACAGCCGTAAACCCCCATACAAATACTATTAAATGTAAAAGGAGGTAGTTATTAAATTTAGCGTTTTGCATTATTCAACAAATAAAGTCCAATGATTCCAAAGGCTACATTTGGTATAATCACAGCCAATAAGGGCGAAAAGCCTGCTTGTTCTGCAAGGGTACCAAAAACCTTGTCGAAAAATATATAAATAAAAGCCACTCCTATCCCGAAGGCCAAATTAACCCCCATACCACCTCTTCTCTTTACAGAAGATACCGCTACAGCAATTATAGTCAAGATAAAAGCGGCAACAGGAAGCGCCCATCGTTTGTATTTTACCAGGACATAGGTATTGATATTGGAAGCTCCTTTTCGTCTTTGAGTTTCGATAAATTCATTGAGCTCGAATAAATTCTTCGTTTCTGCAGCATAGGATACCGGAGTAAGATCGTCTATTCTAAAGTCAAAAATTGTATCCAACCTACGCTTGGTTTCCAGGATTTCGATATCGTTCACCAAGCTTCTTTTTTCATAAGACGTTAAGCGGTAGATACTATCTTTTTCTACCCATCTGATGTTAGCAGCTGAAATTTTATAGTCCAAGGTATTCTCCTTGTTAAAATGTTCCAAGGTAAAATTATACCCTATCTGCCTAGCCGGATCAAAACTACTGACATAGATATAATCGTTTTCATTCAATTGATTGAAAAGATTCGTAGTTACCCTATCTTGTTTTCCTTTTTTTAGATACTTATAAATAAACCCGTTATACCCGATACTGGCTTGAGGCACTATAAACATGCTCATAAAAAACATGATTACAGCGATTAGGGTTGCTCCAATAAGATAGGGCCGCATAAACCTGCCATAAGATACCCCCGAGCTAAGAATTGCGACAATTTCGGTGTTATTCGCTAATTTAGAAGTAAAGAATATCACCGACAGAAACAGAAAAATAGGAAATAATAAATTTCCAATAACCAGTGTAAAATTTAAATAATACATGGCTATTTCTGCCAAAGGCGCCTCATTATCGATCATTTTACCTATCTGTTCTGCCAAATTTGCCATGATCCCAATGGGAACAAAAAGCAAAAGCATCACAAAAAAGGTTGCTAAATACCGTTTAAGTATATATTTATCTAATATGGTTATCACTTACAATCTTTTGTCCATTTGTTTTACCATGATCGATTTCCATTCCGAGAAATCTCCGGCTAAAATATGTTTTCTAGCTTCACGAACCAACCAAAGATAAAAACCAAGGTTATGAATAGTAGCGATTTGTTTCCCCAAATATTCGTTGGCAGCAAACAAATGGCGTAAATACGCTTTTGAATATTCTAAATCTACAAAAGTGATTCCCATTTCGTCTATTGGCGAAAAATCGTCTGCCCACTTTTTATTTTTGATATTGATAGTACCATGAGCGGTAAAGAGCATTCCGTTTCTAGCATTCCTGGTCGGCATCACGCAATCGAACATATCGATTCCCAAGGCAATATTCTCCAATATATTAATAGGAGTCCCTACCCCCATTAAGTATCTAGGCTTGTCTTCTGGCAACACTTCACAAACCACTTCGGTCATGGCGTACATTTCCTCTGCTGGTTCTCCTACCGATAGACCGCCAATAGCATTACCTTCTGCTCCAACGCTAGCGATATATTCTGCCGACTGCCTTCTTAGGTCCTTATAGGTAGACCCTTGTACTATAGGAAAGAAGGTTTGTTCATACCCATAGGTAAAAGGCGTTTTATCTAAATGTTTAATACAGCGATCTAACCATCTATGCGTCATATGCATAGATCTTTTTGCATAATTGTAATCACAAGGATAAGGAGTACACTCATCAAAGGCCATAATAATATCGGCTCCGATATCTCGTTGAATCTCCATAACGCTTTCAGGCGAAAAGAAATGATAAGAACCATCTATATGGGACTTAAACTTTACCCCTTCTTCCTTTATCTTTCTATTTCCGGACAATGAGTACACTTGATATCCGCCGCTATCGGTCAGAATATTACGATCCCAACCCATAAATTTATGGAGACCTCCGGCCTGCTTCAATATTTCTATTTTAGGACGCAGGTACAAATGATAGGTATTCCCTAGAATTATATCAGGATTTATTTCTTCTTTCAGCTCCCGTTGATGCACCCCTTTTACCGAGGCTACGGTACCTACCGGCATAAATATAGGAGTTTCAATTTTACCATGGTCAGTTATAAGCTCTGCGGCTCTGGCCTTGGATTTAGGGTCGGTGTGTTGTAAGGTAAATTTCAAGAAATATGATTTTTATGAGCGCAAAGATAGTCAACCAAGCTTACTAATTTCCCTAACAAAAAAATAAAGTTATGTTATCGGCAATGAAATTTGACAAAATAACACTATTCGAACTTGTATACCCAAAAGATAGCCATTACTTTTGATAACTTTTTAAAAACATACATAAAATGCCTAAACTACAAGAATTACAAGATTTGACCATTCAGGTACGCAGAGATATACTAAGAATGGTTCATAAGGTCAGCTCCGGGCATCCAGGAGGTTCATTGGGGTGTACCGAATTTTTGGTTGCACTATACAATGAAACAATGCAGTTACAACCCGAGTTTGACATGGATGGTAAAAATGAAGATCTTTTCTTTTTATCAAACGGTCATATATCTCCGGTTTTCTATAGTGTATTGGCAAGAAGAGGATATTTTCCTGTTGACGAATTAAATACTTTTAGATTAATCAATTCTCGTTTGCAAGGGCACCCAACTACTCACGAAGGTTTACCAGGGGTTCGTATTGCCTCGGGATCTTTAGGACAGGGAATGTCTGTAGCCTTAGGAGCAGCGCAAGCGAAAAAATTAAACCAAGATCCTACCTTAGTATATACCCTACATGGTGATGGAGAATTACAAGAAGGGCAAAACTGGGAGGCCATCATGTATGCCGCTGGAAAGAAAGTAGACAACCTTATTGCAACCATAGATTACAATGGACAGCAAATTGACGGTTCTACTGATGATGTATTGCCAATGGGCGATTTAAAATTGAAATTTGAAGCTTTTGGTTGGGACGTTCTTGAAATTAAAGAAGGAAATAACTTAGAAGCTATTATTAAAGGACTAGCAGAGGCTAAAACTAGAACTGGAAAAGGCAAACCTGTTTGTATCTTATTACATACTATTATGGGGCATGGCGTAGATTTTATGATGTACACGCACGCTTGGCACGGTAAAGCTCCTAGCGACGAGCAATTAGAGAATGCTTTGGCTCAAAACCCAGCAACTTTAGGCGATTATTAATCCCCTGCATTTCCAAATAACAATAAAGAAAATACACTATGAAAAAATATATAGATCAAGGTAAGAACGATACAAGGAGCGGTTTTGGAGCTGGACTTACTGAACTAGGAAGAACCAACCCAAATGTAGTTGCCCTTTGTGCGGATTTGATTGGTTCCCTTAAAATGGAAAAATTTATTGAGGAAAATCCTGAGCGTTTTTTCCAAATAGGTATTGCCGAAGCAAATATGATGGGTATTGCAGCGGGACTTACCATTGGCGGAAAAATTCCGTTTACCGGAACCTTTGCCAACTTTTCTACTGGAAGGGTATACGATCAAATCAGACAGTCTATAGCCTATTCTGACAAGAACGTAAAAATATGTGCTTCACATGCTGGACTTACTTTAGGTGAAGACGGTGCTACCCACCAAATATTAGAAGACATAGGGATGATGAAAATGTTACCAGGAATGGTCGTTATCAATCCTTGTGACTACAACCAAACAAAAGCGGCAACCATTGCCATTGCAGATTACGAAGGTCCTGTTTACCTACGCTTTGGAAGACCAAAAGTAGCTAACTTTACCCCAGTAGACCAGAAATTCGAAATCGGAAAAGCTGTGATGCTTAACGAAGGTACCGATGTTACAATTGTAGCTACCGGTCATTTGGTATGGGAAGCTTTGATCGCTGCCGAAAACCTAGAGAAATTAGGTATTTCTGCCGAGGTTATCAATATCCACACTATTAAACCATTGGATACTGCAGCTATTTTAAAATCTGTAGAAAAAACAGGTTGTATCGTTTCTGCTGAAGAACACAACTATTTAGGAGGATTAGGAGAAAGTATTGCTGGATTCTTAGCGACTGCACGCCCTACACCTCAGGAGTTTGTAGCTACCAAAGATACTTTTGGAGAAAGCGGAACCCCAGAGCAATTAATGGAAAAGTACGGCTTAAATCACGGAGCGATTGAAAACGCCGTTCAAAAAGTCCTTAAGAGAAAGTAATCTTGGTATCATTTTTGGTTAATATTAACTTTAAAAATTAATTCATATGATGAAAAAAACATTTTTATTGGCAGTATTTGCTTTAGGAAGCTTCACTGCTATCGCACAAAAAGAGCCTGGATTCGGGATCAAAGCGGGTATTAACTACGGTGCTAACGGTGATTATTTTGAATCTACTGAAGAAGCTTATAAAAATCCGGATAGCAATGTTGGTTATCACGTTGGTTTTTTTGGCAAGGTAGGTACGGATATTTACTTTAGACCAGAACTGGTGTACACCAAAACAAAATCGGACTACGAAAACAACAGCCTTGACATGAGCAAACTAGACCTTCCTCTTTTAGTGGGAGTTAATCTTGTTGGCCCATTACAGGTTTTCGCCGGTCCTTCTTTCCAATATATTTTGGATACGGATTTTGACGGGGTTACCATTGGTGATGTTGAAAATGATTTTACAGTTGGTATGAATATTGGTGCTGGAGTTTCTTTCGGGAAGTTTGGAATAGACCTTAGGTACGAAAGAGGTTTTACCGAAAATGAGGTCTCTGTAATTAGAAACAACGGAGGCGTTATTGCTAACGACAGAATAGACACCAGACCAGATCAATTAATTTTAAGTTTAGCCATAAGCCTTTAAGAAGCTTTAGCTTTTATAGCTTTACAGTACAAAACCGCCTATTGGATATTTTCAATAGGCGGTTTTCTTTTTTTAGTCCACGGCCTGAAGGCCGTGGCAATTGATACTGAAAAACTCCTTCCTTTAGTACAGCCTGAAGACCGTAGCAATTCATGCTTCTGATAATTCTTCTTTTAATGCCAAGCCATAAGACCTTAACTATTCACTGTAGCAGCTGATTTCATTTGCATCCGGCCTGAAGACCATGGGAATATATTTTAAAAAAAATCACCTTAAGACGAAAATCCTAAAAGCCTTGCTATTCGAAATACTCGACCTGAAAACCCTTTCGGATATAAAACCATAAGATTTTGCGGCCTTTTTTTCGCGTTAGGGACCGCGGCGGCATCCCCGCAGCGGAGCAAGGGATATAGACAAGGGCCCGCCCGACAAAGGAGGGAACGCCCAAAGCATTCTTAGAAGCCCTCTAAGAATAAAGCATCACCTATTGGTAACATTATCCCTATTATTTTTTATCGTCCTGCCAGATAACTCATCTATGCGAAATTTGGATACGAAAAGTCGCTGCACAAAAAAACCAGCTTCTGAACTATTTTCAAAAGCTGGTTTTATATAAATTATAAACAGAGACAGACTATTTCGTATCCGCATCTAAATAATCAGGAATACCATCCCCGTCAGTATCCGGGAAGCTTACATTCCCTTCTGCATCAATTTCTATTTCGTCCCTAGTTGGGGTACCATCTCCGTATTTAACTTTTAAGCCGCCAGTCGTTAATTTTGAAAAGCGATTATTTTTTTTAGTTCATGTCTGAAGCATCATAATCCCAAACGTAATTAGAGCCAAAATGCGATTGACGTATTTTTCCTGAAAATTTCAAATCTAAAGGCTCATCATTGCAATAATGTGGTGGGTTACAATTGATCTCACCAACCAAAACAGTATAGGAACCTGTAAAACAATAAGTTTCAAAATTAATAGGTGGTGAGATTGGATTACTTGGAATATATTCATAAGCAGCTAAATTAGTGACTACCACACTCATCGCTTCATCACCCACATTATTCCATTTACATTTCCAAAACGAACAATATTTAGCTTGTAAGCTAAAATTTAAAAATATTTTTTTAGAAATCATATTACCATCTTGAAAAATTGTCTCGCTAAACAATCGATTAACAAACCTCCTATCCCTACTACTTCCTACAACTGTATTATTACAATTGACACCATGAGCAGCTCCAAAAGTATTATAAAACGTGTAATTAGTAGCATGATTGAAAACCTTATCAGTATTACTTGATTTTTCAACTTTAAGATCAACAATTTCATTAACAATCTTTCCGATTATTTTATTTTCTTCAAAACGGTTAGACAAAATTTTCTTCTGATTGCTTTTAATAAAATGACCATCTTTTAATTTTATAATATCCTCACCTATTTTAAACTCCATATCCTTATTTAAAACAGCCTTTAAGGCATCTGAATAAAACGTGGTTTTATCAACCTCCTCTTCAAAATTGGTAGTATCTATCGGCTGTTCGTACGTTGCTGTCAAAAATGAATTCCTAAACCCTTTTTGATTAAGCCAAATCTCAAATTCCTCTTTAGAACTTTTTTTAGAAAGCTCATCATAGGTTTCAATAAACTCATTAAAATCACTAAAATTTATCCAATTACTATTTATCATTTTGGCCTCACTCTTAACTTCTTCAAAATCATTAGAACAAGCAAAAAACAAGAAACTAATTGCAAATAGAAAACTTAACTTCTTCATAACTATAATTTTTATTTAGTATTCCTTCGTAATATTAGGGTATTTTCCTTCTTATATTGTAACTTTTAATAAAATATTAACCTATTAATTTATTAAACAAACATTAGAAGAACAATTTCAAAAACAAAACCTACGCTCTTGGCTAAAAACCAAAAGAAGTACAAACCGTGTGATGAATTATTTAATTGAATCTAATTCGTTTTTTCCGGACATAAACCTTAAGAACAAAAAAGCTTGGCTTATTAAGTTTTTATGTTGACATCCTATTGTGTAGAACCTAGACACTTTAAGAACTTAAACCGACCAATAAAGACCATTAGTAGATATCGTATTACGTACATCAAATTGAAGAATGCTATTTTCATATGTGTTTTTTTGAATTTTAGGTCAATTAAGGGAAAAGCTATTCCATGAGACGTTATTCCCTATCTATTTAAAGTTTACCATAAGCCTAAATGTTTATAAGTTAACTCAAGTTACGCATCTGAATTATTTCAAGTAACAGATTGTTATTTAAACTCATAAATATTTGTAAGAAACCCAAAATATTGGATATTATCTTGGATGCAACCAGTTATTATCAAATATTTATAACAGTTTTTCCAAAACAGTCAAAATTAAGATGACAACTGCTAATATCCTGTTATTTAACTTTTTTTTCAATAATCTTGTTTCTAATCTTTAAATAATCCACCTATGGTTTCGTTAACTTCCATCCGGCACAGGATGCTTGTGAACATATATTGGGCCATTGTAATTGTTATTTGCTCGGTCTGAACATCAAAATTGATAGACTGGAATTTTCCAAGCCCAAAGAGCGGCTTGGCTTCTTTAAAGAAATTATGCTAAACTTTACATAATTTCTTTCGGGACATAAAACAACAACTGCACATAAAGTCTATCATTGGAACCTGTGAGAATGTGGTGATGATACAAATTTTCACCGCATTAATTACCATACGCGTCCTTAAAGCGTTAACAGCCTAGCCAAAGCACCCTTGGTATCTATCAATTTTAGTGGCATATATTTGACTAAACCTTTTTATAAAGCTAGATGTAAACAAATGTCTCGATAACCCCTTTGGAAAGGAACAACGACCTCCAAACACATCCAAGGGGTTCTTTTTTGAAAACCTATGGAATAATGCGCATAAGCCAGTAAATTGGCTAAATTAAAAGTGCATAAAATTTATTTAGAACAGGATTGTTAATCAAAATAATCTTTATCAATCACAACAAAAGGTTTTTTATATCAGATTAAATCCTTTTAAGAGAATGTTATAGTAATTAAATTCTCTGGAAAATATTATCAGATTAGAAATGAAGTTACACTGATAATTGTTTCCATATTTTCCCAGGTTATCCAGCTTTTCTTTTTCAATTAAGACAAACTCATTTAAGAAAGAGCTAAAGAGCCTTATTGTAAGCGAATTCACGTATTCAAGTTTTCAATAGCGAGCCACTTAGTCGAAGAATCTTATTAATTTACGGATAGCATTTATAAAAAGTTGCTAGATAACAACAAAAATCCTAAACTTCTTCGATTATTAACCCTTGATAAGATACCTCGATTAAAAAGGCCTCATAAGCCTAAACAGTAGTTCTTGCCCTCGCTAATCAGTAATTCCTGAGACGCAATACAACCACTGATAACGGAGATTCTCATCGCTCCCAAAAAATCATAGGCAATGAACATTATAGCATATCTGTTGCTATTATACATCTTCCTTGTTGATAAACACGCTTAGAGCGAAGGAAGCTTAAAATTTATTTTATATAAGGGGTTTTCCTGCAATTTTATTGTAAAAAACAAGATACACAGCAAAACGCTTTCGAAAATTTCGATTTGAAGGTTTAATTGAAACAAAAAATAATATCGCATAACTATTTCCTATTTAAATAATAGCCACCTATTATTCATTCAGCTTTTAAAACAACATATTACTTATGAAAACACATACGTATTAATAGTAAGGATAATTACTTAGATATAAAAGGAAATCTTTCTTTATGAGGTATGAAACCAGTATCCGTTGATTGGCATCACCCTATATATAACTAAACTATCTGTTTTTTAAGTTAAGCTTAAAGCTTCGCCACGGTGACAACTCCTTCCTTTAGTACAGCCTGAAGGCCGTGGCAATTCATGCTTCTGATAATTCTTCTTTTAAAGCCAAGCCATAAGACCCTAACTATTCACTGTAGCAATTGATTTCATTTGCATCCGGCCTGAAGACCATGGGAATATATTTTTTAAAAGATCACCTTAAGACTAAAATCCTAAAAGCCTTGCTATTCGAAATACTCGACCCGAAAACCCTTTCGGATATAAAACCATAAGATTTTGCGGCCTTTTTTTCGCGTTAGGGACCGCGGCGGCATCCCCGCAGCGGAGCAAGGGATATAGACAAGGGCCCGCCCGACAAAGGAGGGAACGCCCAAAGCATTCATAGAAGACCTCTAAAAATAAAGCATCAACTATTGGTAACATTATCCCTATTATTTTTTATCGTCCTGCCAGATAACTGATCTATGCGAATTTTGGATACGAAAAGTCGCTTCACAAAAAAACCAGCTTCTGAACTATTTTCAAAAGCTGGTTTTATATAAATTATAAACAGAGATAGACTATTTCGTATCTGCATCTAAATAATCAGGAATACCATTATTTTTACTATCCATGAATGTAACATTTATATCCTCTTTAATTCCTTCAGCTCTACTTAACGAAATTATTATCCGGATTTTCTTTCGTTTTAGCAACCAATAAGTTGATGTGAAATAATAAAGGAGCATAAGCCTGTCCCACCGAAGGATTTTGAAAATAACCTAAACCAGACGGGATGAAAATTAATCCAACGCCACTACCGGTAACTTCGAAGGTACCATCTCCGTTCTCAACAATTTCTCCTCCGGCTTTAAATTTTGCAATTCCTTCCCTAAAACCCGTAACCGCAGGAGGAATCTGGACCTTTTCAGATAACGTACCCGGTAAATCAATCCAACTAGCGCTCCCTAACCTACTATCAAAAACAGAACCATCCAAACGCATTCCACTATAATTCAGATACACTGAATCCTTTGGAGTAGCTTGTTTCCCAACACCTTCCCTAGCTATTAAATAATAAAGGTTGTGTGGAATATCGGTTTCTACGATAGCTTCCGCTCCCAAACGCAAATCCGAGGTAGACACTTTTACCACTTCTATCTTCACCTGATCTATCAAAGGAATTTTCTCGGAATTACTTCCAGCTATCGTATCAATTACAATCCTATAATCAAAATCCTCCGTAGGGTTTTCAAAGGCTTCGTAATTGTAAAAATGAGTTTCTAGAAAGGTTTTTATCTCGGCATCATTTTCCAGCGCCACTTCACTTAATAATCTTGGCGGTGTTGGTGGTATAGAAGATCCACCATCATCTTTCTTACATGAGTATACGAAAGTGACAATTAATGCGAGGAAAAGAATTCTTTTAATATTCATTGATTTCTTATTTAAAGGCCGCAAGATACAATTTTCCCCTATTTTTGTAGAAGACGTTAACAAAGAATTTCAATAGTTTATGCGGATTGACAAATACTTATGGAGCACCCGTTATTTTAAAACCAGAAATATCGCTTCGGAAGCATGTAAAAAGGGACATATAAAGATTAACGGGCAGGTGGTTAAACCTTCCCGAGAAGTATACCCTACGGACAAAGTAATTGTCCGAAAAGATCAAATTAATTATGAATTTACTGTTTTAGACATCCCAGAAAGCAGGGTCGGCGCTAAATTAGTAGATATCTATCGAAAGGACACCACTCCAAAAGAGGCTTTTGAACACAATGAACTTTTAAAGTATTCCAAGGATTACTACAGAAAGAAGGGAACCGGACGCCCCACAAAGAAAGACAGAAGAGAAATAGACGACTATTTGGATGAAGAACCTGAATAAAGAATTTTGGGAAGACAGGTATATCAGCCAGGATACCGGATGGGACATAGGCCATATTTCTACGCCCTTAAAGTCCTATATAGATCAACTTAGGGATAAAACGATCAAGATTTTAATTCCTGGGGCCGGAAACGGCTATGAGGCGGTGTACCTTGCAGAACAAGGGTTCTGCAATATTACAGTAATAGACATAGCCAAACCGCCGTTAGAGCAGTTAAGAGGCAGGCTTAAAGAAGCCGATGCAGTAACACTTATTGAGGGAGATTTTTTTGATCTGGAACTTTCTGATTTTGACCTTATATTGGAACAGACCTTTTTTTGCGCCTTGGACCCGAGTCTACGACCGGCCTATGTCCGTAAAATGAAACAACTCTTAAAACCTAAGGGAAAATTGGCAGGGCTACTGTTTAATTTCCCCTTAACGGAATCAGGTCCGCCCTTTGGAGGAGACCAGAAGGAGTACAAAATGCTTTTTTCAAAAGACTTTACCATTAAGGTATTGGAAAACGCCTACAATTCTATAAAACCAAGAGCAGGTAAAGAACTGTTTTTTATCTTTGAATCCAAATAATTGCACATTATGGTCAATAACATATTATCACACCAAGAAATACAACACAAAATCAAGCGCATCGCCTATCAAATATACGAAGCCAATGTTTTTGAATCCGAAATAATCATCGCTGGGATTGTTGGGGGCGGATTAAACTTTGCCAAAAAAATCCAAGCTGTTCTCAATACCATTACAGAGGCCCAAATTACCTTATGCGAAGTGAGCATGAACAAATCGAATCCGCTTACCACTGGGGTACAGACTTCCATTCCAGAAGAAGAGTACACCAACAAATCGGTAGTTTTGGTAGACGACGTCCTTAATTCGGGTACTACCTTAATATATGGAGTACATCATTTCCTTAGAGTTCCCTTAAAGCAATTAAAAACGGCTGTGCTGGTGAACCGAAATCACAAGAAATACCCTGTAAAGGCCGATTTCAAGGGTATTTCGCTTTCTACTTCATTACAAGAACATGTAGAGGTAGAGTTTAGGCCAGAAAACGACCGTGTCTATTTAACGGAGTAAGCCTTTTATCTCTTCAACAATTTCCTGAGGCTCTTTATGATCACAATTTATGATATAGGGAGCCTTTAGGTAATAGTTATTTCTTTCGAACAAGTGCTTCCCTATAAATTCTGGCAACTCATCATTGGGAATATTTTTTATCAAAGGCCTGTGATCTTTTTCTTTTATTAGCCGTTCGGCGAGTCCAGGAATGGATACTTTTAGGTAAAAAACATAGTCGGCCATAGCCAACATAGTCTCCATATTTCCGGAATAACAGGGTGTACCTCCCCCTGTAGAGAGAATAAAATTATTTTTTTTCGTTAAAACTTCATTTAGATATTGGTGTTCTTTTTTACGAAAAAAGATCTCCCCACGCGTCTTAAACACATTGGAAATAGAATCTCCAAGTCCGTCTTCAATAACTTCATCCAAATCTAAAAAACTGCTTGCCAAATCTTTAGACAACAATTTACCGATAGTAGACTTACCACTACCCATATATCCAACCAATGCTATTTTCACAATTCTAATTTCCTGTAAAATTGCCTCATTAAAATGGGATATCAAAAAAAAACCAAAAAAATTGAAAAAGCATTTGGTGGCTTCACAAATGGTCGTATATTTGCACCCGCAAACACGCCGTGTTAGCCACAAATAATGACTTGGTAGCTCAGTTGGTAGAGCATCTCCCTTTTAAGGAGAGGGTCCTGGGTTCGAGCCCCAGCCAAGTCACTAAAGTTAGGTTTCCACTTAACTTTTTTATTTTTTAATAACGCCTAAAATAACGGCTTAGGGTTATCTCTGAAATATTGAATAAAAGATTTAAATGCACAGCAGTCAGATGCAAGCATAGATCTGATCATTAGAAACGTATATTAAGATAGGTTTATTTTTATACGATATACATTCTGACTTGGTAGCTCAGTTGGTAGAGCATCTCCCTTTTAAGGAGAGGGTCCTGGGTTCGAGCCCCAGCCAAGTCACTAAAGTTAGGTTTAACCGCTTAACTTTTTTTTATTTGAAATAGTTTCTAAATCATTTCTTTTAGAAAGGCGTCCGATTTTTGGATATCTAACTCAAGAGCCCACGTGGTGAAATTGGTAGACACGCCACCTTGAGGGGGTGGTGTTCGCAAGGACGTGCTAGTTCGAATCTAGTCGTGGGCACTAAGCAGTATAAATAATAGTTTTTACATTGTTTTTATTTTTTTGTCCTGCGCAGCATATAATGACTTGGTAGCTCAGTTGGTAGAGCATCTCCCTTTTAAGGAGAGGGTCCTGGGTTCGAGCCCCAGCCAAGTCACTAAAAGGCAAGAGTTTTATTCTCTTACTATTGTTTGACATCGTTTCTAAAGCGTTTTAGAAATTATAAAAACAGATTCTAGTTTATATCTAGTATTCAGAATATCATCAATAGCCATTATTAATTGTTTTGGTTTTTGCTTTAAATACATAATGACTTGGTAGCTCAGTTGGTAGAGCATCTCCCTTTTAAGGAGAGGGTCCTGGGTTCGAGCCCCAGCCAAGTCACAAAAAAGCTAAGTGTTTCACTTAGCTTTTTTTGTTTAAAACAGTTATTAAAGGCGATTCTTTTAGATAAAGCTTTCTTTACTTCTTTTAAGCACCAGCCCCTTTGATTTTCATTTTCTCCCCTCCCTTATCTCTAAATCCCTTTATTAAAACTATTTTCCCTTAGAAATAATTATATTTCCTAGACTACTATTCTACTCTCCAGCCCTTGAATTCAGTAATTCAGCTGAATTTCCGTACTTTTTAGTTACTATTAATACTATCTATTGAATTTTAATTGTAATTTTGTTTAGCTTTATTAAGTAAAACATGAACAGAGTTAAGAAAGAATTCAGTATTCGGGATCTAGAAAATTTATCTGGAATAAAGGCGCATACCATCCGGATTTGGGAAAAGCGGTACAATCTTCTTTCTCCAGAACGCACCAGTACCAATATAAGAACGTATAGCATTACAAGCCTTCAAAAGCTATTGAACATCACCTTACTATACAACAATGGTTATAAGATTTCTAAAATAGCTGAATTATCCCAGAAGGAATTTAAAGATTTAATTGCTACTATAACGACTTCAGAAAGCACCCAAGACCATGCTGTGGCCTCCTTTAAATTGGCGATGATGAATTTTGATCAAGCTTTATTCTTCAAAACCTTAGAACAAGTCTCAGAAAATAGAACGTTCAAAGAAATTTTTCAAGATGTATTTCTCCCTTTTTTAAATGAGATTGGCCTACTATGGCAAACAGACACTATAAGCCCGTCCCATGAACACTTTATAACACATCTCATAAAGCATGTGATCTTTGTCCATACCGAAAAATTAAATTCCAATACCGACTACGATACCGACAAGACCTTTGTTTTGTTTTTGCCAGAAAATGAAATTCATGAACTAGGTCTCCTATATTTAAATTACGAAATCAATCTAAGCGGTTATAAGACCATATACCTAGGACAGTCCATGCCCTTGGAAAATCTGGTAGATTTAAATAAGTATTTTGACAACCTTTATTATATCTCTTATTTCACTGTTGCTCCTTCCAAGGACAAAATTGATGCCTACCTAACCAATTTTCAAAATTTGATAGGTCAATACAACAAAAGGGAACTTTGGTTGCTAGGACAACAAACAACTCATTTAGAGCAAGCGAACCTACCCCAAGGTATCCGAATCTTTAGCACCATCGATATAGCCATTAAGGAATTAAACAAACTAGAAACCGTTAATTTATAGCCATTAAAATGAGTAAAAAGGCAGTCGTCATAGGATCCGGATTTTCATCGCTATCCGCAGCTTGTTATTTAGCAAAACAAGGCTATAAGGTATCTATTTATGAAAAAAACAACACCCTTGGTGGTCGGGCCAGACAGTTTACCAAGGACGGCTTTACCTTTGACATGGGGCCTAGCTGGTATTGGATGCCCGATATCTTTGATAATTTTTTCAATGATTTTGGAAAAAAAAGGTCCGACTATTATCAGTTGGATAAATTAGACCCGGCCTATAAAATATTTTTCACCGATGATGTGATTACCATCGGGGACTGCATGGATAAAATTTGTCTGGAATTTGAACGCATCGAAAAAGGCAGCTCTGAGTTATTGCGAAAGTTTATTGCCAAAGCCCAAGACAACTACGACATTGCCATTAACAAAATTGTATTACGCCCTGGTAACTCCCCTTTAGAATTGGTCAGTAAGGACACCATTACCAGAATAGACCAATTCTTTAAAACCATCAGTGACGAAGTACGCCGCAGGTTTAAAAACCCCAAGCTTATTTCGACCCTAGAATTCCCTGTATTGTTCTTGGGCGCTAAACCTTCCAATACGCCCTCTTTTTATAGTTTCATGAATTATGCCGATTTTGGCTTAGGCACATGGCATCCCAAAGGAGGCATGTACCAGATTATACATGCGATGAGCAGTCTGGCAAAAGAGCTTGGCGTAAGCATCCATGTCAACAGTGCTGTAGAAGAGATTATAGTGACAGAGGGAAAAGCTACCGGCATAACAATTGCCTCCCAAAACATTGCAGCAGACATTGTAGTGAGCGGTGCCGATTACCATCATTCCGAAAGCCTTTTAGCCCCACAATACAGACAATATTCCGAAGCCTATTGGGAGAAAAAGGTTTTTGCGCCCTCTTCCCTGCTCTTCTACGTGGCTATTGATAAGAAGCTAAAAAACGTCTCCCACCACAATTTGTTTTTCGACACCAGCTTTGAAGAACATGCCAAGGAAATCTATGACCATCCACAATGGCCCAAAGCGCCATTGTTTTATGCAAATTTCCCCTCGATAACCGATGATACTATGGCACCTTACGGCTATGAAACAGGTTTCTTTCTTATCCCCATTGCCCCAGGGCTCACCGATACCCCAGCATTGCGCATTCAATATTTTAATATTATATTGAAGAGGTTTGAGAAACTGACCGATCAAAAGGTTAGTGCTAACATTCTTTTTAGGGAGGATTTTTGTATCAACGATTTTATAGAAGAATATAATTCTTATAAAGGGAACGCCTATGGAATGGCCAATACGTTAATGCAAACAGCCTTCCTTAGGCCTAAATTAAAAAGTAAGAAAGTAGCCAACTTATTTTTTACAGGGCAGCTTACGGTTCCGGGGCCAGGAGTGCCTCCAGCATTAATTTCAGGAAAATTGGTTTCTGAGCTTATTCATGACAACTAAAAAAACACCTATGAAGAACATTTTTGATCTCGTATCATATAAATGTAGCAAGTTGGTTACGGAGCAATACAGCACCTCTTTTTCACTTGCCACCAAAATGTTACACGCTTCTATAAGAGGCGATATTTATAATATTTATGGATTTGTTCGTTTTGCCGATGAAATTGTTGATAGTTTTCACCACTACAACAAGCCATATTTATTCGACAAATTTGAGCAGGATCTTGAGGAGGCCTTGGAACAAAAAATTAGCTTAAACCCAATTTTAAATTCGTTTCAACACACTTTTCACAAATATGACATTCCGCTTCATCTGGTACAATCTTTTATGAAAAGTATGCGAATGGATTTAAAAAAGACTATTTACAGCACTCCTAAAGAATACCAAGATTACATTTATGGCTCGGCAGATGTCGTTGGCCTTATGTGTCTAAAAGTATTCGTTCAAGGCAATAACAACCAATATGAACATTTAAAAGTATCGGCGATGGCACTGGGATCTGCTTTTCAAAAAGTAAACTTTTTAAGGGACTTAAAAACAGATTTTGAGGAGCTGAATAGGTCGTATTTTCCCAATACCAACTTAAAACAGTTGAATGAGGAGGATAAAATTCGTATTATTAATGAAATTAAGGCCGATTTTAAACTAGGGTATTCTGGTATTACACAATTACCGCCACAAGCAAAGTTTGGGGTATATACGGCCTACAAGTATTATTACAAGTTGTTACAAAAGCTACAAAGCACTCCGCCACAATTCATTAAAAACAGTCGCATACGAGTATCCAATCCACAAAAATTTCGCCTGTTGGCACAATCGTACCTCAATTACAAACTAAAATTAGTCTAGAATGAATACTTTTATTTGGATCCTTATATTTCTTGCCACTTTTTCCTTCATGGAATTTATGGCTTGGTTTACCCATAAATATATTATGCATGGTTTTTTATGGAAATTACATAAAGACCATCATAAAAAAGACCACGATTCTTGGTTTGAGAGGAATGATGCCTTTTTTATCTTTTATGCCTTGGTGAGTATGGGATGTTTCTATGCCGGTGCCGAAACAAGCTTTTGGTATGGTTGGCCATTAGGCTTTGGAATAATGGCCTATGGTGCCGCATATTTTATGGTTCACGATATTTTTATCCACCAACGCTTTAAACTCTTTAGAAACGCCAATAACTGGTATGCAAAAGGTATTAGAAGAGCTCATAAAATGCATCATAAACATTTAGGCAAACAAGATGGTGAGTGTTTTGGAATGCTTTTCGTCCCTTTTAAATACTTCAAGAAATAAAATTGACTATTACTACCTAGGTTGCCCTCCTTATTGCGTTACTAATGAATCTAGGAGTTCTCTGGTTTTCTCTCCGTTCCAATCGGCAGCACCTGTTTTGGCCACAATTATTTTTCCGGTTTTATCTAGAATATAAGTTGCCGGTATACTTTTAGAAAATAGTGCTGTAGGGGTTGTAGAAGCCTCGAAATACACGGGTAGCTCATACCCTTTTTTGGTTAAAAACTGCTTTACTTTTTTCTCTTGGTCCTGTGCCACGAACATAAAGACCACCTTATCCCCATAGTCGTTGTACAGTTGTTGTAAACTAGGCATTTCTGCAACGCACGGCGGGCACCATGTGGCCCAAAAATTTATCAGGACTACCTGTCCTTTTTGCGCTTCAAAATAAAATGGATTATTCTGGAGATCGCGTAATTTCCAATCGTAATCTCCTATAGTTTGCTGTTCGCGTTCTGCTACAGGTGTGGGGTTAAACGCCAAAAGCCTATTGATCTGTACTTTTACATGAAACCCGACAGGGGTAAATAGGAAAATCGCCAAGGCTACTACCATCAGTAGGTTATAAAGCTGACTTTTTCCTATTTTTTTCATTTGTAGCTATTTATTGATTTGTAACCGTCCTATGTAATTCGCATAGCTGACTTGATCAATGAGAGCAATTTTCGCTCATGCTCATTCCATAATATGAAGATATGGAATTTAAACGTTGTAAAACAAAGTAAAAGCTTTCGTACGCTTTTTTGACAACAATATTCACTGGACTATTACAAAGCATTAATAATCCCTTTAGAAGACCTAATCCCTTGCTTAATGTAAATATTGTTTACTTGGCCAAAAGAGAATTCAGTAATTTGTACATGTCAGCATTATCCCAATCGGCAACGCCCTCTTTTTGGATAATAATATTGCCTTTCTTATCTAATAAATAGGAACGCGGAGGATTGCTTCCCGACAGCGGAGAACTATCCCCAACAACGGAGTAAGTCACTGGAAAAGTAAAATTTCGTTCCTGCATAAATTTCTCTACAGGCTCCTTTTCTTCATTGGTGATAATATAGAAATCGACTTTGTCCTTATAGGCATCGTACAACTTTTGAATACTTTCTAGCTCGGCATGACTAGGCAGCTTCCATGACCTCCAAAAATTCACAAATACTACCCGGCCTTCTGATTCCTTAAAGTTGAAAAAATCCCAATTTTCATCTTTCAACCTCCAGTTGTAATCGGTAATATTTTCTCTATTGGCTTCTTTGGTCACTGTCGGGGAAAAGGAAAAAATCCTATTCAACATCACCTTGCTATAATCGCCCAATGGCGTTACAAAAAAGGATAATATTACCACCATTATGGCTATATTTAAAATCGTTCTTCCCTTAACTTTCATGTTGCTAAACCTTTTGCCAAAACTAAAAAACTCCTGATAATAATCAGGAGTTTTTACTAAGTATTTAAAATCTAAATTAAGCGACGTTTTCTCTCTTGATAACGTTAAGGGCCGACCCTTCTTTAAACCACTCAATTTGCGATTGATTGTAAGTATGATTCAATTTAATCAGGTCTTTACTACCGTCTGCATGAACCAACTCTAAGGTCAACTGCTTTTCCGGTGCAAATTCATTGATATCGATAAAGTTAAAGATATCGTCTTCCTGAATTAGCTCGTAATCGTTTTCATTGGCAAAAGTAAGCCCCAACATCCCTTGTTTTTTAAGGTTTGTTTCATGGATACGGGCAAAAGATTTTACGATTACCACGGCAACTCCTAAATGTCTAGGTTGCATAGCCGCATGCTCACGAGAAGATCCTTCACCATAGTTATGATCACCAACAACTACCGTTTTAATACCGGCCGCTTTATAAGCACGCTGTGCATCTGGTACACCTACGTACTCACCTGTCAATTGATTTTTTACAAAGTTGGTTTTATTATTAAAGGCATTCACAGCTCCAATAAGGGTGTTGTTCGCAATATTGTCTAAGTGTCCTCTAAAACGCAACCATGGTCCGGCCATAGAAATATGGTCGGTGGTACATTTTCCTAAGGCTTTTATCAACAATTTAGCGCCTTGTAAATTTTCTGGTTTAATAGGTACAAAAGGCTCCAATAACTGTAGACGTTCAGAGCTTGGATCTACCTTAACTACCACTGAAGAACCGTCTTCATCTGGCGCTAAGTATCCAGCATCTTCTACTTCGAAACCTTTTGGAGGCAATTCTATCCCTCTTGGTTCATCCAATTTCACTTCTTCCCCATCTTCATTGATAAGGGTATCGTTCATAGGGTCAAAATCTAACCTTCCAGAGATGGCTATTGCGGCCACCATTTCTGGAGAACCTACAAAAGCGTGGGTATTAGGGTTTCCGTCCGCTCTTTTAGAGAAGTTACGGTTAAAGGAATGAACGATGGTATTTTTCTCGTCTCCTTTAAGATCACTACGATCCCATTGTCCAATACATGGTCCACATGCATTTGTAAATATAGTAGCACCAAGGCTTTCAAAGATATTTAAAAGACCATCGCGTTCTGCGGTAAATCTAATTTGCTCTGATCCTGGGTTAATTCCAAAATCGGACTTCGATTTTATCTTTTTATCAACGGCTTGTTGTGCGATAGAAGCTGCCCTGGTCAAATCTTCGTAAGAAGAGTTTGTACAAGACCCTATCAATCCCCAATCTACTTTTAAAGGCCATCCGTTTGCTTTCGCTTTTTCGCCCAATTCACCTACTGGTGTCGCTAAATCTGGCGTAAACGGACCGTTTAAATGTGGTCTAAGGGTATCTAGATCGATTTCAATAATTTCATCGAAATAGTTTTCTGGATTAGCATATACTTCAGGATCTGCCGTTAGGTAATCTTTTACTTCATTGGCAGCATCGGCAACATCGTTACGATCTGTAGCACGTAAGTAACGCTCCATAGACTCGTCGTACCCGAAAGTAGAGGTCGTAGCTCCTACTTCGGCACCCATGTTACAAATGGTCCCTTTACCAGTACATGAAAGATTTTTGGCTCCTTCACCAAAATATTCAATAATAGCACCGGTTCCTCCTTTTACGGTAAGGATACCAGCTACTTTTAAAATTACGTCCTTAGCCGATGTCCAACCAGAAATGCTTCCGGTTAATTTAACACCGATCAATTTTGGAAATTTCAACTCCCAAGCCATACCGGCCATCACGTCTACAGCATCTGCTCCACCTACTCCAATAGCAACCATCCCTAGGCCACCAGCGTTTACGGTATGAGAATCGGTCCCGATCATCATCCCTCCTGGGAAGGCATAATTCTCTAGTACTACTTGGTGAATAATTCCAGCACCTGGCTTCCAGAATCCGATTCCATATTTATTGGAAACTGATTCTAAAAAGTTAAAAACTTCTGAACTAGTGGTATTGGCTACTTTTAAATCGGCTACAGCGCCGGTTTTCGCCTGTATTAAGTGATCACAATGTACAGTAGTAGGAACGGCCACCTTAGGCTTACCTGCTTGCATAAACTGTAACAAAGCCATTTGTGCCGTAGCATCTTGACATGCAATTCGATCTGGTGCAAAATCTACATAGTCTTTTCCTCTTTTGTAGGCTGTGGTAGGATTTCCATCCCATAAATGAGAATATAAAATTTTCTCAGAGAGCGTAAGAGGCTTGCCAACAACTTCACGAGCTTTATCTACACGTGATGTCATATTAGCATACACCTTTCTAATCATATCAATATCGAATGCCATTATCAATTAAGTTTTTAAGTTAAAGTAATTTGTCAAAATTAAGAAAATACATTGCGGATTTAAAATTTTTGAAGTAAGATTCCGCCAATTTTCCATAATTATAAAAAACACTGCCATCAAAAGCAGGTAAATGCAATAAAACAGCTGTTTTTATGTACACTTCCTCTTGCTCTCTTCCAAGCTATGTTCTAATTTCTTACAAAAGTTTATTTATAATATCTTCTTCAGAAATACCTTCGGCCTCCGCCTTATAATTTTTTATAATACGGTGCCTTAAAATACCATGCGCCACGGCTTTAACATCCTCTATATCGGGAGAGAATTTACCATGTACGGCAGCAAAGGCTTTGGCTCCCAAAACCAAATTCTGCGATGCCCGTGGTCCTGCGCCCCAATCTATGTATTGCTTCACATAATTTGATGCACCATTAACATTGGGCCTTGTACTATGTACTAGTTGGACGGCATATTCGACCACCTTATCCGGTACGGGTATTCTGCGTACCAACTGTTGTATGTCTAAAATTTCGGCAGCACTAAAAAGTGGGTTGATTTTTGGTTTTTTATCTGAAGTGGTTGCCTTTACCACCATGATCTCTTCTTCAACAGAGGGATATTTTAATTCTATGGCGAACATAAAACGATCTAACTGCGCCTCGGGCAAGGGGTAGGTACCTTCTTGCTCTATAGGGTTTTGTGTTGCCAATACAAAGTAAGGCATATCTAGTTTATAATGCTGTCCGGCGATCGTTACCGCCCTTTCCTGCATGGCTTCCAAGAGCGCTGCCTGCGTCTTAGGAGGGGTTCTGTTAATTTCGTCGGCCAAGATAATATTAGAAAATATAGGGCCCTTAATAAACTTAAACTCCCTATTCTGATCTAGTATTTCACTCCCTAGGATATCGCTCGGCATTAAATCTGGGGTAAACTGAATACGCTTAAACCCTAGTCCCAATGCCGAAGCTATAGTGTTTACCATTAACGTCTTGGCCAAACCTGGCACCCCGATCAGTAAGGAATGCCCCCCGGTAAAAATTGAAATCAACAGCTGATCTACTACCTGCTCCTGACCAATTATAACCTTGGCAATCTCCTTTTTTAGGGCGTTGTTTTTTTCTACTAATTCCTTAATGGCCGCAACGTCTGACATGCAATTAATCCTTTAACCAATTATTTGCAAAATTGCAATCCTTATTGGCAGCATTAACGCTTACATAGGTATCTTTAATGTGTTTGTCCATCCACTTTTTGATCGCCTTAAATTGCTTATCCCTTAGGGCCAACTCTTGGATTTTTATATAATCCTGGGCAAAATCGGCCACATGCTCATCGTACCTATTGGTAATCTTCATGATTTTGTATTTCGCCGCTCCTCCTCTAGGGTCGTTCTCCAAAATAGGACGAGAAATCTCATTGTCTTTTATATTTCTAACCTGGTTGTACAGGGCAGGCTCCATTTTAGTAAGCTCAAATCGAGAACTGTAATCGGAGGGGTTTCTCAACAATCCACCATCGTATTTCGTTTCCTTTTCATCAGAGAAATTTAATGCGGCCTCTGCAAAGGTAAATTCACCATCCAAAACCTTTTGGCGAATACTGTCTAATTCTTTCCTAACATCATCCATGGCTTTTTGAGAAACTTCAGGAGAAATAAGAATATGTCTTAAATCTAGTTCTTGTCCTCTAACTTTCTCCACATAGATAATATGATACCCAAAAGTTGTCTCAAATGGATCTGAAATTTCACCCTCCCTAAGGCTAAAAGCGACATCTTTAAACTCTTTTACAAAAGGCGTTTGTCTTGTCATACTATAAAACCCGCCGTTAGATTTAGAACCTGGATCTTGAGAATACAGAATAGCTTTTACACTAAAGCTCGCCCCGTTATCTTCTACATCGGCCTTAATTTCATTTAGCTTATCGATCACTTTTTGTTTTTCCTCTTCCGAAGCTTTTGGTTCCTTTACAATTTGGGCTATCTCTAATTCAGCTCCAAAAACAGGTCTTTCATCTACTGGGATATTGTTAAAAAACTGACGTACTTCTTCAGGGGTAATTTCAATTTCGGAAACAATCTTGTTCTGCATCTTTTCAGAAAGCATTCGCAATTTGTTAATCTTGAACAGATCTTCCCTAAAACTAGCCTCGTCTTCTTTCTTGTAGTACTTCAGTACTTTTTCGACAGAGCCAATCTGGGAAACCAATTGTTGTATTTGCCTATCTCCTGTAGCGTTTACTTCGTCATCTGACACTAAAATACTGTCCTGCACCGCCTGATGGGCGTACAAACGGTCTTCCATTAGTTTTCCTAACAGACCACAGCGTGTAATATCGGCCATAGAAGCTCCCTGACTTTTTAGGTCAATCAAGGTTTTTTCAATGTCGGATTCTAAGATTACATAATCGCCAACTACAGCGGCAATACCATCCAACTTAATTTTTTTAAACGTACTGACCGAATCGCTTTTTGTTACAACTGCCTCCGCTACATTCGCCTCTTGCACATCTACGGTGGTATCCGGATCGTTTTTAACTTCTTGGGCATTTAAGGCACCCATTAAAAATAAAAAGGAAAATCCCGTTTTAATTAACTTATTCATACACTTCAAATTCTTTTTCTTTAATAGCTTCATCTATAATTTCTGCTTCCAGCTTTTTCATAAATTCTAACTTCCGTCTACTCAAAAGCAATTGTTTAATGGTTGGTTCAACATACGACAACGGAGCAATTTGGTTAATTTCCAACACTTCATTAATCTTTGCCAAATATACCCCTAAAGAGTCCTGTAATTCAAAAAATTGTGAGTTTTTTAAGTACAACCCCTGATTATCAGGCACTATCAATGGAATTTCTTCCATAACCCGTATAGCACTCACCCAAATTGAATCGTTTAAATTATACTTTTTAAATTGTATACTTATAGAATCCAAATACTTTTTATCTTCTTCTTTAAAACGTTTTAACTTATTAGACACCAGATCTTTATCTAAGTAATTTACCGGCAAAGCTACGAATCTTAACTTTACCAATTTTTCTTTGAGTTTAAAATTTTCTTTTTGTCGCTCATAAAAATCATTCAACTGCTCCCTACTTACCGATGTATCCTGAGACTGTAGCACCAATGCTTCTTTATAAGCCCCGGTATATAGGTCCGTACGATAGTTTGAAACCAACTGCTCAAAGATCTTCAGCTTTTTTTCAGGCAAATTTATTTTTGCTTTGCTCAAGAGCAACTGCTTACTGGCCCAAGTATTAATATAATTGGTAACATAGGTAGCACTATCTGCTTTTGACTTATTGTTTTCAAAAAGAGATTCTATATCTTCTTTGTACAAATAAGCCTCTCCTACCCTAGCTATAGGTGTTTTATCCTCATTATTCTTAAAAAAAGAACCACAAGACCCTAAGACTACCCCTAACAAGGCTAGCAAAAGCCATTTAGACGTTATACTTAAATTTTTTCGTAAAAAATACATATAGCAAAATTAACAATTCAGCAATCCTGTGCAAGTTCACTTTTTTTAATAAAAAAAAATTATATTTAACAGAATATTTACGGCAAATAACGGCCATTAGCATTGCAAATTCACCTATGATTGGTACTTTTATCGCATGAATGAAAGAAAAATAAAATTAATCTGGGATTTTAGGGGGCCATCTGCCTTAAAAACAGCGGAACATCACCGCATTCATCTCGAGGAGTACATTACCGCTGAAAACCTAGCCCTTAATATTACTGGATTTAAGGACCTAAACGATATGCACTCCATCGCTTATCTTGTCGTACATGAATCAGAAATGATTGCCGTCCGGGATGCCTTAAAACCACACCGAGGAGAAGTGTATTCTTCTGAATAAAAGTTTTAGACAAGGCATATGACCAAAAGGACTCTTTTCGCAGGTTTTTTATTAGCGTCATTCCTATTTTCATGTGCCGAGGACATCCCACAGAAAAACATTTTAGAAAACGCCCTATCGACCACAGACCCAACTATTAAAAGGGTTATGGATAGCGTTTCGCATTACGACCTACAGATACGCTATACACGGATAACCAGGTATAAGGACAGCGTTTCATTTAAGGATTACGATTTCCAAACAAATCAACAAGCCTACTTTTATCCAGGAAATACGGTTGGGCTGCTTACTGCAGTGCTGAGTTTGGAAAAACTTAACGAATTGGACAAGCTGGACTTGCATTCTCGTTTTTACATCGAAGGCGACACTATAGAAACTACTTTTGCCAATGAGATCACAAAAATTCTCATCCATCATGACAACGAAGCCAATGACAGACTTTTTGAATTTTTAGGACAGGATAGGATTAACAACGCCCTAAGGAATAAAGAAATTTTTCCTGTACGTATCTCCCATAGGTTGTCGCCAACAAATGCCTTTGAGCTTACCACAAAACCTATAATAGCCTACCTTAACGACAGCACTACCACGCCATTAGGCCCAAGCATAAACACCCCTCCCTTAGCTTTAAACCTCCCAAGGACAAGGAGAGTGAATTCCCATACCGAGGGCGATTCATCAACAGAAGCACCTATTGATCTTAGTCTTCACAATTATTTCCCCCTCGAAGCCCAAAATCAGGTATTAAAAAGAATCTTTTTTCCCGATAATTTTCCAGCACACCAACAATTTAACCTTAGCACAGAACAGTACCATTTTCTCCGGAAGGCCATGCAGGTCCAAGCAACCACAGAAAAAAGCCCTTCAGTGGTTGAACCCTTGAACTTTTTATCCATGCAAACCAAAGAGGCCGATCTTAACAAGATAGCGGTTTACCATAAAAGCAGCCATGACTACCATACTTTTACCAATTACACCTATATTAAAGACAGCACCAACAAAGTAGAATTTATGTTGAACGCTACTATTTTGGATACTAAAAACCATATCCTTAATGATTCCCTTACACCCCATGATACTTTAAAAATACCTTTCCTTACCCAATTAGCACTGGAGGTTTACACTTTAGAAGTTAACCGAAACCAATAACTCTAAAACTCATGGCTTTTAAAGTCTTTTTTATTTTTAAAGGACCGCATCATTTTTAACAACTACGGTAAGATATTTTAATGATGAATTCTATGAAACTAGGGAAGCAATAGTCCATTTAATGGTACCGTTATGCCATCATAGGATTAATAATTTACAATAGAGAACACCCTAGCCAGAAATAAAATACAAAGAAATCATAAAGCAGATTTATATTTTTGTAAGGTAAATCCAATAATATGATATAAATTTATGGCTTAAAATAACATCAAAAAAACCTAAAAATGAAATTAAAAGCCTGCTGTCTAATACTAGTTTTAACGGTATTAAGTTGTACCGAAAAAAACAAAACATTCTCTGCATCAGAAATATCAATCTTACCAAAACCTGTTTCCCTTGTTTTAGCAGAGGAATCTTTTGCATTTAAAGACGGCTTAACTATAAGTACTACTTCTAAAGAGCAGCAAAATGCCAGCAATGACCTCAAATCTTTTATAAATCAGGAGACTGGGTTTAATTTAGAATTAACCGAAAATTCGGGCTCTGTTAATTTTGAAAAAGCAGACAACTTAGAGCCAGAGGCTTACGAGTTAATTGCAACCCCAAAGAACATCACTATTAAGGCCAATGATGACGCAGGATATTTTTATGGCGTACAAACTTTAAAACAATTGTTTTCTAAAGAAGTTTCGGAAGAAACGAAGGAGCCTCAATATTTGGTGCCGTCGGTTACAATTAAAGACAATCCGCGTTTTAAGTGGCGTGCTTATATGCTTGACGAGTCACGTTATTTCCATGGAGAGGAGTTTGTAAAACAGATGCTAGATCAAATGGCTTTATTAAAAATGAATGTTTTTCATTGGCATTTGGTAGATGATGCGGGTTGGCGAATCGAAATTAAAAAATATCCGTTATTAACAGAAGTTGGCGCGTTCCGTTCCGATTCTGAAATTGAAACTTGGAAAAGCGGAAAAACTTCCGGAGAACCTCACGGAGGGTTTTATACCCAAGAACAGATAAAAAATATCGTTGCCTACGCAGCTGAAAGAAATATTACTGTAGTTCCTGAAATTGAAATGCCCGGACACTCGAGTGCTGCCATAGCCGCTTATACATGGTTAGGAACAGCGGGTGTAGATATAGATGTACCAGTGAAATTTGGACGTTTATATGATAATTATGACGTTACAAAACCCGAGGTTATTCAATTTATTAAAGATGTTTTGTTAGAGGTATTTGAATTGTTCCCTTCTGAAGTCATTCATATAGGAGGTGATGAAGTAGGGTATAAAGTATGGGAAGAAAGCAAACATGTTCAAAAGTATATGAAGGAGAATAATATTAACACTCCTGCCGATTTACAAATTCAATTTACCAACAACATTTCAAAATTTATTGAAGAGCATGGGCGTAGAATGATGGGTTGGAACGAAATTATGGGCAAAAACATTCACAAAGGCTTTGAAGAAAAGAAAGATGATAAAGAGGCCGAAACGGAATTGGCTAAGAACGTGGTAGTACATTTCTGGAAAGGAGACCTAGCCTTGGCGCAAGATGCTGCTAAAAAAGGTTATGGAATTGTGAATTCGCTCCATAGCAACACCTATTTAGATTATAGCCATGAAAATATTCCTTTAGAGAAAGCTTATAGTTTTGACCCTATTCCTGAAGGCTTGGAAGAACAATATCATGAAAATATTTATGGTTTAGGCTGCCAAATGTGGAGTGAATGGACACCGACCCATTCAGATGTTGAAAGACAAACTTTCCCTAGAATTGCTGCCTACGCAGAGGTAGGTTGGACACCTCTTGAAAACAAGGACTTTGAAAGTTTTAAAGTGGCTCTTAAGAAAATGCAGAAACACTGGAAAAACCTAGGCATCAATTACTACGAAGACAATGCAAAAACTGAAGCGGAATCACAGGTTCAATAATCGGCAATAGTAGTAATCGACAAACATTTTTTAAAGCGGGATTTCCTAGAAGGATTTCCCGCTTTTTAGTATATTCTATTTTTTTTACCCCAAAACTTCAGACACAAAAAAAGATGAGATTTTCAGTGAACACCCTTATTGTTTACCAGTTTTTATTCTCCTAACCCCTAAAGATATCTCCCGACCTACCATAAAAGAAGCCACCGCTACCAACCGCTTATCGATATAACCTACATAGCTCGACCCTATTAATGAGGTAGAGAATGTTAATCCCTACTATTTTTTTAGTAATGAAAGAGGTATCTTTAAGAAAAAAAGATGCTTTAGAATTTGACCGAAACCAATAAAACCTACACTCATGGCTTTTGAATCGTTTACCAAAAAGATATACATAAAAACAGAAATCGAAAAACTGTATTGGTGCTGGGCCACACCACAAGGCATTACTTCTTGGTTTTTGCGAGACGCCCGTTATACCGCTAAAAAAGGACAAATTATTAAAGGAGAAAGCGATAAAATTGAAGCAGGCGATCATTACCGCTGGGAATGGCATAATTGGGAGGGAGAAGAAACCGGTGAAGTTTTGGGCGCCAATGGCAAAGATACCATCGCATTTACTTTTGCAAAAGTTTGTAGGCTTACCATTAGCATGGAAAAACAAGACGACCATGTATTGCTGACATTGCATCAGGACCAGATCCCAACGGATGATAAAAGTAAACTTCAAATCCATTATGGCTGTAGCAACGGATGGACCTTTTGGCTGACCAATTTAAAGGCCTACCTAGAACACGGCATTCTACTCAATGAAACAACCATAGACCTTAGAAAAATCCCCATGGCCGAATTGGAATTTGTCAACATTTAAGAATTTTTTCCTTTTTGCCCTTACACACTATCCATAGAATTTATCCCTTCCAAGCAGTACTGTCTCCTCCTTTGCCAAAAAGCCACAATTGGGAGCCACCAAAAACCGATCTAAAAAAACAGGACGAAACTTCCAAAAGCCTCCATTTTATGGAGATTTCGCTAACAAGCCCAATAATACTCTGATAACCAAAGTATTAAAAAAACGTTATTTTATTTTTCTCCGTGTCAAACTGTGAGTTTTTTTGCTAGTTTTGCCGAATTTATAAAGATGTTTACAAAACCTCAGATTGCCTTGTTTATTGGGATTTTATGCATTGCCATTTTCCCTATTTTAGTAAAGCTAAACTACACCCCAGGTGTTATATCGGCATTTTATAGAATGGCCATTGCCTTGGCTGTGCTACTACCCTATGCCATCATCAAGAAAAAAATTAAAATTCCGTCTACAAAGGTTTTATTATTAACACTTTTGTGCGGTGCGCTCTTTGGTTCCGATGTTGCCGTATGGAATATTGCCATTCAGGAATCTACCGCCACCCAAGCCTCGTTACTGACAAATTTGTCGCCTATTTGGGTCGGTATCGCTACTTTTCTTTTTTTAAGCCCAAAACCTTCTAGAAATTTCTGGATAGGAACCATGATCGCCCTATTCGGTATGATTACCCTTGTTGGGTTTCGCTTTTTTCTCGATCTATCTTTCGATATCGGATTTTATTTTGGAATCTTATCGGGGGTATTTTACTCGGCATACCTGCTCTTAAGCAAGCACTTACTGGGCAATACCGATGTGGTTTCCTTTCTAACGCTAAGCCTTTTGGGATCGTCCATATTTTTAGCGGGACTTTCCTGGTACTTAGGCGAGCCCTTCAGCGGTTTTTCAAATATAGGCTGGGGCGTATTAATCGTACAAGGCTTAGTTTGTCAATTATTAGCTTGGGTACTTCTCAGCTATGCCACGAAACATATGCGTGCCACCAGAGTATCGCTAAGCCTATTGGGCCAAGCATTCCTAGCCGCACTATTCGCTTGGATATTTTTAAATGAAGAGATTACCTTACAAATGGTCATTGGCGGAATCATTTTATTGTTTGGCATCAGGGTTACCTTTATTGACAAACCCATTAGTTTATTCCCCAAAAAACAGGTTACAACAAGCCTCTAAGCTTGTATTGGCGTAAAGTTATCACTAGGGCCATTCTATTCTAGAAACCGAATTGTCACACTATTGGCATTATAATTTGGGCGTTCCCTCCTTCGGCGGGCGGGCTCTTCGCTGTATCCCTTGCGCTGCTGCGGGGATGCCGCTGCGATCCCTAACGCAAAAACAACAACCATTATTTAGGCTGCAGATAAGACCATTAGACGGTTCATCGCTTTAAAAATGGCTTACTATAGGATTATTGCAGCTCAGAGATGTACCAATTGAAGGTTCTGATGCTATATTTTGAGCATCTAGCCACTTTATCCAAGTCTCTTTCACCGCCCCTTTGCACACCCAATAACTTGTGAGCTTTTAGGCCGTACACAAACTAGCAGATTTACAAAGAGCTGAGAGAACATTCAACAAAGGAGTTTAACGAAAAATGCCGAATAGCAACGGTATGCCTACCGCCGTTATTCGGCATTATAATCTGATGATTATTATTTACACCGGTTCACCGTACAAATCAAAATCGGCTGCCTCGGTAATCTTTATATCTACAAACTCCCCTTGTTTTACGTAGTGCTGTGCTGCATCTATCAACACCTCATTATCTACATCTGGAGAGTCAAATTCCGTACGTCCTACAAAATAGTTTCCTTCTTTACGATCGATAATACACTTAAAGACCTGCCCAACTTTTTGCTGGTTCAATTCCCAAGAAATTTGCGATTGAATTTCCATGATCTCATTGGCCCGTTCTTGCTTCACCTCTTCCGGAACATTATCTTCTAAGTTATAGGCATGGGTATTTTCCTCGTGGCTATAGGTAAAACATCCTAATCGCTCAAAACGCATATCTTCTACCCATTGTTTCAGCACCTGAAAGTCTTCTTCGGTTTCTCCAGGATAGCCAACGATTAAAGTGGTCCTAATAGTCATACCAGGTACGGCCTCCCTAAACTCCTTCAACAATTTAGTGGTTTTTTCCTGAGTCGTTCCACGACGCATACTTTTAAGAATGGCGTCCGAAATATGCTGTAACGGAATATCGATATAGTTACATATTTTAGGCTCTTGGTTCATTACCTCGAGTACATCCATAGGAAACCCAGCAGGGAATGCGTAGTGCAATCTAATCCACTCAATTCCTTCAACCTTTACCAACTCCTTTAAAAGTTCGGCCAAATTTCTTTTCTTATACAGATCCAAACCGTAATAGGTAAGATCTTGAGCAATCAATATTAGTTCTTTTACCCCTTTGGCGGCTAATTTATTAGCTTCTATCACCAAATCCTCTATTGGAGTACTTTTATGTTTTCCACGCATTAATGGGATAGCACAGAACGAACAAGGCCTGTCGCAACCTTCCGCTATTTTTAAATAAGCATAGTTCTTTGGTGTGGTAGTTAAACGCTCTCCAATAAGCTCATGCTTATAATCTGCTCCTAGTGCTTTTAACAAGTTTGGCAGTTCGCTAGTCCCAAAATACTCATCTACATTCGGAATTTCCTTCTGTAAATCGGGCTTATAACGTTCACTTAAACAACCGGTAACAAAAACCTTATCTATTTCCCCAGCTTCCTTCTTCTGAACATAATCTAAAATAGTATTTACACTCTCTTCCTTGGCATTGGCTATAAACCCACAGGTATTTATGACAACGACATTCCCCTCCTCTTCATGAGCAACATCTTTCCCATTGGCCTTTAACTGCCCCATGATAACCTCTGAATCGTATAAATTCTTGGAACACCCCAAGGTTACCATATTAATCTTATTCTTTTTAAGTGTCTTTGTACGCATATTTATTTAAATAATATGCAAAAATACAACTTGCAAAATGATTGTTGTTCGTTTAAAGCATTTTTTATGAATTCTTGGCTAAACTATTATCCCCTAAAGACCTGAAATCAATTCAACCCAGAAAGTTTTGGAGGAATCGCACCGCCAATTACATACCAATCCCAGAAAAAAATATCCCCAAAATCCTAACAAGCGTTCCCCTCTATTAAAAAAACATCTTTAAAACTTTAGGCCTATTTTTCTCTTTCATACAAATCCCGGCCTGTGTTATAACACCAGACCTAAGCAGCGGGCAGGAGAAAGACCAATTTTAATAGTACCAAGAGCTCCCTTTTACCGAGTTAGACAGCAATAAACAAATCGAAAAAATAAGAAGTAAGCTAGCAGTCACCATCCTAACAATGGTTATCAGCAAAAGAAAAATGCTCTTTATTACAACAAGAGTATATGGCAAGAAGCAGTATGTTGTTATCCGCGGAATTGCGTTAGGGATCGCAGCGGCATCCCCGCAGCGGCGCAAGGGATATAGCGAAGAGCCCGCCCGACGAAGGAGGGAACGCCCTAAGCACAGTATGAACCTCATAAAAACAAGAAATTCCCTCTATGGGGAACATCATGATCTTGTGCTATTGAATTTGATAGCCATCTATTTTAGACAGCTATCAAAATGCCAATAGATATTTTTTAAGCTTTGTTACTAAAAAAGGAATCTACAAATTCCATTTTATTGAACACTTGTAAATCTTCGATACCTTCTCCGACCCCAATATATTTTACAGGGATCTGAAATTCATCAGAGATACCGATGACCACGCCTCCTTTAGCCGTACCGTCTAATTTAGTGACCGCAAGAGAAGTAACTTCCGTTGCCTTGGTAAACTGTTTAGCCTGCTCAAAGGCATTTTGCCCGGTAGAACCGTCCAAGACCAATAAAACATCGTGGGGGGTATCGGCTACCACCTTTTGCATCACGCGTTTCACCTTGGTCAGCTCATTCATCAAATTCACCTTATTGTGCAATCTTCCGGCAGTGTCAATAATAACCACATCGGCGTTTTGCGAAACGGCAGAACTCAAGGTATCGAATGCCACCGAAGCGGGATCACTACCCATTTCCTGACGTACAATAGGCACATCGACCCGATCTGCCCATACCTGCAACTGATCTATAGCCGCCGCCCTAAAAGTATCTGCAGCACCAAGAACCACTTTAAGGCCTTTCTTTTTAAACTGATAAGCCAGTTTCCCGATGGTAGTAGTTTTACCCACACCGTTTACCCCAACCACCATAATAACGTATGGTTTCTTGTCTTTTGGAATACTGTAATCGGTTTCGTCGCCAGAATTGGTTTCCGACAACAAGCCCGCTATTTCTTCCCTTAGGATTAAATTGAGTTCCTGCACCCCGAGGTATTTATCCCGGTTTACCCTTGCCTCTATTCTATCTATGATCTTCAAGGTAGTATTTACTCCTACGTCTGACGATACAAGAACCTCTTCTAAACTATCTAAAACCTCGTCATCTACTTTAGACTTTCCAACAACGGCTTTACCAAGTTTTGAAAAAAAACTGGTTTTAGTCTTTTCTAGACCCTTGTCTAAAGACTCTTTTTTCTGGGTAGAAAATATTTTCTTAAATAAACTCATTTCTGTAGAACATTCTTTTCCTCAAAGATATGAAAATAAAAAAGCCACTTTCCAAAGAAAGCAGCTTTATAATCTATAATAAATAGATTATTATTTCTTACCTAACCACTCGTTCACCAATTCCGGTGCCATTACTGACTCCGCAAATGAATAAGCACCAGTCTTAGGAGACTTTACCATCTTAATGGCCTTAGTCAATCTTTTTGAACTTGTTTGTAAACTCGCTACCGTTTTCTTTGCCATGACGTATTATTTTATTTCTTTATGAACTGTCATTCTCTTCAAGATAGGGTTGAATTTTTTAATTTCCATCCTATCTGGAGTGTTCTTTTTGTTCTTAGTGGTTATGTACCTAGAAGTACCTGGCTTGCCAGACTCTTTATGTTCTGTACACTCCAAAATAACCTGAATTCTGTTACCTTTCTTTGCCATCTTAATTTTAGTATTTCAGGATTACTTAATCAACCCTTTTCCCTTTGCTTCCTTCAAAACAGCGGAAATTCCTTTTTTATTTATACTCTTTAAAGCCTTTGCAGACACCTTTAAGGTGATCCAACGATCTTCTTCTGGAATATAGAAACGTTTTTTGGAAAGATTTACATCAAATCTTCTTCTGGTCTTATTAATCGAGAAGGACACATTGTTCCCAAACATGGCTCTCTTTCCAGTAACATCACAAACTTTTGACATTTCGCTACTTTTATTTTGTTTTAAACAGGTTGCAAATTTAAGCTAATTTTATCGTTCAGACAAAATTCTTGCCTAGAATTTTAAAATTTCTTTTTGAAGCATTTCAAACGCCTTATTTACAGACTTTTGCACAATGCGTTCTCGATGGCTTCCCATCATATATTTTTCAACGACGACCCCTTTTGGTGAAGCCACGGCTATAAACACGGTTCCAATGTCTGCATCGGAATCTCCTTTTGAAGGACCTGCATTTCCAGTTGTAGCGATGGCAAAATCTGTTTTCAACAAAGCGTTTAAATTCTCTGCCATAGCAGCGGCCACCTCCGCACTGACCACGGAATACTTCTCTACAAGCGCTTCTGGCACCTTAAGCACCTCTACCTTGGTTTGGGTCGCATAACTCACCACACTTCCTTTAAAATACGCCGAAGCCCCGGGAAGGGCTGTAATTTGTTCTGCAATTTTCCCACCGGTAAAACTCTCTGCCGTCCCCAAGGTCATTTTTCTTTTCTTCAGTAATTGCGCTACAACTTCCTCTATAGACTCATCGCCTTCTTCGCCGTACACAAGATCGCCCAAGAGCGATTTAAGCCGCTCTACCTCATCGTTCATTTTAAGAAACAGCGCTTCCCTATCGATCCCTTTAGCCGAAAGACGCAATCTTACCGACCCCAAGCTAGGCAAATAGGCCAATTTTATAAAAGAAGGAAGATTAGTCTCCAGGGGTTCTATCTTTTCGGCGATGGCACTCTCTCCCATTCCATAGGTTACTATGGTTTTATGAAAAATAAAGGGACGCCGAAATTCCTGAATAATTCTTGGGATAACTTGTGTCCTTATTAAATTCTTCATTTCGAAGGGAACACCTGGCAAGGATATCACTACTTTTCCATTATTAGCAATCCACATTCCAGGAGCTGTACCATATTCGTTGTGGAGTACTTTTGCCTTAGAAGGCACCCAAGCCTGCATTCTATTAATATCGGATATTGGTGTAGAGATGTGTTTTCTAAAAATACCTTCTACATGGGCCAACACCTCCTTATTTTCGACCAAGGTATCGTTAAAATACTCGCATAAGGTATGCTTGGTAATATCGTCCTTTGTAGGTCCCAGTCCACCGGTAATTATAATAATATCTGCTCTGGACTCGGCCTCTTTTAAGGCTTGCAGGATATGCATCTTATCGTCTTGAACCGAGCTTATCTGATAGACAGACACCCCTATTTTATTGAGTTCCGATGCTATATAAGCAGAATTTGTATCTACGATTTGACCGATGAGAATTTCATCGCCAATAGTTATTATTTCTGAAAACATTAAAAGCTAAAATCGTTTCTTAATTCAGAGATCACCTGATTGATATCCTTTTTAAGCATAGGTACCAAACGTGTTATCTCTGCTTCTTCGGTTTCGCCTTTTTTTCCTAGCGTTTCAATGTTTAAGGCAAGTTTTCGGGTATCCTCCATCCCTAACAAATCGACATTTGGCTTTATTTTATGGGCCATTTTATATACACTTTCAAAGTTTTTCTGCGTCAAGGCTTCTTCCAATTCCGCCAAATCTTGAGGCACCTCTTCCAAGAAAACTCCCACCACGGCCATGATAAAATCATTGTCACCCTCGGCCAGTTCGTTAATTTTGTCTAGATTATAAATCATTTATTTTATGTTTAGTGAGAATACCTCTTCGTTTTCTATGGTTCCCGAAAGATAATCATTTGCACTTATTTTACCAACCCCTGCTGGTGTCCCTGTAAAGATTACATCTCCTTTTTTAAGCATAAAAAACTGGGACACATACGAAATCAGCTCATCAATGGTCCATAACATAAGGCTGGTATTCCCCTGCTGCACGACCTCCTCATTTTTTAGAAGCTGAAAATTTAAATCCTTTAAGTCTTTAAAATTAGATTTCGGCAACCACTTCCCAATAACGGCAGCCCCATCAAATCCCTTTGCTTTTTCCCAAGGCAACCCTTTTTCTTTGAGCTGTGCCTGTAGGTCTCGGGCCGTAAAATCTATCCCCAACCCTATCTCATCATAATAAGTATGGGCAAATTTAACATCTATATGCTTGCCAACTTTTTTAATTTTCACCAATACTTCTACTTCGTAATGCACCTCGTTAGAAAACTCCGGAATGTAAAAATCCTGTTCTTTTGGCAAAACGGCAGAATCGGGCTTTATAAATACCACCGGATCTTTTGGCCTTTCATTGTTTAATTCCTTAATATGATCCGCATAATTGCGGCCGATACAGATTATTTTCATTTCAATATATGATATCTCAAGGATTATTATGTCGGCAAAAAAGCATAGAAAAGCAATATTTCTATACTAAGCCCCTTATTTTTATGTATGATTAAGCGTTTAGGACAACTTATTATTTAATTTACTCAGTTTTATCTGGGTAAGTACCTTTTTTGTATAAAGCGGAAAATCTGCGTTCAGGATCCAACCAAAATAACCTGGTTCTTTCTCCAGGATATCGTGTACTTTTTTCCCTTTGTGTTTTCCGAAGGCAAAAATCTCCTCGCCCTCCTTGTCCAATCCAATAAATCCGGCAAAATCTACCGATTGTTTTCTAGTGGTGAATTCCGATAGTTTCTTAATATTATTTTCCAATTCCGGATAGCGTTCCAATTGGGACAGCAACACCTCATAAGTAGCCAAAGTATCGGCTTCTGCACTATGGGCATCGATCAGGTTTTTATCGCAATAAAACTTATAGGCCGCTTCTAGGGTACGTTTCTCCATTTTGTGAAAAATCGTTTGCACATCTACGGACACCATATTTTTCATATCAAAATCTACCCCTGCGCGCAACATTTCTTCTGCCAAAAGAGGAATATCAAAACGATCAGAATTAAAGCCTCCCAAATCGCTATCCTTGACCATTTTATAAATCTCTTTGGAAAGTTCTTTAAAGGTGGGCTCATTAGCGACCTTTTCATTGCTTATTCCATGTATAGCGATTACCTCATCTGGTATTTGCATTTCCGGATTTACCAGCCAGGTTTTACTTTCTTTATTTCCGTTTGGAAAAATTTTTAAGATCGCTATTTCTACAATTCTATCTTTTACTACATTGGTACCGGTAGTTTCCAGATCGAAAAAACAAATAGGCTTTGTAAGGTTTAATTGCATAATTCAGGGCTTTTTTGCAAAGATAGGCTTTACCTAGATTTAGACTAAAGATTGACTCACTTTCTTCCTTTCACTAAATAATAGGATATAAAAAAAGCCCCTTAAAACAGGGGCTTATATATTGGATATTAAAAACTTTAAGCTACACCTCACGGTTTACATCCCAAGCTTCTAAATAATCGGCTACCGTTTTTACGAACATCCCCCCCAAGGCACCGTTCACCACTCTGTGGTCATAACTGTGCGACAGGTACATCTTACTTCTAATAGCAATAAAATCGCCTTCTTTGGTTTCTACCACGGAAGGTATTTTCCTGATTGCTCCCAAGGCAAGGATCCCTACCTGAGGCTGGTTAATAATTGGTGTGCCGAAAACACTGCCAAAGGTCCCTACATTGGTAACCGTATACGTACCTTCTTTTATTTCATCGGGTTTTAAGGCATTGTTTCTGGCTCTGTTTGCCAAATCGTTTACTGCCTTGGCCATACCTACCAAATTTAACTGGTCTGCATTTTTAATCACTGGCACTATTAAATTGCCGTCTGGCAATGCCGCAGCCATCCCTATATTGATATTTTTTTTCTTTATGATAGTATCCCCATCCATAATAATATTCATCATAGGGTACTTTTTAAGGGCCATGGCAACCGCTTCCAAAAATATAGGGGTAAACGTAAGTTTTTCACCTTCCCGCTTTTCAAAGGCCACCTTGGTCTTATTTCTCCAATTCACAAGATTGGTAACATCTACTTCTATAAAACTCTGCACATGGGCAGAAGTAGCAAGGCTAGCGGTCATGTGGTGGGCAATAAGTTTCCCCATCCTACTTAACGGAACAACCTCATCCCCTACCGCTGTGGGCTGTTTGGCAGCCATCGTATTTTCTGTCGCCGCAGCCAGTTTTTGCACTGACCTATCTTCTACTTTTTGAGCTGCAACACCCCCCTCGGCAGCTTTATTAGGTTTCCCTTGGGCTATATATTCTAAAAGATCGTTTTTAGTCACTCTCCCCTCACTACCGCTACCAGCAATGGCATCTAATTCGGCAACCGAAATCCCCTCTTTTTTAGCTATGTTCTTTACTAAAGGAGAATAAAACTTTTCGGTACGACTATAATCCATGGCTGATGCCGTTGCCGTTTCTTGGGCAGCGACAATCGTATTTTCTAATTCCGCGACTGTTTCTTCAGACACTTCTTCAGAATCAGAAGAAGTATCTACTGCAGGGGTGGACACATCGGCACCATTTACTTCAATAATGGCCACCGTTTGACCTACTTTTATAACATCATCAACGGAAAATAATTTTTCTATCAAAACCCCATCTACCTCACTAGGAACTTCAGAATCGACTTTATCCGTGGCAATTTCAAAAATAGCTTCGTCCATTTCAATGGTATCGCCCACTTCTTTTAGCCATGTGGTTAAAGTTGCCTCTGCAACACTTTCTCCCATTTGCGGTAATTTTAATTCAAATTTTGACATATCCTTAATTAATGCTGTGTTATTGATTCATGTTTTGCGAAAATAATAAATAAAAAGCCTTACAGTTATTTTTTACTCATTTAATATCGCTATTTTTTAAAAGAATTTTCGAAGGGTATTCTATTGAGAATACTTCTTCCCAAAGTCACTTCATCGGCATATTCCAATTCATCGCCTACGGCAATCCCCCTAGCAATAGTAGAGGTCTTTACTGACAATCCTTCCAATTGTTTATAGATATAAAAATTGGTAGTATCGCCTTCCATGGTAGAGCTCAGGGCAAATATCAATTCTTTTACCTGCCCTTCCTTCACTTTATGTATGAGGGTCCCAACGGTTAAATCATGAGGCCCAATACCTTCCATGGGCGAAATCTTCCCACCTAATACATGATAATGCCCTTTAAACTGATCAGTGTTTTCTATAGCCATCACATCGCGAATATCTTCTACCACACAAACTGTGGTTTCATCGCGTTTTGGATTCGCACAAATTTCGCATAATGCTACGTCCGAAATATTATGACAGTTCTTGCAAAATTTTATTTGGTCTTTTAACGATACCAAAGCTCCTGCCAATCTGGTGGTTTGTTCTTTGGGCTGTTTTAACAAATGTAGTACCAACCGCAAGGCCGTACGTTTCCCTATACCAGGTAATTGAGATACCTCATAGACTGCGTTTTCTAATAATTTAGAAGAAAATTCCATACTTACAAAATTACAATTTTATACCATTTAATTCATAGTTTCCTGTTGTAGACTGTTTTAATTTTGCAATTAGTTTGCTTAGAACAGGTTGCATGGCCAACGCCTGTGCCAATTCTCCCAAAAGAAGGTCTGTCTATAATTGGAGAATAGTTCCTGGATATTTTAATATCCTAGTTTTTTGTACTTTTCCGCCCTAATACACCCAAATTATGACCGCTACCCATATCCTACTCCTTATCGGATGTTATTTCCTCATGCTTTTAGCAATTTCCTATTTTACGGGAAAAAACGATTCAAACGCTGATTTTTTCAAAGCGGGAAAGCAATCGCCATGGTATTTAGTAGCCTTTGGTATGGTAGGTGCCTCCTTATCTGGTGTCACCTTTATTTCTGTCCCTGGATGGGTAGAAGCCTCTCAGTTCAGTTATATGCAGGTGGTATTTGGGTACTTGGCAGGTTATGTCGTTATTGCCTATCTCTTACTCCCCCTTTACTACAAACTTAATGTCACTTCTATATATGAATATCTTGAAGGGCGTTTTGGCATTGTCAGTTACAAGACAGGGGCCTTTTTCTTCTTTATTTCGAGGGTTTTAGGTGCTTCTTTCAGATTATTTCTAGTTGCCATTGTACTACAACAGTTTGTTTTTGACGCTTGGAACGTTCCTTTTGAGTTAACCGTTACCCTTTCTATTCTCCTGATATGGATCTACACTTTTAGAGGGGGTATAAAAACCATTGTTTGGACAGATACCTTACAGACCTTGTTTATGTTAGTTTCTGTGGGCCTATCCATATATTTTATCAACCAAAAAATAGGATGGAATTTCAGTGAGTTTTTAGCTTCTGAAGAATTAAAACAATACAGCAAAATTCTATTTACGGACGACTTTTTTAATAAGGCACACTTTATAAAATCATTTATAGGAGGTATGTTCATCACCATTTGTATGACTGGATTGGACCAGGACATGATGCAAAAGAACCTTACCTGTAAAAGTTTAAAGGACGCTCAAAAAAACGTCTTGAGCTTTAGTGTGGTCCTTATAGTGGTGAACTTTGTTTTTTTATTATTGGGAGCCTTATTATTTATATATGCAGCAAAGAGTTCTATTGCACTTCCCTTAATGGATGGCACCCCAAAACCCGATTTACTTTTCCCCGAGATTGCCTTAAACAGTGATTTAGGGATTATTGTGGCCATTACTTTTATGCTGGGTCTTATTGCAGCCGCCTATAGTAGTGCCGATAGCGCCCTTACGGCCCTGACCACTTCTTTTTGTGTCGACTTTTTAAATATTAACAAAAAGCCCGAAAACACACAAAAGTCTATCCGTAAAAAAACCCATATCGGTATGAGTGTCTTGTTAATTATTGTCATTGTTATCTTTAAGCATGTACTAGACAAGAATGTTATTGACGGACTTTTAACAGTCGCCACCTATACCTATGGCCCCTTGTTGGGACTCTTTAGTTTTGGAATTTTCACCAAGTATAAAATTAAAGACCAATTTGCATGGGTCGTGGCATTGACTTCTGTTGTGCTTATTGTTCTGATAGCGAACATTCCTAAAGAAGTTTTGGGTGGTTATGAAGTCGGCTACGAGCTACTGCCGTTAAACGGATTGATTACTTTCTTTGGTCTATGGCTCATTCGGAAAAAGGAATAAGAACGCTATTTAGCGTACTTCATTTTGGCAGGCAGCCCCGTATTTTAGCGGGAAAAGTACTGTATCCTTACATAGAAGTTGTTTTTAAAAACTGCGTACACTCCTTTGGACAAGGCATTTATATGTCCATTTGTTGATTGGTAAAACGATTCCCGCCATCAAGACATGGCGACTTTTACACTTCTACAGCCTTTTGGTTTTAGGGAATGTTAATTATGATGTTAAAGTCTGATTTCCTTGTAATTATAAAATAAAACATACGACCTTTATAGTGACCTAAAGATAGTTTCATTGATAAAGCTGTATGTTTTATGGTTAATGGTTAGTGTTTAGTATAGTTTATCAATGAAAGAAACCCGGAGTTAAAATTCCGGGTTTCACTTTTTTTACCATCTGATGACAGCACTGCCCCAAGTAAAGCCACTACCAAAGGCGGCCAATACCACCAAGTCTCCCGATTTTAATTTACCCTGTTCCCAAGCCTCTGTCAGTGCTATAGGTATGGAAGCGGCAGTAGTATTACCGTACTTCATTATATTATTAAAAACCTGGTCGTCTTGCAGTCCAAATTTCTTTTGGATAAATTGGGAGATTCTAAGATTTGCCTGATGAGGCACCAACATATTGATATCCTGTGCCTGCAGGTTGTTTGCTTTTAGGCCTTCTATAATGACCTCACTAAAGCGTACGACGGCATTTTTAAATACAAATTGACCGTTCATATATGGAAAGTAAGACTCATCGTTAGGATCATTATCGGCAATAATATCATTGACCCAGCGATTCCCCATCCCGGGAGCTATCAGTGCCAATTCCTCGGCGTGCTGTCCTTCGGAATGTAAGTGCGTAGAAAGGATTCCTATTTTGTTATCCTCGGTACGACTAAGGACTGCTGCCCCGGCCCCATCACCAAAAATCACCGATACTCCTCTCCCCCTTGTGGTCATATCCAATCCGTGCGAGTGGAGTTCCGAACCAATGACCAGCACGTTTTTATACATGCCTGTTTTTATAAATTGATCGGCTACCGATAGGCCATATACAAATCCGGAACATTGGTTTCTAACATCCAAGGCCCCTACGGTTTTAATTCCCAAATCTCTTTGTACCAAAACACCAGGTCCTGGAAAATAATAATCGGGACTTAAGGTTGCAAATACGATAAAATCGATATCGTCCTTATCAATACCTGCGCGTTCTATGGCAATCTTGGCGGCTTTTACCCCCATAGAAGTAGTGGTATCCCCATCGCCTTTCACCACATGCCTTCTCTCTTTTATCCCGGTTCGTTCCTGGATCCACTCGTCATTGGTATCCATTATCTTGGATAAATCGTCGTTGGTAACAATATTTTCGGGAACATAGTACCCTAAGCCGGTTATTTTTGAATTGAACATTTCGTAATCCTTTAGGTTTAGAGGCACAAGGTGCCCCTTGGTTATTGTAAAATCTAAAATATATATAAATTATACATCAAGAACTAATATAATCGAAAATATACCAATCCCCAATTAAAAAAGAATTCTCAACAATAAGCATCCAGAACACGGATACTTATTCCTATGGCTACACCGATGCTACCATCGGACATAAAACTGCTATGACCATATACTATAGGACAAACTCACAAGCATTCGTTACTACTCTAATGACAAAATTAACATTCGAAAAATAAACAATGTCAGTTTGTCACCTTGAGGCACTATGGTATTTTTTTTGTCCATCAATACCCATAACTCTAAAAAACTATTGAAGTATGGCCACAGGCAAGATTAATGTTTCCGTTGAGAACATATTTCCGCTTATAAAAAAATTCCTTTACAGCGATCATGAGATTTTCCTCAGAGAGCTAGTGTCTAATGCAACCGATGCTACCTTAAAATTGAAACACCTTACCGCTATAGGTGAGGCCAAGGTAGAGTACGGCAATCCTATTATTGAGATAAAAGTAGACAAAGAAGGCAAAAAAATCCATGTAATTGACCAAGGTCTGGGAATGACCGAGGAAGAGGTTCAGAAGTACATTAACGAAGTAGCTTTTTCTGGCGCTGAAGAATTCTTGGACAAATACAAAGACTCTGCTAAGGACTCTGGTATTATCGGACATTTCGGTTTAGGTTTCTACTCTGCCTTTATGGTAGCTGAAAAGGTAGAAATCATTACTAAAAGTTTCAAGGACGAACCTGCAGCACACTGGACTTGCGATGGTTCTCCAAACTTCACCCTAGAAGCATCTGACAAGAAGGAGCGCGGTACAGAAATCATCCTTCATGTTGCCGAAGATTCTCTTGAGTTTTTAGAAGAGGCCAAAATTGGTGGACTTCTTGAGAAGTACAACAAGTTTATGCCTATTCCAATTAAATTTGGAACTAAGACAGAAACCTTACCGAAACCAGAAGATGCCAAGGAAGAAGATCCGGCACCTACTCAGGAAGTAGATAATATTATTAACAACCCTACTCCAGCCTGGACAAAACAACCAGCAGACTTAAAAGAGGAAGATTATAAAGGTTTCTACAGGGAATTGTATCCAATGCAGTTCGAAGACCCTTTATTCAACATCCACTTAAATGTAGATTATCCTTTTAACCTAACAGGTATTCTTTATTTCCCAAAATTAAGTCAAGATCTTAATGTTCAGAAAGACAGGATACAGTTATACCAGAATCAGGTTTTCGTAACAGACAATGTAGAAGGGATTGTTCCAGAATTCTTAACAATGTTAAGAGGAGTTATTGACTCTCCGGACATTCCATTAAACGTATCTCGTTCTTACTTACAAGCCGATGGTGCTGTAAAAAAGATATCATCTTATATTACCCGTAAGGTTGCCGATAAATTAAACTCTATCTTTAAAAACAACAGAGAAGATTTAGAGGCTAAATGGAACGATATTAAAATCGTTATTGAGTATGGAATGCTTTCTGAAGAAAAATTCTTTGAAAAAGCCGATAAATTTGCCCTTTACCCAACCGTAGACGGTGCTTTTTACACTTTTGAAGAATTACAAGAAAAATTAAAGCCTGCACATACGGACAAGGACAACAAGCTTGTAATCTTGTACGCTTCTAACAAAGAGGAACAACACAGTTATATTGAAGCTGCCAAAGCTAAAGGCCTAGAAGTATTGTTATTAGACTCTCCTATCATTTCGCATTTAATGCAGAAACTGGAGACTTCTAAAGAGAATATCTCTTTTGCACGTGTAGATGCAGACCACTTAGATAACCTTATCAAGAAAGAAGATGCTCAAATTTCCAAGCTTTCTGACGAGGAGAAGGAAACTTTAAAAACCGATATTGAAACTGCTATCAACAACAAAAGCTATACTATACAATTAGAAGCTATGGATAGCGACGCCTCTCCTTTCATGATTACCGAGCCAGAATTTTTGCGACGTATGAAAGAAATGCAACAAACCGGTGGTGGCGGAATGTTTGGAATGGGTAATATGCCAGAAATGTACAATCTGGTGATCAATACCAATCACGAACTAGTTTCAGAAATCCTGAATACCAAAACAGCTAAAAAGAAAGAGCGATTAATCAATCAGTCTTTAGATTTGGCCCGTTTATCAAAAGGATTGTTAAAAGGTGAAGAACTTACCAATTTCATTAAACGTAGTTATGAAATGGTAAAATAAAATAGTACTGTTATAAGTACTAGTACCATAAAAGAGGCTGTCCTAAAAAAACAGTCTCTTTTTTTTGTCTTTATATTTTTGACCAAACTTGGAATGAAACTTCTATTTTATAAATTCGTACCAGGAAAAGACCTTTATATAAATGAATGTCCCATGCTATTTTGTATCCTTTAAAAATGTACCTCAATAATAGATAACAGATTGTTGACAGCTAAAAAATTGTTGCCAAATAATGGCTAAAGCTTACCTTTAAGAAAAAATAAATATGAGCTACCCTTGGCATCTTTACCTTATGGCCACCCTGTATATCCTTGCTGGAATGATGCATTTTATAAAGCCTAAGATGTATTTAAGGATAATGCCTCGTTATTTACCATATCCTAAACAATTGGTTTCCTTAAGCGGAATTGCTGAAATACTATTAGGTATTGGTGTATGCTTTCCATTAACGCAAGCACTTTCTATTTATGGAATCATTGTTATGTTGGGCGTTTTCCTATTGGTACATTTCTACATGCTCACTGGCGAAAAGGCTTCGGCCGGAATCCCTAAATGGATATTAACACTCAGGATTCCTCTTCAATTTGTACTTATGTATTGGGCGTATTCGTACTTGTAGGCATAGGGTGCTTAACAATTAGAAATCGTTCATCATTATAAAACAAAGCTTTATTACCTTTATACAATGAAAATTATCTCGACAAATATTGGTTCTATTACGACCATTGTTAGAAATGGACAAGAGGTGCAGACGGGGATTTATAAACACCCCAGCACCACTCCCATATATTTAGGAAATACCGATGTTTTGGATGACAAAGTAATTGACCGCGCTCATCATGGCGGCATAAACAAAGCTTGTTATCTGTTCTCCACGGACCAATACCCTTATTGGCAGAACTTATATCCCCATCTAAACTGGAATTGGGGAATGTTTGGTGAAAACCTCAGCATTGAAGGTTTTGATGATACTGAAATAAGAATCGGCGATATATATCGGATTGGCCAAGCTTTGGTACAAGTAACACAACCCAGAGAACCGTGCTACAAACTTGGGGTTAGGTTTAAAGATGAGGTCATGGTGCTACAATTTTTAAACCACGGCTATCCCGGCACCTACGTTAGAATTTTGGAAGAGGGCTATGTACAAAAAGGTGATGCTGTTGTCCTAATAGAAAGATCTGAAAATACCTTGACCGTTTCGGAGTGTTTAAGGATTATTCTTTCCAAGGAAAAAGATCGCTTACTACTTCAAAAAGCTATTGATAACCCTTCCTTACCGGAATACAAGAAAGAGCGACTAAAAAAATATTTATAAACCGCCCTTAATTCGGATTAGGATAGGGGCCATGTATAGGTTAACCGAAAAATAAAAAAGAGAAGGTGTACACTCCCAACAATCGGTAGGAAAACAGCCTTCAATATTTCACTATTATGAACGGACTTTTTTCACAACCCGAAAAACTGCATCTTCCGGACAGTGACATTACTTATTTTCCCAATTTTTTAACCGGAACGGAAGCCGACCACTACTTTACTACATTGCTTACCACAGTACCCTGGCAGCAAGATCTGATTACCGTTTTTGGAAAAACCCATCCCCAGCCAAGGTTAACAGCCTTATATGGCAACAACGACAAGCCGTATTCCTATGCTAACATTACCATGCACCCCAACAGTTTTACACCTCTTTTATTGGCCCTTAAAGATAAGGTGGACACAGTTGCCGGAATATGTTTTACTAGTTGTTTGTTAAACTTATACAGAACCGGCAAGGATAGTAATGGCTGGCATGCCGACAATGAAAAAGAGTTAGGCCTACATCCTGTTATTGCTTCGATAAGTTTGGGAGAGGAACGCTATTTTCATCTTAAACATAAAACCAAAACGGCACATAAACACAAAATACGCTTACAGCATGGTAGCCTATTATTGATGAAAGGTGAAACCCAACAGCATTGGCTACATCAGATACCCAAAACCACCAAAGCCATTAAAGAGCGTATCAATTTAACCTTTAGGGTTATAAACTAAAAAAATCGACTCTAAAGAATCGATTTTTTTATATTTCACATCCAAAAAACACCTTGCAAGAGGCATGTCCTTGTACTAGCTTATTTTCTAAAACATATCGTTCAACACCTTTGCTAAACGGAGTCCACCCCGCTGTAACTGCTGCTCTACAACGGACCAATATTTATAACTGTATTGGTATCCCAATTTTTCACCCACCTTTACGGAGCCGTATAACTCCTCTGCTAAGGCATGAGATTCTTCTACCCAATCCAATACATTGCCCTTCTGAATGGTCTTTATCTGTGTTTTAGAAAGCTTCGGCATATTATTGGCCAATTCCATATAGCTCATTCCATAACCATCGATCATATTACTATCCCATAGGCGGTGCAGGTTTGTACCTTTCCCAAACCATCTTACTTGAATATCGTTACCTCCTTTATCCTCCAATCGACCAGCATGCATCGGTTGATGCAAATCGCCCACCAAGTGCACCAACATTTTCAGGTAAAAAACCTTGTCTTCTTGGGTACTATTTTTAGCTGTAACGATCGCTATACACTGCTGAATTCCGCTCACTATATCGCCGGACCTACTAGGAGTTACCTCTGTATATTTTTTCCCTAAAGGATAGTTTACATAGTGCCAAGGACCGAATTTAGAAAAACTGCGATCTGATTTTATATCATCTCCAAAAGTAGACACTAAGGCCAATCCCTGACCGTTTAATAATTTATCGATAGCTCTTTTGGCCTTACGCGATAAATGGTTCTGGGCAATTTCACCAATAGTCCTATGGCCCGTTTTGGACCACTCCATGTCGTTGCCAAAAGAAAGCTGCACGACAAGAAAAAATAAAATAAACACCTTATTCATATGTATATATGTATTGTTTTTTAACGATTATATTTAATTCGCATGGCCGAATTCGTATTTACGAGCAGTTTTGGCTCATACTCATTTCGAAACTGTATAGATTTCAATTCTTTCGGGCCTTGACAACCCTATATGATCATATAATTAGCTTGAAAATTTTAATTGTATTACTGCCACCGACAGTAAGTTCTTATTAACTCACCCTGAGCGGACCAAAATTACCAAATAGTTTTTTAAGGTATTGTTAAGTCTTGCTCCTTTTTAATTTTTTAAATTACTATTGTAGTACCTAAATCATTCCAAGGATGCAAATACCTATTAAAAATCGCTTTTTAAAATTCGGAACCCTATTCTTTTTAAGTTTTCTATTCGCTGGATTCTTATTTTTCGCAAGCATTTACCTAGGAGCTTGGGGCAAAATCCCGAACAAAAAAGAACTATCTGATTTTAAATACCAGCGCGCTTCCGAAGTTTATTCTGCCGATAGCGTCCTTATCGGCAAATTTTATTTATTTGACAGGCAGCCAATAGCCTACGAAGCTATTCCCCAACATTTATTACAGGCATTAATAGCCATAGAGGACGAGCGTTTTTATGAGCATAAGGGGATAGACTATACCAGTTTAATGCGTGTAATGGTGAAGTCGATTGCCCTTCAGGACAAATCTTCCGGTGGCGGCAGTACCATAAGCCAACAGTTGGCCAAAAACATTTATCCTCGGGAAAAACCGGGGAAATTAAATTTAGCTGTTTCCAAGGTAAAGGAAATGATCATCGCCAGGCGAATGGAAACTATTTATTCTAAGGAGGAGATTTTAACGCTTTACCTCAATACCGTTTCCTTTGGCGACAACACCTTTGGCATAGAAAGCGCTGCCTTAAAATTCTTTAACAAGACCGCCAATGGCCTCACCATAGAGGAAAGTGCCGTGCTGGTAGGCATGCTAAAGGCCACTTATGGTTATAATCCCAGGGTGTTTCCAGAAAACAGTTTAAGCAGACGAAACCTAGTACTGCAATCTATGCAGCAAAACAATTTTATAACAGCTGAACAAAAAGATAGCCTTACCAACATTCCTATACAGCTCAATTATAAGGACTACGACCATAACGAAGGGATTGCCCCTTATTTTAGGGAAGAGGTACGCCAACAGCTTTTGAGCTGGGCCAAAGCCCAAAAAGACAAGGGTGAGTCCTATAACATCTATACGGATGGCCTAAAAATTTACACCACCCTGGATTACAAGATGCAAGTTTTGGCCGAAGCCTCTATGGTCGACCATATGAAAACACTACAAGATAATTTTGAAAAAAGTTATGGTAAAAATGCCCCATGGATTAAAGACAAGCGATTGATAAAAAAGATCATTTACAATTCCCAAGCGTATAAACGTCTCCTAAAAAAAGGGCTATCGGAACAAGAAGCCTTGGAGCAGTTACACCTTAAAAAAGAAATGGTCTTAGCAGACTGGGGCGAAGAAAAAAGTCGGCTTGCCAGTACGGTGGATAGTTTGCTACATTATACTAAATTTCTAAACACCGGTTCCCTTTCTTTGGATCCATCATCCGGAGCCGTTAAAACCTGGATCGGGGGCGTTAACTTTAAATATTACAAATACGATCATATTTCACAAAGTAAGCGGCAGGTAGGTTCGTCTTTTAAACCCATTGTATATACGGCAGCCTTAGAAAAGGGTATTTCTCCTTGTACTTATTTCTCTGCCCAAGAAGTTGCCTATGAAAACATGGAAGGATGGTCTCCTAGTAACGCTGGCTCTAAAGACGAAACCTTCCTTAATTATTCTATGGAAGAAGCCCTAAGCAATTCGGTCAATACGGTTGCTGTAAAAGTATTGGAGAAAACAGGCATCGATAATGTAATTCAACAAGCAAAGAAGATGGGTATTAGCAGCGATTTACCTGCCTTACCTTCTTTGGCCCTAGGTACCGCAGAATTAACGATTAACGAACTTGCCGGTTCCTATGCCAGTTATTTAAATCATGGGAAATCGGTAAAACCTTTTATTATACAACAAATAACCAATAGCAAAGATTCTATTCTTGAAGTTTTTAATCCTATAATTGCTAAAAAGAGGGCTTTTTCTGAAGAAAATGGTCAAATCATGATAGAAATGATGAAGGCTACGATCAATAGTGGTACTGCTGCCAGAATCCGATCTACCTATGGTCTTAAAAATGATATAGCCGGAAAAACGGGAACCACCCAAAATAATAAGGATGCATGGTTTGTGGCCCTAACCCCCCGTTTAGTTCACATTACATGGGTAGGGTTAGACAATCATGAAATAGGCTTTAGGAGTACCCGGTTGGGCCAAGGGGCAAATGCTGCCTTGCCAATGTTTGCTACTTGGATGCAAAAACTCAATGCAGACAAATCCTTTGATTATATTACCAAGGCAAAATTTGATGCCCCCACCTCGGCCGTTCAACACAAATTAAATTGCGAGCCCGTAAAACGAGATGGTTTCTTTAAAAGGCTTTTTAAAAATCCTAATAAGAAAAAAACAAAGGACTTTAAATCATAACAATACATCTAATATAATTTTGAAGGGGCGGTTAAATTTTATACATTCATTGTAACATGACCAATTATGGCAGGCGCCTCAAAACGTTTGAAATAACTTTGACACAGCTTTCCAAAATAGCTTTGTAGCTAAGAACGAGAAATGGTGCGTGGTGCAGGGTTTGGCCCTGATACTTCCCTAGTTTTAGCTCATAGGATGTCGCTATAGTAACAATGAAACCTAACCTTTAAACCATGAGATTATTTACAGAAACACAACGCTTTAACCAATGGTGGGTTCTATTATTACAATGGGCAAGCGTTGGTTTTTTACTGTATGCCTTTTATCTATGGTTTATAATGGATACTGCCGTAGGCAATGTAGCGAGCAATGATACCACCGGACAGTTCATTCTTGTAATAAGCCTTGTGGGTACCCTAGTGCTTTTATTGGTAATACAACTGAAAACAGAAATAGATGAGGTAGGTATTCATTTTCAATTCAGGCCTTTTCATTTTCGAAAAAAAACGATCCTCTGGGAGCAAATGGAAAGTTGTTCTGTTCGAAAATACAACCCGATAATGGAATATGGCGGATGGGGATACCGAATTTCCCTAAAAAACGGGAAGGCTTATAATGTACGTGGCAATATTGGTATACAAATCGTTCAGAAATCGGGTAAAAAAGTTCTTTTAGGGACGCAAAAGGAGGCGGAGATCCAAGAAATCATATCCCAGTGTTTAAAAAAATATAAAAACACCTAAACTACTCCTATACTCCTGGAGAACCGATAATCTTCAGCTTCTTTTAGAAAGCTATCAATTAAGAATCCCATATTGTGTTTCATGCCCATTGAATTATTCTAAGCTTGAACAATAGCTCCATTTAGTCATTTTTTCGCGTTAGGGACCGCGGCGGCATCCCCGCAGCGGAGCAAGGGATATAGCCAAGTGCCCGACCCGTTAGGGAAACGCCCAAATAATCATACAATTCGCCCTATAACTCTTGTACCACCTTAAAGACTTTAGGAAGTCAAAAGCCTCAAAAACTTAAGAAAAATAGTCAACGCCCTGATTTTAATATTAAAGCCTGTTTAAAAATTAGTGCTACCGCCATATTTTGCTATTTTTGAAAGCTATGAAATAATTATTTCAAAAAGAACAATCATACAAATAGCAATTGCACATACTTCTACAATGAAATACAAAATATTATGCTCAGATATTGATGGTACGCTTTTAACGACTAAAAGTGAAGTTTCTGACTTTACCATCTCGGAAATTACCCGAATTAAGAAGGGGACAAAAATAACCTTGGTTTCGGCAAGGATGCCTTCTTCCATGCACTACATTCAAGAGAAATTGGCCATTAACGAACAACCGATAATTTGTTATAATGGCGCTTTGGTATTGGACAAGGACAACCAGGTGATCTCTTCGACCATCATAGAAATAACATCTCTACACAAGCTACATCGGTTATCAGAGCCCTTTGAAATTGATTTAGGGCTGTATTTCCAAGACGAATGGTACGTGCCAAGGAATTCTGTTAGGGTAGAACGAGAAATTCACCATACCCATGTAACTCCTATAATAAGGGCTACTACGGATACGCTAGCGGATTGGAGCAACAGGAACATTGGAGCCCATAAAATTATGATGATGTGCACTAAGGAGTCTGCCGATGCCATTCTGCCCATACTTGAGGAAAAAATGGGCGAGATACTCCATTTTTACAGATCTAACGATACCCTTATTGAGGTTTCCCCAAAGTCGGTATCAAAACTATCGGCCATTGCTTCATTGTTATCCCCAGAGGAGACCTTAAAAGATGTGGTTGCCTTTGGCGACAACTACAACGATATGGAAATGCTTATGCATGTGGGCTGTGGGGTTGCCGTTGGCAATGCCAGGGAAGAAGTAAAGGCCATTGCCGATTATGTTACCTTACCACATACCGAAAATGGGGTTGCCTATTTTATCCAACAGAACCTTTAATAATATTTACATTTAAAGACCATTCAAATTTATCATTCATGACTGAACCTATAATTACCAACGATGCTGTCGTTTTTGGGCTCCTAAGCTTATGTTTAGGGTTTATTTTTTATACTTCTTCCCTTAAAACGGGATTTTGGAGCAAATTTTACAATTTTGTCCCAGCAGTTTTAATGTGTTATTTATTACCCGCAATTTTGGCCAGTAGCGGACTTGTTTCGGATGATACTTCCAATTTATATTTTATGGCCAGTAGGTATTTACTTCCTGCTGCTTTGGTATTAATGACCTTAAGCATAGATTTAAAAGCCATAAAAGACCTTGGCTCCAAGGCATTGATTATGTTCTTAACCGGTTCGGTAGGTATTATCATTGGCGGACCTATTGCTATTTTAATAGTCTCTATTTTTTCTCCAGAGACTGTTGGCGGAAATGATTTTGATGCTATTTGGAGAGGTTTATCTACCATTGCCGGGAGTTGGATTGGCGGTGGGGCCAACCAGGCTGCTATGTTAGAGATATACAACTACAATCCGGAGAAATATGGCGGCATGGTACTGGTTGACATTGTAGTTGCCAACGTTTGGATGGCCATTATCTTACTAGGGGTCGGGAAGACAAAAAAAATAGATCGTTGGTTAAAAGCCGACACTACGGCCATTGAAAAGCTACGTGTTAAGGTATCGGCCTTTTCTGAAAAAATCACTCGGGTTCCTACCCTAACCGATTATATGATGATGCTCTTTTTTGCTTTTTCTGCTGTTGGGGCGGCACATTTTTTCGGGGATATTATCAGTTCTTTTTTGATTGATACTTTTGACATAGTCAGTAATAAAAAAAGCTTTTTATCCTTTTTAGGCTCTAATTTCTTTTGGCTTGTTGTCCTTGCCACTGTTGCCGGTATTGCTCTTTCCTTTACCAAGGCCAAGAACTATGAAGGTGCCGGAGCCAGTAAAATAGGAAGTGTTTTTATTTACCTATTGGTAGCAACCATTGGTATGAAAATGGATTTGAGCAAGGTATTTGAAAACCCAGGATTAATTCTCATTGGATTTATTTGGATTAGCATACATGCTGTTTTGTTAATAATTGTCGCCAAATTAATTAAGGCCCCTTATTTCTTTTTGGCTGTCGGCAGCCAGGCCAATGTGGGCGGAGCAGCTTCTGCACCGGTGGTGGCTGCAGAATTTCATCCTTCCCTGACTTCTGTAGGGGTGTTGTTGGCCGTATTTGGATATGTGGTCGGAACAGGTGGTGCTATCCTTTGTACAATTCTTATGGAAATTGCATCAAAAGGTTAAAAATTCCATAAACTTTAATGATATTTGTATTGCTAAAATTAAACTATGAAGAAAATATTAATGGCTGCTGCCATAGCACTTTTTATAAGCTCGTGTGGAAGCAATGCCGAAAATACGATGACTGTAACCGGTAACGTAAAAGGACTAAAAAAAGGAACCTTGTATTTGCAACATGTTCCTGATTCGACCTTGGTCAATATTGATTCCCTTTCAATTTCCGGGGATGGAAAATTCTCTTTTACCACTACTTTAGAAAGTCCGGAATTGTTTTACCTGTACTTGGACAAGAAAGACAATAACGATATCAACGATCGAATCACCTTTTTTGGAGAACCGGGAACCATCACCATTAACACTGCATGGAATACCTTTGATACCAATGCTAAAATTGAAGGGTCTAAGACCCATGAAAAATTAAAGGAGTACCAGGCGGTAATGTCTAAATTCAACACCAAAAATTTAGATTACCTAAGAGCTAGTCTTGACCCTAAAAATCAGGTTAATACTGCCGTAATGGATTCTCTTCAGGATTTAAGCGATAAGAATGTTCGCAGGGGGTACCTGTTTGCGCTTAATTTTGCGATGAACAATGTAGACTCTTATATAGCGCCTTACATTGCTATAAAGGAAGTATCGGATGCGAATATTAAATACTTGGATTCCATCAACAAATCTTTAACTCCGGAAGTTGCCGAATCTAAATACGGTAAGGAATTAAAAAAATATGTAGAAGCCTCTAAGGCCCAAGCAAAACAATAAACAAAAAAAAAGCATCCTGAAAAGGATGCTTTTTTTTGACTTTATTTTAGGATTACCCTATTTTATTAAGTTGTTCGATCAAAGAACCAGCTTTGGTCTCTAATTCTTGTTTTACAACTTTAAGATGTGCTTTTCTGTTCTCAACATCTTTCTTGTTCACTTTTTCAATTAAGTCATCAAAGGTTGCTATCGCCTCATCTACAATTGCATTTCCTTCAGTAGAGTTTTGCTTATTTGCTGAAGCCTCAACTAGGTAAACAGCTTCAATGATATCTCCTAAAACGTAATTGATGTCTTTTTTTAAATTCTTTATACTTGCCATTGCTAATATTTTTATGCAAAAGTAATCATTTTCAGATTGTAACCTCTAAAAGTTTTGCTCCGCTTGCTATTAATTTAATAAAATTGGAATTTGCAGGGATCAAAACCGTTTCTCCTTTATTAATTTTAGCACTTCCAAAATCGTTCTCTACCGTTGCGCTTCCCCCTACACACATGTATATGGTAAAAGAATCTCGCGTTGCGACATCCAATTCCAAATCTTCTGTTAGCTCCAAAAAGTTGGTGTTAAAATAAGGGCAGGCCACCATTTGGTTAACGGTATCTTTTTCTACGGAGTACTTTACTTTAAAATCGTCCTTCTTTTCGTAATCTACTGCATCCAAGGCTAATTCTGTATGAAGTTCCCTTAGGTTACCGTCCTTATCCTTTCGGTTAAAATCGAACACTCTATAGGTAATATCGGAGGTCTGCTGAATTTCGGCCAATAGCACTCCGGCTCCGATAGCATGAATTTTACCAGTATTGATAAAAAAGGTATCTCCTTCTTTTACCGTTTCATAGTTTAACAGCTCTAAGAGCGTATCGTCCTCAATACTTTTGGCATACTCTTCCTTAGAAACGTCTTTATTAAAGCCTACGATAAGTTCTGCACCCTTATCGGCATCCATAATGTACCACATTTCTGTTTTCCCAAAGGAATTATGGCGTTTTTTGGCCAGTTCATCATTGGGATGTAATTGAATAGAAAGGTCTTGTTTGGCATCGATAAACTTTATAAGAATTGGAAATTCCTTCCCAAAACGCTCAAACACACTTTTCCCCAATAATTCTTCCGGATACTCATTGATCAGTTTCTGCAAGGAAGTTCCTTGTAGGTCTCCATTGGCCACTACGGACACATCGCCTTCTACTGCCGATAGTTCCCAGCTTTCGCCAGTAATGTCATTTTCGATGGGCTTTCCTAAAACGTCTTTTAATTTAGTACCGCCCCATAGGCGTTCTTTTAGTATAGGATTAAATTTTAATGGGTGTATTTTCATATTGAATTTAAATAGAAATGTATAAATATATGTGTTGATAGTAGCCCTTTGGGGTCATGTTATTAGGAATAGACCTAGACCTCATTTCTTAAAAATTATGCTTCGGGTCCGGTATAGGTAACAAAATTCCTAGGAGTTTCGTATAAAACTACCTCTAAATCGTTTGATGCCGCTATAAAAGGTCTAAGCTTGTTCCATATAAAAACTGCTATATTTTCTGCGGTAGGGTTTACCGTTTTAAATTCTTCAATTTCTATATTCAGATTTTTATGGTCCAAGGAATCTTCGATCTCTGTTTTGATAAGATCCTTAAGGACTTTCATATCTATAACAAAGCCTGTTTCCGGATCTATTTTACCGGTAACACTCACAATGAGTTCGTAGTTATGACCGTGAAAATTGGGATTATTGCACAGGCCAAAAACCTCCTCATTTTTTTCAAAACTCCAATCGGGTCTATACAGTCTATGGGCAGCATTAAAATGTGCTTTCCTACTTACCTTTACTCTCATATTGCAGTGCTATCCTGAGTTATATGGTCATAAAATTTCTCGAAAATAATTTTAAACCAGGCTGTATAAATTTCTGGAGATTTCTCCATGTCTTTCTTGATATCTATGGGTTTCATCCATTTCCAGGAGGCTACTTCATCTGGGTTAATATTGGGTTCCCCATTGTAATGTCCAATCATCACATGATCGTACTCATGTTCTGTAAGGCCGTTATCGAAAGGTGCTTTATAAATAAAAGACACTACCTCTTTTAAAGGCACTTCAAAGCCCATTTCCTCAACCAACCTTCTTCTTCCTGCTTCAATATTGCTTTCTCCCACTCTTTGGTGGCTGCAACATGTATTGGCCCATAACAAGGGGGAATGGTATTTATGGGCCGCTCTTTGCTGTACCATTGTTTCTCCTTTGTCATTCATAACAAAGACCGAAAAGGCCCTATGAAGTAAGGCTTTTTCATGGGCTTCCATTTTAGGCATCACCCCAATTTGTTCATCAAATTGATTTACCAAAATTACTTTTTCCTCTTCCATTTTGTAAAAATAAAATCTTTCCCCAATTATATGGGTTAAGGCTATCATAAATATTAATTCAGCTAAAAATGTTAGAATTTTATACTCTAAAGCCAAGCCCACGGGCATTTTTTTAGAGCGAAATTCCATTTTTTCGGAAAGTAATACTATTTTCTGAGAATTGACATTGAATGATGCTCAGACTAGCCAAACTAGGCAACATTTCCCTATATTATCATTAAAACAATGGCAGTTCCCCTTCACGGGAAGTGTAGCGGTATTATAAAGGTTTTAAAAAGAATAGCGTTAGAAAAACCGAGGTGATTTTAAATTCCCGAGATGTTTAATAAGGTCGTATCTCAAAATTATTTCGAAAGATCCGTCGTTAAAAGTAGCTCTCCCCAAGGCGGTTGTTTCCTTATCATAGCTCATCCCTATCATGAATTCTCTAGAAACCTGAAAGCCGATCATGGCACTGAGCGCCGCATTCCACCGGTATCCTGCGCCCATAATAAACTTTTCGTCATACATGAAGTTGGCAGAGAGGTCTAGTTGTAAGGGTGCCCCTTGCACTATCTTTGATAATATTGTGGGCTTGAATTTTAAGGTCTCATTAATATCAAAAACATAACCTGTTATCAGGTAAAAATTCATTTGTTCCTTTGCCGTCGATAGATTTTCCCCATCAAAATGGGTCGACTGCAAAAACCTTGGCACCGATATTCCCGCATAATATCTCTCGGTGTGGTAGTATATTCCTGCCCCGATATTGGGCGAGAATTTATTTTTTATATCCTGTTGCAGGGTGGGATCTTGTCCTCCTGGATTGTTATAATCTTGGTTAAGTTCCGAAAAGCGTATGTCCAATAAGTGGGCACTCGCCTTTAGTCCAAAACTTATGCGGCCTTCGGCAGAGGTAAAAATAGTATAAGAAAAGTCCGTATCAAAATAGGTTTCCGAGGTTGGCCCAATCTGATCATTTACGATAGAAACCCCCAATCCTACTCCTCTATACCCTATTGGGGAATGGATATTTAATGTTTGGGTTTTGGGTGCCCCATCGAGGCCCACCCATTGGGAGCGGTGCAGGGCCGCCATACTCATATGCCCGCGAGACCCGGCATATCCTGGATTTACACTAACAGTATTATACATATACTGAGTATACTGGGAATCTTGCTGTGCCTGAACTTTTAATCCAAGAAACAGAACCACGGCCGTCAATCCGATTGTTAACAGCTTATAGGTTGGTATGGTTTTTAAAAGGTTTAGCATTTATTATCTATTTATGTAAATATATCCCGTAAGCTTAGTCATCTTCCCATCGGCTGTCTTGGCGTAATTCAGTATATAGAAATAGGTACCTACAGGTAATTTGTTGTCTTTAGCCACTGTTACCCTTCCTTCTGAGGTGCCATCGAAATTATTGGAGGTATTGTCATACCCTCTGGTTCCATATACCAAAACGCCCCATCGATTGTATATTTTTATAGTATTGTTTGGATAGTTCTCAATCCCCTTTATGGTCAACACATCGTGTATACCATCGTTATTTGGGGTAATTACGTTGAACACTTCAAGCTCGTCTTCCAAAACGATCAGGTCGGGATCTAAATAATTCGGAATACCATTTCCATTAAAATCATCATTGGCAAAATTCCCATCGCCATTGGTATCTTCATCCTTGGTTAAAATTCCATCTCCATCGTCATCAGGATCTCTATAGTCTACCTCGTCATCGCCGTCTGTATTGGGAAGATCATTTATCGGATCGTTAATTTCGTCGTTCACATCTATATCTATTAAAACAGCCCCCTCATATCCATCGTCCAGCCCGTCATTATCCTTATCGGAGCCAATAATTACCACATCTGGAATACCGTCATGGTTGTGATCGTGGCCTTCTATATAATCGGGCACCCCATCGTCATCACTATCGTCATCTAGGTAGTCGGGTATACCATCTCCATCGGTATCTATAGGAAACAGTCCTAAATTCCCATCTTGTTCATAGGCATCGTCCAGCCCATTATTGTTGGCATCTATACCACTAGGTGGAATATATCCTAATGTTGTCTGTGCTTCTACATTATCGGGAATACCATCGTTATCACTATCGATATCCAAATAATCGGGAATACCATCGCCATCGGTATCTGTCGGATTTGTAGAAGGGTCGTTATCCCCATCTAAATTTAAATCCTCAAAACTATCCAGAATACCGTCGTTGTCACTATCGATATCGACCACATCCTTGGCATTTACCATTACTTGCACTTTAGCGGTGCTACACTTTAAATTAGCATCGCATATGGTATAGGTAAATTCATCTGGCCCCACATAATCCAAATTAGGGGTATAGGTAAAATCGTCATCGGTAAGGTCGTTAGGGGTCCCGTTATCGTTTATAAGCACGGTACCGTTTACCGGGATTGTGGTTACAATTGTACCCGTCACTGGAATATCGTTATCGTTTGCCAGGATATTAATATTCACAGGGTCGTTTTCCCAAGTAACTATCGTATCATCGAAAGCATCTACGATTGGCAAAACAGTTACATCGACGGTAGCCGTACTACAATCGCCAAGGACATTACAAACGGTATAGGTAAAGGAAGTATTTCCATTAAAATTAGGATTTGGCGTAAAGGTTACACGGTCATCGGTCGGATTATTCGGTGTTCCATTATCATCAATGCCAATATTGCCATTAAACGGATTGGAGACCGTAAGCATCCCATTATCGGGTAAATATGGGTCATTATCAAAAATAGGGATCAGTACGGACTCATCTTCATAGACTACTATAACATCATCAACAAGGTCACTGGATTGGTACATGCAGACCACGGTAAAATTGGGCAGGTTAGTATCGCAGCCTGCTTTGGTAAGGGTGGCCGTATATTTTTCTACGTTAGTAGTTGCCGTAACCACGGGCCGTAATTGATCGCCACTGACAGCGGGAGACCAACTGACTGTTGCTGCTCCTCCGACACTGGATGAGATATCGAGGGTTACCTCATTATTAGGAGCATTACAATCGGTTACTATAAAATATCCACTGGCATTAGCACCACAAAGTGTGCCGTCATAGGTGGCAAAATAAATACCTGGTTGGGTCACCTCATAAAAGAAGTCGGTTCCCAAAACAGTATTGGTATCTGTGGCCTCGTACCATTTGTAGTTATGTTCGTCACTGCTATTAGGTGCCTGCAGCAAAAACTGTGCGTATGCCCCATTAGCCCCTAGTAATGAACTTAGCAGCGCAACAAAAAGAATTTTATATATGATGTTTGTCTTCAAACCTTTCTTCTGTGTTTGTTGATTCCTCTATTTATTTTACTACAAAAACAACGTTGATAAGGGAATTATAATCTGTTGGTGATGCAATAACATCGTAGGTCATTACTCCAAATTCATCTACACTTACATTTGCAAATACGGTATTATCATAATAAGTAACATAGTAATACAAATCGGTATTAGCATAGGTTGGTATGGCTGCTGGTGCTGAGGTACTTGCCACCATGGGGGAGCCAAACTGGGCCGTATATTGGTTATATAGATTTATCGTTCTTCCTGTCCCTGTTGAGGAGGCATCCACCGCAATGGAAGGCGGATAAAATATATTTGGCCGTACATTATTAACAACATATGGATTTGCACTGCTTCCATCTCCAGTGACACTAATATCATTACCAGCTGTCACTTTTGTTTCAGTTCCGTCCGCAGTAGGAACCGTAACCGTATTTCCACCAGTGATACTCAATTGATCTCCAGCGATGTTTAAGGTTTGGTTATCAGTATTCGTATATCCTGACAAGTCAATATCTGTTGCGCTACCATTATTGGTAATCGTAAGAATATCTCCAGTAAGGTTTAAATCTTGGATCTCATTGGTAGGGTCACTGTCGGCATCGTCTGCATTGATCGTTACCGAACCACCATCTACTAATGAGATGATCTTTCCGGTTGCATCTATCGATAGGTCTTGGGTATCCGTATTATCCATAAAAGAAATTAGATCTACAGTACCTCCATCTTCCAAGGTTAGTATGGTACCTGCTAAGCTCAATGCTTGGTCATCCGTTCCACTATTGTTCAATGAAGAAAGATCTACAGTTGTTGTTCCTCCGGCATCAATGATATTAAGGTCAGTACCGGTTAAATTGGCACTGGTGATCAGTTCATTTGTTGGATCGGCATCGGCATCGTTTACATTTAAGTTAAGAGTATTCCCATTCTCTATGCTAATGTTTCCAGCAGCACCTGTTGTGGATATCACCTGATCATCCGTTCCACTATTGTTCAATGAAGAAAGATCTACGGTCGTTGTTCCGCCGGCATCAATAATATTAAGATCGGTACCTGTTAAATTGGCACTGGTGATCAGTTCATTCGTTGGATCCGCATCGGCATCGTCTGCATTGATCGTCACGGAACCACCATCAACTAAGGAAATGATCTTTCCGGTTAGATCTATTGATAGGTCTTGGGTATCCGTATTCGTATAGCCAGAAAGGTCAATGTCGGTTGCGCTACCATTATTGGTAATTGTAAGAATATCGCCAGTAAAGTTTAAATCTTGGATCTCATTGGTAGGGTCATTGTCGGCATCATCGACCAAGCTAGCAAGGTTCACCGTTACAGGCGCCCCATTTTCTATTGCAATCTCAAGGCTAGTGCCCGTAAGTGTCGCGGAGGTTAGGTCTTGCTCGTCCGTGTTGTCCATATAACTGCTTAGATCGACCTGGTTCCCTACTGTTGCAGGAGTGGTTAGGGTCAAAATATCTGAGGACAAACTCAAATCCTGAAGCTCATTGGTTGAACTATTGTCATTGTTCGCGGGGAAGTTTACCGAGAGGTCAAAATCGTTCACTGTTCTGGTTACGGTCACAGACGCATCAACTGAAGCAACGTTTTGAATCTCATTGGTGGGATCACTGTCTGCATCCTGGATATTGATGGTAGTATTCCCTCCTCTTTCCAAGGCTATATTTACCGATTCATTGGCCGTTACTACTGAACTGCTAATGTTTTGGTTATCGGTCCCTGCTGCTGCCAATACAGTGGTAAAATCTACAATTTGCGTACCCCCATTTTCCAATGTCAGCGTTAGCTCTTTCGTAGTGTTGTCCAAGGAGAAAGCGGTTATTTGTTGGTTATCCGTATTGTCCAAGAAACTGCTCAAATTTACTGTTACAGGAGCTCCGTCTTCGATCGCTATCGTCAATATATTACTGGCATCGATCGTGGCACTAGTAAGGTTTTGGTTGTCAGAACTTACATAACCACTAAGGTCTACAGTAGTATCTGCACCTGTTCCGTTACTTAAGGTTAATGTATTGGCCGCTAAATTAATCTGTTGGTTATCGGTATTTAAAAATGTTTTATCAATCCATTCCACTGTACCCGATGCGTTCGTCACCATTACTTTATCATTACCTCCAGAGGCCATATCTTCTGTCAATATGGTTCCGTTTAATATGTTTTCTGTCTGAACAGCATTGTCTGCAAGTTCTGCATTCGTAATTCCGTCCGCGGACACATCTAAGGTATAAGGACTAACTGTTGTCCCTGATCCTGAACGCACCAAGGTTCCGTCAGTAGCATTTACCACTTCATTGCCGATAACCCCGTCGTTTTCCGTAACGGTTACTGAACCTAAATCTACTAATGTCCAGGAAGAAGTTCCATTATCCCATTGCATCACTTGTCCGTCGGAAGTACCGTCTTGTAATTTTGATAAGGTTATTGCTTTATCCACAATTTTCGCGCTAGTCACAGCTCCATCCGCCAACTCTGTGGTTCCTACAGCTCCTGTGGCTATCTCCAAGGTAACATCTCCTAGCAAAGCATTTAGATCGCCCCCGACCGTTAGATCGTTAGACGTAATATTCCCATCGCCAGTGATTGCGGTGCCGTCTACCGATAATACCCCAGTTACAGACCTTGTCAAGCCTGTTCCTGCAATGGAAGCATCTACCTTTAATGGTGTTACGGCATTGTCCGCAATCTTTACACTCGTCACTGCATTATCGGCTATTTTGGTCGTTACGATGGATAGGTCCTCTACTTTAAAAGGATCGGCGGTAGTTCCTACTCCTGTAATCGTTACCTGATCGGCAATGGCAGCGAAGCTAGACTTGTCGATCCACTCCACCATACCCAATGCATCCGTAACCATTACTTTATCATTACCACCAGAGGCCATATCTTCTGTCAATATGGTTCCGTTTACTATGTTTTCTGTCTGAACAGCATTGTCTGCTAATTTAGCATTGGTCACCGCATCATTGGCCAATTTAGCCGTTACGATGGATAGGTCTTCTACTTTAAAAGGATCGGCGGTAGTTCCTAATCCTGTAATCGTTACCTGATCGGCAATAGCAGCGAAGCTAGATTTATCGATCCACTCAACCATGCCCAATGCATCCGTAACCATTACTTTATCATTACCTCCAGAGGCCATATCTTCTGTCAATATGGTTCCGTTTACTATGTTTTCTGTCTGAACAGCATTGTCTGCTAATTTAGCATTGGTCACTGCATCATTGGCCAATTTAGCCGTTACGATGGATAGGTCTTCTACTTTAAAAGGATCGGCGGTAGTTCCTAATCCTGTAATCGTTACCTGATCGGCAATGGCAGCGAAGCTAGATTTATCGATCCACTCCACTGTACCCAATGCATCCGTAACCATTACTTTATCATTACCCCCAGAGGCCATATCTTCTGTCAATATGGTTCCGTTTAATATGTTTTCTGTCTGGACAGCATTGTCTGCTAATTTAGCATTGGTCACCGCATCATTGGCCAATTTGGCCGTTACAATGGATAGGTCTTCTACTTTGAAAGGATCGGCGGTAGTTCCTAATCCTGTAATCGTTACCTGGTCGGCAATGGCAGCGAAACTAGATTTATCGATCCACTCCACTGTACCCAGTGCATCCGTAACCAATACCTTGTCATTACCACCACTTAATATGTTTTCGGTCTGAACAGCGTTGTCTGCAAGTTCTGCATTCGTAATTCCGTCCGCGGACACATCTAAGGTATAAGGACTAACTGTAGTCCCTGATCCTGATCGAATTAAAGTCGCATCTGTAGCTCCAACCACTTCATTTCCGATAACCCCGTCGTTTTCCGTAACCGTTACTGAACCTAAATCTACTAATGTCCAGGAAGAAGTTCCATTATCCCATTGCATTACCTGCCCGTCCAAAGTACCGTCTTGTAATTTTGACAAGGTTATTGCTTTATCTACAATTTTCGCGCTAGTCACCGCATCATTGGCCAATTTAGCCGTTATGATGGACAGGTCCTCTACCTTGAAAGGATCGGCGGTAGTTCCCACTCCTGTAATCGTTACCTGATCGGCAATGGCAGCGAAACTAGATTTATCGATCCACTCTACTGTACCCAGTGCATCCGTAACCAATACCTTGTCATTACCACCACTTAATATGTTTTCTGTCTGAACAGCATTGTCTGCTAATTTTGCATTAGTCACCGCATCATTGGCCAATTTAGCCGTTACGATGGATAGGTCCTCTACTTTGAAAGGATCGGCGGTAGTTCCTACTCCTGTAATCGTTACCTGGTCGGCAATGGCAGCGAAACTAGACTTGTCAATCCACTCCACCATGCCCAGTGCATCCGTAACCATTACTTTATCATTACCTCCAGAGGCCATATCTTCTGTCAATATGGTTCCGTTTACAATGTTTTCTGTCTGAACAGCGTTGTCTGCCAATTTAACATTGGTCACCGCATCATTGGCCAATTTAGCCGTTACGATGGATAGGTCCTCTACTTTGAAAGGATCGGCGGTAGTTCCTACTCCTGTGATCGTTACCTGATCGGCAATGGCAGCGAAACTAGATTTATCGATCCACTCCACTGTACCCAATGCATCCGTAACCATTACTTTATCATTACCTCCAGAGGCCATATCTTCTGTCAATATGGTTCCGTTTACTATGTTTTCTGTCTGAACAGCGTTGTCTGCCAATTTAGCATTGGTCACCGCATCATTGGCCAATTTAGCCGTTACGATGGATAGGTCTTCTACTTTAAAAGGATCGGCGGTAGTTCCTACTCCTGTAATCGTTACCTGATCGGCAATAGCAGCGAAACTAGATTTATCGATCCACTCCACTGTACCCAGTGCATCCGTAACCATTACTTTATCATTACCTCCAGAGGCCATATCTTCTGTCAATATGGTTCCGTTTACTATGTTTTCTGTCTGGACAGCATTGTCTGCTAATTTAGCATTGGTCACCGCATCATTGGCCAGTTTGGCCGTTACGATGGACAGGTCCTCTACTTTAAAAGGATCGGCTGTAGTTCCTACTCCTGTAATCGTTACCTGATCGGCAATAGCAGCGAAACTAGACTTGTCGATCCACTCCACTGTACCCAGTGCATCCGTAACCATTACTTTATCATTACCTCCAGAGGCCATATCTTCTGTCAATATGGTTCCGTTTACTATGTTTTCTGTCTGAACAGCATTGTCTGCCATTTTAGCATTGGTCACCGCATCATTGGCCAATTTAGCCGTTACGATGGACAGGTCCTCTACTTTGAAAGGATCGGCGGTAGTTCCTACTCCTGTAATCGTTACCTGATCGGCGATCGGTGCAATGTTCGCTAAAGGAATTGAAACAAAGTTACCTTCGCTATCCGTTAGAATAAGGTCTGTACCGTTTTCGGTCAGAGTGGTATTCGTTGTATTTGTATTTCCTGTAATAGTAACTGAATTTCCAGAATCATCCGTAATAGAAAATGTTCCATCACCGTTATCTAACACAGTTGAACGTTTAGCATCAAAAGTTGTAGTAACTCCACTTTCATTTTCATAGGTAAACGTTCCGTCTCCGTGATCAGTTAATGTTGTTATGGTTTCTGACATGGCAACCGAAGCAACATTTAAATATAAACCACCGTCTGAACCCGCTACAATATCATTATTAGCATTGGTACTAATAAGGTTTATGCTATTGGGCGCTCCACTTTCATTCGTAAAGGTTAATGTTCCATCATTATTTTTAACTAATGTTGTCAGCGTCTCCAGGTTCTTTACAGCAGCGGTCAGATCAACCTGAATTGTAGTACCGTCCTCATCCGTATAATCCAAATGGGTGTTATCGGCGTTTAAGGCGATCGTCGTTAAAGTCTCTAGGTTGGTAATATCGATAATGGTAGGGTTTCCTGCTTCATCCGTATAGGTAAAAGTACCATTGGCGTTTTCTACAATGGTCGTCAGCGTCTCCAGGTTCTTTACAGCAGCGGTCAGATCGACTTGAATTGTAGTACCGTCTTCATCCGTATAATCTAAGTTAGTATTATCGGCGTTTAAGGCGATCGTAGTCAAGGTCTCTAGGTTGGTAATATCGATAATGGTAGGGTTCCCTGCTTCATCCGTATAGGTTAAAGTACCATTGGCGTTTTCTACAATGGTCGTCAGCGTCTCCAGGTTCTTTACAGCAGCGGTCAGATCAACCTGAATTGTTGTACCGTCCTCATCTGTATAATCTAAGTTAGTATTATCGGCGTTTAAGGCGATCGTCGTCAAGGTCTCTAGGTTGGTAATATCGATAATGGTAAGATTCCCAGCTTCATCCGTATAGGTAAAGGTACCATTGGCGTTTTCTACAATGGTAGTCAGCGTCTCCAGGTTCTTTACAGCAGCGGTCAGATCGACTTGAATTGTTGTACCGTCCTCATCTGTATAATCTAAGTTAGTATTATCGGCGTTTAAGGCGATCGTCGTCAAGGTCTCTAGGTTGGTAATATCGATAATGGTTGGGTTCCCTGCTTCATCCGTATAGGTAAAAGTACCATTGACGTTTTCTACAATGGTAGTCAGCGTCTCCAGGTTCTTTACAGCAGCCGTTAAATCGACTTGAATTGTAGTACCGTCTTCATCCGTATAATCCAAATGGGTGTTATCGGCGTTTAAGGCGATCGTCGTCAAGGTCTCTAGGTTGGTGACATCGATTATGGTAGGATTCCCAGCTTCATCCGTATAGGTAAAGGTTCCATTGGCGTTTTCTACAATGGTAGTCAGTGTCTCCAGGTTCTTTACAGCAGCGGTCAGATCAACCTGAATTGTAGTACCGTCCTCATCCGTATAATCCAAATGGGTGTTATCGGCGTTTAAGGCAATGGTAGTTAAGGTCTCTAGGTTGGTAACATCGATTATGGTAGGGTTCCCTGCTTCATCCGTATAGGTAAAGGTACCATTGGCGGTTTCTACAATGGTAGTCAGGGTCTCCAGGTTCTTTACAGCAGCGGTCAGATCGACTTGAATTGTTGTACCGTCCTCATCCGTATAATCCAAATGGGTGTTATCGGCGTTTAAGGCGATCGTTGTTAAGGTCTCTAGGTTGGTAATATCGATAATGGTAGGATTCCCAGCTTCATCCGTATAGGTAAAAGTACCATTGGCGTTTTCTACAATGGTAGTCAGCGTCTCCAGGTTCTTTACAGCAGCCGTTAAATCGACTTGAATTGTAGTACCGTCTTCATCCGTATAATCCAAATTGGTGTTATCGGCGTTTAAGGCAATGGTAGTTAAGGTCTCTAGGTTGGTAACATCGATTATGGTAGGGTTCCCTGCTTCATCCGTATAGGTAAAGGTACCATTGGCGTTTTCTACAATGGTAGTCAGGGTCTCCAGGTTCTTCACCGCAGCGGTCAGATCGACCTGAATTGTAGTACCGTCCTCATCTGTATAATCCAAATGGGTGTTATCGGCGTTTAAGGCAATAGTAGTTAAGGTCTCTAGGTTGGTAATATCGATAATGGTAGGATTCCCAGCTTCATCCGTATAGGTAAAGGTACCATTGACGTTTTCTACAATGGTAGTCAGGGTCTCCAGGTTCTTTACAGCAGCGGTCAGATCAACCTGAATTGTAGTACCGTCCTCATCCGTATAATCTAAATTGGTGTTATCGGCGTTTAAGGCAATAGTAGTTAAGGTCTCTAGGTTGGTGACATCGATTATGGTAGGGTTCCCTGCTTCATCCGTATAGGTAAAGGTACCATTGGCGTTTTCTACAATGGTAGTCAGCGTCTCTAGGTTCTTTACAGCAGCGGTCAGATCGACTTGAATTGTAGTACCGTCCTCATCTGTATAATCTAAATGGGTGTTATCGGCGTTTAAGGCAATAGTAGTTAAGGTCTCTAGGTTGGTAATATCGATAATGGTAGGATTCCCAGCTTCATCCGTATAGGTAAAGGTACCATTGACGTTTTCTACAATGGTAGTCAGGGTCTCCAGGTTCTTTACAGCAGCGGTCAGATCGACCTGAATTGTAGTACCGTCCTCATCCGTATAATCTAAATTGGTGTTATCGGCGTTTAAGGCAATAGTAGTTAAGGTCTCTAGGTTGGTGACATCGATAATAGTAGGATTCCCAGCTTCATCCGTATAGGTAAAGGTACCATTGACGTTTTCTACAATGGTAGTCAGGGTCTCCAGGTTCTTTACAGCAGCGGTCAGATCTACCTGAATTGTAGTACCGTCCTCATCCGTATAATCCAAATGGGTGTTATCGACGTTTAAGGCGATCGTTGTTAAGGTCTCCAGGTTGGTAATATCGATTATGGTAGGGTTCCCAGCTTCATCCGTATAGGTAAAGGTACCATTGGCGTTTTCTACAATGGTAGTCAGTGTCTCCACAAATCTCAGACTTCCTAAATCTACACTCACACTACCTCCATTTTCCAAAGTCAAGGAAAGCAGATTAGTTGTTGCATCAAAACTAAAACTTTGTAGTTGTTGATTATCGGAAGAAGTTAATTCCCAAGAATCACCATCCCAAAAATAAATGGTGCCAGTAGTGGTATTCACATAGATATCACCTATATCTGCTCCTCCGGGGGTAGTAGCTCCAGGAGTAGCTACAAGGGTACCACTAAGTACCTCGCAATTACATTGATCCTGTAAAGTAACCGTAGTCTGAGAAAATGAAATTCCAGTTACGAGAAAAATGATTATTAGCAGAATTCTTTTGTCCATGGTTGTTGATTTATGCGGTATTCAAAATTTTGGTACTTATTGGTCAGTTATTTTACCATTACTAAACCTCAGTTTCTTGATGGTTTTTAACCATCGTATTTGGATAACATCAAGGCAGCAAAGAATTAACTATTAACAAAATTAACTTTACTATACCCTCTGAAAAATAAATGTTGTGTAAGTGCCCATTCACTATGTAAAGAGCATATTTTTAGGGGTAACGATTCTTAAAAACCATATTTTTTTTGGTAGTCGTTGGTCGATTACCCTCGTATTTATCGTAAACACAAGGTGGTTATTGGATGATAAAAATTGTATTTTCTTTCGCCGTTAAGCAAGTTGGCAAGGTCTAATTCTTTTTAACCCTATGGGTAATTCTTCGGTTGGTAATTACGGTATTAACCCTTACCAATAAAATAGCTATATCAGAGGTTTCCGTTGCACATATATACATGCTATTAGCAAGAACCGCCCTATATCGGTTTCCATCTTCCGTAGCCGTAGTATTATTAATCGTTAGGGTATTTGTGTTTGATCCGCTGTATATTCCGGTATCAGATAAATCAACCCAACTAGCCCCATTGAATAGTTGCCATTGATAACTGTCGGCATTCAATGCCATCACAGATATCGAGCCGGTACAGCCTGGACATATTTTTATATCCACTGGTTGTGTGGCAATTGATGGTGGGGAATCGGCTTCTTTATAGTCATATATACTGTTCGCATCTATATCTGTCGGTACTGGATAGGAGGCTTCAGTTACTCGTCCATTGGCATCCGTTACCGAAGGATTGCCATTTCCATAATAATGATTATCACCTCCATCAGCATTGGGGTTGTAATAAGCCTCATTGGCATCGCTACAGCCGTCATCATCACTATCGGTATCCAAATAATCTGGTGGATTGGTACCGTCAGAATTGAGAAGGGTATAATTAAGGGTTCCACTTTCGGGGATTGTCTCTACTAAATCGGCCAACCCATTGAGCCCATATAGCCCATTAACAATACCATTGGTATGTGCTTGATTATGATCAGCCTCCACCGCATCATAAATACCATCGTTATCGCTATCAAGATCTAAATGATTCGCCACTCCGTCAGAATCATTATCAATACCATAGGTTTCCGGATTCAAGAAGTTTGTTATACAATTAAACTCTATACTGTGTTGCCTTCCTGTTGCCGAAGCCCCGGCTACCCTAGCAACGGCCCCCACCCGAAATGACATTTCAGATTTCGAATTATAATTTACGCTTACATTTACTTCGGGATCAGTATTGCTAGAATCCGGATGATCCACCATTCCGGCAGTTGCTATCACCCAGGCACCTTCATTGGTAATGGTGAGTTCGGTTGGACTTTCAATGGTGTAGGTAGCCGGATTGTTTACCCAATTTTCCTCTCCGTAAGCGGCACCCCCATCAATATCGTTAAAATTCATAAAAAATTTAGGAATTACCACAGGAGTGGATCCTCCCGAGGCAACAAATTGAATATTGTACTCAACATATGCTCTATCCCCTATATTGGGTAAGTTAAAGCCCGTTTGCGGTTTAAAATTTGGAGCATCGGCCCCATTATTGTCCACATTATAAACCGTTGCATTAAATACCTGAACAATGGTCACCAAAGCATCTGTAGCCGTAGTAACATTCGTAATCCTATATACTGCGCCTTGAGTTTTATCCACTCCGGATTCTAGTGAAGCAGGCGCGCTAAAATCAAGATTGATTTCTCCCCCACAAGAAGGTTGCGAGTTGCTAACAACAGTACTTAACTCATTATCATCTGGAATGCCATCGTTATCGTCATCAAGATCTGTATTGTCTGGAATACTGTCGTTGTCCGAATCGGCATATATGGTAATATAGATGGTAGCGGTACTTTCTTCGGCAGTAAAAGTACAATTAGCATTGTCCCTTATGGTATAATTAAATTGGTCACCTCCCGAAAATCCGGGGTTCGGTGTATAGGTCACCGTACCATTCCCGTTCAATACGGCCGTACCGTTGGAAGCAGATGTAATGGAGATTATTTCCATAGGTTGTCCTTCGGGATCGGTATCGGCCCCACCTCCGTTATCGGCCAATGGATCAAAGATTACAGGGCTATCCTCAACTGTTGTGATATAATCATTATAGGCAGTTGGGGGCTGGTTGGCAGAATCGGGAAAGACATCTACAATATTGATATTTCCATTTTTAAAATCGATTGGTACAAGTTGTTTTCTGACCACCACCCTACCGGTTGAAGTTCGTGGAAATGCCACCTCAACCACGATAGGAACCAGAGGACCACTAGGCAAACCAAAATGGATAAGACCTGGTTGTTGTGTACCATGTCCATACCCCCCATTAACCTCCCGAGTGCCAGAAATAACATTCCCATCACAGTGCAAAATCTTGGAGGTTGCCCCTACCCCAAAACGTTGCTCCAGATTAATAAGTCCAAAATCGTCCCTATCTTCTATAATATTGATATACAGATGATTTGGCTGATCCAAAACCCCTAGATTATTGATATACAAAGAATTACTACCTGTGCGATTCATATAAAGGTCCAAATCCCCATCTTTATCGATATCGATAAATGTACATCCCTCACCTGCTGTATTAAAAGTTAGGCCCGAGTCTATAAATGTCATGGCACCTCCTCCGTTGTTGATTTGGTTCAGGTATAGTTTACTGGTATTATTTCCCGTCAAAAAAATATCGATATCCCCATCATTATCCACATCGCCACAGGCAAGACCTTCAATCTGGCCAGAAAAGCTAATAGGAATTCCGGTAACTGCTCCTAATGGGGTCCATGTTCCGTCACCATTATTACGGTGTATTTGGTTATTGCCATTTTCTGTCCAAAAAAGATCAAAATCCCCATCGTTATCAAAGTCGTAGAAAGCTACCGACCCCTTGTTACCATTAGCAGCCTGATCAATATCTACCCCATCCTGAAAGGTTCCCCCAAGGTTTGTAAACAGGTCTACTTGATCTCTTTTTCTAACCACTATATCGACCCATCCATCATCATTAAAATCTGTAGCAGAGCCGTAATCACCATCGGTAGCATCCTGTACCAACCCTAAGGGCCAGGTACTTGGTACATTCTGATTATAGGGAGGATTTGGACTATCTGCCTTTGTTGTAACATGGGTAAAAAAGCCATTCCCGTCATTTTGCAATATATCAATACCAAAATTATGATTATCCACAAATAGGTCAAGATCGCCATCGCCATCATAATCCAAGGCCCCTGCCCCTTCGGTGTTCATCCCATCGGTCATCGTAATAAAACGCTGACTAGGGACGGTACCCCCAATTCCATCCCCAAATTTATTGCTACTAGGGTCTTGTAAATAAATACGTAAATCATCGTGTTTGTTTCTGAAAATATCGGGATAGCCGTCATTGTTAAAATCAACGAATAGAACTGTCCTTTCAAGATTTCCTCCCAATAAATCAGGAGCTAATGCTGCTGTTTGGTCTGAGAAGCTCCCACCATCATTTCGCAAAAGATAGCCTCTGCCATTTGTATTGATTACCAAGTCAAAATCCCCATCAAGATCATAATCGGCCCAAGCATGTCCACCGTCTTTATTACCTCCAATACCTAGGTTATAAGCAGCAGCGCTTTCGGTAAAAGTTGTTTGGGCGGTAGCTACGGAGACATGCAGTAAGCACGTTAGACCGATTAGTCCGAATAAAAATTTATTTAATAACATTAGGTTACTTTTTTCCTGATTGTGCCCTACAGCTACCATTGAGGGAACGGCATGAGTAAGACTACTTTAATTTACAAGATTGACTTTTCCCAGGATGTGTCATAATTTTTGTTGTATATCATTCCATTCACATGGTATAACCACATTATATTGAAGGGCTATACGGATAAACTTACCGTAACTACAGATAAAAAGAATGCTATACACGCCAAAACCGTAAAAAATTTTGATCTTAATTCTTTTTAACCCTATGGGTAATTCTTCGGTTGGTAATTACGGTTCTTACGCGTACTCTCAACAAGGCAGAAGGCGAAGCTATAAGGGCGCAACTCGATCCGCTTTTAGAGGCCAATAATCGATATCTATTGTTGTTTTTATCAATATCCACGGCGTTTACGGTCAAGGAGATAGACTGTGTCCCAGAATACTCGGGACCATTAACAATATTGTTAAAAACCGTTCCTCCATCGGTACTTAGCTGCCACTGGTAGGTGTCGGCATTGGTCGTAATCACTGTAAATGAGGTATTTTGGTTTACGAATACGGTTCTATCGGCACTGATAGTGGCTGTAGGCGGACTGTCTTCTATAACGGTAATGGGAGTTCTGGAACCACTTATACAATTGGTAATACTATTCCGTGCTTCTGCATAATAAGTCCCTGCCCCACTAGGGGTAAAGCTTGTATTACCGCTCAACAGCAATACTCCCCCAGAAGCACTATCGTACCAATCGACCGTTTCTCCTACCTCAACACTAGCATCAATAGAAGGAACAGGATCTCCAGTACAATACGCCTTGTCTCCCCCACTGTTAGGTGCATTCACTACTGGACAAGAGCAATCGGGAGCCGATACCGGAAGATCTCTAGAACAGCCATTAGCATCGGTCACTGTTACTACTATATCTGTCCCGCTAGGGACATCGGTAATATCCCATACATTTCCCGCAGTATTGATAACCGTACCTGCCGTACTGCTTACTGTCCCACTACTTACCGTGACTTCTAAGGAATAGGCCGTTAAAAATATATTACAGCTCGCCGATCCGGTCACGGAAATAGTAGGACGTGGGTGAATGGTCAGGCTCACCGGGGTCCTAGTACTGCTGGGACAAGCAGTTGAGCCATCCTGTGATTCTGCATAATACGTTATTGTACCCACACTATTTAAGGTCGGGCTTGCCACTACGTTGCCACCTACGGGGGCATCAAACCAAACTAGATTAGAACCCGCTGGGACGGTAGCGGTAGCAGTTAAGGTTTGAACGGGGCTATCCGCGCATTCTTCCTGATCGCCACCCGAAACAGGTGCTATTGGTTGTACAACGGTCAAGGTGACCGTATTGGAGGTTTCCAAGCTACATATAAAACTTGTGTTCGATACAATCACGCGATATTGATTGCCATTATCCGACATTTGGCCATTGGTAATCCCTAAGGTATTGGTTGTCGCACCGCTATGTATACCTGTATCCGTCACATCATTCCATACCGAACCATTATAAATTTGCCATTGATAGGTATTAACATTGGAAGCCGTTACCGAGAAGCTTGTATTCCCGTTGGCACAAATTACGGTATCTGTAGGCTGAGTCGTTATAAGGGGTGCTGCTTCGGCTTCTACATAATCTGGCGTGCCATTGCTATCCCCATCAACAGGATTGCTATAAGAAGCAGCGGTAACCGTACCGTCGGAATTTACAGCTGGTGGATTACCACTTCCATAGTAACCATTGCCATCACTATCGGCGGTAACATTACCATAGGCCTCATTGGCATCCTTACAACCATCATCATCGCTGTCTTCATCCAAATAATCGGGTGGCGCAGTACCGTCAGTATTGCGTATGCTATAATTTATCACACCACTTTCTGGGGAGGTTTCTACAATATTTGCCAAGCCATTGGCTCCGTACCCACTATTAACCACCCCATTGGTATGTGGTTGATTATGGCCAGCTTCCACCGCGTCATAAATGCCATCATTATCAGAATCAAGATCTAGATGATTCGCAATCCCATCCGAATCCGAATCAAGTCCATAGGTATCTGGACTTAAGTAATTGGTCACACAAAAGAATTCTATATTGTGTTGTCTTCCTCCCGCCGATGCCCCTGTTACCCTTGCCATTGCCCCAACTCGGATAGTAATTTGGGACTTGGAATTGTAATTCACCCCAAAATTGACTTCAGGGTCAGCGTTACCGGATCCTGAATGATCTAAAATAGATCCAGTTGCAATGATCCATGACCCATCATTGGACATTGTTAATTCTGTGGGATTATCAATAATATAGGTTGATGGGTTATCGGCCCAGTTTTCTTCGGCATAATTGGCCCCTCCATCTATATCGTTAAATTAGCCATCCCCTGAAAAAAGAGTTGAATAACTGTTGAAGTATTGATTTTGCTAGTGTTTTGAGGTGATTTAAAATAGGAAAACTGTTTAAAAAGCTGTAATTTATT
>NZ_JAAXCQ010000016.1 GCF_012272855.1 Arenibacter sp. 6A1 | reverse complement strand
CTCCGCGTCCCAAACGCGGCGCGATAACCGGGCTACGCTACACCCCGAAGAAAATATCAGCGGTTGTTCTAATAAAACAGTTGCTATTTTTTCGGACTGCAAATATAGAACATATGTTTAAATAAAAAAGGAAAAATTCATAAAAAATTCTCCTGATTTTTCATTCCCTTTTGTATCAAGTATTTAGTAGTTGTTTTTTTATCGGTACAGGGTAAAATGACCTATATACTGATGGTTTTCCTTATCATGGGTATTCACTTCGTACCAATAATCTCCAGTAGGCATTTCCGTACCCTTATAATTTCCATTCCAGCCAGAGACATTATCCAGTATAGCCACTACCCTACCGTAGCGATCGTAGATCTTTACTTTTAAATTTGGAAAATAACTGCTATTCCCAGGAACCCATTCGTCATTTTTATGATCCCCATTGGGTGTAAAAAAGGTAGGTATCTCTAGCCTTCCCGTAAAATCAAAGGGAATAGTTATGGTAGCACTACATCCCATTTGATCTATTACCGATACGGTAACATTACTATCTTCCCTGACATAGAAAATAGTATCTGCCCCGGTAGCATTGCCTTGGAAAAAGTATTCATACCCTCCAAAGCCCCCTACTGCCGTAGCCGTTATCTGGTCGGGGCCTGTTTTTACTACAGTTAGGGTTAAGGGTTCGTAAGGCTCGATGGTAAACGCTACTGAGCTGCTACATCCGTTTTCGTGGTATATATAAACCGTATGCTCCCCTGGCGGTAAATTTCCAAAAGTGGTCTGGGTATTTGCCAAAGAGAGATCGTCTATATCCAAAGAAAAGAGCAAAGTTGACTCTAGGCTTGGATCTGCCAATAGTATGCTTGTTGTGCTATTGGGAAAAATACCTTCACAACCATAAACTACCTCAGCCTCTGCTATCAATTCTACCCCCATGGTTATGGGAACTATCACATTAGTTTCACAACCTTTGGCATCCCTAATAAATATCACGTAGGTTTCGCCACCTATTAAATAGTCAAAAAATAACTGATCATTTCTGGCAAACACCTCATCTCCTATACTATTTGGGCCAATTATTTTGGTCTCATAGTATACTGATCCGCCGACATCCACAAAGGGTGTTCCTCCTACCATACTCAATTGTACAGATCCGTCCGATGCCAGTAAACAGGTTTCCGGAGTAGTGGCTACATTAGCCACCAATAATTCTTCTGGAATGGTCACGGAAATTTCCCGTAAAATGCTACATCCCAATTCGTCTTGAACAATAATTTCGTAGTTCCCAGGAGGCAAATCCCTAAAGGTTATGGCATTTTGATTAAGGGGATCGTTACCCTCAAAAAACTCGCTTAAGGTTTCCGAAATGGAAAACCGGATTTGTCCGCTCCCACCGCTCGCCTCTATTCTTATTTGTCCATCCAAATCACCATTACAACTCACAGGCACGGCTTCTAAACGCTCTAAAACTAAAGCGTCTTTTGGACTGATCACTATTTCTGGGGAAATAGCCGTACAACCGGCACTCCTTGCATAGACATAATAACTTCCGGCATCTAAGTTTCTAAAAACACCTGAGTTTTGTGAGTTCCTAACAATATCTAACGGCCCAGGTACTCGTGGTACTCCCGGAATACCACTATCTAAATCGTTATTTACCAAGATATAATTATAATTGCCTACGCCACCAAAAGCTTCCGAACGGATGATACCGGTAGCTTCTCCTGAACATTTTATATTGGCATCGACCAAATCTAAGGCTATGACCAATGGCAATGCCCTATCTAAATTAATTTCGTTCGATTGTTGAATGGGGCAACCGTTTCCGTTTTGTACATCGTACTGATATGGCCCTGGGTTAACATTAACATCTGGAATTATAATTTCTACACTACTTAGGTTTAAACCGCCGAAGGACACAAAAGGATCTGACGTACCGCTCCTGCGATAAAAATATTCCATTTCTGCCATAGGATTGGCCACCGACAATTCCATTCGCCCTTCATCCCCGCAGCCAGGAGACATGGTTTCTACCAAATCCGGATCTACTGCCAAGGGGTCTTGAATAATAATTTCTTGGGTAGTAAAGCTACAGCCCCAACCATCGAATACGTTTATAGTATAGCGCCCTGAAGGAAGGTTGTAAAATCGGACAGACTCTTGTAAACCACTAGTATTTAATATAGCTCCAGCACTGTTTAATCGGTTTAACTGGTACAAATATTCTTCTCCGTCCCCATCTAGATCTTCTCCTCCCCTAATATTATAAGCCTCTATACTACCATCATTAGAACCAGGACATAAAAGCGGTTGTACAATTCTAATATCGGCAGCAATCGGCATCGGTAAATCAAGAGAAAATTCCTCTGAAACTACACACCCCTGTGCATCCATAATACTCAACCTATAGTTACCGCTTGATAAATCTGAAAAAACATTGGTAGCAGAAAATGGTGTACTAATATTAAAGCTACCGGGTGTGACGGTTTCTTGTTCCAATTGATATTGGTATCCGCCCCAACCACCATCGCCACTAACGGTAATTTCGCCCCTCCCAGGAGTAAAACAAGTTACACCAGCGGTTTGTACCGGTGTTACCTCCAAGGCCCTATCAGGTCCTTTTACGGTAGTAACGTTACTAATGGAAGTACAATATGGACTGTCTAATTCTAGAATGCGAACAACAAGGTTTCCTGCCGGCACCCCTCTAATAATTTCTGGCGTATTAATAGGGTTCTCGGTATCAAAACTACCCATAACCCCTGTCGATGTTTCCATTCCGGCCATATCACGAGAAAATACCTCGTAATTATATGTACCGATATACTTATTGATTGTAATACTTATTTCACCGTCGGATCCATTAAAACAAGTTACCGGCTTAAGCTCGTTGATCTCCGCTTCTAAAAGGTTATAATCTGGCACCGTGTGAATAGGGGTAACATACAGACACCCTCCATTGTCGATATCCCTGACCGCAAAAATATAATCCCCTGGGGTATCTATATCCCAGACAATCCTATCTGCCCAACCAGTTATTCGTTCTGGTTGGGAGCCTAGCGGTAATATTTCTACTCCGTAATTCCCCGGTCCCTGATCAATTATTATTTCTACCGTACCGGCAACAACCCCTGCTCCCGAAGCATCGCAGCTAATCGGGCTAAGTTCATTAAAATTAAAGGTTAATCCATTGGGAGGCATCAGGTTGACGGTATCTATAAATTCGCATCCGTTAGCATCTCGAATAGTTGCCGTTATTATCTGTGGGCTACCATTATCTATAATTTCGAAGGTGTTACTGCTTTGGAAGTTGGTACCATCAAAAACAGCCGTCCCATCGTTGATACTATAAGTATAGGGAGCAGTTCCCGTAAGACTACCGCTTCCATCGCCATTAGTGTCCGAATAGATAGTTAAGGTTGTGGTATTAAAGGTATTAATTGCCGGATTACAGCTAAATGAAGGCGCATCTGCTTTCCCCATTAATACGGTTGGTTCTGCTATAGTTGCTTCTAAGCGTAGGGACACACACCCTCTATTAGACACCACCTCAACCTCATAAGTATCGGGCGATAAATTATCCAAAATAGCATCGGGCTGGCTTTTTACCAATGTATTAGTGCTATCATATAAATTATACGTAAAAGGCCCGTCCGTTACCGAAGAAGGGACTAAATCGACCGTAATACTGCCATCGGCGCTCCCAAAACAAGAAATATCCGTAATGCTCACCGAATCAATTATAGGTTGCGATACCGTAATAATTTCTACCGTAGCGGTATCTTGGCACAATGGCAGGGTATTAGAACTTCTATCGGTAACAGTAATGTTGTAATTCCCTGGAGGTAAACCGGTAAATACCGGGTTATCCGATTGAAGAATAACCGGATTGACACCATCATCCAAAACATAATTAAAATCGCCACTTCCACCCGAAGTTTCTACCGTTATAATTCCATCTGAATTATTGCAAGAAGGTTCTGCAGTAGCACTTGCAGTTATAGAAAAGAAATCGAATACGGCTGCCTCTACGGTATTGGTACATCCATTACCATCGCGAACCGTGATAGTATAGCTCCCCGGATTGGGCACGGTAAAGGTGGGGCTAGATTGAAACCCGCCGCCCATATCATATTGAAAAGTTGTTTCTGGTGATGTTCCGCTACTTAATGGAGAAGTAACCGCTACGATATAGGACGAAACAGCGGTACATTGATTGGTTACATCTACCGTAGGTGTAGGTACGCCAAGAGACATGGCAATAGTCTGCCCCATGTTAGAAACACAGCTATTGCCGTCCTGCACATAAATATCATAATCCCCAGGAGGTAAATCATAGGTCGTAGCAGCTGTAAAGGTTTCCACTGGCTTTGCTCTAGGCACAACAGAAAACAGATATGGCGCTGTACCCCCCACCCCACGTACTATCAGTCGTCCATTGGGATTATTACAATTGGCGTTGGTATTGCGATCGACACTAATTGTTGGAATATCCTGAATTATAAGGGCCTGGGCACTGCTTGTACAATTAGAATTCAAATCTTCTACCAAGACCTGATAACTTCCTGGGGGCAATGCAGTGATCTGATCTGCATAAGGTGTTCCCGTATAGACTGGAACCGTAATGGGTGTTGGAGGAGAAATAATTGCTCCTGTGCTAGCATCTATTACCGATATTTCTAATTGTGTTCCTGAGTAATCTATAACCTCATAACTAAAAACACCATTCCCAGCAACATCACAGGAGGCTGTAGTTCCCGAAGCTGTAACTTGGAGGGAATTAGGTTCGTCTACGGGCGGGATTTCCTGAAAATAGTAACAGTTGGTTCCTAAATCGTGTACCTCAACGGTATACGGAACCCCATAAATAATTCCATTCAAAGCATTGCTAAAAGTATGGGTTCCGCCTCCTGGAGTTAAAGGGTAATAGGCGGGCTCTCCCAACAGTCTAATTTCATAAGATCCAGAACCTCCGGATACCGTTACGCTATAGGTAAACCCTGTTGCATCGCAAGACACCGGAACCGGAGGCGGAATAGGGGCTATACTAAATCCAGAAACTGTTACAGTGATTGCATCGCGGTCTTCACATCCGGCAGCATCCCTGGTTACTACGCTATATCTTCCGGTTGTTAGATTTGTAAAGCTAGTAGTGGCACTGGGCGTTGGGCCTATAGCACTCCTAATATTTCCGGCACCATCTAATAAGGTATAAGTGTAAGGGGCCAAACCGTTTGTATTCCCAACAACGTCTATGCTACCTAATACTGCCCCAGCAGAACAACTTGCTGCATTGGCAACTACCGATGCATCTATTCCGGCTATTGGAGGCCCTATGGTAAAGTCTACTCCTACACTGCATCCTCTACTATCTCTGACATAATAAGTATAATTCCCCGGCGAAAGATTTCCGTAAACGTTCTGATTAGTAAACGAGCCCACAGCATTATCAATGCTATATTGAAAAGGCGGAATTCCGACCGAAGTATCTGGCTCCAATTCTACTACCCCTGTATTGGGGTCACCACATCTTGGATCGGTGACCATGGCATTTGCTACAATGGTTGCCGTGGGGTCTATGGTTACAATATTAGTTTCGACCATACATCCAAAATTATCCGTAATCCGGAATTGATAAGTACCTGAAATTCCAGTGGTGTATACAAAACTACTCCCCGCTATAGCAGTCGCACCTACATACGCACCACCATTATAACTTAATTCATAGGTGTTATAAGGTGGGTTCCCATTACTTAATGTCACCCTAATTTCTGCATCTCCGGTTCCTGTTAGGCTACAGGTGAGTTCTTTTTGGATACTGATTCTAGAGGTTATTTGCGGTCTAATATACCGGGCAATGCTACCAATACAATTGTTGCCATCTCTAACTTCTATCTTATGGTTGCCAGGACCTAGATTCCCAAAACTAGCGCTCATTGCCCCTGGTGCCCATGTCCCATTGTTTATTCTATATTCGTAATTGCCATCGCCACCACTAGCATTTACCACCAAAGTAGTAGCATCGGTATTATCGAAACAAAAGTCGGAGGCAGCGATATCTAATACTAAGGTAGGAGCGGATAGCGCCGTAAAGCCATAACTGGCAGAAGCTGAACAACCACCACCATCTATCACTGTTATAGTGTATAAGCCTGAGACATCTGTGAGTCCCGAAAAATTTGGATTGCTCCTAGGACCAATGGTGCTGCCATTTGGCCTAGTGAGCGTATAGTTATGCCCTCCCCATCCGCCAGAAGCATTCGCATTTACCGATCCCCTATTATTATTCTGACAACTCATATCGGTCCAAATCGGAGCTATGGTCAGAGGGGCCAAAGGTTCTGCAATGGTCAATATGCTCGATTCCGTACAACTAGTAACTTCGTCCGTTACTGTAACCGCGTAGGAACCCGCGACTAAACCGCTTAAGGGAATAACATTAGAAGTTTGACCGGTAAGCATAGGATTTCCATCTATTTGATAGCTGTAGGTACTGCTAAAACCATCAACAATAAACCGGCCTTCCCCATCACTGTCACCAATACAACTACTATTGCGAACAACCTGACTGCTGACGCCAATAGAACTGATATCGGTAATTGCAAAGCTTTCGGTATAACTACACCCCTCGGCATCGGTAACCCTAAAAGTATAACTCCCTAAAGCCAATCCGGTAAAGTTATTGTTAGCACCATTATTTACCGTTATTGGAGAAATAACCTGGTAATCGGTTATACCTGCTCCGCCAATCACCGCCAAGCTAACTGAAGCCGTGGAAGTTGCACAATCGATCCCCGTAATAGTAAAATCGATATCGGTCGGTTTGTCAAGCGGATTAAAAACAATGGCCGGTAAGGTCTCTACACAACCATTGGCATCCCGGATCTGGGGGCTGTAGGTTCCGGTTGAAAGTCCGCTAAAAACAGTATTACCTAAAATAAAACCTGATCCTATACTGTATTCATATGGACCTACCCCACCACTAACTCCGGAAAAGGTAATTTGCCCACCGTTTTGACTTAGACAACTAGGGCTTTGGGTTACATTGGCGCTGGCAACTATCGTAGAAGGTGTGCCTATGGACCTACTAATTGCTGGAGTGTTACAGCTAAAAGTATCTTGTTGATAACGAACAACTATTTCAAAAGTACCCGGAGACAAATTAGAGAAAACGTTACTGTTTTGAAAGCTTGTCCCGTTATTAATACTGTATTCCAAATTATAACCGTTGCTATTGGTAACGTTTACTGTGATACTCCCATTATTAGCTCCTCCACAGTTGGCATCTTCAGTAGTGATATTATAGACGGGAGGTGGAATATTCTCTACATCAACCACAGTATTTTTAGAACAACCACTGGCATCACGGACAGCAATATTATAGGTGCCAGGGTTGTTTACAGTATGGGTAGTGCCATCGGTAAAACTCCCTACGAACGCCCCTCCATTGACACTGAATTCATAAGGAGCGGTACCTCCACTAGCATTTAGAGTAATGGCTACCGAAGTTGCTCCGCAACCAAAACTATCCGTCGCAAAGGCGGTGGCATCCACAGCAATCAATCCAGCTCCTATGGTTATTGGGTCTCCGTTGATAGTACTGATGGTTTCGGCACAACTACTACTGGCCTGGACAGCGACAGAATAAGTACCAGCACCTAGGTTATTAAAAGTATGGGTATTAGAGCTATTAGGACCAAAAGAGTTCATGGTAGCCCCGTTTCGTATCAACCTATAGCTATAAAATCCAGGAACTCCAGATATATCGATAGTTATACTCCCCTTGTCCCCACTACAACTGATATCGACCTTAGACACCGCCACAGTCATATCAACTTCACTAATGGTTACTATTTGTGATGGAAAAACGCAAGCGCTCTGCGAAGCGTTTTTTAATCTGGTAAATACCCGATACTCCCCAGCCGCCGTTATATCAAAAAAGGGATTGTCCTGAAACGGACCGGTAACCGAATTAAGGCTGTATTCATAGCCAGAAGGAACATTAGTAACTTCCACCCTACCGGGCGCACCACAAACAAAATCTTGAGTACTTAACTGAGGATTCAAAGGATTAGACGATACTCTGAAATAATAGAACACGCCAGAGTCTATCCGTACCCTATATTCCCCAGCTACCGAGGGATCGCTCGCATCTAAAAAATAAGATGCTCCAGTAATGCCAGGTCCATAACAACTATTATCCTTCACCGGACATGCATCACTTCCGACCAATGGACAGCTGGACAGTTGCTTTTGCCAAGTTATGGTCCCACTCCCATTTACCGTTACCGTTCTATTGTCTCCGGTACCACAAAGAAAAAACTTGGCCAATGTAGTACCATCATTGGTACATATAACTTCTTCATTTGCCCCATTGATAACAGTTGAAAACATCATAGTACTCATTTCCTTTGTTGAACGCGATTGCTTTTTTGGGAAAATTATGGACTGGTGATTAATTATACCCCCTGATAACAATTTATGGGCAGAAGAAGTATTGATTTCTTTAAAGGCTGTTGAAATATCCGAAACAAAACCATTTACCGTGGAATTCGCCATTGCCGAACCACAAATAATTGATCCGATAATTAATAGCAATGCATAAAAAATATGCTTGAAATATCTGGGAAGCATAGGTTATATAAGGATTTTAAGGTCTCTATTTAAATGGGGAACAAAATATAGTCTACATGCTATTGGTTATTTTTGGCTATTTTATAATTATCTTTAGGTAAATTTGTTTACTTAATCACTTATTAACTAACGCCTTATCATGAAGTATAGTATTCTACTACTCAGTTTCACTCTATTGACGATGAATTTATCTTGCGCGCAATCCACTGATAATAAGATAGATACTCCTACAGAAGTGCCTTTTTCGACAGAATTAATAATCGATGAACTACAAATTCCGTGGGGAATGGCTTTCTTACCGGATGACAGTATGTTAATCACAGAAAAGTCGGGAGAACTAATCCATTTTAAAGACGGAAAAAAATCCACAGTAAGCAATGTGCCAGCTGTTTATGTTAGGGGGCAAGGCGGTTTATTGGATATAGCCCTGCATCCGGATTATAAGAACAATGGCTGGATTTACATGTCCTTCTCTTCTGAAGGAGGCGCCGAAAAAGGAGGCAACACCACTTTAGTTCGAGCAAAACTAGATAACAATAGCCTAACCAACTCAGAAGTGCTTTACAAAGCCACCCCAAATACTACTAAAGGACAACATTTTGGATCTCGAATTGTTTTTGACAATGAGGGATATTTGTATTTCTCTATTGGTGATCGAGGAGACAGAGACATTAATCCACAAGACATTAGCAGAGATGGAGGAAAAATATACCGGCTCCATGACGACGGCTCTATTCCTGAAGACAATCCTTTTGTAAGTCAAGAAGGGGCTAAAAAAGCTATTTTTAGTTATGGCCATAGAAATCCTCAAGGCCTGATCAAAAACCCTGTAACCGGTACCATATGGGAACACGAACATGGGCCCCAAGGTGGCGATGAGATCAACATTATTGAAAAAGGCAAAAATTATGGTTGGCCCTTGGTTACCTATGGCATTAATTACAGTGGAACCTCTATCACGGACAGCACGGAAATGAAAGGGACAGAACAACCGATATACTATTGGGTACCCTCTATTGCCCCGAGCGGAATGACTTTTGTGACTTCGGACAAATACCCTGATTGGAAAAATAATTTATTGATAGGGTCCCTAAAATTTCAATACTTAGAAAGATTGGTTCTTAAGGACAATAAAGTCGTAAAACGCGAAAAATTAATGACCGATATTGGCCGCGTACGCGATGTTAGGCAAGCTCCGAACGGTTATATTTATGTGGCCGTAGAAGGAAAGGGAATTTATAAATTGATCCCTAATTAAGCGCTAGTTTTGCTAAGTCAGGGTTACTTCAATGCCCAGAAAAGAATAAAAATTACTATCCCTCATAAACCTTCGTAAAATGAAATTGTTCTTTTTAACCTATATTCCTTCCGTCGTTTTTTTGTCCATTTTTATTTTCCAGGACAAGGAATTAGAAGAAAGCATTAAACGAGGAGCAGACATCTACACCGACTTTTGTGTCAACTGCCATATGTCCAAGGGAGAAGGCGTTACAAACACCTTTCCTCCCTTGGCCAATTCCGATTATCTACTTAAAAAAAGAGAAGAAAGCATCCGTGGTATCAAATATGGTCAACAAGGCCCTATTGTCGTCAATGGTATAAACTATAATGGCACCATGGCTCCCATGGGACTAGCGGACGAAGAGATAGCAGATGTAATGAACTACATTTTACATTCTTGGGGAAATAAATCGGATAAAACCGTCACTCCTGAAGAGGTGGCCGCCATTTCTAAAGAATAACGTCCTTGGCCGGTTCCTTGTTATAAAAACTCCAAAATTTTTCTTTTATTGGGCATCCATAGCGGCTTTCACCGACCCGTATTTTTTCAAAAGAATTTCGGCCTCTTGGTACTCTATTTTTAATTCATCCATTAAAAATCGGACTCCACGGTCTACCAATTTTATATTGCTAAGTTGCATATTCACCATTTTATTCCCCTTCACCCGTCCTATTCTGATCATGAGGGCTGTAGTGATCATATTCAACACCAATTTTTGGGAAGTCCCGCTTTTCATCCGTGTACTACCAGTTACAAATTCGGGTCCTACGTTAACGGCAATAGGGATTTCTACGGCCTGAGTAAGGGGAGAGCCTGGGTTATTGGTAACACAAGCCGTCAAAATGCCGTTCTCCAAAGCTTCTTTAACACCTCCAATAACGTAAGGAGTGGTCCCCGAAGCGGCAATACCTACTACCGTATCATTTTCATTTATATCAAAGGCCTTTAAATCGCTCCAGGCCTGTTTCCAATCATCCTCTGCATTTTCTACTGCTTTCCTAATAGCGGTATCCCCTCCGGCAATAATTCCTATGACCCTATCATGAGGTAAACCGAAAGTAGGTGGAATTTCAGAGGCGTCTAATATCCCTAGTCGGCCACTGGTCCCTGCCCCGATATAAAACAAACGCCCTCCTTTATTGAATCTTTCCACCAAGCCATCTACCAATTTTGTGATTGCCGGTATTTCCCTTTCTACCGCCGCGGCAATTTTTTTATCCTCCTCATTAATACTGGTGAGAATGGTATCCGTATCCATCATTTCCAGATTTGTATAATTGGATGATGATTCGGTAATTTTTTTATAATTTGACATACTTGATATAATTGTATTGTTTGATATTAAATGTTGTTGCCTTGCACTTTAATCCTTCTAAAGGTAAAGGTTCGCCAACTTAATAAAGAACCTACATTTTATGCTGACAACGATTGTGTTTTACCAATAAGTAATGAGCAAAAGTAATTCTATTTTTAATTCTATGTAGTCCATAACATCGATGATTACATAGAATCTTTCCTAATCCTAAGTTTTACAATAAATGTAGCTCAAGGCAATACTATATCAAACTCCAAAGGATTTATTGAAAAAACAAGCTATCATTACATGGTCATAATTTTGAATTAAACAACAGCCGTAGTAGCATAACTGAATGATACTGTGAGTGTGACCCGTACAATTTTCAAAGTAGCCAAAGCTTGTGTCGAAATTATTTTTTTTAGTGTGTCCATACTCATTACTTATGATTATTACTAGCAGCCATGCAATTTTATGATTATTGATACATTAAATACTTATCCCTAATATTTTTAAATTCTTCAAGACCCTTATTCCAAGTAGCTCTAATTTCTTCAATAGATTTTCCCTGTATTATTTGCTCTTTTAATTTTGGTGTTCCTGCCAATCTATCAAAGTGTTTGTTATTATTGAAAAACTTATCTTTTGGATTTGTACCATTGTATGCTTCTAAAAGCCAAGTGAAATTTAACCTATCTAAATTCTCCGTTTTTGTAAGATCCAATCCAAAACATTCTTCGTTCATATATTTTGGTGTTTTCGAACCAAAATTCGGTTTAGGTACAAATGTAAAATCATAAGTATCCCCAAGGAGATATGGGGAACCAAATATCTGAAACTGCCTTTCAGTGCCTCTCCCACAACTCACATTGGTACCCTCGAACAAACAAAGACTCGCGTAGAGATTAATAGCTTTATCATTTGGCAGATTAGGTGAAGGCCTCAAAGGAAGACTATAAGATGAATTATAAGTATAACCTACTAATGGAATAACCGTTAAATCGCACTGAAGTCCTTCATGAAGCCATTTTTCCCCATTTATCATTTTTGCGTACTCCCCGATGGTCATGCCATAGACAATTGGTACAGGATGAAGCCCTACAAAACTTTCATAGCCTTTCTCCACAACTGGGCCATCAATATAATGTCCATTAGGGTTTGGTCTATCTAAAACTATAACAGGAATACCATTCTCTGCACATGCTTCCATGATATAATGCATTGTAGATAGATAAGTATAGAATCGAACTCCTACATCCTGAATATCGAACATCACGGCATCAATACCACGTAATTGCTCTGCAGTAGGCTTTACATTACTTCCATAAAGCGAAACAACAGGCAAATTTGTTTTAGCGTCTCTAGAATCCACTATGACCTCTCCCGCATCCGCTTTACCTCGAAAACCATGTTCAGGAGCAAAAACCTTAACAATATTTATGTTAAGAGACAATAAAGAATCTACAAGGTGAATATATGGCTCCCTTCCCTCATAGTCTTTAAAAATTACAGAGGTGTTATTGGCAACTATCCCAATATTCTTTCCTTTTAATTGAGGCAAATATTTTTCCGTTCGATTTGCCCCAACTACAATATGTTCTTTATCCGTACTAGTTATCTGTTCTACTTTTTTGACAGCTTGTCCACAGCCAATCAATGAAAAAATAGCGCATATTAAAAATGCAAAAAAATTGCTTCTTAAAATTTTAGTAACCTTCATTTTAAATGGTTTTAATTCCTAATAATGTATTTTTATCTTTGGTTTATCGGGTCCCCAATACCTGGGTTGGCATGATTCGGTTTCGCTTTTAGGGTTTTCAAGAACCTTAGATTTATTCTGGTTATATCCCTAGTACTATTACGCTATTATCAGCCGCCTTCTAATTTGTGCCGAATAATTGTACGGCAATAGTTGTTGTTATTACTACTAAGCAAAAGCACATTTATTCTTTATCATTCTAGATGGACAATTATTATAAATCAAGTTTTATCTTTTAGTTTTTTCCTTAATCAATATCAGACCAACGACCGTTAAGCTAGCATTCACTGCTATACTTAAAAAACCAAAATCGAAATCCCAACTCTTTTTAAAATAGGTACTCAGGAGATAGGTAGCTATTGGAGCTATTACACAGATAAACGGCACCAACTTATCCTTGATATTTATTTTTGTAAACATCCCTAATAAATATAGTCCTAGGAGTGGACCATAGGTATACCCCGCCACATTGAATATAAGAGAAATGACATCCCCCCTACTGTTTGCGAACAACATAATAATTATAAATATTACAACAGAAAATCCTACTAACACCCAGTTTTTAAGTCTTTTCTTTTCCTTATGGGATTTATCGGATATGTCCAGAAAATCATATGTAAAGGAAGTGGTAAGAGCCGTTAGGGCCGAATCTACGCTTGAAAAAGAAGCTGCTATAATTCCTAACAAAAAAAACATTCCTGCAAATAATCCAAGATGATTCAATGCCAAATCAGGAAACAACGTATCTGTATCCAAGAGTTGGCCATTATCACCTATAGTTAGGGATATGCCCTTATTTTCAGCATAAATATACAATAACACACCAAGCCCCATAAACAAGAATTGTGTAACCGCAAGTATTAAACTATAGGTCAAGGTGTTTTTTTGAGCATCCCATTTATTCTTACACGTCAATGTTTTTTGCATCATATTCTGATCTAGGCCTATCATTCCAATGGCTACCAGAACCCCCGCAATAAATTGTTTATAAAAGTTATTACTCGATTTATGGTCCCAATTAAAAACTTCAAAATACTTATGATGAATCACTTGTTGAACAGATTCCCCATAAGATAAATTTAAAGTTGTAATTATGGTGTAAATAGTTATAACGGCTCCTAATATCAAAAAAGTGGTTTGCATGGTATCAGTCCACACGATAGTTTTTATCCCTGATTTGTTGGTATAGAACCAAACTAAAAGTAAAATAATTATAACCGATAAAAAAAACGGAATATTAAACTTGTCAAAAAAGGCAAATTGAAGAATTTTTGCCGCCAACAATAATCGCAAGGCGGCACCAAAGGATTGAGACACCAAAAAGAACAATGATCCTGTCTTATAGGTTTTCTTCCCGTACCTTTCTTCTAGATAGGAATAAATAGACACTAATCTTAACCGAAAATAAAGCGGTATCAACACAAACGTAATGAAAAAATAACCTACTACATTACCCAGTATAAATTGGTAAAAGTAGAAACTGTTATTCCCTACCATTCCTGGCAAGGAAACGAAAGTAACCCCGGAAAGGCCCGCACCGACCATACCGAATGCCACCAAAAACCATGGAGATTGTCGGTCTCCTGTAAAATAGGTTTCATCGCTTCTTTTCTTAGAGGTGAAATAGGAAATTGTCATTAGCATTCCAAAATAAATTACTAAGACACAAAGTATAAGTATAGGGTTCAAACTTTTATTTTTTTTTTAGTGTTTCCAAATATGACCTACTAGAGTTTTTCAGAAATAAACAGGTCTTTTTAGTCTTCTAGATGTTCAAATGAATCCAACTTTTCATTCGAACAATTTATTCCGCCCAATTCTTTATAATAGTTCTTTAATTTTTTGGGGAATCAATTATAATTATGCCACTCATCAACATTTGATCTGTAGACAAGTGGCATTAATATTATTCATTAAAAAGTATAAGTAAGGCAACTTAAGTTTCTTTAACTTTCTTACTCTTTATCCCACCACATTCTGGTAAGCAGACCATCACCGCCCTGCTGCGATATTGCCGCTTCGACATTTTTAGGATTATTTAGTTTTTCGGAACCAGGATAAGGTAATCTTCTTGGTATTTTACCTCCAGTAAGAGTTGTTGCTACTTCCGCAGGAACTAATTCAGGATACCCCGATCGCTTCCAATTCGAAAATGTTTCTAATCCGTTTCCAAAAGTGGCAACCCAATATTGTTCATTTATCATTTTTAATGCTTCTGTAGGATCAAAAGGATTTGCTGCCAAGTAATCACTAATTTCAGTTGGTGTTATATTAACCCCGTGACCGTATAATGCCAAATATTCCATGGCCGCAGTTACTCCTGCGTTGTAATGTCCTTCCACATCACCATCTGCCAAATTCCATCGTTCCGCAGCTTCAGCTAACATAAACTCAACTTCAGCATACGTCTGGAAGAAAAAAGGAGCATCATAAATTACGACGCCAGAGCCACCAAAAATATTAATATTTGGTTTTGAGTTTGCAACACCTCTTTCCGGATTGTTAATATCTTGACCAAATTGTAATGCAGGATCTGTGTCCCCATCTACGGTAGAAAATAACACAGAAACCCGTGGGTCGTTTCTATCTTTCATGAAGTCCATTAACGTTTTAGAAATTTTCACTTGTGTTGGAGCTCTTGAAGTAAAACATTTTGTTAGGGGGTTTACATTAGGTCCGCCGTCATTTGCAGAATTCTCATATTTCGTATAAGCAATATCGTCGTTACTGGTCATAACACCGCCACTAATAGCTTTAGTAGCCCATGCTTGTGCTGCGGCATTATCTACTTTCACCATTCTCATCGCTAAACGAAGCATTAAGGAATTTGCAAACTTTTTCCATTTTAGAACATCCCCACCATATAACAGATCTGCCGAGCCGTAAGAACTAGCACCACCAGCGTTTAAAATAGCCGCTGAACTTTCTAAAGTGGCTAGCATATCGGCATAAATGTCGCTTTGCTTATCATATTTAGGAAAACGAATCCCCTCTAAAAAGCCCTTTCCCGCTTCGCTATAAGGTATATCACCATAAATATCGGTTAACCTACTAAAAATAAGAACCTTTTGTATTCTTGCAATTGCCAAATCAGTTGCAACGGTAGGCGACTCACTTGCTTCTAATTGCGCTTCTAAATCGACAATATTCTTAACAGTATTGGAAAATTGCTCTTCGAAAAACTGATGTGTGTTTCCTTCCTTATATAAAAAGGACACATAAGAGGTATTGTTAAGATGTTGAATATTCTGCATTAAATGAATAACATTCCAAAACAAATAGGCCACATAACTACTTCCGCCAGTATATAGCTGAACAAAAGTAAGTTTCGTTGAAGGATCTAGTTGTGTTGGTTTTGTAGGGTTTACATTAAGCTCTTCATAACCCTTGTCACAAGAACCAACCAATACAACTATTGCTAGTACAGTAAGTATTTTTTTTATTTTCATTTTAATTCAATTTTAGAATTTAACATTTACAGAAAAACCAAAGCTTCTGGTTGCCGGCACACCAAATCTCTCAATCCCTTGAGAATTAAGATTGTTTAAAGCCGCTTCTGGATCAACGTTGTTAATATCTTTTGAGATAAAGAATAGATTTCTACCGATTAACGAAAATCTCAAATCATTCATAAAAGTTTTTCCCAAAACATTTTTTGGCAAATTGTAGGATAATGACAACTCTCTAAACTTTATAAAATCAGTACTGTATACAAATTCTTCAGAGATACCAGAACTCTCTTCTCCTACACGACCATAATATGTCCTTAAGTTTATTGGCTCTACCGTTGTAGAAAAAGGCTGCCCTGTGGCATCATCTATCCCCGATACAACTAAACCATTTTCACGACCTTCAAGTGTTTTTTTATCAAGTCCTCTTAGTACTAATTCCCTATTAGTTCCAGAGTGAACACTTCCACCATATTTGGCATCAATTAAAAACCCAAGGGATATATTTTTATATTTAAAGGTATTTGAGAAACCTAAGGTATACGGAGCTACACCTTCCCCCAAAATTTTATTTTCTCCCTGTACTGGTCTTGGTATTGTACCACTATTATCATAAAAAATATTACCTGCTTCATCTCTTTTATAGGAAGAACCATAAATTACGCCGTACCGCTCTCCTACAATATGTGAAATAATGGCAGTTCTAGATCTCGTTTGGCTGCCATCAACATTGATAGGGGTATTCTCTTCATCTGTAGCTATTATTTTACTATCATTAAAGCCAAAATTAAAGGAAGTATACCAAGAGAAATCTTCAGTTCTCAACGGTGTTCCGCCAATCAATAACTCAACTCCCTTATTTTCCAGCTCACCGATATTTAAAATTGCAGAGGTAAAACCAGAAGATTGCGAAGCTGCGGCCCTTACAATGTCGTTATTGGTTTGGTTAGCGTAATAGGCTATATCCAAATTTAAACGGCTATCAAAAAACCTACCCTCAAGACCAAACTCATATTCCGTTTTTTGAAAAGGAACCAAATTGGGATTAGGAATAGAATTGCCATTTAGCTGGCCAAAAGATTGCCCTTGAAATGATCCAGAAATTGCATAATCCAAATTTAGGGCATAGGCATCCTGAGCACCCCCTGCGACTTGGGCGTAACTAGCCCTAACTTTTGCATAGTTGATGGCCTTTGGTAAATTTAAAGCTTCACTTAACAAATAACTACCACTTAAAGACCAATAAAAATCATTATTAGGAGTCTTTTTATCAGGAAAAGAAAGGGTAGAGAACCAGTCATTTCTCCCCGTAAATGTTAGAAATAATAAATCATCATAATCAACTTCAAAAGAACCATAAACAGAACTTGTTTCAGTTTTAAAATAATCGTTTTTAGGCTCTGGAAGCGTAGTGTTGTTTATATCTTCCAACCCCACAACAATAAAACCTCTACCCAAAGCACTCAGTGATTCAAACGTTGTTGCTCTAGAATTCACTCCAACTATAGAATTGGTCGATATTTTATCGGTAATTGGCAACTCTACACCCAACATTAAATCTGCATCAACCGAAGTAAATTTAGATTTACTTTGCAATAACTCACCCGCAGGACGGTAAGCTGTTCCGTAAGGAGTTACTTTTTGTCTAGCCAAATCATAGGTGTCCAAACCAGCTCTACCATTTACATAAAGCCAATCCGTTATATCATATCTTAATGTTGTTGACCCAGTAAATCTATTTTTCTTATCATCATTGTTAAAATTATTCACTACCCAATACGGATTAGAAATAAACTGACTAGGTTGAAACAACAACTCTGTTCCTTGGTCATTCGCTCCTGGTTTCAAATTATAAATATCCAAATTACCAGGAAGTGTGTAGGCTACAGTATTGGCATTCCCCGGAGTGTCACCAAGGTTAATACGGTTATGCACTTTTTCGATTACATACTTAGCGTTGATCGTAGAGGTTAATTTAGGATTTATTTTTGCCGAAGCATTTAATGACAATGATTTTCTATCCAAATTTGATCCTGGAAAAATATCCTTATTATCTAAATTGGATACTGAAAATCGATAATTATAATCTTCGCTGGCATTGGACAAGGCAACAGTATTTACAGCCGTTTTTCCTGTATTATAAAACTTATCTAAATTACTGCCTAGGTATGTGTAAGGTCTTTTTACTCCGTCCCAGTTATACACTTGGCTGCCATCATACTTCGCCCCCCACGATTGCAATGAGTACGTAAAAGAATTATCAATAGCTAAAGCAGGATCTGAAATTTCCACTGGATTATTGTTTAAGTCATACTCATAACCAGGTCTTAAACCTTGATTTCCTTGACCATAGGTGGTTTGTAGATTTAAAAGCCCCATATTGACTTTTTCAAAAGAATAAGAACTAGAATACTCAACACCAAAACCCTTTTTACCTTTCCCTGATTTTGTAGTTATCATGATGACCCCGTTAGACGCCAAGGAACCATAAAGAGCGGCGGCAGAACTTCCTTTTAATACCGATATTGTTTCAATATCATCTGGGTTGATCGAGGAAATATCGTCTCCTCCATCCCCTGTACCATCATTAGTAGGCCCAACAACAGATCCGTTTGTATTATTGATAATAGGAATTCCGTCAACCACATAAAGTGGTTGATTATTCCCTGTCAACGAACTTGCTCCACGAATAATTATCCTACTTGATCCTGAGGCACCAGAACTACTCGTAGAAATATTTACACCGGCAACTCTTCCTTGCAAGGAATTTACAGCACTGGTGGTTTTTACTTGAGCTAACTCACTTCCATCTACTTGGGTCAATGAATATCCCAAAGCTTTGGACTCTCTTTTAATTCCTAAAGCGGTTACCACCACTTCATCAAGAGCAGAGGCATCCAACACCATAGTAATTTCTATTTTCACCTTGTCTCCCACAGTAACCTCCTGGGTAGCATACCCTAAATAAGATACAACGAGAACATCCCCCCTGTTAACTTCTATGCTAAAATCACCGTCAAAACCGGCAACAACACCATTAGTTGTCCCCTTTACAACAATACTTGCGCCAGGAAGCGGAACTCCGCTCTCATCCTTAATTATACCCGAAACCAAACCAGTTTGGGCAATCAAGATCCGAGAGAAAAACACCAGCAACAGCGTTGGTAGTAGAAATCGATTTACTTTCATAATTTTTAGTTAAAATTGATTAGTATTCAAACTTATGACAGAAAATCGTATTGTGCAATATAAAACAGCAATTAATCTTGCATAACAGCAAATTACTTGCAATTTTAAATATATTTGCAAGGTTTTATTGCTGTTTTTTTTGTTCCATGATGATTTTAATACTATTTTTCACCCTCGGTAATTAGTAGCAATCTTTTGTTCAAGCTTCAAAACATCGGAATTGAACATAAAAAAACGATAAGCGGCTGTTTTACAACAAATCGAAATACAGACTAATTTTAAAGCTATAGTTTGGAAAAGAATAAACGACATCAAATTATCCTCAACGAAGTACATATTCATAATAGAGTGCTTTTAAACGATTTAGCCGGAATACTAAATGTTTCTATGGACACCGTTCGTAGAGATGTTAAGGAGCTCGATAAATTACAGCAACTAAAAAAAGTTCATGGAGGAGCAGTTTCAAATGGATTTAATTTATATTCAGACCGTACAAATGAAGTGTATAAGTATGAAAACAAATCCCTTATCGCACAAAAGGGAATTTCCCTTTTAAAACACGGCGATGTAGTCTTGATCAGTGGTGGCTCTACTAATCTAGAACTTGCAAAACTGCTTCCTAGAAAAATGAATCTGACATTTTTCACTCCTAGTTTGCCCATGGCAATTGAATTACTCAATAGTTCTTCTAGCCGATATGAAGTTAATCTTATTGGAGGAAAACTTTCTAGAGGATCACAATTGACAACCGGGGGAGGTGCTATCAATATTCTATCGGAAATCACCGCTGATATTTGTTTTCTAGGAACAGGATATATTGATAAAGAAAACGGAATTACAGAGGTAGATTGGGAAATAGCTCAAATGAAAAAAGCTATGATCAAGGCTTCCAAAAAATTAGTTTCACTTACTATATCAGAAAAATTAAACACCACTAATCGATATAAAATTTGCGACATAAATGCTCTTGACACATTAGTAACTGAACTAGACCCAAGCTCAGCCGCCCTAAATAAATATCGAAAGGAAGGGATAAACCTGCTTTGATTCTTAACAACCAACCATCAACGCAATCATATTTTAAGTACTCTATGCCGTAAAAACGTTTTAAATTACATAGCACTTAGGCTCAACACAATAATCGACTTAAACCTTCATAAAACCAATACTTAATGGAAGAATCACTTACCCCTCAAAGGTACTACGCCTTGGACATTCTACGCGGCATGACCATCGCCTTAATGATAATGGTAAACAACCCCGGAACCTGGTCCCATATCTATTCTCCCCTAAAACATGCCTCTTGGCATGGTTTCACCCCAACAGATTGGGTGTTCCCCACATTTTTGTTTGTAGTGGGCACCGCCATGAGCTTTAGTTTAAGAAAATATGAGCTGCTTGGGAACGGCGAGTTTTTAAAAAAAATATTTAAACGGGCCGGAGCCATTTTTTTGATCGGCCTCCTATTAAATGCCTTTCCCTTTGTTGAGCGTATCGATGGGCAAATTGTCCTTAAAAACCTAGCCAATATCCGGATTATGGGAGTTTTGCAGCGTATTGCGCTCTGCTACCTTTTTGCTTCTTTGATAATCCATTATCTAAAACTAAAAAAATCTATAATAGTAGGGGTCTTCATCCTTTTGGCCTATTGGGCCATTATGTACTTTTTTGGATCATCGCCATTGCCTTTCAGTTTGGAAAATAATGCAGCCTTAAAATTTGACAGCCTAATTTTTAGGACCGAAAACATCTACAAAGGTTTTGGAATTACTTTTGATCCCGAAGGACTATTGAGTACCCTGACAGCCACCGTGAACGTAATTGCTGGATATGTGGCTGGTATTTTTGTACAGAAATCTGGAAATAATATTAAAACTGTATTGAAACTTATAGCCGCAGGCTTGATACTACTCGTTGTGTCCCTTATTTGGGATATTTATTTCCCCATTAACAAACCTATATGGACAAGTTCATTTGTGTTGTACAGTACAGGATGGACACTAATTGTGTTAGCTATATTGATCTATACCATTGAATTATTGAACTTTAAAAAATGGGCCTATTTCTTTGAGCCATTTGGCAAAAACCCACTATTTATCTATGTGGTTTCGGGGCTGGCAGCAAACCTTTTGGCGCTGATCTATGTCAATGCAGTCCCTCTAAAGTCTTGGCTATACGCTAATTTATATTTAAGCTGGATGGAGGACCTGAATGCTTCCCTTGGCTTTGCCGTAAGTTTTATTGTAGTGATGTGGCTTTTGGGCTATGTGCTCGACAAAAAAAGAATCTATATTAAAGTATAATAATCACCATCAATATGTTTTTAAGAAAAGTAAGGTTATTTATCGCCTTAATACTGCTCGTCAATCTGTTAAGCGCTCAGGACAACGCCTCAAAACCCCCTGAGTTTTTAAAATATACTCATAGTACATGGGTAGACTCCATTATGAAATCCCTAACGCCCCAAGAGCGAATAGGGCAACTTATCTGGGTGTCTGCCTATTCTAATAGAGGGCCGGAACACCGAGCAGATATCCTAAAAGCTATTGAAAAATGGAATATTGGGGGATTGGTCTTTTTTCAAGGCGATCCCCTTACCCAGGTAAAATTGATGAACGAATACCAAAATGCAGCCAAAGTACCGTTAATGGGTGCTATCGATGCCGAATGGGGACTTGGGATGCGATTAGATAACACCATAAGTTTCCCTTTTCAGATGGCCTTGGGTGCCATTGAAGACAACACCCTAATCTATAAGATGGGGAAAGAAGTGGCTCAACAAATAAAAAGAGTGGGACTGCACCTGAACTTTGCCCCTGTTGCCGATGTAAATAACAACCCAGAGAACCCCGTGATCAACTATCGTTCTTTTGGCGAAGATAAAATAAAGGTTGCCGAAAAGAGTATTGCCTATATGCAGGGAATGCAAGATGGCGGATTGATCACTACGGCCAAACATTTTCCGGGACATGGCGATACCAGCACCGATTCTCATTACGATCTGCCTCAAATAAATCATTCCTTGGAACGATTGAACAATTTGGAACTGTACCCCTTCAAGGAACTTATAAAGGCCGGTATCAATGGCATGATGGTGGCCCATTTAAATATTCCGGCCCTAGATCCTAGCGGAGAACCTTCAACACTCTCTAAAGCAATCATCACCGATCTTTTAAAAGACCAACTAGGGTTTAAAGGATTGATAGTTACCGACGCCATGGAAATGAAGGGAGTAACCAAAGGCAACCAACCCGGGGTGGTAGATAAAAAAGCCGTTTTGGCGGGCAATGATGTCCTAGAACTGGTGCAGGATGTAGAAAAGGCTATTACTGAAATAAAAAAAGCGATAGACAAAGGTATAATTTCCCAGAAAGTGGTAGATGCTAGGGTCAGAAAAATTTTAGCCGCCAAGCAGTGGGTAAAATTAAACGAATACCAAGACCAACCCCTCACCAACCTCATAGAAGATATTCATAATCCACAGGCCTTATTGTTAGAAAGAAATTTAACGGAAGCCTCCTTAACTGTATTAGAAAACGAAGGAGATATCATCCCTTTAAAAAGGTTGGACACCCTTAAAATCATGTCGGTTTCAATAGGTACGGACACCAAGACTAAATTTCAAAAGACGCTAGATCTATATTCAGAAGTTGCTCATTTTACCTTGCCTATGGAAGCATCCTTTGAAGAGGTTGAGGCAATCCAGAAAAAATTCCCCCAATACAATTTAGTCATCATTGGTGTGCACGACGATAGCCCAAGACCCCGAAATACCATAAAATTTTCGGAATCTGTACAATCTTTTATACAGGCCCTTCCTTTTGAAAAAACGCTAATTGCTTATTTTAAAAACCCATATTCCATAGATAAGTTAGATAATATTGAAAATTCTTTGGGACTAATTGCCGCCTATCAGGATAGTAAATCTGCCCAAGACCTGACCGCACAATTAATTTTTGGAGGAATCGGGGCCAATGGCCGACTCCCAATTGGAATCGGCAAAAAGTTTAATGCAGGGGACGGCCTTACTATTCAAGGCGGAATACGTTTTAAATATACCTTGCCGGAGGATGCAGGGATGGATTCTAAAACCCTAATCCATGGTGTAGATTCTCTAATGCAACAAACCATGGATGCCAAAGCTACTCCAGGAGGGCAACTATTGGTCGCTAGGAACGGTAAGGTTGTTTTACACAAGGCTTACGGCCTGCAAAAATATAACGACACCACTAAAGTGGCTCTTGAAGATATCTATGACCTAGCATCCGTAACAAAAATTTCTTCTGCCCTTCCCGCCCTTATGAAATTACACGATGAAGGGAAGTTTGACCTCAACAAAGGTATAGGCGATTATCTAAAGTATTTTAAAAACTCCAATAAGGATGATGCTAATTTTAAGGAAATACTGACCCATCAGGCCGGGTTTAACCCCTACATCACCTATTGGAAAAATACCCTTCGGAAAAATGGCAGCTACAAATGGAGTACCATCAAAAAAGATTCCTCGGCACGTTTTCCCATAAAGATCACCTCCAACATGTGGCTGCATCGCAAGTATCAAAAAAAGATATTTAAGGCTATCAAAAAATCGCCCCTGCTCGAAAAAAAGGAATATAAATATTCTGGTTTGCTTTTTATGCTCTTGCCCAAGATGATTGAAGAAATTACAAAGGAAAATTTTGTGGATTACATGGATCAGAATTTCTATGACAAATTAGGAGCGGGCTCCTTGACATTCAATCCATCGGAAAAATTTGCTAAAAAACGGATAGTCCCAACCGAGCACGATTTTATGTTCAGACACCTTCCGGTGCATGGCGCCGTTCACGATGAAGGGGCTGCGATGATGGGCGGAGTGTCGGCTAATGCAGGGCTGTTCTCCAATGCGAACGACCTTGCCAAACTCATGCAGATGTACCTCAATATGGGGGCCTATGGCGGGGAGCAATTTATAGCAGAAAACACCCTCAAAGAATTTACCAAAGCACAGTTTCCCGAGAACAACAACCACAGAGGACTGGGATTCGATAAGCCTTATTTGGAATATAAAGGTAAAAATAGCAATACCGCCAAAGATGCGAGCAGCGATAGTTTTGGACATACCGGATTTACAGGAATCATGGTTTGGATGGATCCTAAAGAAGACCTTTTATACGTTTTCCTTTCCAACCGTGTCCTCCCCACTAGGGAGAATACTACCTTGTACAAACTGAATACTCGTACCAATATTCAGCAAGTTTTGTACGACGCCATCAAATAACATCAAAACTCCCTGGAATGAAGATATATAAAGTCATAGGATTAATGTCGGGCACTTCTCTAGATGGTCTAGACCTTGCCTATTGCCATATTTGGAAAACACCTATAGGATGGGATTTCGAGATTAAACGATCCAAAAGCATTGCCTATGACAAAACCATGGAATCACAACTAAAAAATGCGATCTACTTGCCCGCAACAGAATTGTTAGAGCTCCATAATACCTATGGCTCTTGGTTGGGGAAACAGGCAAAAGCATTTATTGACAAGTATCATTTAGAAGTCGATTTTATAGCCAGTCACGGCCATACGACCCACCATCAGCCTCAAAAAGGATTTACCTTCCAGATCGGATCTGGACAACATCTGGCCCACGAAAGTGGCAAAAAGGTTATTTGTGATTTTCGTTCCAACGATGTGGCCTTGGGCGGACAAGGGGCTCCATTAGTTCCTATTGGAGACCAATTGTTTTTTGGCCAATACGATTACTGTCTTAATCTTGGCGGAATCAGCAATATTTCTTTCCAAAAAAATGGCCAACGCTTGGCCTATGACATCGGTCTGGCCAATATGATCCTAAACCACATCACCCAAAAAATAAATCTTAACTATGATAAAAATGGCACTATGGCCTCCAAGGGACAGATTAATAGCTATATGCTCCAAGAATTAAACAAGTTGGAATTTTATCAGTTGCCCTTTCCAAAGTCCATTGGGTTCGAATGGTTCGTTGAAAAAGTACTGCCTATTGTAGATAACACCCAAGATAGTATCGAAAATTTATTGCATACTAGTATCCATCACATCACCGAACAGATAAATGTGCAGATAAAATTGCATAATATTAAAACAAATAGCCGCTTATTTGTTACAGGAGGTGGAGCATTGAATACTTTTTTAATGGATACTTTACAAGATAAATTAGGGGCCAACGTAAAAATTATTATCCCTACCGACACCCTTATAGAATTTAAGGAAGCGCTTATTTTTGCCCTTATGGGTGTCTTAAGAGATGTAGAAGAAACCAATTGCCTAAGCTCCGTTACCGGTGCAAAAAAAGATTGTTCGGGCGGCGTAATCTATCTCCCTTCCTAAAAAAACCAATCGTTTATTTTAGTACAATTTCCTATATTCGAGAAACTAATCTGACCAAACCACAGATATCTCTAATAAAACCGTATTTAAAATGAGTGATCAACAAAAAAAAGCTACCGCCTATTGGAAAGAAAACATCCGCTACGTTTTAGTTCTTCTGGCAATTTGGTTTGCCGTTTCCTTTGGTGCCGGAATTTTATTAAAAGATGCTTTGAACAATTTTAGGATCGGCGGATTTCAACTCGGTTTTTGGTTTGCCCAACAGGGCGCCATCTACGTTTTTGTTGTTTTAATATTTGTCTATGTACGCCTCATGAACAAACTTGATAAAAAATACGGCTACAACGAATAACCCCTACCACCAACCAATAAACCTAAACTTATGAGTGTACAAGTATGGACTTACCTCCTTGTCGGAATTACCTTTACCCTATATATAGGTATTGCTATATGGTCTAGGGCCGGCTCTACCACAGAATTTTATATCGCCGGGGGTGGCGTATCTCCTTTGGCAAACGGAATGGCCACTGCCGCGGACTGGATGTCCGCTGCTTCGTTTATTTCTATGGCAGGTATTATAGCCTTTTCTGGCTATGACGGCTCGGTATACTTAATGGGGTGGACCGGAGGCTATGTGCTATTGGCCCTTCTGTTAGCTCCCTATCTTAGAAAATTCGGGAAATTTACGGTTCCCGATTTTATTGGGGAACGCTACTATTCAAAAACCGCCCGTATCGTAGCCGTATGCTGCGCACTAATCGTTTCCTTTACCTATGTGGCCGGACAAATGAGGGGTGTTGGTGTGGTATTCTCAAGGTTTTTACAAGTCGATATAAATACCGGGGTCATTATTGGGATGGTTATTGTACTATTCTACGCCGTATTGGGGGGTATGAAAGGAATCACCTATACCCAAGTCGCACAGTATTGTGTTTTAATATTTGCCTTTATGGTGCCGGCAATATTTATTTCTTTGCAAATGACGGGCAATCCTATTCCTCAATTAGGCATGGGCGCTACCATAAATGACGGTTCTGGAACATTTTTACTGGACCGCTTAAATGGCCTCTCCACAGAATTAGGCTTTGCGGCCTATACCGATGGTGCTAAAGATATGATAGATGTTTTTGCCATTACCTTGGCATTAATGGTTGGTACGGCAGGCCTCCCCCATGTTATTGTGAGGTTCTTTACGGTGAAACGAGTTAAAGACGCCCGAAAATCTGCCGGAATAGCGCTGTTACTGATTGCCATTTTATATACTACTGCCCCGGCAGTTGCCGTGTTTGCAAAAACAAATTTACTGAATACAGTAAGCAATCAAGAATATAGCCATATGCCCAAATGGTTTAAAAATTGGGAAGACACTGGCCTATTACTATTTGAAGATAAAAACCAGGATGGCATTATTCAATATGTTGCAGACAATAGCAAAAACGAACTGACCGTAGACAATGACATTATGGTCTTGGCTAACCCTGAAATTGCCAACCTTCCTGCATGGGTCATTGCTTTGGTAGCCGCTGGTGGACTAGCAGCGGCCTTATCTACGGCAGCCGGCCTCCTATTGGTGATCTCCTCCTCGGTTTCCCATGATTTGATCAAAAATGTCTTTAATCCCAATATCTCGGAAAAAGGGGAATTGTGGGCAGCCCGTATTGCTGCTACCCTAGCCGTAATCGTTGCTGGGTATTTTGGCATTCACCCTCCCGGGTTTGTCGCCGCTGTTGTAGCCCTAGCTTTTGGCTTGGCCGCAGCCTCCTTTTTTCCCGCTATTATCCTAGGGATCTTTTATAAAAAAATGAACAAAGAAGGGGCGGTAAGCGGAATGATAGTAGGTATAGGCCTGATGCTCTACTATATGGCCAAATTTAAATTGGGCTGGCTAGGAGAAATTCCCGATAAATCCGAATGGTGGTTTGGCATATCTCCAGAAGGATTTGGAAGTGTTGCCATGGTCGTGAATTTTATCGTGGCACTGATTATCAGTCGCTTCACTCCACAACCTCCTTTACAAGTTCAAGAAATCGTAGAAAACATCCGTATACCTAGCGGTGCGGAGAATGCTAAAATGCATTGACAACATCGGTGAAAAACATAAAAGAGCTAGATATTTAATATTATTATAGTAAATTTAAATCGTTCAATATAATCATCCCTATTTTTTGATGATTCAATAAAATTCATAGAGAAACAATGAGTAACTACCACATCAAACATTTAGAAGAATACTACCAAGTTTATAGAAAATCAGTAAGAGAACCAGAAAATTTTTGGGGAGAAGTCGCAGAAGAGCATTTTATGTGGCGTAAAAAATGGGACAATGTTTTAAGTTGGGATTTTAATACTCCTGAAGTAAAATGGTTCCAAGGTGCCCAACTCAACATAACAGAAAATTGTATCGACAGGCATTTGCTCACCAGAGGAGACAAAACTGCCTTAATTTTTGAACCAAACAATCCAGAAGAAGCAGCTCAACATATTACATATCGACAGCTTCATGCCCGTGTATGCCAATTGGCCAATGTATTAAAAGATCAAGGGGTAAAAAAAGGAGATCGGGTGTGTATTTACCTTCCCATGATTCCGGAACTTTCCATTGCGTTATTGGCATGTGCCAGAATTGGGGCCATCCATTCCGTGATTTTTGCCGGATTCTCATCTACCGCATTATCTACCAGGATCAATGATAGTGATTGTAAATTGGTCATCACTTCAGATGGCTCATACAGAGGCTCCAAATCTATTGACCTAAAAGCAATTGTAGACGAAGGCTTGGAAGATTGCCCAGGGGTAGAAACCGTGTTGGTTGTAAAAAGAACCAATACAGCAGTTACCATGAAAGAGGGACGCGATAAATGGCTACAGCCCTTATTAGACAAAGCTTACCAAGACTGTGTTCCAGAGATCATGGATGCCGAAGATCCCTTATTTATTCTGTATACTTCAGGATCTACCGGAAAACCGAAGGGAATGGTCCACACTACAGGGGGCTATATGGTGTATACCGGCTATACCTTTAAAAACGTTTTTCAATACACAGAGAACGATGTATATTGGTGTACCGCAGATATAGGATGGATTACCGGTCATAGTTATATTGTGTACGGGCCATTGGCCAATGGTGCCACTACCCTAATGTTCGAAGGTGTCCCTAGTTATCCCGACTACAGCCGTTTTTGGGAAATTGTCGAAAAACATAAGGTCAATCAGTTTTATACCGCTCCTACCGCAATCAGGGCCTTGGCAAAACAAAATATATCTTTCGCCGAAAAACACGACCTCTCTTCATTAAAAGTATTGGGCTCCGTTGGAGAACCAATTAACGAAGAAGCATGGCATTGGTACAACGATGTTATCGGGAAAAAGAAAAGTCCAATTGTAGATACTTGGTGGCAAACAGAGACTGGTGGCATTATGATTACTCCTATCCCTTTTGTAACGCCAACAAAACCAACCTACGCTACACTTCCTTTTGTAGGGATACAACCAGCACTACTCGATGAAAAAGGAGTAGAATTAAAAGGCAACCAAGTAGAGGGTCGCTTGTGCATAAAATTCCCGTGGCCAGGGATGGCCAGAACCATTTGGGGCAATCATGAGCGCTACAAAGACACCTATTTCTCGGCCTTTCCAGGTATGTACTTTTCTGGCGATGGCGCCCTTAGGGACGAGGTAGGTTATTACAGAATTACCGGTCGTGTCGATGATGTAATTATTGTTTCTGGACATAATTTGGGTACCGCCCCAATAGAAGACGCCATTAACGAACATCCGGCGGTGGCAGAATCGGCAATTGTAGGGTTCCCACACGATATAAAAGGAAACGCTCTTTATGGCTTCGTTATCCTCAAGGAATCCGGGGAATCCCGTATGCACGACAACCTAAGAAAAGAGATCAATCAAATCATTACGGAACATATTGGCCCTATCGCCAAATTAGATAAGATCCAATTTACTAGTGGCCTTCCCAAGACCCGTTCTGGTAAGATCATGAGGCGTATTTTACGTAAAATCGCTAGTAAGGACATGAGCAATATGGGAGATACTTCTACCCTGCTAAATCCGGAAATTGTAGATGTGATTAAGGATAGCGCACTGTAGGGCTGTAATACAGAAGCAGCAACTGTTAATAATTGTTAGGGCATTGCCACTTTTTGGGAAACCAAAAAGTGGCACCTGCTTTACGCTATATCTTTTTACGCCTCATTCTTCGGCATAAAAAGGATGCCGCTGCAATCAGTAATGCAAATTTTAAAAACATTATCCAATCTTACCCATAAGAAAAAAAAGATTAGGCAGTCGCCAATAGTGACCTACCCTTCATCATTAGAAAAACCCCTAATGAAATCACCCCGCAGACAGAAAATCCAATAAATAAAGGCAACGTACTGTTCTGCACAAAACTACCAATATAAGTGGCAATCGGAATGGCCATCATGGTCGAAATAAAACCGGTTATCGCCGCCCCTATTCCGGCAATATGCCCAATGGGCTCCATGGCAATAGCACGTAAATTCCCAAATAAAAAACCAAGGGTAAAAAATTGGAGCGTTAAAAAAGTGATCAATACCCCTAAACTAGGATTGGGAGCATTCCAAAACATCCCTATATAAATTAAAGCAATGCTGCAATACAAGGAAAGTGCTATATAAACCAGTCTGCGCATCCCCAGACGTACTACCAAGGTACCGTTTAAAAGGGTAGACAAACCTACAGAAATAGCCAGTCCTGCAAAGATGTACGGAAAATCGTCTGCCAAATTATATTGGATTTCAAAAATTTGTTGGGCTGTACTTAGATACACCATAAATGCCCCAGTTATTAGTCCAGATACAAGGGTAAATGCAACCGTTTCCTTATGACGGAACAACTCCTTAAACCCATCTACAAATACATGTTTGGAAAATGGTATGGTGTACTCCTTTTTTAAGGTTTCTGGTTGTCGTTTCCAAAACCAAAGACTTACCAAAAGGGTAAAAAACAACTGTACATAAAAAATAGCCTCCCAACCGTAATGGTCCAAGAAGAATTTGCCCATGGCAGGAGCTACTATCGGAACTAAAATAAAAAAGGCCGTAACAAAAGACATAATCTTGGCCATATAGTCGCCCCTAAAAGAGTCCCTGATCATAGAAATACTAATAGTCCTCGGGGCCGATAGTCCAATACCCTGTAATACCCGCCCTATTATCATCCATTCAAAAGAAGGAGCCATAATACATAGTATACTACCGATAATAAATATCGAAAAACCAAGGTATACAATGGGCTTCCTTCCAAAACTGTCAGACAATGGCCCAAAAACCAATTGCCCAACTCCCAACCCCAAAAATATCATAGTGATAAACATTTGATTTACCGTGGGGTCCAAGCTGTTTACAGAAATACCGATATGGGTCATGGCAGGCAATATGGCATCGATAGCCAAAGCTACAATAGACATTAAGGACGCCATAATGGCAACAAATTCAAATTGAGGCTTACTTTGCGATTTTTGCATCCGGCAAAAGTACGCATAAGCCTATAGACAAAATAACCTACTCTTTATTATAACATAATGATAACAGTTTACGAGTGTATTAGTATAGGCCATAGACTAAAACCTTAACCGATTTATAATAAACTACTTACACCCCGTAAACAAGACTCAACCAAAATTATATATAGCAAAACTATAGCCATAAAATAGCCGCGGGTAATTTCAATGTCATCACATAAAACACACCATTTCGGACCATTACCTAAAGGTCTGTACCCATAACGGCATTTTACTGAATGATTTATAGGAAAACGGAAATAACAATAATCTTATAAACCCACAGATCACTAATCCTTTGAACACGAATAAATTACAATACACTAAGATTATTTACCACCTCTTTTGCATTTTTAATGACCTCAGCAGCAGCAGTTTCATCCAAGGTTGTTTCATCGAATGCCTGTAATGCACTATCCAGCGTATTCAAAGCTTGCTGATTTCCCGTTTTCTTAAAGGATTCTTTTAAAATTTGTATTTTTTCATAAGCCTGAATTCCTGCTACCAAACGCTCAAAACGCATAGAGGTTCGCCCCCCTGGGTAAATTAAATAAGTGTCTCCGGCAGCCCATGCTGTAAACCTACTATCTTGTAAAGGATTACTTACCCAACTATTTAATGCCCAACGTAAATACCCATCTAATCCGGCCTTGGCAGCATACCATCCAAACCATTCCGATTCTGCCGGTGGCGAAAAAGTATAAGTGTTAGGGTACGGCTCTTCACAAGAGGTATAATAAGTGGTAATTTTACCTTCCTCACGGCGTTTTTCAATAGTTTCATCGGAATATTTCATGCGCAAAGCCACGCAATAATCATCTAATTCCCCTACTAACTCCTCGTGCAAAGCTCCGGCCAATGACACCTTAAATGCTGGATCGGCATTACGGATTACCGCCAATGTTTTTAGCATGGCATCCATAGGACGTTCATCCATAGAAATATAGGTTCTATCAAACCATCCCTTATTTTTTAGGTGTGCCGCAAAAGAAGTCAACATGGCATGCCACATTTCGTCATAAGCCTTATCCCCTGGTTTTGTCTCTACAACCTGCAGGGAGTTCGTCGCTTGATCAAAGTACTGGAACGACAACCGCCATGGTATCATTGAATAGCTATTTATTTGTTTGTCTATCCCCATAGACATCATAAATTCTACCCATTTATCAAACACCGTATAATCAAAAGCCCAACTGCCATCGGCCTTTTTCATCCAAGTGACCATGGTTTCAAAATAATCAAAGGTTTGTCCGTTCCACGGTTTGTGCATAATAGAAGCGGTAATTACCTTTCCACCCCCATCTGCATAGGGTTTCAGTTCTTTTCGCAAGGCTTCAAAATGAGCATCGGACCAAGGAGTCACCCCATAATAACGAGCCACGGCATAAGGATTTTGCCAAAGATCTAAGTGAAACTTCCAATCACTTACTTGTGGCAATACCTTGTCCTGTACCTTTATTTGAAATACCAATGTTTCTATTCGCCTTCCGTCTGCTTTTACTATAATTTTTCCTTTGTAATTTCCCGGTCTAGCATCGGCAGGAATAGCGGTCCGTATCCATACCCCTTGGCTATTCATCGGCCCTACGGTAAGCACCGTAGCATGGTGGTCAATAGGATCGGCCACTAAAGTAGAATCAAAATCTATTGCTTTTCTATAACCACAACTACCCTTGCCGTCTTTGTTCAAGCCATCGGTCAATACATACCTAACAAAGCCAGAAAAGATATTATCCGATGTTATACGTTGCTTTTTATCAGAAACGTGTACCAAATCACCTATAGTATAACTAAAGTCTTTGGCGCCTTTTTTATTCGATATTACAAACTGAGCCGATACTTGTTCGCCCTTCCACCCCGTAAGGGAAAGAGTTTTAGAGTCCTCAATGGCAGTAGCAGGCTCCTCTTTATTGTAGCGGACATCAGTACTCCCCCATGCCACCATAGTGCTTGGTGCAGCTCCCCATTTATTTGGGTTTACAGCTATAGGGTTGGGTAATTCCTCGTATCGTTCTACCGGATCCTCCTGGGTTAGATTTGCTACAGTGTCCTGTGAGTATAATGGACTAATTATAATGCTTATAAAACAGAAGAATAAAATTTTTGTTCTCATCAAAATTTGTTTACGAATTCGCAAATGAAGCTTTTCTAAAAAGGCTTAAAGATATTATAATAATTAAATAATAAACTACTAATCCGATGAGTTTGTAATCCAATTTCTAGAAAAGATCAAGAACTTTAATACATTTTGAACAATCCCATTACGGTTGGTATTAAAAGATCTATTGTTCCGAAAATTCGGCACCATATCAAGCTATAGAATAGTCAGAATACTTTTATTTTTAGAGCATTTCAACGATCTGAATATGGTTTTCGCTGACCTTCATATTTCGCTAGTTTTTTTGTTCATACTAATAATTACGAGTATCCCATAGGCAATAGGATCTCTTCAAATGTACGCTATTCGGGTATTTTCCTAAAACAATCTGTCTGATTTCGCTGCGGGTTAGATTCCTCAACACAAAATAAACACATCTAGTATTCCCTCATCGATAATTTATAAACTCGGTTGATTTTTTCTTATCTTCCAAAAGATAAAACGAATGCCTCCGTATTGATTCTGAAGCATTCAGTTGATGATAAAATCGGCATTAATGCTCTAAAAAACGATTTTATGTTTAAAAATACCCTTTGGATTAATATTTGATATTACATTTAAACGACCACTAGCTTTTATTACCAATCGAAACCTATGACTAAACAACTTGTTTTCACCTTCATATTATTTTATGCTTTCCATTTAGGAGTGGCGCAAAAAATAAGCCCGAACCAAATTAAAGAACAGATAGCTTCTTACAAATCAGATATCCGGGGACCTTATCAAGAAATTCGTTGGTTCTGTACCGATGGTAGTACCAGAGCGCCAAAAGATCCGTGTCCTAAAAACATAGGCCCTGGAATACAGCACGCCACTTACAAGCCTTCTATTATCCAACTCGGAAAGCAGCATCATATTTATCTTGGTCAAATTTTGGCCTATACCGCACAAGAGGAATTTTGGGATGCAGAAAACAACCATTCCCGTTTAAAACAATACCAGCTCAACCAATATTTAAGAACCGTAGACAATGGTTGGATCCTTCAAAAAGGACAATATTACAGAGGCTCTATCCAGGCCGAAGATGAAGAAGCCTGGGGCGTCAATTTTTACAAATGGCTGCTCTCGGACAATAATAACTTAAAAGAGAATTTTTACCTCATCCGCCAATCCTTAAAAGACATACCCCATTTAGGGGACGATAACATAGCGCAATTAATCCGCAGCGATTCTAAAGTCATCTCTGATATGGCACCAGATTTTATGTCCATCAGAATAAAAATACATGGACAACCAGAGGCAAGTGACATCGAAAAAGTAAAGGAATTTAAACGCACCAACGGCCATAAACTATCTTCTGCCATCCACGCCAAAATAGATATTTTGTTAGAGAATATGATCGGTTTTTACAAACCAATAGATATCGCTTCCCTACAACAAAAGACTTCTTTGGTAAAGGAGGATGAAATAGGAAAAACCATCCAGACCTATATTTCCAATAACAAGGACCAAAACGAGCCTTCCTTTCTTGTTCCTGCAACAGCAGAGCTTCTATTGGCCATAAGGAAAGCAGTACTAACACAAGAAAGTCCCGCTGCCAAACTCCAACTTTTAGATGCCTCCTTAAAATTGGAAGAAGTCATTTTTAAAAATTCGCCCCTTTGGAAACCAGAAACCCTAAACGATTTATTAACTAAAATATGCTACTTAGGAATGGCCAATGCCGGCGCCGGATATATAGAACTAGCAGAATGGGAACAATTGAATTTAAGTACTATTTCTTCTTCACAAAAAACGGCCTCCTTGGAAGACCTGACTGCGATATTAGAAAATGCCCGTAGGGAAGTAGAATGGAGTTCTAGCATGGTAAAAGCTAATTATCAGGAAGTAGTTGACTTATATACTGAATTTGAACCCTTGGCTAATGGGTTTATCGATGATAAAATCAGGGGGTCCATTGCCCTGCATTTAGGCAAGGCCGTTGGAGACTTGGGCGATATTATCGCTCAGGAATCAGCACTGACCAATAAGGTTTTAAACATTCCCAACCAAAGTGGCATAAGAGGTCTCAACCCCGGATATGCCCTTGGAGAACTGGTTGTCGTAAGCGGATCGCCAGACAATATTGAAGTAGCTTCCAATAAAATATATGTGTTTCAACGCCCCCCGGCCGATCTAAAACCCATTGCCGGTATTGCTACGGTTTCAGAGGGTAATATGGTGTCTCACGTGCAATTATTAGCGCGAAACCTTGGAATTCCCAATGTGGCCCTAGCAGATGACAACTTGCTAAATCTTCAAACATTCCATGGAGAAAGAGTTTTTTACGCCGTCTCCAATAAAGGGAATGTTATTATGAAATTAGAAAAGGACATGACCCCAGAAGAGAAAAACCTCTTTGCCAAAAAGGAACGTAAAGAAGAAAAAATTCAAGTCCCCATACAGAACATTGAATTAACGAATACCAAAATCCTTAACCTCAGATCGGTTGATGCCGATGACTCTGGAAAACTTTGCGGTCCAAAAGCTGCTAATCTAGGGCAATTAAAAAAAATGTTCCCAGACAAAGTAGTCGAAGGCTTGGTCATTCCTTTTGGCATCTTTAGAGCCCATATGGACCAAGCTATGCCAGAGCAAAAAATCACCTATTGGCAGTTTTTAAACCAAATGTTCAAAGAAGCCGAGGGTATGCACAGCAAAGGTATTCCTGAAATGGAAATAGAAAACTACCAGCTAAGACAGCTAGAAAAGTTGCGAGAGGCCATAAAAAAAATGCCCCTACAACCCCAATTCATAGCCCAATTAGAATCAGATTTTAAGAATGTACTAGGAAAGGACATTGGAGATCTTCCGGTTTTCCTAAGAAGTGACACCAATATGGAAGACCTTAAAGATTTTACAGGAGCCGGATTAAACCTGACTATTTTTAATGTCATTTCCAAAGAAAAAATCATATCAGGTATTAAAGATGTATGGGCCTCCCCCTATACCGAACGCAGTTTTAAATGGCGTCAAAAATACCTGCTCAATCCAGAAAATGTTTTCCCTTCCATTTTGGTCATTCCAAGTGTCGATGTGGATTATTCAGGGGTACTAATTACAAAAGGCATTAGCTCTGGCAATGACAAGGATTTAACCATTGCCTTTAGTCGTGGTGCCGGAGGAGCTGTGGACGGTCAGGCTGCAGAAACCTATTTGCTAAAAGATACGGGCGGAATACAATTATTGGCTCCTGCTAGGGATATGTACCACAATAGACTGCCGGCAACCGGTGGAACCGAAAAAAAATCATCCACATTTGAAAACTTCATCCTTAATCCAAAAAACATTCAAGATATTAAGGAATTTGCAAAAACCATCCGACAGACCCTACCTAAAGAAACCCATTCAGATTATGAGGGTGCCTATGATGTGGAACTAGGATTCCAAAACAACAAATTGTGGTTGTTTCAAATACGGCCCTTCGTGGAAAATAAAAAAGCGCTGACTTCCGATTATTTGGAATCCATAACTCCGAAAATAGATATTAATAAGCGAATACCGCTTTCTAAAAAAATATAGGATGAAAAATCATTTAAAATTTCTAGTACCTGCACTATTCTGTTTGGCCTTTACCACGATCGCCTACTATCCTATTGACGGGTATACCCGTACTGGTATTAAACGACTACTGCGAGTAGAACTTATAAAAAATGGCGTTATCAAAGAACCGAACACCCTTCCACCGGGAGCCATGAAGTCTTATATGGATATTTCCCTAAACCTAACTGCCAAAAAAAATGACAGCACCAATTCCTTTTTTAAGGTAAACGACAACTTTCAGAGCGAAATAAACGGACTTTTCAGAGGCTTGGACAAAAGCTATTCCATTGCCGTTTTAGATATTTCAGATCCGGAAAACCTTCGTTTTGCAAAACGTAATGAAACCGCTGGCTACCAACCTGGAAGTGTCGGAAAAATAGCCGTACTAGTAGCCTTGTTTACCCAATTGGCTAATATATACCCCGACTCCTTTGAAAAACGACTCGAGTTATTGCGTACTAAATCTGTAAAAGCTGGCCAATGGGGAATGACAGATTCGCATACCATTCCTATTTTTAATATAGAAACCAATAAACTGCTCAAAAGGCAAGTAATTCCCAGTGATGTATTTAGCTTATTTGAATGGACAGACCATATGTTATCGGTAAGTAATAACGGCGCAGCCAGTATCGTATGGCGAGAAGCGATGCTTATGGCCGCTTTTGGCAAGGACTACCCCAACTTGACCCAAGAACAGGCAGATTCCTATTTTGCAACTACCCCGAGAAAAGAACTGACAGATTTAGGAAATAGTGTGGTAAACCTACCACTACGGAAATTAGGGATTACTACGGACGAATGGCGTTTGGGAAGTTTTTTTACCAAAGGAGCCAATAACTATGTAGGCGATAAAGGAGGTAGTATTGGTAGCCCTATAGGTATAATGAAGTTTTTGATCAAATTAGAACAAGGCAATGTTGTCGATGAAAAATCGAGCGTGGAAATGAAACGCCTTATGTATATGACTGATCGCCGTATTAGATATGCCCAATCGCCCGCCCTAAAAGAGGCCGCCGTATATTTTAAATCTGGAAGCCTTTACCAATGCAACAAAACCAGTGGTGAGCCCTGCGGTAAATACATGGGCAACATAAGCAACTTTATGAATTCCGTTGCTATTATAGAACACCCTAACAACTGTACCTATATGGTGGTCTTGATGACCAATGTATTGCGAAAAAATTCGGCCACTGATCATATGACCCTAGCGACCAATATTGATAAAATTGTTAAGAAGGGCTAGCGATATCCCCCAACGCCAACAAGGCCTCTTGGGCAAAAGTTCGTATTTTAACTTCCTCACTATCCTTTAATTTTTCAACAAGAGGAAGGTAGCGAATGTCCTTTTGTACTTTAATAAGATATAAAACAGCTAATTTTAATTTTAAATCATGAGCCTCTATCAACATTTGGAAACAGTCTAATTCTGATGGAATCTTATGCTTTATTTTCTGTATCCCTTCTTCGGTAGTTACGTCTAAAATAGTACTCTCGACAATGGGCAATAGGGTACGCTTAAGATTTCCGGTAAGAAGGTTGTCCAAAAACTCTATGGCATTGGCCTGAGCCTCTTGTCGTTCACTAAGAAGGCCCGAATAGGCTATTTCAACATCGCCTTGTTGATACTTTAATCCCAATAGTTTAAAAATTCGTTCAAGCCCCAAATCTAACCGCCTTTCCAACAAATCCAACAAGGTAGCTCTGGCATCATATTCCTCGGCACTCACCTGTATTTTAGACTTTTTCCTGTTTCGGTAAGCAATAATAATTTGTGCATGCATAGCGGATAACGTTTGATGGTACATTTTACACTCTTCCAGAATAATCGCTACCACTTTAAATTTATTAAATTTTAACCTTGGCGTATTTCGCTTCAAACTATTCAGGGAGCGCAGGGCCTCTAACCGCATATTTAAATCCTTATCTTCTAGCAAAAAGAACAAATTCCGGACAGCTTCTTGAGAGTTGAACGTTTCCATAACCTTGGGAATGTATTGGTGATAGGCCTCCGTAATTTTTCGGTCTGCCACCATAGCCCTTAATTGGGGAAGCAGCTCCCTTCCATAGTTATGTAGGGCTAAAATAGCACTCTCCCGATACCCTTTGTGGGGTAAAAAGGATAAAAGATGGGGAATCAACATTCCGTTTAAAGTAGCGCCAGCAGCTTCAATGGCTATACGTACAACCTTGGTGTCGGCATGCTCAAAGTAATTAATAAGAAAAGAATGGAACTTAGGGATATTGGCCGCACCAATGGTCTTCAACAGCATATGTAACCCAAATTCGTCCTCGGGATGAGCTGCTACATAAGTTATCTTCTTTTCAATGAGTCCTTCCAAGTTGTAGTGTTGTTTTAAGGAATAATTATCCCTCGCCTCACGAGCTAAACACAAGAGAGCGGCATCGGAAATATGCGGATTTTCATCAGACAAATAGCTATCAAAAACTACAGCACTATTTTTGTTGGAATGCAATAACAAATAAGCAAGCGTAGCAGTAACAAGTTCCGCGTCCTCAGATTGTAATAGTGCTGGAACCTGAGTAACCATTGTATTGCTATTTAGGAAATACATGTTCTGTATGGCTGCCGTTTTTACCTTATCACTTGGGTGCGATAATAGTTGCTGCACTTCTAACTCAAATCGTTTGTCATTTATTTCGAGAAGCTTTTTAAGCATAAACAAAATTTGTGTCTCGGAACCGCTTTCAAAAACTGTTTTCATTCCCTGTATCACAGAAACAGGTTTTACTGGTAGTTTTTTATGACCGCTCTTATCGGTCAGTAATGTTAGGTTTTCCCTGAAAGTTTTAAAATATTCGCTTCTTACCTTCTTTACAAAATACACCCATACTCCAACTAGGATAAGAATAATAGAAACAATATAGGTAGTACTTAACTCGAAGCCCTTGATGACAAAAATCAAAATAAAACCAGCAATACCAGTAGCTATGCTATCGACTACCACATCGATAAAGGATTTAGTTTTATTCTTTAATTCAAAAGGCAATGGTAGCGATAACAGCTCTATAGCGCTTTTGTTGATCGACTGTTTTAAGGTGCCATCTATCGCTTTAATTAAAATAACAATAGCGAGCTCAGGGAAAACAAAGAACAAACTGCTACTGATCAAAATCCCAAGCGGTAATAAGACCAGGGAAAAGCCCACTCCAAAAACGCCAACCACCCGTTGGGTAAAAAACAATTGAATCCCTAAAGATAAAACGTTGAAGGTAGAAAACCAAAAGGCAAAAAAGGAAGTTAGTTCATCGGGGTCGGGAATAGCAGATGAGGCAAAACCACTAAAGAGGTAGTCGACTAATTTGGCTACTATAACGCTCACTCCAACTATTCCGGCCACATAACTAAGGTGCTTCGATTTTTTTATCAGGGCAATTGGCCTTTCCTCTGGGGAGACGCTTCGTTTTTTTTGCTTAAAATCATTGAGTTTCTTAACCCTATTACGCCAAATTTTGCGCAATAAAGGCAGGGTTAACATCAATAAACCTGCTGCAACAAATATGACATTTTCGACTCCTATGATTGGTGCTAACAAAGAAGTGAGGTAGCCTCCAAAAATACCGCCCAAAATTGCGCCAGAGCCAATAAACCCAAACAATCTCTTTGCCTCCCTTATATTAAACACCAAATTGGCCAATACCCAAAATTGAGAAGCCGATAACACGGCATAAATAGCCACCCAAACATAAAAGAAATAGAGCACCCAATTGGTGCGTGCCCCCAATTGTAAAAATACCCCCAGTCCTAAAAGAAGCACTATAGAAACCATAAGAGTGGTTTCTATTATTTTATTAAGAGGGAATTTACGCAGCGCCTTAGTATAGAAATAAGAACTTATCACTGCTGTTAAGGCCACCCATAAAAAAGCAAATGGCAAATTTTCTACCCCTAATTCCGAAAGAAATAATGCGTTAACAGTTGGCTTAATAATAAGCAAGGTGGCAATGATTATAAAAATATATGCCTGCATCCATAAGGACACCTTATACTCACCCTCGCGAATATCGAATAATCTTGTCAGTAAAGTTCTTAGCATAAATGATTACGATCTTAGCTCTTTGTATTATGTTTCCTTTTGAATCTTATTTATGACCCTTGCCGTAAGGCCAACCATCTCACAAGATTCATCCCGTGGTAATTTAAGGAAATAATTGATTACAAAGAGACTAAAGCCGTTATAGCCAGAAGAAAATTCTTGGACTATTTATTAGGTCGTCTTAATTTAAAGCCACTGTATTTACGGTCTTCTTTAAAACTTTCTCTACGGGCCTTACTAGGCTCCTAATAATTTCGTCCCCATTGGGATCATCGACCAATGCTACCAGAATATAACGTCTAGAAGGATTTTTTCCCCACACTAAGACTGAGTCCGAATGAAAGTTTTTCCAAGAACCCGATTTCCGGAACAATTTTGCCGTGGGCGCAATTTGATCTAGTGTGTTCACAAATTTATGGTGTAGTTCTGGTTCCCCCATAATGTCCAGCATTTGTTTGGAGCGTTGATTATTTACTAATTTCCCGTTTACCAACATATAATAATACCTACAGACCTGATTTACAGTAGCGGCATGCGATAAATTTTTCAAGGGCTCCCTATTGGTATCCCCACCTCCGCCATAACGTTTTCCTACCCAAAGACCGCCCCCGCGGCTTTTATCGTAGAATTTGTACTGAGGGTCGGTCATTACCGACTCTATTTTATCATACCCCAATCGGTCTATCATTCTTGTAGAAGCCTGGTTGTTAGACTTACTGATCATTAAACGCATGTCTCGTTTAATTTCGTCAGTTTCTTGCAACTCTCCCTTTTCTATGGCATCCATGGAGGTTAATAATATTGCTATTTTGGGCAAACTTGCTGCATACATCATATGGGCACCATTGATACTGGCAAATTTTGCTTGTTCTGGATTCCTCAAATCTACAATCCCGACAGCCATTTTCTTTTGGTTCATGAGCGATTTCCAACGGGCATTGGCCATGAGCTCCTTCTCTAAATTCTTTTGCAAAAGAGTGTGCTCTAAACTCCTTAAGGGTTTTAATTTAGCATCATCAAGATGTAAGGGCAATTCTTTCTGTGCCCACATAGGACATGAAAACATAAAACAACCGAAGAAAATTAAAAAGAGGTTTCTCATATATTAGTAACTATTACAAGAACAAAGGTATTTAATATCACCGTCCACAAACTGTTAATTTTTAATCACTTATAAAAATAAAAAACACTAATAAATCATAGGGATTTCACTGATTTAAATCCATTTTTTTGTTAAAAAAACATTCCTTAACTTTCACAAAGATGCTACGAGAGGCTATCCTATATAGAAAACCTAAACCTCTTAAGGTTTCGTTATACGTAAAAAGACAACAAAAGTCGACAATAACCAATAGGGTTGGATCCTATTACGGAAGAGAATGTACATAGGATATGGACTGTGTTTTAATTCCTTATTGAAGGTTTTTGACATCTTTACATCTAAAAAGTCAAATTCGGTGTACTGTTCATTAAGGAATATCTTTTATTAACGGTAGCCATTTATTTTAATCGGGTTGGTTTCGTGCCAAATCCTTATTTTTGAAACAAAAAATACAAGCATGCTAATTATAGGGATTGCGGGAGGAACAGGCTGTGGAAAAACAACTGTCGTCAACCAAATTATCAATGAATTTCCTAATGAGGAGGTGGGAGTTATTTCTCAAGATTCCTATTATAATGATTTGTCCCATTTGACCTATGAGGAGCGTTCACAAATAAATTTCGATCATCCACGGGCCATAGATTTTGACTTGCTCGTTAGTCACCTCAAAAGCTTAAAAGAGGGTCTACCAATACATCAACCGATTTATTCGTTTGTGAACCACAATCGGACCAAGGATACTATTCTTACACATCCTAGAAAGGTAATGATCGTAGAAGGAATTTTAATCATGACACAACCAGAAATTCGTGAATTATTCGATATTAAAATTTTTGTACATGCAGACTCGGATGAACGCCTCATTAGAAGGTTAAAAAGAGATATTAATGAACGTGGACGTGATTTAGAGGAAGTACTTAACCGTTACCAACATACTTTAAAACCCATGCACGATCAGTTTATAGAACCTACCAAGGAATTTGCCGATATTATAATTCCGAACAATAAATACAATACCGTTGCCGTAGATATAGTACGTACCATTATAAACGACAAAATAGGATAATCATATATGGGCATGAAGGGTATAAGAAAGAAAAAATGGTTTGGCATTGTTACCAACACCTATGTGTTGATCCTTACGGTGTTTGTCATTTGGATGGTTTTTTTTGACACCAATTCCCTTTTAATACATTGGGAACTCAAAGAGGAAATTGAAAAATTAGAAAAACAACAACAGTTTTTAAAGGAAGAAATTGCCAAAGACAAATTGATTATCGAAAAATTATCGGACAAAAACGAACTCGAAAAATTTGCTAGGGAACAGTACTACCTAAAAAGGAAGAACGAAGAAATTTATTTAATAGAATACGAGGATAGTTTAAAAACTAAAAAATAATGGAAAAACCCGATCTATTTAGTGAATTTTCCGAAACAACATCCAAGGCTTGGAAACAAAAAATTCAGGTAGACCTCAAAGGGGCCGATTATAACGAAACTTTGGTATGGGAATCACCTGAAGGTATTAAGGTTAAGCCTTTTTACAATTCAGAAGATATAACAGACCTACCTTTGAACTCCTTTCCCCAGGAAAACAATTGGAGAATTTGTCAAAAAATATTTTCGGGAAATGCGATTGTAGCCAACAACAAAGCCTTAGATGCTATTTCCCGTGGTGCCGAAAGTATCTATTTTACAGTGCCTTCCGCAGAAACCGAAATTCAAGAGCTCTTAAAGGGTATAGACCTGGCGAGTACTCCAATCTATTTCGACCTTCAATTTCTTTCCGAGGATTATACTAGGTCCATTCTCGAGCTTGGCAAAAACAAATCGGCCAAAATATTTCTGAATATAGATATCATTGGTCATTTGGCAAGGCAGGGCAATTGGTTCTTCAACCTAAAAGAAGACCATAAGAAACTAGATACTATAGTATCACTGGGCCACGCTACGACCTTGGGGGTAGATATGACTTTATATCAAAATGCAGGTGCTAATATCACCCAACAATTGGCCTATGGCCTAGCCCATGCCAACGAATATTTAAACCATATAAACAATACCCAAAAAGCAGGGATACAGCAGCATACTATTACCTTTATAGTAGCCGTGGGTAGCGACTATTTCTTTGAAATAGCAAAATTAAGGGCTTTACGCAGGCTATTTGCCTCCCTGGCCACCGAATACGGTGCCCGTCCCAACTGCCATATCATTGCTATCCCTAGCAAACGCAATAAAACCATTTACGATTACAATACCAATATGCTCCGTACCACTACAGAATGTATGTCGGCCATATTGGGCGAGGCCAATACTATCTGCAACACTCCCTATGATGCCATTTATCACAGAGATAATGAGTTTGCAGAACGCATGGCCAGAAATCAGTTGCTGATTCTAAAAAATGAAAGTTATTTTGACAAAGTAAATAACCCTTCATCGGGCTCCTATTATATAGAATCCTTAACGCATCAACTAGCTTCAAAAGCTTTGGACCTCTTTAAGCTAATTGAAAAAGGCGGAGGTTTTTTGGTACAGTTAAAAGAACACCAAATACAGAAAAAGATCAAGGAAAATGCCGTCAAGGAAGAACAGCTATTTAACCATCAAGAAAAAATCCTTGTTGGAACCAATAAATATAGTTCCAAGGAAGACGCAATGAAAGACATGCTAGAGCTTTACCCTTTTGTAAAAATCAAAACCAGAAAAACCCTTATTGAACCAATTATAGAGAAAAGACTGTCGGAAACCCTGGAACAAAATAGGTTAAAACAAGAACAAGCATAAACAATTACCGTTACCGTAGTATTTTTGGTTCTATGACACCAACAAATATTGTACTAAACCTACCTAATCATCTTTAGATACCATGGCAAGAAAAAATCTTCAACACATACAACTAGTGCCTTCCCAAGAATCACCTATAGATTGGCAGGACAAGAAGATGGCGGCCAACTCTGGGAAAGAAAAGCCCACTACCTTTGAAACTGCTGAAGGCATCGCTTTAAAATCTCTATATAACCACGATGACATTGAAGGAATAGGACATTTAAATTTTGCCGCCGGGATTCCGCCTTTTTTACGAGGCCCCTATTCTACTATGTATGTAAAAAAGCCATGGACCATACGGCAGTACGCCGGATTCTCCACCGCGGAAGAAAGCAATGCTTTTTACCGTAGAAATTTAAAAGCGGGGCAAAAAGGCCTCTCAGTGGCTTTTGATCTTCCCACTCATAGAGGCTATGACAGTGACCATGAACGGGTGGTGGGCGATGTTGGTAAGGCCGGAGTAGCCATTGATACTGTTGAGGATATGAAAATTTTATTTCAGGACATCCCTTTAGATAAAATGTCGGTTTCCATGACCATGAACGGTGCCGTTTTACCGATTATGGCTTTTTATATCGTAGCTGCAGAAGAACAAGGCGTTGCTATCAAAGATCTTGCTGGCACCATACAAAACGATATCTTAAAGGAATTTATGGTGCGAAATACTTATATCTATCCCCCAGCACCTTCCATGCAAATTGTTTCCGATATTTTTGAGTATACCAGCAAGTATATGCCAAAATTTAACAGTATCAGTATCTCTGGTTACCACATGCACGAAGCAGGGGCTACGGCAGACATAGAATTGGCCTATACGCTTGCCGATGGCCTAGAATACATCAGAACCGGACTAAAAACAGGAATGTCCATAGACACCTTTGCCCCCAGGATATCTTTCTTTTGGGGCATAGGAATGAACCATTTTATGGAAGTCGCCAAAATGAGGGCGGGAAGGATACTATGGGCCAAACTGGTACAACAGTTTCATCCAAAAAGCGAAAAAAGTTTGATGTTGCGCACCCATAGCCAAACTAGTGGCTGGAGTCTGACGGAGCAAGATCCCTTTAACAATATTGCACGTACTACCATAGAAGCGGCCGCGGCTGCTTTTGGGGGTACCCAAAGCCTGCATACCAATGCATTGGACGAGGCCATTGCCCTACCTACCGATTTTTCGGCCCGTATTGCCAGAAACACCCAATTGTTCTTGCAACAGGAGACCGGAATTACAAACACGGTAGATCCCTGGGCAGGAAGTTACTACGTAGAAAAACTGACCGACGAAATTGCCAGAAAAGCTTGGAAACTAATTGAAGAAATAGAAGCTCTAGGCGGTATGACCAAGGCTATTGAAGCAGGCATTCCTAAATTAAGAATTGAAGAAGCTGCGGCAAAAAAACAAGCCCGTATCGATAGCGATAGGGATATAATTGTAGGTGTCAATAAATATAAATATTCCTCAGAAGATACCCTTCAAATCCTAGAAGTCGATAATGCAGCGGTGAGAAGGCAACAACTGAGCCGTTTAGCAGAAGTAAAGAAAAACAGAAAGGAAGAGGCGGTGAAACAGGCTCTAAAAAACCTGACGGATACAGCCCATCAAAAAGCATCAGCCAATGACAAAAGCAGTCGAGGACCGGTTCATAATGACGAAAATTTATTAGCTTTAGCGATCAAGGCTGCAAAGGCCAGAGCTACTTTAGGAGAAATAAGTTCGGCTCTTGAAGAAGCTTTTGGGCGCCATATAGCAGAAACAAAATCGTTTACCGGGGTGTATTCAAAAGAAATAAAGAATAATGATAGCTTTAAAAAAGCACGCGAATTGGCCGACATTTTTGCAGAGCAGGAAGGCCGTAGGCCACGTATCATGATTGCAAAAATGGGCCAAGATGGGCACGACCGTGGGGCAAAGGTAGTGGCAACCGGCTATGCCGATCTAGGCTTCGATGTAGATATAGGTCCACTTTTCCAAACCCCGGCAGAAGCCGCAAAACAAGCCGTGGAAAACGACGTACATATTCTAGGGGTCTCCTCTTTAGCAGGTGGACACAAAACATTGGTACCACAAGTATTACAGGAATTAAAAGTCCATGGACGTGAAGATATTATGGTGATCGTCGGAGGGGTAGTTCCTAAACAAGATTACGCCTACTTACATGATGCTGGAGCGGTGGCTATTTATGGTCCAGGGACTAAAATAAGCGATGCCGCCATTGAAATTTTGAAAATATTGATCGATTAAGCCCCCTATAATCATTTATTGTTCGCGACCACCTTTAGTTATTAACTTTATTTAACAAATTATACCTTAAGTTATTCACTTTGTGTTAACAAATTACATTTTATAACACCATAAATAATTGTATTTTTACCCTCTAACTTACTAGGAAAATGGGCAAAATAATTGCTATTGCGAATCAAAAAGGAGGGGTAGGAAAAACTACTACTTCGGTAAACTTGGCTGCCTCTTTGGGGGTTTTGGAAAAAAAAGTATTACTTATTGATGCTGATCCACAAGCAAATGCCACTTCTGGCTTAGGTATCGATGTCGAAAGTGTAGCGTATGGCACCTATCAACTTTTGGAGCATACCAAAGCTGCCAAGGAAATGATTGTAAAAACCTCTTCTCCTAATGTCGACCTTATTCCTGCCCACATTGATCTTGTTGCTATTGAAATAGAACTTGTAGATCAGGACGAAAGGGAGTATATGATGAAAAAAGCAATAAGAGACCTGAAAAACGATTACGACTATATTCTTATAGACTGTGCTCCTTCTCTAGGGCTTCTGACCCTTAATGCCTTAACATCGGCAGACTCTGTCATGATCCCTATTCAGTGCGAATATTTTGCCTTGGAAGGATTGGGCAAGTTATTAAACACTATTAAAAGTGTTCAAAAAATCCATAACCCAGACTTAGATATAGAGGGCATGGTACTCACCATGTACGATTCTAGACTACGATTATCAAATCAGGTGGTGGAAGAAGTAAAAAACCATTTTTCCGAAATGGTCTTCGACACTATCATTCAACGAAATGTTAGACTTAGCGAAGCCCCTAGTTACGGAGAAAGCATTATTAAATACGACGCCAGTAGTAAAGGAGCCGCCAATTACCTAAATTTGGCCCATGAAGTTGTAGTGAAAAACAAGGAAACAGTATAATGGCGAAAGCAATCAAAAAACAAGCACTAGGACGAGGCCTATCGGCCTTATTAAAAGACCCTAACAATGATATACAATCGGTATCCGACAAAAATGCCGATAAAGTAGTTGGCAATATTGTAGAATTAGATCTGGAAAGCATCTCAGTAAACCCTTTCCAACCACGTTCCAATTTTAACGATGAAGCACTGCAAGAACTGGCCTCTTCCATTAAGGAACTAGGGGTTATTCAGCCCATTACGGTCAGAAAACTCGATTTTAATAGCTATCAGTTAGTTTCTGGGGAACGACGTTTTAGGGCCTCCAAACTGATCGGTTTAGAAACCATTCCGGCTTATATCCGTATTGCCAACGACCAAGAGTCCTTGGAAATGGCCTTGGTAGAAAATATCCAACGACAAGATCTAGACCCTATAGAGATAGCTTTATCATACCAAAGGTTAATTGATGAAATTCAATTGACTCAGGAAAAAATGAGCGAAAGAGTCGGAAAAAAACGCTCAACCATCACCAACTACCTTCGCTTACTACGGTTAGACCCTATTATTCAGACCGGTATTCGCGATGGTTTTGTTTCTATGGGCCACGGAAGGGCTTTGGTAAATATAGAGAAGCAAAAAGACCAATTAGCACTCTATGAGAAAATCGTAGGCGAAAACCTTTCGGTTAGAGATACAGAAAAAGCTGTTAAGGAATATCAAGAAAGAATACTAAACGGCGATGCTGGAGCAAATATTCCTCCAGTCCAAAAAAAGCCAAACCTTCAGCCAGAATTTATTAAAGAAAATCTTGGTTCTTTTTCGAACTACCTATCAACCAAAGTAGATATTAAAGCTTCGGAAAAAGGAAAAGGTAAAATTACTATTGCCTTTAATTCTAAGGAAGAATTTAGTCGATTAAAAAAATTGATCACAGGTGAATAAAACTCTTGTATCATGGGTGTTTCTTTGTTTTTTTGTAGTTCTTGGCACAGCTCAAGACGACAAGAAGAAATCTCAACCCTCGGACTCTATTAAGACTTCTCTTAAAAAAGAAGGCATCACTGTCATAGACACCCTTTCCATAAAAAAAAGAGGTATTAACCCCTTGGCTCCTAGTAAAGCTGCTTTTTATTCCGCTGTTTTTCCCGGTCTTGGACAAATTTACAACAAACGTTACTGGAAAACCCCCATTGTATTTGCTGCCATAGGCACCGGAGTATATGCCTATATGTACAATGACGATCTCTATGATCGCTTTCGTACGGCTTTTAAACGTAGGCAAGCCGGATTTACCGATGACGAATTTTACGATTTAGGCAGTCCAAACCCTCCTGGGTCGGCCCCCGATTTTTCTGATAAGGCCTTGGAAGATGCCCAAGAAAGATATCAGAACGATAGAGATTTGTGGCTTTTAGCCACTATAGGGATGTATGTTTTAAATATAGTAGACGCCAATGTCGACGCTCATTTAAAACAATTTAATGTAGATGACAACCTAAGTATGGATTTTAGGCCATATTTGGATATAAATAAAATTACCGCCAATCCAGTTTACGGTTTGGCTCTAACCATTAAGTTTTAATTTATGAATATTGCTTTGTTTGGCTATGGGAAAATGGGAAAAATGATTGAACAAATCGCCCTAAACAGAAACCATACCATTGTAGAAAAAATTGATTTGGATACCACAGATATCGACTACTCAAAAATAGATGTTGCCATCGATTTTAGTATGCCCAATGCCGCTTTTTCCAACATTAAAAGTTGTTTGGAACACAATATTCCTATCATTTGCGGAACTACCGGATGGTTAAAAGATTACGACAAGGCAGTAAGCCTTTGTAAAGAAAAAAATGGTGCCTTCATTTATGCCTCTAACTATAGTCTTGGTGTGAATTTATTTTTTGAACTAAATTCACATTTAGCCAAAATGATGAAGCAACTTAAAGAGTACAATGTAAGTATGGAAGAAATTCACCATACCCAAAAACTAGACGCCCCTAGTGGTACTGCAATAACTTTGGCAGAAGGGATTATTGAAGAAACAGATTACTCCGGGTGGCAATTGGATACGGCAAAAGAGAACGAAATTGCCATTACAGCCAAACGTATTGCCGATGTTCCGGGAACCCATACCGTATCTTATGATAGTGCAGTTGATTCGATTGAAATTAAGCACACCGCCCATAACCGGGAAGGATTTGCACTTGGTGCCGTTGTTGCAGCCGAGTGGATTGTCGGTAAAAAAGGCGTTTTTACCATGAAAGATGTGTTAAACCTAAGTTAAGGAACGTAACAAAAACAAGACAGCTAAGACTTAACTATGGCGGGATTAAGATCCCTTCATCATTAATCAACACCAATAGATTATGAACGGTACACAGTGGATTATTTTTATTCTTATTATCCAAGTTATACATTTTTTGGGAACTTGGAAACTTTATGTAAAGGCAGGAAGAAAAGCATGGGAAGCTGCCATACCCGTGTATAACGCCATTATTCTAATGAAAATTATTGGCAGGCCAAAATGGTGGGTTCTATTACTTTTCATACCCATCATCAATTTGTTAATGTTTCCTGTGATATGGGTAGAAACCATCCGTAGTTTTGGCAAAAATTCCTTAGTTGATACTTGGCTAGTACTATTAACCTTTGGTTTATATATCTATTATGTAAATTACTTTTTAGACGTAAAATATGTCGAAAACAGGGATCTTCATCCAAGAACAGCTATTGGGGAATGGGTAAGCTCCATCGTATTTGCCATTGTTGCAGCTACCTTGGTACATACCTATTTAATTCAGCCCTTTGTAATCCCAACATCTTCATTAGAGAAGACTTTACTTGTTGGCGATTTCCTATTTGTAAGTAAATTTCATTACGGTGCCCGTGTCCCAATGACTACCGTTGCAGCGCCCATGGTACACGATACCTTACCTGTTTTTAAATCAAGATCTTATATCGCCGATGTAGATCCGGCTACCTACAAAACTTCGATCTGGAACAAATTACAGCTGCCATATTTAAGACTTCCTGGTTTTAAAAAAATCAAAAGAAATGATATTGTGGTCTTCAGTTGGCCTGCCGATACGGTATACCAATTCTTTAAAAAGCAGGCAGGGGTAAGAAAACCAATAGACAAAAAATCGAACTACGTTAAACGATGTGTTGGAGTCCCTGGCGATTCCCTTTCTATTATCGATGGTTATGTTCATATCAATGGCAAAAAAACGGTGCTTCCCTATAGGGCAAAACCGCAATTTTTACATACGGTAACAGTGGCCGATCAATTCACTACTGCCTCCATAGACCTTCTAGGCAGGGAAAATGTATCTGGAAACGTGATACGTGTCCCAGCAAGTTCTCTGGAACAGGATCGTGCCCAAGAGGTTATTAATGCCATGCATTTAGACAAGATTAGCTCTGATAGCGCCTATACCTATTATACTGGTAATATCAGCAACCAAAAGGTTGTGAATTTCCTAAAGGCCGAAGAAGTAAAAAATATGGCTCTTTTTAATTTAACAGAAGAAGAAGCTAAAAATTATACCGGAAAGGCCGGTATAACTGACATAAAAAAGTTCGCTTACACCATTCCCCATACGGATGTATTCCCTCAAAATGCCGCCTATGCAGGAACTTCGGACAATATGAAAACCATTTACATCCCGGAAGAAGGAAAAACGGTTCCTCTAAACCTAGAAGTACTTCCTTTATATGAAAAAATAATTAAGGAATACGAAGGAAACGACCTTGTGGTAAATGGAAACCAGATACTTATCAACGGGGAAGTGGCAAACAGCTACACCTTCAAACAAGACTATTATTGGATGATGGGAGATAACAGACATCGTTCAGAAGATAGCCGCTATTGGGGCTATGTTCCCGAAGACCATGTCGTAGGTACTCCTGTTTTTATTTGGATGAGCGTAGACGGCATTAATGACGGCCTAAGCAATTGGAAAATTAGATGGGATAGGGTTTTCACCACTGTTGGTGGCGATGGAGAACCAGTCTCTTATTTTAAATACTTTTTAATTGCCCTAGGAGCTTGGTTTGCCTTTGATTATTTTAGAAAAAAGAAACAAGCGAAAACAGAAGACCAATAAAGTTAGAGTCAAATAACGGCTTCCATTTATAGTAAACGGAAGCCGCAGAACAACATCATGCATGGGATAGTAGCTTGATACACTAAACTACTATCCTTTGCTTCTTGAACCGGTTTTGGGAACGGTCTCAAAATACCCCTATAAAACATTCGTATTAATAAGATTTAATCACAACCATGACACTTGTCCTTCACCCTGGTTACTTTCTTAACATCGCTAATTTCGCCGCTATTGTTCAGAACAATATTTGTTGGGAGGTTCATGATAATTATCAAAAACAAACCTTCCGAAACCGCTGCTATATTGCCACGGACATTGGCATGCATATGCTTAATATCCCCATAAAACACGAGAAAAAAACTAGTGGTAAGCAAAAGTATTCAGAACTTAAGATCGATAATTCTTATCAATGGCAAAGACAACATTGGCGCACCTTGCAAACAGCCTATAGAACTTCCCCTTTCTTTGAGTTCTACGAAGATGAACTAGCGCCCCTCTTTGAAAATGAATACGACTCTTTGATGGAGTATAATTTAGCCACTATAGCGACCGTTTGCGATTGCCTTCAGATAAAGATGCCTACGACAAGAACTTCGGAATTTAAAAAAGATTTGACTCCGGATAAGGACGGAAGATTTTTAATCTTATCCAAAAAAGAAGTAGCACTAGAACAACCTGAGTATGTACAGGTATTTGATGACCGACACCATTTTATAAAGAACCTTAGCATATTAGACTTGCTTTTTAACGAAGGCCCCAACACGCTTTCTTACCTTAAAAGCATAAACCTAACCTATTTAAATGCTTAGGTTTTGCGTCCATTATGGGATACACTTTATTGTTCCTATCATTATAGGACTTCTTTTCTATAAAAAACATCGTTTCACTGTGATCGCCATTTTATTGGCAGGTATAATCATAGATATTGACCATGTATTGGCCGACCCCCTATTTGATCCGAATCGATGCAGCATTAATTTTCACCCCCTACACACCTACTGGGCAATTGCTTTGTATGTAGTGATGTTAATCCCCAAAAAAACCAGGATATTCGGATTGGCCTTGGTAATCCATATCGTAGCAGACACTACGGATTGCCTTTTAATGTAGTTATATATCTTGGATATGGGTTAGACCCCGGATAAACACACTCCTTTTTTAAGTAGCAGCTTTTTTAGAAGCAGGCAGCAATGCCAATTCTTAAAGTTTTTTGTCCTTCCTCTTTTAAAGAATAGAAAATAATTACTATTTTATATGTTTCATTTAACCCTATCATAGCAAACTCATAAAATACTATGGGAAATCATAAAATCTACCCCCCTTTTCCATCGGGAAGAAGAGACTTCATCAAAAAATCTGGCATTGCCCTGCTCGGGGGATCCTTAGTAACGCCAGCACTCACCTTTGGCGCCAATAGCCTATATAAAGACTCCACCCTAAAAGTGGGTTTAATTGGCTGTGGTGGTCGTGGTACCGGTGCTGCCGCCCAAGCCTTACAAGCAGATCCAAACGTAATTCTCTACGCCATGGGCGATGTGTTTGAAGACCAATTGAATTTGGCACATAGGGAATTGCAGAAAGCCATGGGAAACAAGGTAAAGGTTGCTCCAGAAAATAAATTCATAGGATTTGACGCCTACCAAAAAGTAATAGATTCGGGCGTGGATGTGGTATTACTTACCACTCCACCGGCCTTTAGACCAGACCATCTAAATGCTGCGGTAGAAGCAGGGAAACATGTATTTTGCGAAAAACCCGTTGCCGTAGATGCACCCGGAATACATAAAGTATTGGCCGCCGCCAAAAAAGCTAAGGAAAAGGGCCTTTCCCTGGTGTCAGGTTTTTGTTTTCGATATGACTATCCCAACAGGGAAATCTTTGGACGTGTCCTAGATGGTCAGATTGGGGACATCAGAACCGTTACTACCTTTCGTCATGGAGGCGAGGCATGGTATAAGGACCGTCAGCCAGATTGGACGGATATGACCTACGAAATGCGCAACTGGTATTACTACAATTGGCTATCGGGCGATATAGTAGTGGAACAAGCAGTACATAGCCTAGATATGATGTCTTGGGTTATGGGAGATAAAATGCCCGTAAGTGCCACTGGAACTGGAGGCCGACAAGTACGGGTAGATAGTAAGTATGGAAATATATACGATCATTTTGCGGTAGAGTTCGAATATGAAAACGGGGCCAAGGCCTACCACTTTACCAGGCAACAAAACAACACCTCCCATAGGAACAGCGTAGAGGTCCTAGGTACCGAAGGCTCTTCTATAACCCATATTGGACGCAGATATGAAATCACCGGTAAGAACAACTATACCTATGACGGGGAAAGGAATAATATGTTCCAGACAGAGCACGATGAGCTATTTGCCTCCATCCGAAACGGGCAGCCTATGAACGATGGGGAATGGATGTCTAAGAGTACCATGTTGGCCATTTGGGCACGTATGGTTGCTTACACCGGCCAAACCCTCACCTGGGATCAAGCCTTTAATTCCAAAGAAAACCTCGGCCCCAAAATAGAGGACTACAATTGGAATTTAAAATGGCCTACTCCACCAGTGGCCATTCCCGGTAAAACTAAATTCATCTAATCCTAAATAACATTTAAAACAACCGCTGTTTACTTTTTTGGCGAATACGTCCCCAAAGGAGTAAACAGCTCTATAACCCACCAATTTAATATGAAACCCTCCTTATTGTTATGCCTCTTGGCACTATGGGGCAGCAGCTTAAAAATAAAAGCACAAGAAAAACCCCTATTCTTTGGTAGCGAAACCAGTCTTGATCACTTGGTATCTGCCGACAAGGGAAATGTCCAGGAAATTAAATGGATCAATGTAAATACGGAGCCAGATACCTGGCATAAAGAAGGCGATCTCCTGGTATGCAAGGGGCTACCCATAGGCGTTATGCGCTCCGAAAAGATGTACGAAAACTTCATTCTAACCGTAGAATGGCGGCATATGGAAGCAGGAGGAAATTCTGGTATGTTTGTATGGAGCGACGCCATACCCGGGGAGCAAAACAGACTTCCAGGGGGTGTAGAAGTACAGATGTTAGAGCTAGATTGGGTAAACCAGAATATACGCGACGGCGTAAAGCCACCCATTGCCTATGTACACGGAGAATTGTTTGGCGTGGGCGGGGTTACTACCATCCCGGACAACCCTAGAGGAAACAGAAGTAAGTCAGTGGAAAATAGAGCTCTAGGGAAGGGAGAGTGGAACAGCTACAAAGTAATTTGTGTGGACGGCACCGTAAAATTATCGGTAAACGGGAAATTTGTAAACGGAATCAGCAAGTCCTCCATTAAAAAAGGATACCTCTGCCTAGAATCTGAAGGAGCCGAAATCCATTTTAGAAACTTAAAGGTAATAGAATTACCTCCGGGAGTTACCTCTGCTGAACAAATAGTAGATGAATTATAACCATCTTACTTACTAGGATAATTAGATACAAGGGGCCCAATTGGGTCCCTTTATTACACCCTTGTTTTCTTAGTCTGGAATGTCCCTTAGAGGTTTAACTATTAATAGCGCAAGCCAATTCATTGTGAGAAGTACGATAATCCTCCTCATTGAACTTCTTACCTATTGATCATAATCCATATCAAAAGAAGCCATTACCGGGAAATGATCTGATAATTTTAAGTTGAAATTCTTGTGGGCCCTAACCTTAAATGCCTTATCCACTAAAATAAAATCTATTCGCATTGGATAATACTCAAAATTAAACGTACGTCCGTAGCCAGTGCCTTGCTCTATAAAGGAGTCTTTCATGTCTCCTCGGATTACCTTATACACATTAGAGAATTGCGTATTATTAAAATCGCCACATACAATCGTTTTATACGGCGCCGCATTTTTATGCTTCCGAAAAATATCGGCCTGTTCTTGTTGCTTTCCAAAGGAGTTCCCCAGTCTTTTATATAGTTTTGAGGAAGCCTCTTGCGTTAGAACTTCTGCATTGGGTATTAACCTTAGGGATTCTAAATGCAGATTGTAAACCCTTATCGTGTCCTTTTGGTATCGGATATCGGCATAAATAGCATTGTTCTGACTCTGAGGAAAGTTTAAAGAACCCTTTGAAAGAATGGGATAATTAGAATAAATAGCTTGCAAAGATTTCTTTTCTCCGCGTATATCGCTAATATAGTGATACTTGAAACTATTTTTTAAATCCCTATGCCTGATACGGGAAAATTCTTGAATACACAGAATATCAGGATTTTCGACTTTAATAAAATCTATGATTTGGTTACCAACGGTCGTATCCTTAATCCAGTTGTATTTATTAAATCCACGGACATTGTAACTCATTATATTTAACTGGTCCACCACCACGGGCTCTTCCTTTAGCTTAAACATAAAAAAGCCATCCAAGCAAATGTACCCCATACTTATCACCAACAAAGAAAGCAGCAATTGCCTTTTACGCCTAAGGGTCCAATAAAACAAAAAGAGCATATTTATCAATACCATTATGGGCACCCCTAAACTAAGGACGGACAGATAAGGAAAATGAACTACGGAGATATAGGGAACAACAAAAGAAATTAGCAATAAAAACGCTAAGACCACATTAAACAGAAAGACTGTTTTATCGAAAAAATTTAAATTTTTCAAGACCTTACTTATTCTTTACCTGCTTTGAACAAAAAATCCTTTTCGGCCTTAGAAAGGCTTTCATAACCAGATTTACTGATTTTGTCCAAAATAGCATCTATTTTACGCTGGTGGCTCTCCTTATCATAAAACTCCTTGCTTTTTGCTCCCGAGCTTTCCCTACGATAAACTGTTTTTAAAGAAGCCTTTTTTTCCTTTCTTTTAAAAATATCCTCCATATACCCCAAGAATTTAGAGAAACCACTACCTATATCATGACCTTTAAAAAGTTGACGTGCATAATAATACCCTAAAGCAGCCCCTCCTAAATGAGCCAAGCGCCCTCCGACGTTACCTCCATAAGAAATCTGTATCAGATCTAGAGCTACTACAAATACCCCAATATGCCATAGTTTAACATTAAAGAAAACGACACGCACCTCTTGGTTTGGCAAATAAGCACACACAAAGATCAACACGGCTGTTACCCCTGCAGAAGCTCCTATAAGAGAGGTATTAATCCCCAATAAAGCTGGAAATATATTATAGGACAATAGAAATATTAGTCCCCCTAAAATAACCCCTAGGAAGTAAACATTAATAAATCTTTTATTATCAAAAAGGTTTAGAAATATTTTTCCAGAAAAATACAACATGATCATATTCCAAAAAACGTGGCCAAAACCAGAGTGAAAAAAAGAATAGGTCACGATAGACCAAGGTTGTGTCAAAAACTGGAAAAAATCCTTCGGCAGTTCAAACCATTGTGTAATGGTGTCTCCAGACCACCCAAAGAGAATTTTTAGCAGACCAGCGGTGATAAATATTAATACATTAATTACAATAAGCTTTTCGGCTATATTTAACCTATTATACTGATATGTAATATTATTTGTATCCATTATCTATCCCAACGCTTACTATTAAACTGATTTTTTTTCCAATACCACATCATTAAAAATCCAAACAAAGCCCCGCCTACATGGGCAAAATGCGCTATGCCATTTCCAAAAATAGAATATCCTGTCACTCCCGAAAATAGATCGATCCCTATAAGCACCGGTATAAAATACTTTGCTTTCACCGGTACAGGCACAAACATTAAAAACAGCTCACTATTGGGATAAGACATTCCAAATGCCACTAATATACCATAAATTGCGCCAGAAGCCCCTACCGCGGGAGTACTAAAAGAACTTAAAAAGTTATCAATTGTACTCTTAGAGGCCAATTCGTACCAACTGGGACTATATTTTCCACTAGATACTACCTCCAATACTTGTTCTTTAGAGATCCCAGAACTCAATATGGCATCCATTCCTTCATTAAAATAGTAATAATTTACTCCAGTATGGATAAGCGCCGCCCCAATTCCGGCAGAAAAATAAAAAAAGAAAAATTTATTTCTGCCCCACATTTGTTCTAAAGGAGACCCAAAAGCCCATAAGGCGTACATATTAAATACAATATGCATAAACCCACCATGCATAAACATATGAGAAATCACCTGCCATAATCCAAAATTTCCGTTTTTAGGAAACCAAAGGGAAAACCACTGATACATTTGATCTCCGTATAATTGTGTTGCCATAAAGAACAACACGTTAATTATAATCAAATGCTTTACAGCGTCCGTCACTCTACCCATTTATAAAAATTTTTTATCAATATCGCTCTCCGTTATGGTCACGTATATTGGTTTATTAAAAGGACTAACTCCCGATTCCTTACAAGCAAACAAATCGTTTACCAAAGCCAATTGGGAATCACTATCCAATATTTCACCGGTTTTTACTGCTAAAGATTTTGACAGTGTTTTTGACAAAACATCCGTTTGAGAAAAACCGTCCACCACAAAATCTTGTTGGTAATCTGATATCAATTGATCTAAAATCATTCCCACTTCACTTTCCGGTACCGACAAGGGCACTCCGGTAATCTCTACTTCCTCTTCCTCTATGGCCCCAAAAACAAATCCTACCGTGATAAGATTTTCTTTAATCTCTTGGATGATAGCACAATCTGATTTTGTAAAAGCCAATCTTAATGGAAATAACAATTGTTGACTGACCCCACCTTTAATGGTAATGTTTTTCAAAAAACGCTCATAGAGCACCCTTTGATGAGCCCTGCTTTGATCTATAACCACCATACCCGATTTTATGGTCGTTACTATATATTTCCTTCTAAGTTGAAAGGTGGTGGAGGCAGTTTCGAAATTCGATTTTTTCCCTTCGAAAATTGAACCGGTAATAGTATCTGACTCATAGGTTATACTAGTATCCGCTTCTTTTTCATCGTCCTCGGCATCGATCCCAACATACATGCTTTCCCAACCCTTGGTAGGTTGTTTTTGAAAATTAGGCCTATAATTGGTCCTAAGCATCTCTTCCTTAAAAGGATTGAAGTTAGAATCTACATTTATTTTAGGCTGCTGAACCAATTTATCCTTGTATTCATAAGGCGTTTCCAAGTTCTGATTCTTATCAAAGTCCAAGGAAGGCATTACATTAAACTGCCCTAAACTATGTTTTATCGTAGATCTAAGAATAGCGTATAAGGTATGTTCATCGTCAAACTTAATTTCAGTCTTTGTCGGATGAATATTGATATCGATAGACGCTGGGTCAACTGTGAGATATAAAAAATATCCAGGATGATTTTCTTTTTTTATAAGGCCATCGAAGGCCGACACCACTGCATGATGAAGATATGGGCTTCTTATAAACCTATCGTTGACAAAGAAAAACTGTTCTCCCCTACTCTTCTTGGCATATTCTGGTTTATTTATGAACCCACTAATAGTCACTACCTGAGTTTCTTCATCTACAGGCACTAATTTTTCTTTTATTTTCCCTCCAAAAAGATTGACAATACGTTGCCTGTGGTTGGAACTAGGCAAATTAAACAACTCGTTCCCATTATTATAGAAATGAAAGGAAATACCGGCGTGTGCTAGACTTACCCTTTGAAACTCTTCAATAATATGACGAAGTTCGACCTGACTTGATTTTAAAAAATTACGTCGTGCAGGAATATTGAAAAACAGATTTTTCACCATCATAGAAGTCCCCTTTGGAGTCACAGCAACTTCTTGTGAAACAATGGTACTACCTTCTATTTTTAAATGGGCACCTACTTCATCTTCCTCTGTTTTGGTGTGCATTTCTACGTGGGCAATAGCAGCAATAGAGGCCAGGGCCTCTCCTCTAAACCCCTTTGTATGTAAGTTGAATAGATCCTCTGCTTTTTGAATTTTAGAAGTAGCATGCCGTTCAAAGCTTAATCGGGCGTCTGTAGCGCTCATTCCCACCCCATCGTCAATTACTTGGATCAAGGTTTTCCCACCTTCTTTGATCACTAATTTTATGGTAGTAGCTCCAGCATCAATAGCGTTTTCCAAAAGTTCCTTTACCACAGAAGCTGGTCTTTGCACCACTTCTCCCGCCGCAATTTGGTTGGCAACATGATCTGGCAAGAGTTTTATAATATCTGCCATTGTTAAGGTTTGAATATAGATAAATCGAAATCGATTATAAATAGAAAAATAAATACAAGAATAGCGATGATCACTAGTAACCGAATATTTTGACTTCGATTACCCTTTTGTTTAAAATCGTCCATGGCCCTGCTGAACTTTCCCTTTAAACCAGTTCGCCCATCTAGGGTAGGCCTAAATTTATCGAATTTATGCTCAATTTTAAAAGGACTTCCCTCGCCTTGATCCTTGTAGTAACGAGGCGTATAATCGAACTTTTTATTCTTGCGTAATTTTGAAAACTTTCCCATAATACTTATTGTTCCAAAGTTACTCAAAATGAAAAAATATGTAGTAGATATACAGCCAAAAAATGTTAAAAGATATACACATTTTGGCTGTTATACATAGATTTTTTTATAAGTAATAGTATACTTCAGGAAAGAATATGGCTCTTTGCCTAAAGCGGTACGAATACCCGGGATCCGTAAGTGAACGTCCTCCCTGTCCTTTGAGGATTTAAGCCCCTAAAGTGACCATTTTTATGGCAGCAATTGCTGCTTCTGTACCCTTATTTCCGTGAATACCTCCACTTCGCTCCAATGACTGTTGCATATTATTATCCGTCAATACACAAAATATTACCGGAACATCTAACTGCACGTTTAAATCCTTGATGCCTTGCGCCGTAGCACTACAAACAAAATCAAAATGTTTGGTCTCACCTTGAATTACACTTCCAATGGCAATAACAGCATCAACTTCTTGGGTTTTTGCCATTTTCTTACATCCATAGGTAAGTTCAAAACTCCCGGGAACATTCCAGCGAATAATATTTTCCGCCTGAGCACCACAATCCAATAAAGCTTCGATAGCTCCATTGTAAAGCCCTTCGGTAATCGCAGGGTTCCATTCAGCAACAACTATCCCAAATCGAAACTTACTTGCGTTCGGGATAGTGTTTTTATCGTAAACCGATAAGTTCTTATTAGCCGTAGCCATTCTTAGTTGGTTTTAGCCTTACCTATAAAGGCGTCTATATTTCTGGCCTCATTAGAAGTGCCAAACTCTTCTTTTATCCTATTAAAATACCCTAGAGCCTTATTATTTTTCCCTAACTCCATGGCAGTCACACCTGCTTTGTACAAAAACTTTGGCGTTGTAAAATCGTTCGTACTATGTGCTATAGCACTTTCATAATACCCTAAAGCATCGGCAGGCTGGTTCAATTGCAAAAATGCATCTCCTAATCCACCTTTTGCCAAAGCGCCTAAAATCATATCTGGAGAAGAAAAGTCTTCTAAATACTTAATAGCATCGTCATACTTCTGCATGTTTAAATACGCCATACCTGCAGAATATTTGGCTAAATTGGCAGCCTTGGTCCCATTGTATTCTTCGATAATATCTAAGAAACCGTATTTTCCTTCTGCTCCATCCAAAGCTAAAGTAAACAAGGAATCTTTTTCGACAGAACCTTCTAGGGCCATGTCAAAATATTGTTGTGGATATAACATCTCGTTCGCTGCACTTGCCTCTTTTGGCTTTTGAACAAATTGAAAATATGCCAAATACCCCAAAACAGCCACAGCAACTACACCAATTACACCAAGAATGTATTTTTGATTTCTAGAAACCCATTCTTCGGACCTAGAAGCGCCTTCATCCAAGGAGCTAAAGACTTCCGCAGTAGTACTTTCTTGCTCATTCAATTGAATTTCTTCCTCCTTGTTTTTCGGTTTGAACCCTTTTTTCTTGTAAGTTGCCATATTTTTTAGTTTATGAATCGGGCAAAAATATAGTTTTTATCCAATATCGAACACCAATTCAATCGATATTTTTTTGAATCTTTATTATTTTGCCGTTTGCTAAGCTAGTGAAAAATAAAATCTTTACTTCGCAGAATGTTTTTAAAAAAATTATCACTTATAAATTATAAAAACTTTTCTTCTAAAAGTTTTGAGTTCGACAATAAGATCAACTGTTTTGTCGGAGATAATGGTATTGGGAAAACAAATGTATTAGATGCTATTTACCATCTCTCCTTTGGCAAGAGTTATTTTAACCCTATTGCCAGCCAAAACATAAGACATGGCGAAGATTTTTTTGTGATCGACGGGGAGTTCCAGAAAAACGATAGGGAAGAACGAATACTTTGTAGTCTAAAAAAAGGCGCGAAAAAGATCATAAAACGCAACGGAAAGGCGTATGAAAAATTTTCGGATCACATTGGCTTTTTACCCTTAGTCATAATTTCTCCTGCCGATCGGGATTTGATCATCGAAGGGAGTGAAACCAGAAGAAAGTTTATAGACGGAGTGATTTCGCAATCCGACAAACAATACTTAGAGAGTTTAATCAATTACAACAGAATACTTTCGCAAAGGAATTCCCTCTTAAAGTACTTCTTTCTAAACCAAACTTTTAACAAGACCAATTTAGCCGTATACAATGAACAACTGCATCAATACGGCTCCGAAATATTTGCAAAAAGAGTAGCCTTTCTTAAAGTATTTATCCCTATTTTTAAGGAACAGTACGCTGTCATTTCGGGAAACAAAGAACCAGTCAACCTATTATATGACAGCAAACTAATACAAGAAGACCTATTAACCTTATTAGAGAAAAATCTGGACAAAGACAGAGCTCTTCAATATACTGGCGTCGGAATCCATAAGGACGACCTAAGTTTTGAAATCGATGGTCACCCAATTAAGAAATTTGGTAGTCAGGGTCAGCAAAAATCGTTCTTGATAGCTTTAAAATTAGCCCAATTTTATTTTATAAAAAAACAGGCCAATACTACTCCTTTATTGCTTTTAGATGATATTTTTGACAAATTGGACGAAAATAGGGTGGCGCATATTATTCGACTAGTGGACGAAGAAAACTTTGGTCAGATTTTTCTAAGCGATACCCATGCAGAAAGAACGGAGAATATTATCAAAAACATACATCAATCTTATAAAATTTTCAACCTATAGCATGAGAAATTTAGTTGTTATATTTGCGCTTATAATATTGAGCTCTTGTAGCTCCAAGGTTACCAAGGCCGACTTAAATCTGATAAACGGATATTGGGAAATTCAAAAGGTTACTTTTCCTGATGGCAGCACCAAAACCTATACAGTGAATACCAGTATAGATTATATTGAATTAAAAGATTCAGAAGGATTTCGCAAAAAAATGTACCCAAAATTTGACGGAACTTACGAAACCTCCAATGATGCCGAGAATTTTACCATCTATGAAAAAGACGGTGTTTTTACCCTACACTATAAAACCGATCTAAGCGATTGGCGGGAGCAGTTAATAAGCATTTCCGAAAATAGTTTTACCGTCAGTAATAGCGAAAACATACACTATCAATACAAACGATTCCAACCCATTAACATCACTGAATAATGGCTAAAAGAAAAAATGACAACTTAAAATTAGGGGAAGCGTTACAACAATTCATTTCCGAAAAAGGCCTCCAAAAAGGAATTGACAAGGTAAATGCCCAAGAAGCATGGAAAAACCTAATGGGAAACGGGGTAAACAACTATACCACCGCAATAGAACTAAGAAATGACACTTTATTTGTTTCCTTGTCATCATCTGTCTTAAGAGAAGAATTAAGTCACGGAAAATCAAAAATCATAAGCATGCTCAACGAAGAGCTTGGCAAAGACCTCATCACAAAAATCGTTTTGCGATAACATATGGATAGTCTTTAAACTAAAAAAGCCAGCTGGTTCAGCTGGCTTTTTTTTATGTATTTCTTTGACTAGAAAATTTCTCTTCCAGAAAAATGAAATGCGCCTTCAATAGCGGCATTCTCATCACTATCCGAACCGTGAACTGCATTTTCCCCTATGGAGGTTGCAAATAATTTACGGATAGTTCCTTCTGCTGCCTCTGCAGGATTCGTGGCTCCAATTAAAGCACGAAAATCTTCAACGGCATTGTCCTTTTCTAAAATAGCAGCTACAATAGGACCTCTGGTCATAAATTCAACCAATTCTCCAAAAAATGGACGCTCGCTATGAACAGCATAAAACGCTTCAGCATCTCTTGTGCTCAATTGCGTATACTTCATAGCTACGATTTTAAATCCAGCTGAGGATATTTTTTCCAAGATTCCACCGATATGTCCGTTTTCAACAGCATCAGGCTTAATCATGGTAAATGTTCTGTTTGTGATCATTTTTTTTAATTTTCGGCAAAAATACGTTTTATTCTTCAACTCACAATACAATATCGTTTTCTCTCTAGACTTCCAACACTTTACCCCTTTTAATTACCCTTTAAACCAAAGATTAGAACAACAAAAAATAAGTATATCTATTCTCTTCCCTTCATTAAAGCCAAGAACACCTACTATAAAGATTTGTTTTAATCGTTCCCTGTCATTAATATATCCTAGACATCCAAATTCTTTGATATGTTTAGGAGTTCAGGCAGACACAGCACCTCTTTAAAATTAAATTTATGACAAGCTTTACTATATCGACCTTAGACACAAGTACCCCACCCCACTTAATAAAACAACCAAGAATTAATATCAGCAGGCTATATCCAAGGGTTTAAAAAGAGTTTTATTAGGACAAAAGTATATACTAATAATTGTATCTTAGCCCGCATGAATTTAGAGATTACACAAGCCATTAAGGCGTTATTGGGCACGCCACAAAAAATTGTTATTATTCCGCATAAGAACCCTGATGGAGATGCTATTGGAAGCACTTTAGGACTATGGCACTATCTGAGCAAAAAAGGACACGAGGCCACCATTATTTCCCCTAACGATTTCCCGAAGTTTTTAAAATGGATGCCAGAAAGTGAGAAAATCGTCAATTATGAAAAGGAAGCATCTACGGCCAAGGAACTCATTTCCAATGCCTCGGTAATTTTTACTTTAGATTTCAACCACCTTGGTAGAATTGGTCAGTTACAACCATTGTTAGAAGAGGCAACGGCTACTTTTGTAATGATTGACCACCACCAAGAGCCTGCGGATTACGCCCAAATCATGTACTCTGACGTAAGTATGAGTTCTACTTGTGAAATGGTGTATAACTTTATAGAAGCCTTAAACGATACCGATCTCATTGACCCGGAAATAGGAATTTGCCTATATACCGGAATAATGACCGATACTGGTTCCTTTAAATTTTCATCTACTACCAGCAGAACCCATAAGGTAGTTGCCCAATTAATAGACAAAGGGGCTAAAAACACCGAAGCCCATAACAAGGTGTACGACACCAATACCCCAAGCAGATTGCATCTTCTGGGATGTGCCTTAAAAAATATGGTCATTTTAGAGGAATACCATACTACTTATATCACCTTGTCGCAGGATGAGTTAGACCAATGGGAATATAAAAAAGGAGATACCGAAGGTTTTGTAAATTACGGGTTAACCTTAGAAGGGATAAAATTTGCCGTTATTTTCATAGAGAACAAAGAAGAAGGCATCATAAAAATATCCTTTAGGTCAGAGGGGACTTTTTCTGTCAATGAATTTGCAAGAAATCATTTCAACGGTGGCGGCCATACCAATGCATCAGGAGGACGTAGTGATGTGTCTATGGAAGAAACAACGAACTTTTTTAAGTCCTTGCTTCCACAATACAAAGATGCCTTGAAAGCCTAAAGTATTATCATTGCCATAAGAAGGTCTGCCTTCATACAAAACCCATTTGTTGCAGCTTGTAAAGAAAAATTTTAATACCTTTCTTACAGAAAAATCGTTTAACTCAATTACAATAACTGAAATCTAGAAGCTTGAAACACCTCTTATTTTTTACATTTTTGATAGTCATTATCGGTTGTTCCGAAACAGAGGCGCGCCGACCTGTTAAGGTCAAAACAGGCAATATCTTACAGCAGTCTGTAGAGCGAAACAAAAACTTATTGGCTATAGAAGAAGCTATGATGCAAAAAATCATAGCCCAAGATTCCCTAAACACGTATTTTTCTAGCGGTGGAGGATCTTGGTATTATTACGTAAATAAGAACGATCAGGCAGACTATTTTCCGCAAACAGATGATTTGGTAAGCTTGCAATACAATCTGGTAAGTTTTGAAAACGACACTATTTACACGCAGCAAGATATTGGTATTATTACATATAAGGTAGACAAACAAGAGCTGTTCCCCGGCTTGCGCACCGCTGTAAAACTTTTGAAAGAAAATGAAACAGCTACCTTTTTAATCCCTTCTTCCCTTGGTTATGGCTACCACGGGGACAATGATCAAATCGGCATCAACATTCCTTTAAAAGCCACTGTTTCAATTTTAAAAATAGATAAACAATCCACTAATATTCAAAATTAAAATTTCATCAAATGAAAAAAACCTATTTATTATTGGCAATGATCTCCATTGCTGTTTCGAGCTGTAAGTCTAGCAAGCATGCAGATTTGGGCGATGGTCTTTTTGCAGACATCAAAACCAATAAAGGCGATATTATCATAAAATTAGAAAGCGAAAAGACGCCGGTCACGGTAGCAAATTTTGTTTCATTGGCCGAAGGAAAAAATCCTTTTGTCAATGAAGAGTACAAAGGAAAAAAATACTACGACAGTATTATTTTCCACAGAGTCATTAAGGACTTTATGATACAGGGAGGCGACCCAACGGGTACCGGTACTGGAAATCCAGGCTATAAATTCAAGGACGAAATAAATGACTCTTTGAAACACAATAAGGCAGGTATTTTATCTATGGCCAACTCGGGACCGGCAACCAACGGAAGTCAGTTTTTTATCACGCATAAGGAAACGCCATTTTTAGACGGCAGACATACCGTATTTGGGGAAGTTGTTGTAGGACTGGATGTAGTAGATTCTATTGCCAATGTTGCCACTGCCGAGAGAGATAAACCGGTTGATGATGTGGTCATGGAAACCATCGAGATTATACGAAATGGCAAGGCGGCCAAAAAGTTTGATGCCGTACAAATCATGACAGATTACTTCGCAGAAGAAGAAGCGAGGGTAAAGGCCATGGAAAAATTAAAAAACGATTTTGTAGCAGAGATCAATGAACAGGAAAAATCTGCTCAAGAACTACCTTCTGGTCTTAAAGTATTTACCTTGAAGGAAGGCACTGGCGATAAGCCAAGAGTTGGCCAGAAAGTAAATGTATACTATGCCGGATATTTATCAGACGGTACCCTATTTGACAGCAATTATGAAGAAGTTGCGACAAAATTCGGAAAGTTCGATGCCAACAGAAAACAAGGTGGCGGCTATCAGGCAATACCTATGGATTACAGTCCTGAGGCTCGTTTGATTCCAGGGTTCAGAGAAGGACTTTTGCAGATGAAGGAAGGCGACAAGGTTCGTTTATTTATTCCATCACACCTAGGATATGGTGCCAGTGGCGCAGGAAATGTAATTCCACCGAACGCAAATTTAGTTTTCGATCTTGAAATTACTGAAATAACAAAGTAAGACAAAGTACCCTATAAAAGCTTGTCGGTTTGCATACCCCCTTTGGGACCTTATGCGAACGACAAGTTTTTTTTTTGGATCAAATTGAGAAATGGATTCTTTAAAAAGATTTGGTTCCGAACTGCTATAGTTTATAGAATAATTATTTGGGCGTTCCCTCCTTCGTCGGGCGGGCTCTTCGCTATATCCCTTGCGCTGCGGCGGGGATGCCGCTGCGATCCCTAACGCAAAATAGCTTAGAAGCAACCTAAAAGGCCTTCAAACAAAAAAAACACCTGAGGGTGCTTTTTTATACAAGTAACTTTTGACGAAAGAACCTCGGAAATAACTTCTTCCCTTTTAGCGCTATATCACAAAGTCAATAAGCATTTACAGAGATTATACCTTCCGATTATTTCCAATCATTGGCTTTGAATTTTAAGGTTGCTTTTAAAATATCCTTTTGAGAAATTTGTCCTGCTAATTTTCCATTCTCTACAATGGGAAAACGTCGTCGTTTCTCCGCTAAGAATTTATTGGCAGCATCAAAAATATTCATATTCCCATCAATGGTTTCCACATTTTTTACCATATGATCGCCAATACTATTATTAGATGGAAGGTTGTGATATCTTTTTTCACTAATATATTTAATACAATCCCCCTCAGAAATAATTCCAACCAGTTCATTGTTGTTATTTACAACAGGGGCACCAGAAATTTTGTGTTTTAAAAGAGCCATAATAACCGTTTCTACGGACTCTTCGGGTTTAAATGTTATTAGTTTCCTGGTCATATAATCGCAAACCCGCAATGATATTTTCTCATTTGGCTGTGGCACCATTGGCCCTTGAAAACTTTTGATTCCCATAACATTATCTTTTTTAGTATCTTCTTAAAGTTAATAAAATTTTGGTATCTAACCTAAAATAAAAACCCTCACCTTTTATTTCTCCAGGTGAGGGTTTCCATTATCAAGTTTAATACTGCCTTTATCTAATAGGAATGTCTTAAGCCTCGGGAATATTTTTAAGGATTTCTAAGGTATAGTTCCAAAATTTCTGTACCGATGAAATACTTACTCTTTCGTCAGGGGAATGGGCCCCTCTAATAGTGGGTCCATAACTTATCATATCTACATCTGGGTAGTTTTGACCTAAAATTCCACATTCCAATCCGGCATGGCAAGCAACTACATTGGCTTTAGCCTTAAAAAGCTCCTCGTACTTTGCTTCCAACACTTTTAAAATCCCTGAATCTGGATTAGGATTCCATCCAGGATAACTCCCGCTAAAAGTCACTTCATACCCAGCGGCCTCAAAAGCATCCTTTAGCTGGTTCGCCAATTCCATTTTACCCTGTTCTACCGATGATCTTGTTAAGCAGCTAATTTTAACGGTACCTTCTTTTACCGTTACCCTTGCGATATTGTTAGATGTTTCTACCAAATCGTCCATAGCCTCACTCATAGCATATACCCCGTTGTGTGCTTTTTTCAAAGCTGCCAGAAGCTTTCCTTGAGCATCGGCATCCATCATTTTTACTGGAACATCAATAGCGGTGTAAACTATCTGCAGGTTAGGTTCGGTAGCAGCGTATTCTTTGATCAGTTTTTGGGACAAAGTTTCAAAAACCTCCTTAAACGTATCGGCATCCGTTGCTTTTACGACCACTGTCCCTTTACTTTCCCTAGGAATTGCATTTCGCAATCCACCGCCGTCTATTTCTGAAATATTAAGGGGTAATTCCTGCTGAGCATCGCATAGCAAACTATTCATAAGCTTATTGGCATTTCCCAAGCCTTTATGAATATCCATTCCGCTATGTCCGCCCGACAAGCCTTTAATTTTAATTTCGAAAGCCAAAGCATCTGACGAAGATGTTATTTCACTATAGCTACCTTTTGCGGTAACATCTATTCCTCCTGCACATCCTATATCTATTTCATCATCTTCTTCCGTATCCAGGTTCAATAATATTTCTCCTTGCAACAGTCCGCCTTTTAATCCCATAGCCCCCGTCATACCAGTTTCTTCATCGATAGTAAACAAGGCTTCTAAAGCTGGATGAGGAATGCTTGTGCTTTCTAACAAAGCCATAATCGTGGCCACTCCCATGCCGTTATCGGCACCCAAAGTAGTTCCTTTTGCCTTTACCCAATCACCTTCTACAAACATTTGTATGCCCTGGGTATCAAAATCGAAAACGGTATCGGCATTCTTCTGATGCACCATATCCAAATGCGATTGAAGGATCACTACCTTCCTATTTTCCATCCCCGTAGTAGCAGGTTTTTTAATAATAACGTTACCTACAGTATCTACCATGGTCTCTAAACCCAGACTTTTGCCAAAATCGACCATAAACTGAATTACCTTTTCCTCCTTTTTTGAAGGTCTAGGAACTTCGTTTAAATCGGCGAACTTATTCCATACTGCTTTAGGCTCTAAAACTCTTATTTCTTTACTCATAATGCTATTTTCCAAGTTCAAAAATACACATTGAAAAACAACTATGCGAGATTATTAACTATTTTTGGGTCGATGAACAATAGAATCAAAAATATAATAGCCGTCTTAATCATCCCTCAAATCTTATTGGTTAAATGGCTGGGAAATTACCCGGAAATTATAGAAACCTATTACAGCCAAGGTATATACCCAATGGTTTCTAACTTTTGGCGTATCATGCTAGGATGGCTGCCATTTTCTATAGGTGACCTTATCTATACCGCATTAGCTGTAATAGGAATTCGCTACCTTGTTGTTAACAGACTAACAATCAAGAAAAAACCATTGTATTTCCTAAGGAATATTGCCATGGTTTTCTCTATTGCCTATTTTACTTTTCATTTACTATGGGGATTTAATTACTATAGACAACCCCTTGCCAAGACCTTAGAGTTACCACCAAAGCACAGTCAGGAAGATTTGGTAAATTTTATAGACCGTTTGATAACCAAGACCAATGAAACACATTTCCAAATTACATTGGACACTAGTGCTATGGTAGCCATCCCTTATTCTAAAAAGGAAATTTTTAAACTAACACTCAAGGGATATGAGCAATTGAAAAAAAACCATCCTTTATTTGAATATCGTCATCCCAGTCTCAAAAAATCACTTTGGAGCTGGCCATTAACTTATATGGGCTATGGGGGATATTTAAACCCCTTTACCAATGAGGCCCAAACCAATAGCCTACTGCCCAATTTTAGATTCCCCGTGGTTAGCGCCCATGAAGTAGGACACCAGTTGGGCTACTCTGCAGAAAACGAAACCAATTTTATAGGCTATTTGGCAACCGTTAACAACGAGGATATATATTTTAAATATTCGGCTTATGCCTATGCGCTCAGTTATTGTTTGGGAGAACTCCACCGAAGAGACAGCATCCTTTTTAAGAGTAGCTACAACCGTCTTCACGGTGGTGTGAAAAAGAATTTCAAAGAAGTTTCAGATTTTTGGGCAGAACATGAAAACCCCATGGAACCTGTATTTAAGTCTGTTTTTAATACTTTTTTAAAAGCCAATAATCAGAAACAAGGAATAAAAAGCTATAATTTGGTGGTATCCCTTTTGGTTACCTACTATTTAGATAAACCGTTGTAATTCCGGGTTTATATGGTATTCCCACGAATTATGCTTTCGCTACTATTAAACTTAGCGATACTGTTGCCTTGGTTTAATGGCTTTGCGTTAGGGACAGCGGCGGCATCCCCGCAGCGCAGCAAGGGATATAGCCAATGGCCCGCCCGACAAAGGAGGGAACGCCCAAATCGAAATGCCCGATGTCTAGAAAAATTGACAAAGGATCCACATTTTTTTTCATGCTACCATATTAATCGATCACTTTCTTTTAGGCTTTGCTTATCGATCGCTTCCTAAATGTTAAAAAAAACCAAACGTCACGTCTAATTAGTTCCCGAATTTTATCTTTAGACACCTAATAAACAAACACTAATCTATATGAAAATGCGATTTCTAGCGCTCGCCACCTTATGGTGTAGCGTTTCCTTGTTTGCACAGGATTACTTCCCTAACAATGAAGGCGTAAAGGCAGACAACAATAACTTTACTGCCTTCACCAATGCTAAAATTTACATCAGTCCGACTAAAATACTGGATAACGGGACCTTATTGATACAAAACGGCAAGGTCGTTCAGGCCGCGAAATCTGTTAGTATCCCAAAAAACACGGTGATTATAAATTTAGAAGGCAAATACATATACCCCTCTTTTATAGATATTTATTCAGATTTTGGGGTAGAAAAACCAAAAAAGGCTAGCAATGGCGGCAGAACGGCACAATACGGTCCATCGAGGGAAGGTTTTTATTGGAATGACCATATCATGTCCGAAAAAAATGCCCTTTCCAGCTTTAGTTTCGACGACAAAAAAGCCAAGGAATTACGGGAAGCCGGTTTTGGGGTGGTCAATACCCATATCCAAGACGGAATTGTACGTGGAACAGGGGCTTTAATTACGTTAAACAGTAATGGCACGGACAATGATAGAGTGCTCGACGACAAATCTGCACAGTATTTATCATTTAAAAAAAGTGTTACTAGCCAACAATCTTACCCTACATCGCTCATGGGATCTATGGCTTTATTGCGACAGATGTACCACGATATGGATTGGTATGCCAAGGGAAACAGCACCACTAAAGACCGCTCTTTGGAAGCCTTGATAGCACATAAAAATTTAGTTCAAATATTTGAAGCTAAAGACAAGGGACATATTTTAAGGGCCGACAAAATCGGCGATGCTTTTAACATCCAATATACTATTTTAGCCGGGGGCAACGAATTTGAAAGCATTAATGAAGTAAAAGCTACCAATGCTTCTTTGATAGTGCCTTTAAATTTTCCTGTCGCCTATGATGTTTCTAATCCATATCAGGCAGAATACGTTAGCTTGGAAGATATGCGTTTTTGGAACCAGGCGCCCACCAATCCTAAGGTATTGGCAGAGCATGGTGTAACTTTTAGCTTTACGCTACACGACTTAAAAGAAACTGCTAGTTTTAAATCAAACTTATTAAAAGCCATCGCCTACGGATTGCCGAAAGAAAAGGCCTTGGCAGCCCTTACAACGGTTCCTGCACAAATATTGGGAAAAACCAATCAGATAGGAAGCTTGGAAAAAGGATCCCTTGCCAATTTCCTGATCACCTCTGGCGATATCTTTGAAAAAGAAACCCTTCTTTATGAAAACTGGGTACAAGGCCAACAAAATATTATACTCGATAAAAATCAGAAAGATATCCGGGGCGAATACGATTTAGTAGCCGGCGAGAATACATATAAACTTTCTATTTCTGGGGAAATCAACAAGCCAAAGGTAGAGGTAAAAGAAGGAGAAGACAAACTCACTGCTAAAATAAATTTTGACAACCAATGGGTTGAACTTTCTTTTAATAACAAAGAAGGCGATAAGGTGTACCGTATGACCGCACCAGTAGATCCTTCCACGGACCTCTTGACAGGAAGATTATGGCTTCCTAACGGGTCAGAATCGACTTTTAAAGCGACCAAAACAGCGCCCTTCGATGAAAAGGAAAAGAAAGCTGACGCCAGTAATGACGACTCCTCAGAGGTATTGGCCCTTACCTACCCTAACCTTGGTTATGGATACAAAAGCAAAGCGCAACAAGAAACTATATTGTTTAAAAATGCTACCGTTTGGACTAGTGAAGATGCAGGAATATTAGAAGCAACCGATGTCTTGGTTAAAAACGGAAAAATAGCGAAAATAGGCAAAAACTTAAAGGCCAGTGGTGCTACTGTGGTAGACGCTACAGGAAAACACCTTACTGCTGGTATCATCGATGAACATACCCATATTGCAGCCTTGGCGGTTAATGAGAGTGGTCAGAACTCTTCTGCCGAAGTTACCATGGAAGACGTTGTAAACCCAGAACATATTGCCATTTACAGGAATTTGGCCGGTGGTGTCACTACGGCCCAATTATTACATGGATCGGCAAACCCTATCGGTGGCCGTTCTGCGATCCTTAAATTAAAATGGGGAGTAAGTGCCGATGAAATGATCTACAGCAATTCGCCCAAATTCATAAAATTTGCCTTGGGAGAAAATGTAAAACAGTCTAACTGGAACAGCTATAGCCGTTTCCCACAAACTAGAATGGGAGTAGAACAAATGCTGATCAATTACTTCCAAAGAGCTAAGGAATACGAGGCTAAAAAGAAAAGTGGACAGGCTTTTAGATACGATGAGGAAATGGAAGTCCTAGTAGAAATCCTTAACGGAGAACGTTTCATCAGTTGCCATTCCTATGTGCAAAGTGAGATAAATATGTTGATGAAGGTGGCCGAAAAATTCAATTTTAAGGTAAATACCTTTACCCATATTTTGGAAGGCTATAAGGTTGCCGACAAAATGAAAGAACACGGTGTTGGCGCCTCTACTTTTAGTGACTGGTGGGCCTATAAATATGAGGTAAACGATGCTATTCCGTACAATGCCGCCATTATGCAAAGTCAAGGTGTTACCGTAGCACTTAATAGCGATGATGCCGAAATGTCGAGAAGACTTAACCAAGAGGCTGCTAAAACCGTAAAATACGGTGGAATGACAGAGTTGGAAGCCTGGAAAATGATCACTATTAATCCGGCTAAATTGTTACATATAGACGAGCGTGTAGGGAGTATTAAAGAAGGAAAAGATGCCGATCTAGTCCTTTGGAACGATCACCCGCTATCGGTTTATGCCAAGGCAGAGAAAACCCTTATAGACGGGACGGTTTATTTTGACCTAGAAAAAGACAAACAACAAAGAGAGGCCATTAAAGCAGAAAGGAGTCAATTGATCAATTTAATGTTAAAAGAAAAAGGTAAGGGCGCAGCAACACAAGAGCCCCAAAAAAATACCGACGAACTATTTCATTGTGATAGCCTTTAAAATATAATAGAGATGAAAATAATTAGAAATATCATATCAGTAGTGCTACTAATTTGTAGTCTACCTAGTTTTGCCCAGCAAACACCAGCACCAAAACAATCGGAAGCTTTTTCTGTTGAAGGAGCCGTTGCCCACCTTGGAAATGGGGAAGTCATTGAGAATTCCTTAATTATGTTCCAAGACGGAAAAATTACTTTTGTAGGTGATGCCAAGACAAAAATAGCACGACAGGGAACCCTTATTAATGCTACAGGAAAACATGTGTATCCTGGATTTATAATTACTTGTACTTCCTTGGGACTTGTAGAAATAGACGCCGTAAGAGCAACAAACGACAAGGACGAAATAGGGGAAATGATTCCTCATATCCGCAGCTTAATTGCCTATAATGCAGAATCTAAAGTAGTAGAAAGCATGCGTCCCAATGGGGTGCTTATGGGGCAAATTTCACCTAAAGGGGGTACCATTTCCGGAACTTCCTCGGTAGTGCAATTCGATGCTTGGAACTGGGAAGATGCGGCGGTAAAAACAGATGACGGTATTCATTTGAATTGGCCCAATAGTTTTAAACAAGGTCGTTGGTGGCTAGGTGAAGATGCCGCTTTTAAACCCAATAAAGACTATGCCAAGGAGGTAGGCGATATAGAAACCTTCTTTAAAAATGCCATAGCATACGGAAAGACTACCCCGGCCTCGGTAAACCCTGCCTTTGCAGCTTCACAAGGTTTGTTTAGCGGAACTCAGAAGCTATATATTGCTGCCGATGGGGAAAAAGAAATCATAGATGCCGTTACCTTCGCCAAAAAATTGGGTATACAGCATATTGTTCTTGTAGGTGGGTATCATGCCTATAAGATCACAGACTTTTTAAAAGAAAACAAGGTAGCCGTTTTAGTAAGGGCCCCTCATAACTTACCTGAGTTTGATGACGACGATTATGATCTTCCTTTTAAACTACCTAAGTTATTATCCGATGCCGGTTTAGTAGTGGGGATACAAAATATGCACCAATCTAATTTCCAAAACAGAAACCTTCCATTTTACGCAGGGCAATTAGTTCAGCAAGGATTATCCAAGGAAAAGGCTTTACAGATGATTACCAGTAATCCTGCAAAGATTTTGGGTATAGATGCCGATTACGGAAGTTTGGAAGTTGGTAAAAGTGCTACACTGTTCATTTCGGAAGGCGACGCCTTAGACATGCGTACCAATCAATTGACGCGGGCATTTATAGACGGCAGGGATATTTCCCTAGAAACGCACCAGACAGAACTATGGAAGCGCTATATGGAAAAATACAATAGTAAATAATTACATTTGATCATAATACAGCTTAAAAAGGCTTGGAAACACTAAGTGTTTCCAAGCCTTTTTTTTATTTGTAAAAGAAAGAAGTAACGCCCCAAAATTAAGGCTTGTCGCCTGACGTCCATCAACAGGAGATAACTCTTTAAGGCATTCTTTATTGTCGTTTTTTTCCAGAGACGTACACAGCCCTCTCTGGTTTCTCAAAAAACAAGACAGGTTTAGCTTCTTCACTAAGCACAACATTTTTAAAAACCAAGGGAGTTTTAGGTTCCTTAATGGTCCGACCTTCATACTCGTACCAAGTAAGTTCCCTCGGCATGAGGACCCCATCGACATCCATCCAATTGTGATACCCTATCCACTTGACATTATCGGATCGCTCGCCACTGCGATAACTCACCGTATATCCCAACCAGGCCATCTTAAAAGTTTTGGGGTCATAATGTATATAATACTCATCTTTTGGAGTAATTCCCACACCAGCATGGAACCCAATCCGGAAACCAGGATAACTTACACCTTTAAAAACCAAGTCTTCGGTCTTTTCATATACAATTCCATTATCGCCTAAAATAAAAGGCATACTATAAAAATAAGTCATTAGGTTATGATAGAAAACCGGATCTCCTTTATAGGTGTTCCCTTCATTTAACAACCACACTTTGCTTCCGTTGAACCCCATAGAATATCCAGGACCATCTACCCTATCCATTCTGGAAGATAGATTTAGCGTATGTACTTCTTCCCCTAATTGAAACACCATACTTTTTTTGCGTTTCCAGGTCGCCATTCCGCCATGGGCCTCAAATACTTTGGCTAGCATTGGGGGGTATTGGGACATTACCGACTGCTGTTGCTCTTTGGTTTCTTTAATTTTGTTCCTCGTCACATCCTTACCTTCCCCATTACAGCCCATTATACCTACCAGTAATAGGATCAACATGATATATTTCATAATTTCTATTTAAGTTAAAGCCTTTGTCGTCTAACTTGAAACTAGTTTACAATAATGTAGTATTTTTGCGCCGATGAGCTATATAAAAGAAATTACCAGCGTTCAGAATCCTATGGTTAGGAATACACTGTTGCTAAAAGAAAAATCGAGAGACCGTAAAAAGCAAAACCTTTTTGTCATAGAAGGTATTAAGGAATTACAGCTTGCCATGAAGGGCAATTATAGTTTGCGAACCTTATTTTATTATCCGGAACTTATATCCCAAGAGCAGCTTACCACTATGTTATCAGGCGTAGCTGTCCGTCCGGAAATCATTGCTATTTCGAAAGAGGTATATCAAAAATTGGCCCACCGCGATACCACCGAAGGTATCCTTGCCGTAGCGGAAACAAAAACACACCTTTTGGAATCGCTACAGTTTAAAAACAAAACCCCTTTGATTTTGGTAGCGGAAGCCCCGGAAAAACCAGGCAATATTGGTGCGCTCTTACGTACCGCGGACGCCGCCAATTTAGACGCCGTTATTATTGCCAATCCCAAAAGTGACCTTTACAATCCCAATGTCATACGCTCTAGTGTAGGCTGTGTTTTTACCAATAACATTGCAACCGGATCTACCACGGAGATCATTGCCTTTCTAAAAAAGCATAATATTGCCATTAATTGTGCTGCCTTAACTGCCTCAAAAGAATATATCAAGGTAGACTTTACTCCGGCAACTGCAATAGTTGTAGGCACCGAAGCGACAGGACTTTCTGAGGAATGGCTTCAAAATTCAGCCCAGAATATTATAATTCCCATGCAGGGCGAAATAGACTCTATGAACGTGTCCGTTTCGGCTGCAATAATTATCTTTGAAGCAAAAAGACAGCGAGGTTTTTAATACTAAAACCCCTTAACGACTCTTGGTCATTTCTAACTAAATTTAAAATAACCCCTACAAAGAAGGTTAGGCATTGATAATTGAAACCTTTAAACTTCCTACCTATTTATGAATAGTGATTCTCTCTTTTATATTATTATAGCCATATTGGTCCTTCAGTTCTTCATTGAAACGTTTTTAGAATACCTAAACTCGAAGCATTATTCCGATCCCATACCGCAGGATTTAAAGGATGTATTTGATGAGAATGAATACAAAAAATCACAGGCTTATAAAAGAACAAATTATAGGTTTGGCTTGTTCTCTTCTACCTTTTCTATAGTTTTAACCTTAGGCTTCCTAGTCTTTGGAGGATTTGGTTGGGTAGACGGCATAGCCCGCAGCTTCAGCGAAAACCCCATAGTCGTAGCCCTTGTTTTCTTTGGTATAATAATGATAGGAAGCGATATAGTGACCACTCCTTTTTCGTACTATCGAACTTTTGTAATAGAAGAAAAATTTGGTTTTAACAAGAGCACAAGGACGCTGTTCTTTCTCGACAAAATTAAAGGCTGGGTAATGACCATCCTCCTTGGTGGGGGTATGTTAGCCTTGGTAATCTGGTTTTTTCAATGGGCGGGTGCTAATTTTTGGATATATGCTTGGGGCCTGGTAGCTGTTTTTTCTATATTCCTGAATTTATTTTACAGCAAACTGATAGTTCCTTTATTCAACAAACAGACGCCACTCTCCCCTGGAAGTTTAAAGGATAAAATTGAAGCGTACGCTCAACAGGTAGGTTTTGAACTAAAAAATATTTTTGTGATCGACGGATCTAAAAGGTCTACCAAAGCAAATGCCTATTTTTCCGGTTTTGGGAAAGAAAAACGGGTAACCCTGTACGACACCCTTATTAAGGACCTCAACGAAGAGGAGATCGTAGCAGTTTTGGCCCATGAAGTTGGACATTACAAAAGAAAACATATCTTATTTAATCTTTCGGCATCTCTTTTACTCACAGGGATCACTCTTTTTGTTTTGTCTATTTTCATCAATAATCCGGAGCTATCCTTGGCCATAGGTGTTTCCCAGCCTAGTTTTCACGCTGCTTTAATCGGTTTTGGAATTCTATACAGTCCCATTTCTGAAATCACCTCTTTGGTCATGAACAATATGTCGCGGAAATTTGAATATCAGGCCGATAATTATGCCAAAATTACTTTTGGGTCCCAACCACTAATATCTTCCTTAAAAAAACTTTCTAAAAATAGTTTAAGCAACCTTACCCCTCATCCAGCCTATGTGTTTATGCATTACTCCCATCCTACACTAGCCGATCGCATTAAAAATTTAAAGAGTTGATTTTTGTTGCCTACTCGCTAAGATTATGTTATTTTTATTTCAAGACGATAGATGTATTTTATGATGACAGAAGATGCCATAGAGAAAGAAAACAAGGAGATTGCCAAGCAATATAAAGAATTGCTTCGTATCAGTTATCAAACGCTGACTGATGAGGACAAGAAGTTAATTCGTAGCGCTTTTGATACCGCTGTTGATGCTCATAAAAATCAAAGAAGAAAATCTGGGGAAGCTTATATTTTTCATCCAATAGCAGTCGCAAAGATTGTAGCCTCGGAAATAGGGCTGGATGCAGTTTCTATAGCATCGGCCTTGTTACATGATGTGGTCGAGGATACGGAATACACCCTTGCCGATATAGAACGCATGTTTGGGGAAACCGTTGCTCGCATTGTCGACGGCCTTACTAAAATTGCCCACCTGAAAAAGGATATGAATATCTCGCAACAGGCAGAAAATTTTAGAAAAATGCTCCTAACCCTAAACGATGACGTAAGGGTTATTATCATAAAAATTGCCGATCGTTACCACAATATGCTTACCATGGATTCTATGCCAGAGCATAAGCAAGTAAAGATCGCCTCTGAAACCCTCTATATTTATGCCCCTTTGGCCCATAGAATAGGCCTTTACAATATAAAAACGGAACTTGAGGATTTAAGTCTTAAATATACCGAACCAGAGGTATATTCCGATATTCTGAGTAAAATAGAAGAATCCAAGGAAGACCAACGAGCCTATATAGATGCTTTTTCGGGAGTAATCAGTAATTCCTTGGACAAGGAGAACCTTCAATACAAAATTAAAGGAAGGATGAAATCTATATTTTCCATACGACGGAAAATGAAGATTCAGAACGTTTCCTTTGATGAGATTTACGACAAGTTTGCCATTCGTATCATTTATGATTCGGACAAACAAAACGAGAAATTTCTGGCTTGGAAAATTTACTCCATCGTCACCGACCACTTTACACCAAACCCGGTACGACTCCGGGACTGGATATCTTCTCCTAAATCTACCGGATATGAGGCCCTTCACATTACTGTTATGGGGCCTAAAGGGCGATGGGTAGAAGTACAGATTCGGAGCGAAAGGATGCATGAAATCGCAGAGAAAGGCTACGCTGCCCACTTTAAATACAAACATGGCGACCAAAAGGAACAAGGTATTGAGGAATGGTTGAACAAACTACAGGAAGCCTTAGAAAACGCCAATTCAAACGCAGTAGATTTTGTAGAGGAATTTAAATTAAACCTATATTCCAAGGAAATATTTGTTTTTACGCCTAAAGGAGAATTAAAATCACTCCCCAAAGGAGCTACCCCTCTAGATTTTGCCTTTAATATCCATACGGAAGTAGGGATGCATACCCGTGGCGCCAAGGTAAACGGAAAACTGGTACCGTTAAACACCACCTTAAACAGTGGAGACCAGGTAGATATTATCACCTCCGTCACAGCCAAACCTAGCCAACACTGGTTAGATTATGCTACTACGGCAAGAGCAAGAGCAAAAATTAAATCCTCCCTTCGAGAAGAGAAGAAATCGACTGCCGAGGAAGGCAAGGAAATCCTTAGAAGGAAACTTAAATCCCAAAAAATCAGTTTTAACGACGATACCATTCACAAAATGGTAATCTTTTTTAAACTAAAAACAAGTCTAGATTTATTTTACAGGGTAGGAATAGGGGTTATTGACAACCAAAAAATCAAGGAATTTGCTGCCTCTTACAGCAATGCCTTTATCAGTTTCTTTAAAAATAAAATACGAAAACAACATGTTCCCGAAGATGTAGACAAGGATGAAATAACCACGAAATTTGACACCCTTGTGTTCGGGAAAGAAGAAGACAAACTAGAGTTTACATTATCGCAATGTTGCAATCCTATTCCCGGCGATGAAGTTTTTGGTTTCATCAGCGTTAACGAGGGAATAAAAGTGCATAAAAAGAATTGTCCAAATGCCATTTCACTGCAATCCAATTATGCATATAGGATAATTAGTGCGAAATGGATAGATTCTTCACAAGAAGAGTTTACATCGGAAATAATCCTTACCGGCCTAGATAATTTAGGATTGATCAGTGACATCACTAAAATCATATCGGGCAACCTGCATGTAAACATGAGAAACCTTAATTTTAGTACCGATGGCGGTACTTTTACCGGAAGAATTACCCTTGTTGTAAAAAACAATTCTATCCTTAAAAAAGTTATAGAAAGTCTAAAGGGCATTAACGGTATCGATAAAGTAACCAGAATTTAAATTTTAACTGTACATTTGCAGCTTAATGCTGGGCAAACTGCTATGGGAGATAATACAAATCAGGAAATAGTCAAAAATGTTTTCACCACTTTTCTAGAGGAAAATGGTCATAGAAAGACACCAGAACGTTATGCTATTTTACAAGAAATATATGATAATGACGAGCATTTTGACATAGAATCACTCTATATCAAAATGAAAAATAAGAACTATAGGGTTAGTAGGGCCACGCTTTACAATACCATTGAATTATTATTGGATTGTAAATTGGTACGAAAGCATCAATTTGGTAAAAACCAGGCCCAATATGAAAAATCTTATTTCGACAGACAGCACGATCATGTTATCCTAACGGATACCGGAGAGGTTATGGAGTTTTGCGATCCCCGTATCCAATCCATCAAAAAAACTATAGAGGAAATTTTTGACATTAAAATAAACACTCATTCCCTCTATTTTTACGGGACAAGAAACAAAGAAGACAAATAATTAATCCAATTACATAATATAATGGCAGTAGATTTACTACTAGGACTACAGTGGGGAGACGAAGGAAAAGGAAAAATCGTTGATGTACTAACCAAAGACTATGACATAATTGCCCGTTTTCAGGGAGGCCCAAATGCGGGACACACCTTGGAGTTCGACGGAATTAAACATGTTCTACGTACTATCCCCTCAGGTATTTTTCATAAGGAATCCGTGAATGTTATCGGGAATGGTGTGGTTATAGACCCTGTAGTTTTTGTAAAAGAACTAGAAGGCTTGGATAAATTTAAGATCGATTATAAAAAAACATTGATCGTATCCCGAAAAGCCCATATCATTATTCCAACGCACCGTTTATTGGATGCCGCTAGCGAAACCAGTAAAGGAAAAGCTAAAATAGGCTCTACCTTAAAAGGTATTGGCCCCACTTATATGGATAAAACCGGCAGAAACGGAATTCGTATAGGCGACCTTGAATTAGAAAATTGGAAAGAAAAATATCGCGCGCTAGCTAATAAGCACGAATCTATGATCAGCTTCTACGATGTAGCCATAGAATACGATCTAGAAGAACTGGAAAAAGAATTTTTTGCCGCAGTCGAAAAATTAAAGGAATTACAGTTTATCGATAGCGAAGAATACCTTAACAGTGCCATCAAAGAAGGTCAAACTATTTTAGCTGAAGGCGCACAGGGATCTTTATTAGATATTGATTTTGGTACTTATCCGTTTGTTACTTCTTCTAACACTACAGCAGCTGGTGCTTGTACAGGTTTGGGAATCGCCCCTAATAAGGTTAAGGAAGTATACGGTATTTTTAAAGCCTATACAACCCGTGTTGGTTCTGGCCCATTCCCTACTGAATTATTTGACGAAGTAGGCTTAAAAATGGCTAAGATCGGTAACGAATTTGGTGCTGTAACAGGAAGACCAAGACGCTGTGGATGGTTAGACCTTATAGCTTTGAAATACGCAGTTCAAGTGAACGGTGTTACTCAATTAATGATGATGAAAGGCGATGTACTTTCTGGCTTTAAAACCATTAATGTTTGTACTGCCTACAAATATAAAGGAGAGATCATAAACCATTTCCCTTATAATATTGAGCCAGAGAACGTTACTCCTGTTTATACTGAATTAAAAGGATGGAACGAAGATTTAACTGGTATGACAGAAGCTTCTCAATTACCACAGGCTTTAAACGATTATATCGAATTTTTGGAAAAAGAACTTGAAGTGCCTATTAAAATTGTTTCGGTAGGCCCAGACAGAACACAAACCATTCATAGATAAGAGTTAAAAAGCCACTGTAAAGTGGCTTTTTTATTTCTACTCTTATACTAATTCTATCCTAAACTATATTATCCTCACTCAAAATATGCTATTTTTGAGCAAAAATTAAACACCTTGCACAAGTTAGTATTCTTTTTATTTGCAGCTCTCTTAGCTTATCATAGCCCGGCGCAAGATAAACAACCCCAAAAAAAACAAATAAACATTGTTTACGGTGGTACCTTTACCAAAGACGAGAAACTGTATCCCGGTGCAGCTATTTTCAGGAAAGATGAGCAACAGGTACAATTTGAACATCAAGGCGCCGACTTATGGTGCGATATTGCCATCTTTTACCAGAAAGAGAATAAGCTAAAAGCCATTGGCAATATCCGTTTACAACAAGGAGATTCCCTAAAGATGACCAGTGGCAAAATAGACTACAATGGTAACGTAAAACTGGCAAAAGCATGGGACAATGTTGTACTGACAAACTCTAGTATGACCCTTACTACCGATACCCTAAGGCTTGACCGAGAAAAGCAAGAAGCTTTTTACCAAGACCATGGTACCGTAGTAGATTCTTCCAATACCCTGACAAGTAAAATAGGCCGTTATTTTATGCCTCTAAAAAAATTACAGTTTTTAGACAGCGTAAAAATCAACAATCCCGAATATACTATAGATTCTAAACAATTAGATTATTATACGACTTCAAAGAATGTCTATATGTACGGACCTTCAACCATTACAGGGGAAGCCTATAAACTGTATTGCGAACGTGGATTCTACGACACAAAAATAGAAAGTGGTTACGGCATCAAAAATACCCGAATAGACTACAACAACAGAATTATTCAAGGCGACAGTCTTTTCTTTGACAAGAAATCGGAATTTGCTTCTGCCACCAATAACATCACCATCACCGACACCATTAACAAGGGAATCATAAGGGCTCATTATGCCGAAATACACAAGGCCAAGGATTCTGTCTTTGCTACCAAACGTGCCGTATCAATTACCTTGGTAGAAAAAGACTCCCTTTATATGCACGGAGATACTTTAATGATCACCGGAAAACCCGATGAACGTATCTTAAGAACCTTTAGAAATGCCAAATTTTACAAAAAAGATCTTAGCGGCAAATGCGATTCTATTCATTTCGACCAAAAGACAGGAATAACACAACTCATTAAAGCCCCTATTATTTGGAACGGAAAAAACCAGATGACCGGGGACAGCATTCATTTGCTCACGAATTTAAAAACCGAAAAACTCGATTCGCTCAAGGTAATCAATAATGCCTTTATCATAGCCTTGGACACGGTTAGCAACACTGGCTATAACCAAGCAAAGGGAAAAGATTTGTTTGGACAGTTTATAGACAATGAGCTAAAAATCATTGATTTGGTAAAGAATACCGAGGTCATTTACTATATGTACAACGACAAGAAAGAACCTATAGGCATTAACAAAAGTATCTGTAGTGCTATCCGATTAACGATGGACAAAAACGATATTGAAGACATCTACCTCAATATCAATGCCGATGGGGATATTTTTCCGGAAAAAGATTTACCCGATAATAGCCGAAAATTAAAAGGTTTTATTTGGAGAGGAGAAGAACGGATACTTACTATGGAAGATATCTTCGACGAGGACGACAACAATCTAGTACTCCCTACCATTAGAGGCATAGAAAACCCTATAGACATAGATGCTGAGGAAGAAGAGCGTTCTAAAAACCAAGGAGACCCCATTAACCAACCAGAAAAAAATAGACCAAGCACAGCACCTTCTAAAACAAAAACTGCCTTAACAAAAGCCAAACAAGAACCTTAAAATGCTTCACGATTTTTTTAAATATCAGGCTCAGACTAGCCCACACCCTTTAGCCATGGAAGTTTCCCATGCCAAGGGGTCTTATATTTATGATTCCCATGGCAAGGCTCATTTAGATTTTGTAGCCGGCGTTTCTGCCTGTGGCCTTGGGCATTGTCACCCAAGAGTGGTAAAGGCCATCCAAGAACAAGCAGAGAAATATATGCATGTTATGGTATATGGAGAGTATATTCAGGAGCCTGCCGTAGCCTATGCCAAGCTTTTAGCAAAACACCTGCCCGATCCTTTAGAGTCCACTTATCTGGTAAACTCGGGAACAGAAGCGATGGAAGGTGCCATAAAATTAGCCAGACGATATACAGGAAGAACACAAATTTTAGCAGCAAAGAAGGCCTATCATGGAAATACCATGGGAAGCCTAAGCTTAATGGGATATGAAGAGCGAAAAAGCGTTTTTAGGCCACTTATTCCCGATGTTGGCTTTATTCAGTTTAATGCGGAAGAAGATCTGGTACGTATCACGGAAAAAACAGCCGCGGTCGTTTTGGAAACCATACAAGGAGGAGCGGGCTTTATATTGCCAAAAAATGATTATTTACAGAAGGTTAGACAACGATGTTCAGAAGTTGGCGCCCTACTTATTTTAGATGAAATACAGCCGGGATTTGGAAGGACTGGAAAGTTATTTTCTTTTGAGCACTTCAATTGTGTTCCGGACATTTTGGTAATAGGCAAAGGGATGGCTAGCGGGATGCCTGTAGGTGCATTTGTATCTTCCAATAAAATAATGCAGTCATTGCAAGATAGTCCGAAACTCGGACATATTACTACCTTTGGCGGAAACCCTGTTATAGCAGCTGCCTGTTTGGCAACCTTGGAGGAGTTGACGGAATCCCAACTGATTGCCGACACCTTAAAAAAGGAAAAGCTTTTCAGAAAACTTTTAAAACATCCGAAAATTACCGAAATACGCGGGAAAGGCTTAATGCTTGCCATTATGGTAAACAGCCCGGAATTAGCCAATGAATTGGTTCTTAAATGCGCCCAAAGGGGTCTTATTCTGTTTTGGTTGCTATTTGAACCTACAGCGGTGCGGATTTCACCCCCATTAACCCTCTCTGAAGAGGAAATTATGGCTGGGTGTGCTATTATCCTAGAAGTTTTAGATACATCGCAATTATAAATTGTTAACTAATTTGTTAATAATATAGTCCCGACCCCCCGTAAATACAATTCTCAAAAGACTATTTTAGTTTCATAAGATTAATCAAAGAGTTCCTATGGCGTTAGAACCGAATGAAAGACCTGGACCACCCATTACAAAGTTTGAATCCATGCTCAAGACAGATGACATATACTTCTTTGACGCAGAGGATTTCGAGGACATCATACACCATTACTTAAACAACGGCAAAATTGCCTTGGCCAAAAAGGCTATAAAAATTAGTTTAGAACAGCATCCCGACAGTGTCGAATTGAAGCTGTTATTTGTTGAAGTCCTTGTCTTTGAAGACAACTTGGATCTGGCCGAACAACTACTTGACGAATTACAGTCTATTGATAGTAGCAACGAAGAAATTTACATTCAGCGTGCCAACATATTTTCTAAAAAAGACAATCATGAGGCCGCAGTAATGCTCTTACATGAGGCTCTTAACCTTACCGATGATAGTTTTGACATTCATTCCCTACTAGGTATGGAGTATCTATTTATGGATAATTTTGAAGATGCAAAACTCAACTTCATGAAATGTGTTTCGCATGACGAACATGATTACCAATCGCTCTACAATGTCATCTATTGTTTTGAGTTCTTGGAAGAACATGATGGTGCCATCTTATATCTGAACGATTACTTAGAGCGAAACCCGTATAGCGAAGTTGCTTGGCATCAGCTGGGAAAAATGTATTTTGAGAAAAAACTGTACAAAGAGGCCTTGGCTGCATTTGATTTTGCGGTTATTTCGGATGATACCTTTATTGGAGCCTACTTTGAAAAAGGAAAGGTTTTGGAAAAACTGGGCCGATACAATGAAGCTATAGAAAACTACGAGATCACTATTGAAATGGAAGACCCCACTTCTCATGCCTATTTGAGAATCGGGAGGTGCCATGAAAAGTTACAAAATGAGGAGTTAGCAAAGTCATTTTACTACAGAACTGTACACGAAGACCCTTTATTAGACAAGGGATGGCTAGCCATTACGGACTATTATATTCGACAAAAAGATTTCACAAAAGCCCTTTTTTATATTAATAAGGCCATTAATCTAGATGGCGAGAATGCCAAATACTGGAAAAAATGCGGACGCATACACGCCACCTTAAAAAACAATGACGAGGCCTATTATGCCTACCAACAGGCGGTAGACTTAGGATATTTTGAATTTGATATATGGTTTCATTGGGCCAATGTTGCGATCCAAAACTTTGATGTACCCTCGGCCATTGAAATATTATTGCAAGGGATCGTTTTTTATCCAGATCGCTCAGAAATGCAATATAAATTAGCAGGCTTTTACTTATTGATCAGCGATTTCGAAAAAGCTCAGCACCAACTAATCAATGCTTTAAAAATAGATATAGGACAGTTACATTTATTCAAGAAGGAGTTTCCGCAATTTTACCATACGGACTGGGCGAAAAACTTAATCCAAGATATCAAAAAAGCTTCCAGATAAATAAACTATTTTTGTTTTTTTATCAACTATGGAAAAACGCAATCTTTTAAATTATATTTTTATATCCCTAAAAGGAATGGCCATGGGTGCTGCTGATGTAGTACCCGGGGTTTCAGGAGGCACCATCGCCTTTATCTCTGGTATTTACGAAGAACTTATCAGTAGTATTAACAACGTGAACTTATCGCTCTTAAAAACCTTTAAAAAAGAAGGTTTTACTTCTTTTTGGAAACAATTAAACGGTAATTTTTTACTTGCCTTAGTCTCAGGCATAGCAATTAGCGTAGTTTCCTTGGCCAAATTAATCAGTTGGCTATTAGAAAATCAGGCTATTCCGCTTTGGTCCTTCTTTTTTGGCCTTGTTATTGCCAGCGTCTTTTTCGTAGGCAAGGAAATACAACGCTGGAATACCGCCACCATATTGATGTTAGTTCTTGGCGCGGTAGTGGCCTATTTTATTACCACCCTACCCCCTTCTACGAATACCGACTCCCTCCTTTACTTGTTTTTCTCGGGAGCTTTGGCTATTTGCGCTATGATTTTACCTGGTATATCAGGAGCCTTTATTCTTGTTTTATTAGGATCGTATAAAACCATCCTTGAAGCCGTTCATGAACGCGATCTTAAAATAATTGTAACTGTAGGTTTTGGGGCTATTTTTGGGTTATTGAGTTTTTCTAAGCTCTTAAAATGGATGTTTGCGCACCATAAGAACCTTACCCTCGCCATTCTAACAGGCTTTATTCTAGGTTCGCTTAACAAAATATGGCCATGGAAAGAAGTGTTGGAAACAAAAACCTTTGGCGAAAAAATAATTACTATTAAGGAACAAAACATTTCACCTCTTTCCTTTGATGGCGATCCTCAAATATTATGGGCCGTTCTATTAGGTATCCTAGGTTTTTCCCTTATTTTTATGCTAGAAAAGTTAGCTACTAAAAAATAAACATTACCTCCCAAATGAAAGACTCCAGAACATTGTCGGATAAATTCTTTTTGATTATCAAAGGACTGTGTATGGGGGCTGCAAATAAAGTACCTGGTGTCTCTGGAGGCATTGTTGCCTACGTCGGTGGTTTTTACGAGGAATTCATATATTCCCTTCAAAAAGTCAACTTAAAAGCCTTAAAACTTTTGGCAAGCGGAAGGTTTAAGAGTTTTTATAGCTATACCAATGGAGAATTTTTATCGCTTCTAATTCTTGGAATGCTGGTAAGCTATTTTAGTATTTCTAAAATCTTGGATTATTTTTTAGAAACTAGGGAGCTTTTTGTTTGGGCTAGCTTTTTCGGGATGATCCTTGGCTCTATTTACTTTATCGCTAAGGACTTTAACCATTGGAACAAGAAAACTATTACAGCCGGCATGTTAGGTCTTTTAGTAGGCATCTCCATAAGCTTTCTTAGTCCGGCCCGGGAAAACGGCAACCTGGTTTTTATTTTTTTCTGCGGTATAATAAGTGTTTCTGGAATGACTTTACCTGGATTATCCGGATCCTTTATCCTAATCTTACTAGGAAACTACGTTTTATTGTTGGTCGATTCTGTAAATGCCCTTTACGACACTTTATCCGAAATCCTGATAGGCAACTTTAGTTTTCTAGAAAACTCAAAGCGCCTGAACACCTTAAAAATATTAGCTGTCTTTACAGCAGGATCAGCGGTAGGCCTGGTTACTTTATCACATTTGTTAAGCTATGTATTAAAACGGTACAAACATATTACCACTGCGGTAATTATTGGTTTTATAACCGGCTCCTTAGGAGTGGTCTGGCCTTGGAAAAGAACTCTTTTCCTTACAGCTGACGATGGCAACCTAATAATGGATTCAAACCAAAATCCTATCATAAAAAATTACGAAAGATATTTACCACAATTAGAGTCTACAGAAACATGGTGGGCTTTATTTTTTATCTTATTTGGAATATTCATTTTAATAGGTTTGGATTGGTATGGAAATAACAGAGAAAAAAAAGTTTAGATTTGGTTTGATAGGAAAAAACATTTCCTATTCATTTTCAAAAGGGTATTTTACTAATAAGTTTTCAAAAATGGGACTAGACACCCATTCTTATGAAAATTTTGACTTGGAAGAAATAACAGAATTTACTAATCTTCTAAAAGACAACAATAATATCGTAGGTTTTAATGTGACCATTCCCTACAAGGAACAAATAATGCCTCTATTAACTAAGATTCAACCAGAAGCACAAAAAATAGGAGCAGTAAACACCATAAAAGTCATTGGAAACAATACGTATGGTTACAATACAGACGCCCATGGGTTTCAACAATCTATTGCACCCCACTTAAAAGCTCACCACAGCAAAGCTCTTATCTTAGGTACTGGTGGCGCTTCTAAAGCAGTGGCCCATGTTTTCGCTGAATTGGGGATTCGTTATAAATTTGTTTCGCGAAACCCCGCAGAAGGACAACTGCAGTATAGGGACCTTAATAGGGACATCATGGACAATTACTCAGTGATAGTCAATTGCACTCCTTTAGGAACCTTTCCCAATATAGAAGATAAACCAACCATTCCATATTCACTTATTACAGAAAAACACCTCCTCTACGATTTAATTTATAATCCAGAAAAAACAGCCTTCCTTTTGGCAGGAGAAGCACAAGGAGCCCAGATCTGTAACGGAGCAAACATGTTGGAGCTACAGGCAGAAAAAGCTTGGTCCATATGGAATTCTAATGAGGAATTATAAGTAAGGAAGAAATTTTAAGATACATTTTGCATTTTTCACTGCTAAATCTTAAAAAGAAGATTCATTAGCTTTGCTATTAAAACGGTTGTTAGTATATTTCCGTATATTAGAATAAGAAAGCTATAAACATTCATAAAATGTTAGAAGACAAAGAAGATAAACTACAAAATAATGTAGAGACAGAAGAAGTTTCAGAGACCTCTGAATCCTCCAAAAATTCAGAAATAACATCTGAAACAACAACCACAAATACAGGAGATCAAGAATCTGTTGCCGATATAGATACAACATCAGCTATGGCAGAAACATCCACTAAAAAAGATGGCGGCGAAGAGAAAGAAGATGTATTGGAAGAAATTGATGAATCTAATGCCGAAGATGCCGAGGACGAAGACAATCAACAAAGACACCAGATCCCTATGCCCGACTACCATGCCATGTCCATGGAAAATCTGGTTGGAGAATTACAACGCTTGATCCGTAACGAAAAGGTACAAGCGATAAAGAAGCATGTAGAAGGCATAAAAGCTGAATTCGACTTAAAATTTCAAGATTTTATAGAGGAAAAGAAGGAAGACTTTATAAATAATGGCGGTAATGAAATAGATTTTCGATACAATTCGGTTACCAAGCGTCAGTATAATGAAGTTTATTCCGAATATCGCGAAAAAAGAAACCTCTATTATAAAAATTTAGAACAGGGACTTAAAGCCAATTTAGCCAAGAGACTAGAAATAATCAATGAGTTAAAGGGCCTTGTAAATGTCGAAGAAGACATCAACACCACCTATAAAAACTTCAAGGACTTACAGGAAGCTTGGAAAAATGCAGGCCCTATTCCAAGAACAAACTACAATGATGTTTGGCGTACTTACCACCATCATATTGAAATTTTTTACGACTTTTTACACCTCAATAGAGAGTTGCGCGATTTAGATTTTAAACATAATCTAGAAGAAAAAATTAAGATAGTAGAACGTGCCGAAGCCCTAGTTGCGGAAGAAGATTTATCTAAAGCCTTCCAAGAACTACAAACCCTGCACAAAATCTGGAAAGAAGATATAGGCCCTGTAGGCAAGGACCATAGAGAAGCTATCTGGGAACGCTTCAGCAATGCCACCAAAGCTCTTCATGGCCGTAGGCAAGAATACTTTAAAGACATTGAAAAAGTATACGAGCAAAACTTAGCCAAGAAAACAGAAATTACCCAAGCTATTAGCGCTATAGCTTCCAACGTTTCTCAGAAACACAAAGAGCTTCAACAACAGATAAAAGAGGTCGAAGCGCTTCGAGAGTCGTTCTTCAAGGCAGGGAAGGTTCCACAAAAGGTAAATGAAAAAACTTGGGCAAGCTTCAAGGAAGCTGTTAGGGAATTTAATAGAAACAAAAACAACTACTATAAAAACCTAAAGAAAGAACAGCAGATAAATCTTGATAAAAAAAGAGATTTATTAAAACTTGCCGTTTCCTTAAAGGATAGTGAAGATTGGGATACGACTACCCAAGAATTAAAAAGGATTCAGAACGAATGGAAAAAAATCGGACATGTCCCAAGAAAGTATTCGGATAAAATATGGAAAGAATTCAAAGCCGCTTGCAACCATTTCTTTGACCGTTTACACGCCTTAAAAAATGAAGCACACAAGGAAGAAGCTGAGAATTTTGATCTAAAAAATGCATGTTTAGAAAAACTAAAAGCTTTTGAACTAAGTGGGGATAAATCCAAAGATTTAAGCAGCATAAAAGAATTCATATCAGAATGGAAATCTATAGGCAGGGTTCCTTTTAACAAAAAGAACATTAATGTTAAGTTCAACAAAATTCTTGATGCAATTTTCAAAAAACTAAACATCAACAAACAAGAAGCAGAATTGCTCAAATACGGCAATAAGATTCAGCAATTGGCTAATAATGACAATGAATATGCTATCTCTAACGAACGCACTTTTATTAGAAGAAAAATAGACGAAAGCAAAAATGAGGTCAGACAATTGGAGAACAACCTTCAATTCTTCTCCAACGCTTCGGAAGACAATCCATTAGTTAGAGAGGTGATTAAGAATATTGAAAATCACAAAGCCGCTTTAGCTACCTGGAAGGAAAAGCTTAAAAAATTAAATATTTTAGAAAACAATTTAATTAAAGAAGCGGAAGATGCCGAGAATGACGAAGCAGAAACCACGAAGGAAGAGTAATCCGACATTGTTTTTAAACCTATAACCAAACAGCCTGTTTTTATTAACAGGCTGTTTTATTTTATAGACACAACTAGTTCTCCTATCTCTAAACCTCTATTACAGCGGTAAATAACCCCACAGAACAACACTCTTACAAAAGACCCTGCCACCAACACAGGCAAGCTTAGAACGATTCTTACAGCGATAGTGCCAAGCTAAATCAGATCAAGCTACTACTTGCCAACCAAGCTTATAGACAAGCAATGAAAGCCAAAGAAACAGACTATTATTACCGGGATTTTCTGAAATCACCGGAAATAATTTGAATTGAACCTACCAAAAACTGATCGCAATGCGTATTACATAGAATCGCTAAAGCCAATAAATACCTGATTATAAAATTGTATTAACCTAATTATATAGTAGCACCAAATAAAAAAAGCCAGCTGAATCAGCTGGCTTTTCTCCCTTATATAAAAATACTCTTGGATTATTTAGCTACGTTTACAGCTCTAGTTTCTCTTATTACAGTAACCTTTACTTGCCCTGGATAAGTCATATCAGTCTGTATTTTTTGAGAAATTTCAAAAGATAATTCAGCAGCCTTATCATCGCTAACTTTCTCACTTTCTACAATTACTCTTAACTCTCTACCGGCTTGGATGGCATACGCCTTTTGTACTCCTCCGAAACCAAAAGCTATCTCTTCTAAATCTTTTAATCTTTGGATATACGAATCTAACACCTGTCTCCTTGCCCCTGGTCTTGCGCCACTAATGGCATCACATACCTGAACAATTGGAGCAATAAGAGTTTTCATTTCTATTTCATCATGGTGAGCTCCAATGGCATTGCACACATCTGGTTTTTCACCAAATTTCTCAGCCCATTGCATCCCTAAGATAGCATGCGGTGTTTCTACTTCAGCCTCCGTATTTGGCACTTTACCTATATCATGTAAAAGTCCGGCACGTTTTGCCAATTTAGCATTAACTCCTAATTCGGCCGCCATAACCCCACAAAGCTTAGCTACTTCCCTAGAGTGCTGTAACAGGTTTTGTCCATAAGAAGAACGGTATTTCATTCTACCTACCGCCTTGATAAGTTCTGGATGTAAGCCATGAATACCAAGATCTATAACGGTACGTTTACCTATCTCTACGATCTCTTCCTCTATTTGTTTCTCGGTCTTTTTTACAATTTCTTCGATACGGGCAGGGTGAATTCTTCCATCAGTCACCAATTTATGCAATGATAAACGAGCCACCTCTCTTCTAACCGAATCAAAACAAGAAAGAATAATAGCCTCTGGGGTATCGTCAACTATAATTTCTACTCCTGTAGCAGCTTCTAGAGCTCTAATATTCCTACCTTCTCTTCCGATGATCCTACCTTTTACATCATCCGACTCTAGGTTAAAGACAGACACGCAGTTTTCTACCGCTTCTTCGGTACCGATACGTTGAATTGTATTGATCACTATTTTTTTAGCCTCTTGCTGTGCGGTCAATTTTGCTTCTTCTATGGTCGACTGGATAAAAGCCATCGCGTCAGACTTCGCATTATCCCTTAGCGACTCTAACAGTTGTGATTTTGCCTCATCTGCCGATAGCCCAGATATCACTTCTAATTGTTGTACTTGACTCTTATGCAAGCGTTCTACTTCGGCTTGTTTTTTATCGAGAAGGTCGCTCCTAAAATTAACATCACTCAGCTTTGCATCTAATTCCTCACTTAGTTTTCTTCCTTTTGCAAGTTCACTACTTACTTGCGACTCTTTATCTCTAGTACGTTTTTCCGCTTCTGCTATCTTTTTGTCTTTATTTACGATTACCTTTTCATGCTCTGCCTTTAGCTCTAAAAACTTTTCCTTAGCTTGAAAAATTTTATCCTTTTTGGTATTCTCTCCTTCAACGGTAGCTTCTTTAACAATAATTGCCGCTTCATTCTTAGCATTGGCGATAATTTTAGAGGCTTTGCCTTTTTCCAAAAACTTAGCAATGGCAAAACCAATTGCCAATCCAACCAAACCTATTATAATTGATGTACTTTCCATATATATATTGAAAATTATTAAAAAAAAAGCCCACATTGATGGAAGATTTGTACAAACCCCGATAAACAGGTTTAGGGCTACCAGACTGATCAAGGATCCTTAAACTAGAAACTAGCAAGGCATGCTTTTACAATCTAAACTCACCCTTTTCAAACAAATTAGTGTTGAGTTTGTCAAAAATTAATTACCAATGTGGGCAGTAACTATATTTATTTTAAAGAACGTTATTTCATCCCAAGCTTGGAACTTACCAATTCATCCAAGGTTTGTAATCGCTCTACAGCTTCGCTAACCCCTTCGTTCTGATCTATTCCTTTTTGCTCAATTTTAGAAGCAAACTGAAGTGCGCACATAGCCAGTACGTCTTGTTTGTCCCTAACAGCATAGTTTTGCTCAAATTTCTTTGCTAGCTGCTCTATATTCTTAGCTGCTTTTCGCAATCCTTCCTCTTGCGACGGGTCTATTGTCAATGGATACACCCTGTCTGCTATAGAAAGCTTAATTTTGAGCTTTTCTGCCATATAATTGTTTTACATCACTCGGATAGCTGTACTATACATTGGTCCAACTCCCGTATTAATGTGTTTATTTTAAGCTTTGCTTCAGTCTTATTCACTTCACTGCCCAACATCGTACTTGCAAATTTAAGCGAATCATATCTCTCCTGCCACTCAATCACAGTTTCCTTTGTTGCTTCGTGGTCACTCTTTACCGAAAGTAATTCTTCTTCCAATTTTATATTCAAGTGTTGCAAAACCTCTAGTTTATGCAGCAACTTGCTAATTTTGTTTTCTAAAGAATCAACAATATCAACCAATTCACTCATCTGCAAATATCAATGCATTTTAAACAAAGTTAACATACCTCCCAATACTTAGCAATACTTTTTTCAATTATTCTTTAAGTAAAAGATCAAACGCTATTTTTTAACTTGTTTTATTTTCTTTTAACAATTTAAGGCACAGAGTTTTTTTTCTATTAAGAGGTATTAATTACTTTCGTATGAACTTACGAAAAATTATGAAAGAAACGCTTATTATAATCCTATTTTTTTTCACGATCACCCATAACGGCCAAGGAAGTTTACCCGAAGATCGGTTTGGATCTCCCTTAGATATCCCTATAATTTTGGCGGGTACTTTTGGAGAATTAAGGTCCAATCATTTTCATGCGGGGATTGATATAAAAACTCAACAACGGCAAGGATTAGCAGTCTACTCAATTGCCGATGGTTCGGTGAGCAGGATAAAAATATCACATTGGGGATATGGCAAGGCGTTATACATAACCCACCCGAATGGCTACACCAGCGTTTATGCACATCTTCAAAAATTTTCTCCGGCAATTGAGGCTTATATCAAAAAGATTCAATACCAAAAAAAATCTTATGAAGTAGAAGTTTTCCCAGATCCTTCCGAACTTATGTTACAAAGAGGCGAGCTCATTGCTTATAGTGGAAATACTGGCGGTTCTTCCGGACCTCATCTTCATTTCGAAATTAGGAGTACCGCTACAGAAATGCCAATAAACCCAATGTTATATGGTTTTACCGTAGCCGATGCCAGAAAACCTACACTACTAAAGGCTTATGCATATCCCTTATCTAAACAGGCTCAGGTAAACCAGAGCAATGAAAAGATTGCCATAAGATTTACAGAACAACCCGACGGTTCTTTCTTAGCCGATAAACTTACCGCCTTAGGAGAAATAGGTTTTGGTGTAAACACCTTTGACCGTCAAGATAAGGCCATAAATCAAAATGGGGTATATTCAATAAAACAAATCGTAAATGGAAAATTATATACCGATTATAATTTTGAGACCTTTTCTTTTTCAGAAAGCCGCTATATCAACACCCTCATAGACTATGCCCACTTTAGCACGTACAGGGAACGAATACAAAAGTGTTTTAGGGAGCCCGCGAACCAATTAAGTATTTACAAAACCATTTATAACGATGGAAAAGTAGACGTAAGGGAAGGCCTGTCTTATAATGTGGAAATCCACATTAATGATTTAGCAGGGAACCTTACAAAATTGATTATCCCTGTGGAAGGAAAAAATGAAGCTATCCTAAACTTCAAACCAAAAGACCAAACAGCGGATTATGTCATCGCAAAAAAACCGAATAATTTTGATTTGGGAGGAGCAAAAGTATATTTCCCTGCCAACACCTTTTACGAGGATTTTTATATCGATTTAAAAAAAGGGAAAGATTCTGTCACCATACATAACAACAAGGTTGCTGCCCACCAAAACTTCACCATTACTTTTGATGTATCCGAATACCCACAAGAAGCTAGAAAACAATTGTTCATTGGTCGATTGGACGAGAATTTGACCCCATCATATGCGTCAACATACAAACGTGGCACAACATTTACCACTCGAACCAGAAACTTGGGAACCTATACTTTGGTGAAGGATAGTATACCCCCTACTATTAGACCTAAAAACTTTAAAAATAAACAATGGCTTTCCAATTATAATTATTTAAGCTTAAATATCGCCGACGACTTAAGTGGTATCGATAGCTATTCTGCTACTTTGAACGGGGAATGGATTTTAATGGAATACGAACCAAAAACCAATACCATCACCTACAATTTTGACGATATTATTTTAGACAAAAAAGAATGTGAATTGAATATCGAAGTAATCGATAATGTTGGAAATACAAGTACTTTTAAGGCTACCTTTTTTAGAAAATAACAATATACACCTTACAAAAAGGATCCTTTGAAATGTGCACGACCGATATCTAGTCGCAACCATGAAGGAAGATATGCCAATAAAATATGACCGTTAAACAACAATCAATATGTACTTATGACAAACAAATTTAGAGGCCTACTTCTTTAATTGGAATAAACACCTAATAAGGTTGAAGATTTGGTTAATTCCTATATTTTTGCAGATACAAAAGAATGAATTTAAAACAGTCAGAATATATCCCTTTTTAGGTATATGGTTTGGCAAAGAGGCCAAGTTATTTTCGATAAAACACCTCAACTATAATGAATTCGATCTTAAAAAATGTAAGAACAATTAACAAGGCCATCGATATTTTAAATAAGCCAGGGAATTCATCTTGGACTATCGACAAATACTAAAAACAAACTCTTGAAAACAACATTAACAATATTATTAAGCTTTATCTGTCTAAGCCTTTCCGCTCAAAAGAATATTTATGAGAGCGACAAATTTGACCTTCTGACCAAAGACCATAAAACCCTGGCCATCATCCCTTTTTTAACTCACTTAGAATTAAAGGAAAATCTTTCCGATTCCGAAAAACTAGCCTTGGAAATGAAAGAAGGTTATGCGGTACAAAATGCCCTGGAAACTTATTTTTCAAGAATAAAGAAAAAAAGAAAATTTTCCGTAGAATTTCAAAATATCAAAAACACCAATGCTATTTTGGCACAAAATAATATTTCCTATGAAAATATAGATGTATATACAGTTAAAGAACTTTCTCTTCTTTTGGGGGTAGATGGCATAATAAGTGGCTCCATGGATCTTAACATTCTTCTTTCCGATGGCGTACCTAACGATTTTAGTCTGTTAGACTACATTATTGGCGACTCCAATTACGGTAGAATAGGAATAAAAGTCAGTGATGGGAATAGCGGTAAATTACTTTGGAAATACGAAAAACAAATCAATAGAAAATCTGGGACCAATACTATAGATTTAATTGATTTAATGATGAAACAGGCCTCTAGAAAATTTCCTTATGACAAAGAACGGCCAAGGGCTAAAAACAAGGATTAATTAACGAGCCGTGACTTGCAGTTAAATTAAGGAATCATAAACTTTAGAAGTACTTCTTAATTTTATGATTCCCCAAATACTGTAAAGAAAGACTTCCTTATTTCTAGGTTGACTTTTTTTTCTTGGTATTATCCTTTAGAATATTCCTCTAGCACCGCCACTACATAATCCAACTCTTCTTTGGTGTTATATTTAGAAAAAGAAAACCTTAGCGACGGTTGTTTTAGGGCTTCTCCGGACAGAATTTCAGAAAGCACATGAGACCCGACATCACTTCCAGACTGACAGGCACTACCTCTAGAACAGGCAATCCCTTTCATATCTAGGTGAAACAACAGCATCGTAGTCTTTTCCGGATCAAATGGTAAACACGCACTCACTAGTGTATAGGTACTTTTTTCAAGATCTCCCGATTGACCATTAAAGGAAATACCAGGAATGGCCGCGCTGATTTTCTCGATGAAATACCTTTTCAATTCGGTGACATAGGCCTTTTCTTCGTCTAGATTATCATAGGCCGCCTTAAAAGCTTCTTCTAATCCCACTATATTATGTATTGGCTCAGTTCCCGCTCTAAAACCACGCTCTTGTGCGCCACCATGAATTAATGATTTAAGCCCGATATTTCTTTTTATATAAGCGAATCCAATTCCCTTTGGGCCGTGAAACTTATGAGCTGCAGCGGTCAAAAAATCAATTGGTGTTTCTTGGACATCCCATGAAAAGTGCCCTATAGACTGTACTGTATCGGAATGAAACAAAGCCTTGTACTGCAAACATAGCTTTCCAATAGCGTTCACATCTACCAAGTTTCCTATTTCATTGTTAACATGCATGAGGCTTACCAGCTTTTTACTGGAATCTTCTTGCAACAATTCTTCCAAATGTTTAAGATCTGGAGTCCCATAATTATCAAGCCTTACAAACCGTAATGCGATCCCATACTCTTTGGCCAATTCTTCGGCAGTATGTAATACGGCATGATGCTCTATCTTAGACGTTATGATAGTCTTTATTCCTAAATCCCGAACAGAACACCGAAGGACCATATTGTCTGCTTCAGTCCCCCCCGATGTAAATATAATCTCGGCAGGATGGGCGTTTAAATATTTAGCAATAGTTTTTCGGGCTTTTTCAATAGTTGTTTTCGCCGTTCTTCCAAAACTATGTACGGACGAAGGGTTACCGTAACAACTTCCTAAGGCTTCTTGCATTTTAACGATTACCTCTTCTCTTACTTGCGTCGTTGCCGCACTATCCAAATAAATCTTTCTCATTAAATCTTTGCTAACTATTAAATTATCGTCCCTTTAGATAAGTTGTGCAAAAATAATTTAAATAAAGTTAATTTCCCGTAAATTCAGTTTAAAGCTCTAGGATTATACCCTATATTTCATTTAAATTTGAAGCATGAAAAAAATATTAATCTTGTTTATATCGGCGATGCTCTATTCTTGTGATGATGGAGATTTACAGATTGAAACCATAAATTTTGACGACAGCACTATTCAGTTTTGCGGAAGCCAAGCTACCACGAGTACAAGCTTACTTTTCAAAATAAATGGAGAGGAAGCCTTGCTATTATCCTTAAAGGAAGGGATGTTAAAAAACGAAGCCTCTCAAGGCGAAATAGCCTATCCCATTTCCGGAGACACCAAGGTCACATATCGTATTTTCTCAGACAAGGTTACTAAAAATTACTTCTGTGATGCCATTCCTCCGATCGCACCAACTGTCGTTGAAGAAATAGTAGCGCAAAAAGGAACTGTTTATATTACAACCACTCAAAAAACGGAAGGGGAAGCCGTCTCTTATGAACATCTAATCAGGTTGGGCGACATTACCCTTTTAAATAATTCCAATGACCAACGTATTACCGATTTAAGAATCAACAATTTCGGCACAGTAACCACTAAGTAGGAAACGAAAGCAAGAGGATCTGGATATGAATATTCCAGGTCCTAGACGTTTTGAAAAAAATACACCTCGGTAGCTCCCATACCATACTTTTGATAATCGGCATCGTAGTACTTTAACCCTTCGTATCGTCGAAACAAATAATAAAGCTCTTCTTTAAGGACTCCTTCACCCACGCCATGGATAAAAACCACTTTCTGTATACGCTTGCGTAGGGCAAAATCGAGCCGGCGCTTAGCGGTATCCAACTGAAGGTTCAGCATATCAAAATTACTCATCCCTTTATAAGAAGGGGTTAACTTTTGAATGTGAAGATCTACTTCCATTTGGGGGGCATTACGCTCCTTGGGTTTCACCAATTTTCTGTTCTTATTCTTTGGGATTTCTTTCGTTGCCTTTATTTGGGCTACCTCAAAGTTAGAGACCTCAATTTCGTCTACCTTGGCTCTTTTAAGTAGTTCGGAAGCTTTGTATTTTAACAAAAACCCTTCAGTACTCTCCACGGTGATCTCTTGATTGTTTACAGCTACAACCTTTCCACAAATAACATCATCTAAAGCTTCTACCCTATCTCCGATTTTAAAACTCATTACTCCTCCTCTTTATCTTTTTCCTCTGGTCCGTAATTTTCATTGCTCCAAACCTGTGTTGTTTTATATAGCCCGAACATCATAAGGACAATACCAATAGACTGGGCGTATTCGTCTTGCATAAAATTATCTCCGAACCCCATTATCAAAGCCCCCAAAACAATTATTCCAAAAATTACGACTCGTTTTATTTTCATGCTTCAAAATTAATAGTAATTTTCGGTAAAGATTTATATTAGCGTCATAAATGATTAAAATTAACCTTTTCATGAACCTGGACAGCTATATGCTTCCTTGTATAAACAAGAAATATTTAGGCATAGAGTGTCCTGGCTGTGGCATACAACGCGCCGTTTCCTTATTGTTGGAAGGCGATTTCATTGCCGCTTTCCATATGTATCCGGCAATTTACACTATTTTGATTCTTTTGGGTTTTGTGGGTATCAATCTATTTATCTCTATCAAAAACAGCCTTAAAATAAAGATTTTTCTCCTTTATCTCAATGCTGCGATTATCTTTATCAGCTATATCATAAAAATGACTCACATAATACATTAACCTATGGAAAATTTATACAATAAAAGTATGGAACAACAAAAATTACCCAATGCAACACTTATATTAGTCTTCGGAATTATATCAATTGTAAGCTGTTGCTGCTACGGTATTATTGGCCTTGTTTTTGGTGTCATAGGCCTAATTTTAGCAAATAAGGCCACCAAAATATATGCCCAAGACCCAGAGCTATATACAGGAATAAACAATATAAAACTAGGTAAAACTTTATCCATAATTGGTATTGTTTTAAATGTTTTGGTCGCTATTTTCTTCATTTGGATTATTTCAATCATTGGTTGGGACGCCCTACAAAATGAAGAATTAATGAGAGAGCGTATGGAAGAATACTTTCAAAACATGCAATAAAGAAAAAGACAGCCTTTTCTTTATTAAACACCTCCAATATAAATACATACAGGAGCACTCAATTTTGGTGCTCCTGTTTTTTTCTCATTAGGGAATACATCCCAATTTTCAAAATACTACTTTCCTAGGCATGCCTTTTATTACGCTAGCAGCTATGGCAGTGTATATGCCCTTCACCTCTTATAACATTTAACTAAGTACAGAACAATTAGGCGCAATCATATTTTTAGCTCAACGAATCACTATTATTATACCATTACAGCATAGATTACGCCCCTTTAAATCACTTCTATGCATTTTTTAAATTACAGTCCTTTTTACCATATGGCGGCTAGAAAATAAAAAAGCCCACTAACAAAGTAGTAGGCCTAGAAACAAATTAAATATGCGTTTATTTTTCGAATTGCTGTAAGGTCTTAATAATTATAGCCACACAATCTAACAATTGTTCCTTGGTCATAACCAATGGCGGGGCAAATCTAATAATATTCCCATGGGTAGGTTTGGCCAACAAACCGTTGTCCCTTAAGGCAAGGCAAATATCCCATGCGGTAGAACTGTCCTCGGTATCATTAATTAAAATGGCATTTAACAACCCTTTTCCTCTGACGCTGTTCACTACGGAACAATTAGGGATAAATTTATTGAGTTCAGCTCTAAAAAGCTCTCCTAGCTGATAGGCGTTTTCTGCCAAACCTTCTTCTTTTACAACCTCTAGAGCAGCGATCCCTACGGCAGCAGCAATAGGATTACCACCAAATGTACTTCCATGGTTTCCTGGACCTATAACATCCATGACGGCATCATTAGCCAATACGCCCGAAATAGGGTAAGCACCACCCGAAAGGGCCTTCCCTAAAATTAGTATATCGGGCTTTATTTCTGGGGTTCCACTACAATGCCTGTCCACACAACTACAATTACCACAAGTTGCCAACAATTTTCCTGTACGGGCTATACCAGTCTGCACCTCGTCGGCCATAAAAAGTACGTTGTATTTTTCACAAAGCGCTTTCGCTTTTGCCAAATACCCCTCAGAAGGAACATACACTCCAGCTTCTCCTTGTATGGGTTCTACCAAAAATCCGGCAATATTCTTCGAATTGTTTTCCAAGGTTTCCTCCAAAGCCTTTAGGTTATCGTATTCTATTTTTATAAACCCCTGGGTATAAGGACCAAAATTCTTACGGGCTACCTCATCATTGGAGAAAGATATAATAGTGGTGGTACGTCCATGAAAATTATTTTCACAAACTATAATTTGCGCTTCATTTTCTGGCACCCCTTTTTTCTCATAGGCCCATTTTCTAGATATCTTCAAAGCCGTTTCAACGGCTTCTGCACCTGTGTTCATAGGCAAAAGCTTATCATATCCGAAGGTTTCAGAGGCATATTTTTCGAACCTCCCTAGCATATCGTTATGGAATGCCCTTGAGGTCAAGGTTAATGTTTGTGCCTGTTTCATCATGGCACCTACAATTTTAGGATGACAATGACCTTGGTTTACAGCTGAATAAGCCGAAAGAAAATCGAAGTATTTTTTCCCTTCTACATCCCAAACAAACACCCCTTCTCCTTTGCTTAAAACCACAGGTAACGGATGATAATTATGAGCTCCGTATTTTTCCTCCAAGGCAATAGCTTCCTTAGAACTTAATTTTTCTAAAATAGACATGATTTTTTAATCTTTAAATAAAACTTTAGCAATTCCTTCTTTGGGAGAGAAATCATCCTTCGTAGTGGCGCTAAATTACTAAAAATTAAATTTTCACAATACGGTTTTTATAGTAATAATTTAATTTAACCTATATAATTTTAACAAATCAGCATTTACGTATAGCTACATCCGTGTTTTAAAGGCAATTCAACAAATTCTAGATCATCAAAACAATTTACCCCTTTCTTCTTTATGAGCTGCTTTTTCACAATTAATTAACCTTTACAGCCCCATGACTTCGGCTTTTTCATGGCTTAACCAAAACTATTCTAACAAATCCCTTTAAGACTCTTTTAAAAAGCTTTATAAATCCTAAAAAATTCGCCTATTTTTGCCCCATGGCAAGAAAGAATAAAAGAGCGATTTTCGAAAACGTCGAAGTCGTAGATGCTGGGGCCAAAGGTAAAACCATTGGCAAAGCCCCGGATGGAAGGGTTATTTTTTTAACAAACACCGTCCCTGGCGATGTTGTTGATGTACAAACCACAAAAAAGAGAAAAGCTTATTTTGAAGGTGAAGCAATCCATTTTCATACCTTTTCTGATAAAAGGACCACCCCGGTATGTGAGCATTTTGGGGTCTGCGGTGGTTGTAAATGGCAAGATATGGGCTATGAGCACCAACTTTTTTACAAACAAAAAGAAGTTGAAAACAACCTGCGTAGGATCGGACACTTAGAACTACCCGAAACCACTCCTATTTTAGGCTCCGAAAAACAATATTTTTACAGAAATAAAATGGAATTTTCTTTCTCGGATAGCCGTTGGCTGACCATGGAAGAAATCAATTCTAAAAAGGACATTACCGATAAAAATGCCTTGGGTTTTCATATTCCCGGAATGTGGGATAAAATCCTAGACATTAAAAAATGTCATTTGCAAGAAGACCCCTCCAATGCGATACGTTTGGAGATAAAAGAGTTTGCTCTTGCAAACGGATTGACCTTCTTTAACCCAAGAAATCAATGGGGTATGTTACGCACCGTTATGATTCGTACCTCCTCTACAGGAGAAATCATGGTGATGGTACAGTTCTTTGAAGACGATCTTGAAAAACGAAATTTGTTGATGAACCATTTAGCGACGAGTTTCCCAGAGATCACCGCGCTTCTATATGTCATCAACCAAAAACAAAACGATACTATTTACGACCAAGAGATTGTATGTTTTGCAGGACGAGATCATATTTTTGAGGAGATGGAAGGGCTACAGTTTAAAATCACTGCTAAATCATTCTATCAAACCAATTCTGATCAAGCATATGAATTGTATAAAATAACTAGAGATTTTGCTGGACTTACCGGAGAGGAGCTGGTATACGATCTATATACCGGAACAGGTACCATTGCCCAGTTCGTTGCTAAAAAAGCCAAAAAAGTAGTAGGTATAGAGGCCGTTCCAGAAGCCATTGCCGATGCTAAGGCGAATGCTGAAAGGAATAATATTTCCAATGTAGACTTTTATGTTGGAGATATGAAAAATGTATTCAACGCCGAATTTATTAAAACCCATGGTACGCCAGACCTTATTATTACAGATCCACCAAGAGACGGTATGCACAAGGATGTAGTACAGCAAATATTAAACATTTCTCCAGAAAAGGTAGTTTATGTCAGCTGTAATAGCGCTACTCAGGCTAGAGACTTAGAACTTATGAAGGAAGATTATGAGATCGTTAAGGTGCAGCCAGTAGATATGTTCCCTCAAACCCATCATGTAGAAAATGTTGTACTTTTGAGAAAACGCTCTAAATAGGCCAAAGGGAAATGACTAAAACAAAAAATTCAATCTTACTACTGATAGCCTCTATAACCGTATTCGGTTTTATGGCTTGCGAAAAGGACGACATCTGTATAGAAGGGAATACGCCTTTGGTCGTAGTAAGGTTTTATGATGTGGACAACCCCACAGAACTAAAGAAGGTATCCAAATTTAGAATTGTGGGCGTTGGCCAAAACACTACGGTGCCAGGGGTTGCCGATAGGACCGATTTAGATTCAATCGCCATTCCATTCAAAGTAACCGCAAATTCAACGGGATTTTATTTTATTAAAAACTCTGTGACCGTAGATGCCGAGGATGCCAATGGTAATACCATCCAGGTAGAAGGCGGCGATTTGGATACCCTTTATTTTAATTACGACAGAAATGATAAATTTATTTCTAGGGCATGTGGATTTATCACCAATTACGATAATCTTAGCCAAGAATTAAAGCCAGAAAGCGATAATTGGATCAAGAATGTAGAAATAGTAACACCGTTGGTAGAAAACTCAATCTCGGCTCATGTTAAAATATACCATTAGTACACTTTTTAGTTTTTGCTTCTTATTTGCCTTTTCCCAAAGCAAGTCCATTGATTTAAATCCTAAAGACACCATTGCCCGTACAGATCCCTATGGAATTAGGGTAGGAATAGATTTAAGCAGACCTTTGCAGTCTTTTTTAAAGGATGAATACCAGGGTTTCGAAATTGTCGGCGATTATAGGATCAGCTCAAAGCTGTTCCTTGCAACAGAATTGGGAAATGAAGACAATACGAAGCAAGAAGATTTATACAATTTTACCACCTCCGGGTCCTATATTAAACTAGGGGTAGATTACAATACCTATGATAATTGGTACGGTATGCACAACGCTATTTATGTTGGTGGACGTTATGCCTTCAGCAGTTTTAGCCAGACCTTAAACAATTATCAGATTTTTGATACCGACCGTTATTGGACAACACCCGAATATCAAAACAATCCGACTGAAATTCCAGCCAATGGTTTTGCTCCCGGAAGCACTACTCCGCAAAAATTCAGCAATCTAAATGCTAGTTGGCTAGAAGCAGTCGTTGGTATAAAGGCAGAACTTTTTGCCAATATCTATTTAGGAGCTAGTGTTAGAATTGGTTTTTTAGTCAGCAACAAAGAAGCTGATAATTTTTCCAATTTATGGATACCTGGCTTTAACAAGGTTACCGATGGCAGTAATTTTGGGGTAGGCTTTAACTATTCTATCTCTTATTTTTTACCCCTTTACAAAAAGGCTAAAAAGTTTAAAGCGATAGAGAAAGAAAAAGAAGTTCCGGAGAATTAAACTATACTTCACGGACTCCCTTCATGAAAATCCATTTCATCATCACCTTTTCAATGCGGTCTACTTTCACCACAGCAAATTTAGGCGCCAATACATTGGCTATGACAGCGGCTATAATAGCCAAGAGAATACGATGAAGCGGAAAAAAATATCCTAACAGCAATCGGGCTATTACAAACAATAAGGCGAAGCCTAAAAAATTAAATAGTAATGCTTTGTGTTTTATTTTCACAAGTAACTTTGTATTGATTTTATAAACTAAAAAACCCAATAGGAATTATGCCATAAACATAAATCTCTATTGGGTTTTAATTTTTTAATTATTCTTCTTTATTAAACTTTGCCTTTTTACTGCCCTCGTACATCACATACTTCACCAAACGAGATTCTAGGTGACTATTGAATACTTTTATTTTTCTAGAAGGACGTAAACCAACAAATTTCAAGGCATCTAAATTGGAAGTGATAAACCATGCATCCGTACCCGGGTAATTTCTTTTTAGGGTATCTCCTATTTCAGCATAAAAATCTTCCATTTCTATATTCAACCGTTCCCCATAAGGCGGATTAAAAACCATATGTAAATGACCTTCGGACATCTTTTCCGTATCGAAGAAGTTTTTTCTTTCTACAGTGATATATTCCGATAAATTGGCATTATCTATATTGTCTTGAGCCTTTCTTACTGCAGAAGGAGCTTTATCATACCCGATAATCTTGTGATGGAACTCTCTTGTTTTATTTAAACAACTCTCTACTATTTTATTAAAAAGGTCTGCATCAAAATCGTGCCATTTTTCAAAAGCAAATTCCTTTCTATTAATATTGGCAGGAATATTACAAGCAATCATGGCCGCTTCGGTTAAAAAGGTACCACTACCACACATAGGATCTAAAAAGTCCGATTGACCGTCCCACCCACTTAAAAGCAATAGTCCCGAAGCCAACACCTCATTTATGGGCGCTATATTCGTGGCTGTCCTATAACCTCTTTGGTGCAAAGAGCGTCCAGAAGAATCCAAAGCAATATTACATTGATCTTTTTGAATATGAATATTTATCCGTACATCGGGAAACTTTATATCCACATCGGGCCTAGTCCCATCGACATCCCTAAATTTATCCACTATGGCATCTTTCGCCTTTTGGGATACATAAAGTGAATGCGTAAAGTTCTCGGAATTCACTGTTGCATCTATAGCAAATGTCGTTGATGTAGAAAGAAAATCGAACCAATCCATGGCATAGATCTTCTTGTACAAATCATTTTCGTTCCTTACTTGGAAAGAGTGAATGGGTTTTACTATTTTTATTGCAGTTCGCAAACATAGGTTGGCCTTATACATAAAACCGGTATCCCCTTCAAAGAAAACACTCCTAACACCCTCAGTTACATTGGATGCGCCAAGATTACGCAACTCCTTTGCCAAAATTTCTTCAAAACCAAACATGGTCTTGGCTACCATTTTAAAATTATTGTTCATATCTACCTTTAAGATTACCGCAAAAATACATTAATTTTAGCCCCCATTAGGCAATTTGCCAAATTTGTACATAACGTAATTAATCTTACATGGTCTATTTATTACCCATCCTTGGGGTATTGTTAAGCTTTATATTTGTTTATTTTACCAAACCACAAAACAAAGAGATTTTTAAACTGCTTCTGGCCTTTAGTGGTGCTTTTTTATTAGCCTTGACGGTTTTTGAACTTTTCCCAGAAGTATATACCCATGAAAGCCCTAAAATTGTGGGTGTTTTTATTATGTTGGGGATTTTGCTTCAAATATTCTTAGAATTTTTCTCGAAAGGAGCAGAACATGGACATGTTCATTTAGACCCCGAGAATGCTGCCTTCCCATGGACGCTCTTTGCTAGCCTTTGCATACATTCATTGTTAGAAGGCTTGCCTATAGAAAATCACCATACCATGCTATATGGCATTCTTGTCCATAAAATTCCGATTGCTATAATCCTAAGTATATTTCTTTTAGGATCTAAAATAAAACTGACATCGGCCATTTTATTTATTAGCCTCTTTGCCGTAATGACCCCAATAGGCACCTTCATTGCAAGTACCTTTAAGGTCATAGAAACCTATGCTGTTTATTTAAACGCATTGGTTATTGGGGTATTTTTACATATTTCCACCGTCATCCTTTTCGAAAGCTCTGAAGCCCACAAGTTTAACCTTCGTAAGTTACTGGTTATTATTTTAGGAATTATAATCGCATACGCCTTATAAATGTTTAGCAAAGAAGAATCAAAGAGATTACGACAGGAGTTTTGGATTTCGTTTGGAAAATCATTCCCTAGAAAATGGATCCTATACCAAACAAAAATCAAGGATTGTTCATTTAAGTTTCACTTTGATGTCCATACCGCCATGGTATCGATCGATATTGAAACTCAAGATCTAGAAAAAAGAATAGAATTATGGGAAAAATTTAGTGCCCTTCAAAATATCTTAAAGACAGAATACCTTCCAGAGGTTATTTTCGAAGAAATTCTTGTGTTGGAAAACGGAAAGGAAATTTCTAGGATCTTTGTTCGTAAAGAAAATGTATCTATTCACAATAAGAAAACCTGGCAAGAAACCATGGTATTTCTTAAAGACAACATGTCCCTTTTAGAAGCCTTTTTTGAAGAATACAAGGATATGCTTCAAGATTAAACAACATCTAAGAAGATAAATAACCAATGGCTAATGGCACCTCCTAAGACAAATAGATGCCAAATAAAATGGTTATAAGGGATTTTTTTTATGGCATAGAACAAAATGCCCACAGTATACAACCCACCACCTAAGAACATGGCTCTTATCCCTAAAGTTGACGATTGAGCCATTAGATTATCAAGGTCCAAAACAATCAGCCACCCCATTACTAGGTAAAGTAAGGTGGAAATAAATTCATACTTCCCGGTATAGAACAATTTCATCACAGTCCCTAAGGCAGCAATACCCCATACGGCATAAAACATTGCCCAACCATTGCCCTTTTCGAGCATCATTAAAGTTACCGGAGTGTAGGTTCCCGCAATTAAATAATAAATACAAATGTGGTCTAGAATTCTTAATTTATTTTTCAGATCTCCTTCCTTAACGCCATGGTAAACCGTTGACGCCGTAAATAGCAACAAAATAGTAACACTGTATACCACCACTGAAAAAGTGGCGTAGGAAGAATGCTGGCCCTTATTTAGAAACAACACCACAAAACCAATGAGCCCTAGCAATATACCTAGGCCATGGGATAGTGTGTTTAATTTTTCTTCTCGGGCTAACATACCTTAAAATTAATTAAATATTTTAGAAGTAACAGCTCTTTAAGAAAAGTAGTTTGCTTGTTATATGAAGTCCAGGAACATTCCAATAACAACTTTAATCTTGGCAATAAATAAGCGGATAAAAGGTGATTTAAATGTTTCAAATTCAGAATACCTATCTCTAGCATATTAATTTGGGCGTTCCCTCCTAGGTCGGGCGGGCTCTCCGCTGTATCCCTTGCGCCGCTGCGGGGATGCCGCTGCGATCCCTAACGCGGGAAACAATTAACAATAACCAATTAGCAGTAAACACTGTAAAAAATGTACCAATTAATTAATGTAACAATGTAAAATGAAATAATTGTGGAATTCGGGAATTTGAAAATGAGTTGATTTAATTGCTGCGTAATGTAATAGTGTAACAATTTGTTGAATTACAAAGGAATTGACCGCTAGTGCGAGTGTCACGCTTGTACCGAGTAGCATAAGAAGCTGTATTTAATAAAACGGAACTGGCCTAAGGTATGTTATAGGAACATAAAAAGAAATGTCTTAGAAGCAGGATTTGGCGGTATGGTGGTTTTATTACTATTGAAACATTGAGGTAGAAATGGCCCTCAAAGTCGGGAGACTTTGCGGAACTACTTTGCGGATCTACTTTGCGGAAGGGCAAAAAAAAAGTCCCTTCATTTTCATGAAGGGACTCTTAAAAAAAGGCGGCGGCCTACTCTCCCACTTGGTGTAGCAGTA
>NZ_JAAXCQ010000015.1 GCF_012272855.1 Arenibacter sp. 6A1 | reverse complement strand
AATTACAGCTTTTTAAACAGTTTTCCTATTTTAAATCACCTCAAAACACTAGCAAAATCAATACTTCAACAGTTATTCAACTCTTTTTTCAGGGGATGGCTAAATTATTTTTAAATTATATAAAACAGAAAATAGTTTCCGATACTATTTCAGTTATAATCTATTTGGCAAGCACTTGATTGGAACTTAATATTTCGTCTATCTCATTTAATGAAGATGACCCACCCCGAAATATGACTTTATTGTTCTCATCTAATAAAACTAATGTAGGGTAGCTTTGAATGCGCATTCCCATTACTATACTGCCATTCCTATTACTTCGGTCCACAAAAGCATGATGCCAATCCATTTTATTCTTTTTTACATACTCCTTAACTTCATTAACGTCCGTATCCAAAGCAATACTTAGAAAATTTAGGTTTTCCGAATATTTATTATGAATGCGCTTAAGCTCTGGGGTCAATTCTTTGCATGGAGCACACCAAGTACCCCAGAAATCCAATAACGTGAACTTTTTATCTTTCCCAAGTATATTATATAACTTCACATTTTTCTGGTCTAATAATTTAATTTCATAGTCGGCTACCGTAGTCCCGATCCTATGTCCAAAAAATGAGTCAGGCACGTCTGGTAATTTTTTAAGATACAAGGTGTTTAAGCCCGTTGAAACACCGTCTAATTTGTATAAACCATCAGGGAATTCTATAGTGTCTGTTGCCCTGAAAGTGAAGTTGCGTTGAAACTCTAAATCATCTTTTTCATAAACTATTGTGTCTGGTTTTATCACAATACTCAAATCATTGTTGTAGATGCCTTGGAGCCCAACCGTATAGGTTACATTGTTAATACTAAACCTCCCTTTTCTATAATCCTTTAAATGGAGCATTAAAGTATATTCGTTTGTTAAGTTGTCCAACGTTCCATTTTGAACCAAGTAAGCATGGGGATGGTTTACATGTGGGTATAATTGTATTTTTCTATCAATATCGAAATGTTTATTATTCAGGTAAATACGATAGTTGAAATTCACTATTGGTACATCGATAAGATCTGGAAAGCCCTCATGGGAATATCTGAAATCCTTATTAAACTCGATAGGTACATCATCGCTAAAGTCACCATTGCTGTTGGCATCTATTAGCACCACTTGTTTATCACCAATAAAACCTGAAATTGCATTGATTCCATAATATACACTTGGCTTTTCCAAGGCCAATGTATCAGCTAACAGGTACTCGCTTCTTTCAAGAAATTCTCCTAGGGATAGGTAACCGCTTTTATAAAGTTCGAAAGAATGTCCACCCCATTGCAATGTGCGGGAAACTACTTGAAAACTATCCAATTTAGGAATTCCTGGAATATTAGCTTTGGTATTGTTGTATAGTTTAGGATACCTTGTCGATAACGAATATACCGGGAAGTCACTATAATTTAAGCTTTCAAATTGAATCTCTTCATCTAAAGTAGAATTAAGATTGATTTCTATATCCCCTTCCTTGTTAAAACTATAATCATTTTGAGGTTTGTTTTTACAGCCTAAAAATAGCCCAAAAACGAGTATAATTATAACAATTTGATTTTTTAAACTCATAATAATTAGAATGTGATTTCATTAAAAATGTCCAGAGCAAGTTGGAATTTATTGAATTTCCTTACCTTGGACATTTATTTATTATATGTTCTTAGTCACGCATCTAGCAACAGGTGAATTTATATCCCTGCATGCAGCCACATCAAGGCACATACATTCTTGATTGGTTAAGCAATCTGAATCACTTGAGCACGAATCGGCACAATTCCCAACATAACCACCGCCCATAATCGCCTTTAAACTTCCTCTTTGAAGGACATTATTCTTATCCAATTTAAGTATTTTTAAATCTAATTTTTTCATAATATTATATTTTTCAAGTTTCAATGTATTTTAAGAAAAACTAAGAACGCATCTTTTAGTTATACAACCGTCAGGAAATTTTATGTTAACACAAATTTCATCGGTTTGTGGATAACCGCAATCTGCATTGGAGGAACATTCAGGATGACAACTACCATTTCCGTACCCACCTACAATGGTCTTTAATTGCTCCCTAAGGAGCAGGTCGTTTGTTTTTAAATTCAATTTCTTTAAATTCAGTTTTTTCATAATTTCATAGTTTTAAGATGTATATTTTCCATGGACGATTAAGGACACCCAAGGTTTGTGTCCGTGCTTCGTTAAAGTATTTTAGTTCATCACTAATTTCTCTTATCTACCCATTTTTATTCTCAAATTAGTACTTCATTCAAATCTTCCACACTGTATTACCTTGGAAGTTCATACCCGTTTATGAATATCGTGGGTGTATGGGTAATATTTTCATCATCGCACCATTGTCGCATGGCTGCTATTTTTTTATTTTGTTGCTCCAGTTCGCCATTCTTGGGGTACTTATGGGCAAAAACTTTATAATTCTTATTTTCGACCCGGTACCATTCATCCAATATCAATTGCGTTCTTTTTTTATCTCCCATCTCATCTATGGCTAAAAAATGACGTACTGGTCTTGCCATAAGATCTTTGTTATCTGCTCTTGCAGTGAATAGTATCTGTAAATTAATCTTGCCTTTGTTCAAGAGTTCCTCCAAAATAGGATGCGCTTTTGCACAGGGATCACAATAAGGGTTACAAATTTTGAGAACATTATATTTAGCGTTCTTAGTTTTAAAGGATATACCTAAACCCTCGGTCTTTGAAGTTATTTTTCGGGTCTTGGTCAATAGCCCTTCTAACACAGTAGGGTTATACTTGATTTTTTTAAGATGCCTTCTATATAGGTTCGCTTCCTTTTTTGCTTCTATTAGTGGTTTTGTCAATTTCCATATCAGTACTGGAAGTAGCGACAAGGATAAAAGAATTGGCAATGTTCCCCATATAATGGGTATTTCATAAAACCATCCATAAAATGCCGTTAACATTTCAAGCACTAATACGGCCTGGACAACTATTCATGGCAGTGGCAGTTTATATAGCTTTTCTATATTCACTTTTACTGCAAGGCTCTCAATACCATATTTTTCTAGAGTATCAGAAATACATAATAAGCTCGGGTGCTCCGGGTGGGATAGGATGCAGTCCTCGATAAAATCTTCAGTGATTTTAACCATGAGATGTCCATGAAGTGCCTTTACGGAAATCGTACAATTACCCATTGTATTTTGAAGATTTTTGCAATTACCTATTAAATATATACATTATTGTAGGAGTAAACAAGTTAAGTTCGTAAAAAACGTATACAGAAGTAAGAATTCACCTCCTAGAATGTGGGCTTCAAGGAATCTGGGGGTAGTGACAAGTTCCAGGCCCTACTAAACAAGTGATTGAAGAAGTAAATCGCAATAACATCGTGGATTCAGGCACTGCCAAAAGAATATGACCACTCCAATAGAAGGTGGTTTATAAGGAGAAATAAATGTCAGTTCGTGTTAATATGTCAAACGTTCAATGAATTTTGGAATCTGTTCCCTATAGAACAGTGCGTGGCCTAAAACACATAATCATAATCTATGAAAAATAAATAAACGTATTTTTTAATTGGGCCAACTACTCGTGGTGGAGTATCCAATAAGAAACCAAGATTATCTCGATATGGCCTAATGGAGATGAGCAACCGTTTCTTACTGAAGAAAGGATATAACACGTTTTTTTCAGTGCCTAAATTATTTATTACACTATTACCAATAGTGTAACAGATTTTCCCGAAATTGGGTCTATTCCAAAAACAGGACAAAATTTCCGATATAAACCGGTTATATATTGATTTTCAATATTTTAAACTGTTATCTTTAAGTCAAATACTTTTTGAATATCGAACGGTAATTTTCGTCCCTTAATCTCAAAATTATACTCGCCAAGCATATAAATATGCACGGAGAGTACGATTTCGCCTTATCCAATAAAAAATTATCGTTTGATTTGGACAGAATTATGAAGTTAAGAATTAAATCACAATCAACTGTATTTCAGTTGCATACATCTTATGAGTTGATGATCTAAGTGCTCTGACTCATTTAATATATAAGCATATCAATCCTTACGGGAAAATCGAGATTGATATGGAGAAAAGGATCTCTTTTGATTTGAATTACTTCTAGTTGGCGGTTGGTGACAGCTACCCTTCCACTGGGCCATTAATAACAGGTTCAAAAAACCATTTGCTCAAAAAAGATTCCTTTATGGATAAATCTAATGTTAGTTTTTTTCGCATAGATTTTGTTTTGATTTTCGTGCGGTGTGTACCAAGCGATTTAGAATCACACCTGTTAAATAACTCTAGATAATTTGGAACTCTCGCAAAATCCGGAGATTATTTTCAAAAGGTATGATTCAAGATGCAACGTGCTGTCGATATATATTTTGGTTACTCATTAATCCCCAATTTTATGCGCTTGTTGACCTTAGATATTGTATGTCTAGAGCAACCCAAAAGGTTCTGGATGTAATTGTAGCTCTTACTGTCCCTTAGTAGTCCTTCGATCTTGTTCTGTAATTCGATGTTCTCAGGACGACCTTTATATTTTCCTTGTTGCTTGGCTTTTTGAACCCCTTGTGCCTGTCTGCGCCTCCTGTCCTCGTAATCTTTACGGGCAACCGCAGCTAGCATATCGAGCAACATGGAATTGATTGCCGACAACATCCTTTCGGTAAACTCGTCCGAACTGTCGATAAGCCTATGGCTTGTTGGAAGGTCCAATGAGACAATTTTGATACCCTTGTCCGATATGAGCGATTTCAAGGAATCCCAATCCTTAGCGTTTAATCTACTTATCCTGTCAATCTGTTCTACAAGCAATACATCTCCTGGCTCCGTAATTTCCAACAACCTAAATAGTTCAGGGCGGTTTAATTTGCTACCAGTCTCGTTCTCCATAAACCAGAAAGAGACCTTGATGCCCTTTTCATCGGCAAAGTCAGTAAGTTCGTTCTTTGCCCTTTCCGCATCTTGATGTTTGGTCGATGCCCTCAAATATCCATATATCCTCATAAGTGCACTATAAATGGTTTTGTAATGATAGTGCAATATACATTGTTTTTAAATATTATTGCACCAGCAAATTGATGGTAGCAAAAAGGTATACCCAAAATGCACTCTTTTAAATGATAAGACTTTATTGAAAAAATAACTTAACCATCACCCAATGTCCAATGAAATTTTAACTCAAGAGCAGAAGAAAAATTATGGGAAATTCCCAGAGGTTCTAAACGAAAATCAGATTTCCAAATATTTTACATTGGACAATTTAGATTTAGAATTTATTTCCAAACGAAGAGGTAATGCCAATAAGTTTGGAGTAGCACTACAATTAACCTGTGTTCGGTTTTTAGGAACATTCCTAAACGAGCTTTCTGAAGTTCCAACTGCTATAAAAGAATTTGTTGCAGAACAAGTATCAATGGAAAACATAACAATTTTAAAATCATATGGGAAAAGGGAGACTACCAAACGGGAACACAGAGCATTAATTAAAAAACAATATAACTATCGCGAGTATACCAAAGGCTATTTGTCATTTAGATTGACCAGGCTAATTTATCTTAGGGCATGGATTAGTGATGAAAGACCCAATCTTTTGTTTGATTTGGCAACATCTTGGTTAGTGAAAAACAAAATTTTACTTCCTGGGGCTACAACCCTTACTCGGCTGATAGGGGAAATTCGTCAAAGAGCATTCGAAACCTTATGGGAAAAACTGGCAGACCTTCCTTCTTTATCCCAAAAATCAAGACTAAATGATTTATTGGAAATTTCCGAACCAATGCAAACATCTTGGTTTGATTATTATCGAAAAGGTCCTGTAAGAATAAGTAGCACATCTTTTATAAAAGCGTTGAAACGTTATCAAGGTCTACGTTCCTTTGGAATTGGGGAATTGGATTTTCAAGGAATACCGCCGATAAAAATCAGACAACTTGCAAATCATGCATCTATTACATCTGCTTATAGAATCAGTAGAATGCCAGAGCAAAGGCGTTTAGCAGTTCTTGTAGCCTTTGTGAAAGTATATGAAGTTATGGCATTGGACGACGCATTGGATGTTCTAGAGCTGTTGGCAACTAATATTGTCAATGATGCAAAACGAATAGGCAAAAAGAAAAGACTACGTACTTTAAAGGATTTGGATAGGTCTGCGGTTATTTTGGCCAAAGTAAGCAAGCTTATATTGGACGAAAAAATATCGAATTCGAAACTGAGAAAATCGATATTCAAGATTGCATCTAAAGATTTGATTGCAAATTCGATGGACACGGTTAACGAGCTGGCACGTCCAGAAAACAGCGATTATTTAGAGGAGATGATAGCACAATATGGGAAAATTAAAAAGATACTTCCTAGATTATTCGAGGATATTGAGTTCGAAGCTGCACCTTCTGGTGAAAATCTACTTGATATATTCTTTTTTCTTGCAAGTCTTCAATATGATAAAAACAAATTTCTTGATAACCCTCCAACGGATATCATCACACCTTTATGGAAAAGATTAATTACCGACGAGGAAGGTAATATATCGAAAAAAGGGTATACCATATGTTTTTTAAATCATTTTTTAGATGCTCTCAAACGCAGGGACATCTATATCAAAAATGGAGATCGTTGGGGTGACCCAAGAATGAAATTACTAAAGGAAAATTACTGGAGAAACAATAAAAGTCAAATATGCGCTTCTCTGGGACATATTGAAAACGGAAAGGAGTCTGTAGATAAACTAGTAAAAGAACTTGACACTACTTATAAAAAAGTAGCTTCTAATTTTCAAGACAACGATTCAGTCTGTTTAGATATTTCAGGAAACCAGCCTTCGTTGACAATTAGGAAACTTGATGGACTTGTCGAGCCCGATAGTTTAAAATCTTTAAAAGAATCTATCCGGAGCTTATTACCAAAAGTTGATCTTACAGAACTCCTATTGGAAATTCAGGGTCATACTAATTTTATTGACTCCTTCAGTCATGTGAGTGAGTCCGGTTCCAGAAGTAAAGATCTAACAGTTAGTATATGTGCTGTACTCATTGCCGAGGCATGTAATATAGGAATAGAGCCTTTGGTTAAAGATACTATTCCTGCTTTGACCCGACATCGTTTAAATTGGGTGAAACAAAATTACTTTAGGGAAGAAACGTTGACCATGGCAAATGCAAATCTCGTTGATTACCAGTCCACACTTTCATTGGTCAATAAATGGGGAAGTGGTATGGTAGCATCCGCTGATGGTATGCGTTTTGTAACGCCTGTTCAAACAATCAATTCCGGGTACAATAGAAAGTATTTCGGTGCTAACCGAGGAATAACCTGGTACAACTTTGTATCAGATCAATTTTCGGGATTTCATGGTATTGCCGTCCCAGGAACTTTGAGGGATTCAATGTTTATTTTGGATGGCTTGTTAGAACAGCAAACAAGTTTGGTTCCTACAGAGATTATGACCGATACTGCAGGTGCAAGCGAAATGGTATTTGGTCTGTTTTGGTTGCTTGGCTATCAATTCTCTCCTAGATTGGCAGATGCCGGAGAAGCTGTATTTTGGAGAATTGATAAAGATTCAGACTATGGGCCTCTCGACGATATTTCAAGAGGTATTGCCAAAGCGGCGCCAATAGAAGATAATTGGAACGATATGTTACGTATGGCAGGTTCATTGAAATTAGGAACGGTCAGGGCTTCTGAACTAATGAAGACCCTGCTCAAAAGTGACAGACCTTCAGGTTTGGCCAAGGCCATAAAAGAAGTTGGTCGTATCAACAAAACCCTTTACCTTTTAAATTATATTGATAGCCAAGAGTATAGGCGCAGAATACTTACCCAACTTAATAGAGGGGAAAGTAGGCATAACGTTGCTAGGGCCATTTGCTATGGGCAACGTGGGGAAATTAGAAAACGGTACAAAGAAGGTCAGGAAAATCAACTTGGAGCTCTTGGACTGGTAACGAACGCTGTCATTTTGTGGAATTCCATCTACATGCAAAAATCAATTGAACATCTAGAAACAAAAGGTGTTACATTAAATGATGAGGATTTGGAAAGATTATCTCCACTTATATTTAAACATGTAAATATGTTGGGACATTATTCTTTTGAAATCGAAGAAAAATTCTTGAAAGGGAAATTACGTAATCTAGGAGCTCTTAATGAAAAGTTAAAAATTATTCCTTAGCGTACGTTTTGGTAGCGTTGTAACCTAAATTTCTCCAAATGTGCTGGTTTAGCACCTGTTGATGTGGTTTACAGAGAGAAAAGTTGGTAAAACTAATTAAAATAATATTATTTAAAACATTGATAACTAGTCTAGTAATTCCCTTAGCGTACGTTTTCGCACCGGTGGGCTTCATACCCCTAATAACACGATGACGGCAAGGTCTTTCATGTTTCGAAAATACTGAAGTTAGTTTTGAAGGGAGATTTTTTTAGACAACATCCTATATATCATGAAGGGCTGCAATAGGATGGGAAGGCTTATACGAGGTAATATTTTGGTAAGCGCATAACCAATAATACCCCTGTGATTTTTTATAACTGGAAATTGAGAGTTGATCTTCTGTATTTAATGTAAAAACCTCTTAGTTTCCTATAATAGGGACACTAAGAGGTTTGATAATACCCTTTGCTTTTTTAAGGAATCGGTCTTCAAAGACACCTCAACAAAAGCTTTCTAAAAAATAGATTAAATCTTCTTAGCTATTTCTTTTTTTCTTTTTAGATTTTTCTAATGGTTGGCTAGCAGCCGTAGTTTCTGCAAGGTGATTTGCCAATATTTTCTCTACCAATTCTTCCTTGGTTAGATGATGGAATATGGTGCTTATTTTTTCCTTGAATTCTTTAGAAACAGTGCGGTTTGGTTTTGTCTTAAATATTTTTTTAGCCCAAACCAGACTATTGTTTTCCTCTATGCTTTGTGCATCCGCCTTTTCAAATTTATGGAAAACGATCCCTAATTCTTTTTCAAAATCGGCTATCTCTTCTACTTCTTCTTGTTGTAAAATTGTCAAAGAAAGTCCTTTGGCTCCTGCCCTTGCCGTACGTCCGCTTCTATGGACATAGGTGTCGTAGGTATCTGGCAAATGATAATTGACCACATAGGAGATTTCTTTAACGTCAATACCACGTGCTGCCAAATCGGTAGCCACAAGTACATCGATATACCCCTCTCTAAATTGTCCCATAACCCTATCTCGTATGCCTTGGGTTAAGCTTCCGTGGATAGCTCCTGAAGAGAATTTATTAATGGCTAAGTTCTTGGCCAGTTTATTCACGGCAGCCTTCGTTTTACAAAAAATAATTCCGCGTTCGCCTTCCTTAGAATTCAAAAAATGCAGTAACACCTCTAATTTTTCAATAGGCTCTACAACCATATATTGATGGTCTATGCCTTGGTGTCCAACAGTATCCATATCAGCCTCGACCTGAACTACATGTTTAGACATATAATTTTGCACCAATTGCTTTATGGCCCCAGGCATAGTAGCGGTAAATAATAGTGTTCTTCTAGACTTAGGAGTTTCTTTGATAATGACATCCAAGTCTTCTTTTAAGGCACTAACCATTTCATCGGCTTCATCTAATACTAAATAAGCGATGTTTTTGATGTTAATGGCCTGTCTTTTTACCAAATCGACTAGTCGCCCTGGGGTTGCCACGACAATTTGTGTTGGGCTTTTTAAACGTTCTATTTGAGGTTTTATAGGGATTCCTCCAAATGCAGAGGCTATGGAAATAGCTGGACTATGAGCGCTAAAAGAAGTTAGGTTCGTATAAATTTGTTGCCCTAGTTCTCTTGTGGGCGCTAGTATTACTGCTTGCACCGCTGTATTTTCTTCGTTGATCAATTGCAATAAAGGCAATCCAAAAGCAGCCGTTTTACCGGTTCCTGTTTTTGCCAAACCAACGACATCTTTGTTCTGATTTAGGATTAAGGGAATAGTCTTTTTTTGGATATCTGTGGGTACAGAGATTTGTAATTCGACTAAACTTTGTAGTAGTTGTTCTTTAATTCCTAAATCGGAAAACTGTTTTGACATAAAATAATTTTTGGCAAAGATATGCCCTTTTACAAGGAATACTGCCAATTGTTTTATAATCCTATGGAATAAGCCGCTAAACCCTTGAAAAGTTGAGTTGCGAATAGAGCGTAGCTGCCATATAAGCACTCCTACCTTAATCTCTGTTTATATGATACATCAGATGCGTTGTTTTATCTCCTAGCTTTTAAATAAAAAGAACCTCAACTATACAGCCCCAATGCTGTATCTATAGGACATTGCAAAGGTCTTTTACACTCCTTAAGGAAAGAAGTAATTTTAAAAAACAATAAGAGTAATTTAAGAAATAGTTTGCTTCAAATTCCCTACTTTTGCGGCCTTAATTATCAAGAATCTCAAAAGAGATAGCAACCTGCATTAACAAGCAAGGTGCTAAATAGATAAGCCAAATATCATTGGAACAAATGTTAAACCATATTCCCAACTATTTGCTGTCATTTCTTTTGAGCTTCCAAAAATATTAAAATGGCATATTCAAAAGACAAAAATTCAAGTTTTACGGCACTGATTCCATTATTTGTATTTGTATTCACCTTTTTAGGTGTCGGCATTTATCAAAACGACTTTTATGCTTTGCCTTCTCCTATAGCGGTATTGGCAGGAATTATTGTTGCCTTTCTACTATTTAAACAATCTGTAAATTCAAAAATAAAAACCCTTTTAAAAGGTTGTGGCGATGATAAGATTCTTACAATGTGCCTTATCTATCTACTTGCCGGAGCCTTTGCTGCGATTACCGAGGCCACCGGAAGTGTCGATGCCATCGTCAACCTTGGATTAGATTATATCGCTATAGAGTATATTTATATTGGCGTTTTCCTAATAGCCTCCTTCTTATCTGTATCTACTGGTACTTCTGTGGGCGCTATTGTAGCCCTCGCTCCTATTGTAGTAGGCTTTGCCGATAAAGGCGGAGTTTCCCTGGCAGTGCTGTGCGGTGCCTTGTTAGGGGGCGCTATGTTTGGCGACAACCTTTCCCTTATTTCAGATACCACTATCGCCTCTACACAATCCTTGGAATGTAAAATGAGCGACAAGTTTAAGCAAAATATTAAAATAGCCATTCCCGCAGCGCTGCTGACCATAGGTGTCTTAATCTTTCAGGGTATGGATATTAATAATACCCCAACAGAAACTGTTACCTATTCGTACTCTATTATTAAAATTATGCCGTATCTATTGGTTATTCTATTATCAGTAGTTGGGATTAATGTATTTGTGGTGCTTCTTTTAGGTATTCTTTCCGCTGTGCTATTAGGTGTATTATATGGTGACTTCACCCTCCTTGAATCGACCAAAATAGCCTATGGTGGATTTACCAATATGACCGAGATTTTCTTATTGTCGTTGCTCTCTGGTGGTTTGGCCGCTTTGGTTGCTTTTAATGGAGGGATCGATTATATCCTGAATAAAATAAAAGCCTTGATCAAGAATAAGACCTCGGCTCAATTTGGAATTGCTGCCTTGGTCGGGGGTGTTAACACTGCTATTGCCAATAACACGGTTTCTATCATTATAGTAGGCGCTATCGCTAAAACCATTAATGACGAGTACCAATTGGACAACAAAAAAACCGCTTCTATTCTCGATATATTTGCTTGTATTTCACAAGGTCTCTTACCCTATGGCGCACAGGTATTAATGATTTTAAGTTTTACCAAAGGAAAGATCGATTACCTGGATTTAATGGCTAATACCTCGTATTTATTCCTTTTATTGTTATGGACTATTTTCTTTATTGGCTATAAACCTCTTAAATCAAGGATTTTCAAACCAGCCTTTTAGCGGTTATACCCTTTGCCTACTAATAAAAGATCATGTTTTATAGGTTTTAATTTAAAACACCGCATTTGCCCTCTATACAATAGTCTGGGCTATACGGTGTTTTCCCTTTTGGCTGGGCTTTAGATGCTGGTCCCCTATAAAGAAGGTGCGTGCTTGCCCTTACTTGGGCCGTTGGGGTGCCTATGGCATGAATTACCCGTAAGCCCCGTTATAGTGCCGGAAGAGGTACCGCAATGCTTACAACTATAGCTAGACTTCTCACTGCCCTCATATAGTTTATGCTTTCCTTTCCCTAATGGATGACGGTGACAGCTATTGGCAGTAAGGGTAGTGATAGTAGCGCTTTTGGTTCCGCAATATTCACAATAATAATTGGCCATAATAATAGTATATAAGTGGATTGATTTAATTTAGTAACATACAACTACCTGTATCTGTTCTTAAACTTAAATAAGAATTTACGACCAAATTCTACCACTTCATAACCGTAGGTGTTTTTAGGATTAATGGTGACTCTAATGCTATGGTGTTTAGCAAAATGAAAAACCCGAAAAACAAACAAAGGTTTTAGTGACAATTCATTGTAAACAAGATGTTTATTCACTTGTGACCTGAGAACCTTTTGGAAAAGAGACCTCTATTACCTTATTCCAAACTGCGAGTTGTTTTATGTACATTTTTTATACGAACCTCAAGAATGAAGTAAAAGCGCCTTGCAATAGGTATTGGGGGCTCTCTGCGATGCGACAGGTGTAGTTTTTGTACATAATTGGTGTATATTTACATCAATTATGTGTAATTCTTAATCATGCCACGACAAAGTATTTCCTTAACAAGGCCAAATGATGATTGGTTAAAAAAAATGGTTGAAAGTGAAGAATATTCTAGTAAGAGTGAAGTAATAAATGACTTGATTCGTCGAGAAAGAGAAAAACAGAAAGAAATCGATTGGCTACGTGCTAAACTTATAAAAGCAACGGAAAGTGGTTTTACAGAATTAACAGCTGCAGAAATTTTAAAATAAGCCAAAGGACAAATCATTTCATCGCCCATGTTATGTAGTATTACTATGGCATAGCTGCTCTTGACCTATCTTATTGCGTCTTAAAGCAAATCAAAACCTATTCCCTTATCTTATTAAAGAAAAAAGGGACCGTAATGGCCCCTTTCATTTTATAGTACGCGACAAAAATTGCTTATTTTAAGCCACGTGCTTTTAGCATCGGCTCAATTTTTGGATCACTACCGCGCCATTCCTTATACATTTCTTCCAGTGGCAGTGTATTTCCACGAGAAAGTACCATGTCTCTTATACGCTGTCCGTTTTCACGGGTAAGTCCACCATTGTTCTCAAACCAATTATAGGCATCGTGGTGCAACATCTCTGTCCACAAATACGAATAATACCCGGCTGCATAACCACTTCCAAATACATGGGAGAAGTAAGTAGATCTATAACGTGGCGGTACTGCCGATACCACATCTAATTTTGTTTTACGAAGAGCTTCTTTTTCAAAAGCATTGGCATCATCAATCTTTTTATCAGCACCAATAGTATGCCATTGCATATCTAAATTAGAAGCCGCCAAATTTTCCGTTAGGCTATACCCCTGGTTAAAGGTGCCAGAATTCTTGATCTTATCGATCAAAGCTTGTGGAATTTGTTCTCCTGTTTTATAATGAAGGGCATAGTTCTTAAGGATCTCCGGATACAAGGCCCAGTTTTCATTGAATTGTGATGGGAATTCGACAAAATCGCGTGCTACCGAAGTCCCGGAAAGCGATGGGTATTGCTGATCTGCAAAGAAACCGTGCAAGGCGTGCCCAAACTCATGGAACATCGTTTCCACCTCATCATAGGTCAATAAAGCTGCTTCTCCTTCTGCTGGTTTCGGGTAGTTACACACGTTGTAGATTACCGGCTTCTTGTCGTATAACTTCGATTGAGTCACAAAATTACTCATCCAAGCCCCACCTCTCTTACTAGGACGTGCAAAGAAATCGGCATAAAACAACCCTAGGGCATCGCCATTTTCTTCGAAAAGCTCATATACCAAAACCTCATCGTGGTAAGTAGGAATATCTGTTCTTTCTTTAAAAGTAAGGCCGTATAATTTTTCAGCAGCATAGAAAACCCCTTTTTCCAAGACCGTTTTCATTTCAAAATAAGGCTTGATCTGGTTTTCGTCTAAATCGTACTTAGCTTTACGTACCATTTCTCCATAGTAATTCCAATCCCATGGTTCCAAAGTAAAGTCGCCTCCTTTTTGCTGAATCATTTTCTGAATTTCCTTAGCTTCTACGGCTGCTTTCGCTGTAGCTGCTGGAATAAGTCCGTTAAATAAATTAAAGACATTCTCTGGTATTTTTGCCATGGTATTTTGCAGGCTCCATGATGCATAGTTATCAAATCCTAATAAGGCAGCTTTTTGCGCGCGTAATTCGGCTATTTCGGCAATAATGGCCTTGGTGTCCTGAGCAGTACCATCGGCCCTGTTCCAGGCTGCATTAAATATTTTTTCTCTCGTAGCCCTATTGTCCAAAGATTGCAACAAAGGCTGTTGCGTAGTGTTCAATAGTGGAATTTTCCAACCTTTAGAGGCTGGGTCTTCCAAGGACTTTAATACCCCTTCTGATAAGCCCGCTAAGTCCTCCTTGTCAGTAAACACAATCGCACCACTGTTATTGGCCTCCAATAGCGTTTTGTTAAAAGTATTGATCAAGGTTGCTAAGCGCGAATTATATGATTTTAAAGTTTCCTTGTCTGCCGCAGATAGATTGGCACCGGCAATTTCGAAATCTTCAAAATACTTCTCCAATAATTTAAGGGACTCTGCATCCAATCCCAAGCTCTCCTTAGTTTCGTGCAAGGTTTTTATACGAGCAAATAATTTTTCATTCAAATAAATAGCATCGCGCTGTTCCGAGAACTTAGGCGCCATTTCTTCCTGTATAGCTTGCAAGGTGTCGTTGGTATGGGCTCCGGTAAGACTGTAAAAAACATTTTCTACCCTGTCTAATAAGGCACCGCTCTTTTCTAAGGCCAATACCGTATTTTCAAAGGTAGGAGCTTCACTAGCATTCACTATTTTAATGATAGCCTGTTGTTGCGCTTCCATTCCTTGTAAAAGGGCTGGTTTAAAATGGCTGTTTTTAATTTGTGTAAAATCGGGAGCACCATAAGGCAAGGTACTTTCGACAAGTAAGGGGTTTTCTGTCATATTCTGTGTCATAGCATCCATATCGGATGCCTTGTTTTTGGATTTGGAATCGTTACAAGCTGTAAACAAAACCGTTAGCATTAACATGGAACAAACGTTTTTCATGAAAGATGTTGTTATTATTGTGACTCGTAAAGATAGGGAAATTGCCCTGATTAAGGAAGTCCATTTGCCCACCCATAATTTTAGCCACAAGCTTTCGTAAAACCTTTATAAAGTAGTAACTTGAGTGGTTTCTTTCTTATACGTTTATTTAAATTACCATGGACAGCAATAAACTACACCTTCCAAAAACCAGCCCGCATGAAATCTAATTCTTGGACAGAAAAATTATACGACTATGTAAACAATGAGGAAGACGCCCGCATCTGTAAGGATATCGAAGAGTCGGCCTGTCAGTATACGCCCAAAAACTATTTTCTGATCCTCTTAAGCAACACCTTTTCTAAGTTAGGCGATACCCTTAGTAATCCAAAAACAGTTTTGGCCTGGGTCATGAGTTATGTAAATGCCCCTGTATACCTCATCAGTTTTATTGTTCCTATCCGCGAATCGGGCTCTATGCTTCCACAAATTATTATTGCCAGTTATATCCGCACCAAGGAGAAACGCAAATGGGTCTATGTCATTGGCGCCCTGCTTCAATTTATATCCATGGTAGCTATTGGGTTGGTTACCCTGCACGCTACCGGCAGTACGGCCGGTTGGCTTATTATAGTATTCCTTATTGCCTTTAGCCTATCTCGTGGCCTCTGTTCGGTTGCTTCTAAGGATGTCCTAGGAAAAACAATCCCTAAAACCCGCAGAGGAAGACTCAAAGGGTATACGGTTTCTGTGTCGGGAGTTTTGGTACTGCTAGCCGGACTCTATATGATGTACCAATCTAGAAATGGTGCAGACATTACCTTTTATAGTTATACCATTTTCTTTGCCAGTGCCATGTGGCTAATTTCCGCTTTGATATATGCGGGTATCAAAGAATTCCCGGGGGCTACTGCTGGGGGCCAAAACGGTTGGAAAGAGGCCATAGAGCGTATGAGCCTAGTAAGAACAGACAGCCAGTTTAGACGATTTATAATTGCTAGATCACTACTGCTGTGTTCGGCACTGACCGCTCCTTTTTATGTGGTTTTAGCACAGCGATATTTAGGCAAGGAAGGCTACCTCCTAGGGCTTTTTATTATTGCCAACGGAATAGCATCTATTATCAGTGCCCCCGTTTGGGGCAGAATGGCCGATAAATCGAGTAAAAATGTAATGGGGTTTGCGGCTATTATCGCCTCCGTGTTAGGGGTATTAATGTTTTGCCTAGTAAGCTTTGCCCCCATTGCCAAAAATGCCTACTGGCTTTATCCGCTGGCTTTCTTTATTCTGGGCATTGCCCATAGTGGGGTTCGCTTGGGCCGTAAAACCTATATCGTAGATATGGCCGGCGGAAACAAACGTACCGACTACGTAGCGGTCAGTAATACCATCATAGGGGGTATTCTCTTGGTTACGGGTGGCATCAGTGCTGCCGCCTCCGTAATCTCTACCGAAGGGGTTATTTTGGTCTTGTCCCTTTTCGGAATTGCCGGAGCGTATACCAGTTATAAACTCCCCAACGTTGAGTAATTTACAGATAACCGCTAGCAACAGTAGAATCAGTAGTAGATCCATTCCGTTATTAGGTAGGTTTTTATTCCGGATCTTCGGTAATCAAATGGTCTTTAGGCACTCCCAAGGCATATAATTCTATGGGCAAGGCATCCATCATAGGAGGTGGACCGCAGAGGTACACATAGCCCGAGTTGTCCAAATGATGTTCCTCTAAAAAGGCGCGATTGATATGACCATGGGGGAAATTGCCATTGTCTTCCTTAGACAGTATATGTACCACCTCATCCCCAAGCCAGGTCCTTAGTTTGTTCCTACAAATAATATCCTTTTCCTTCTGATTGGCAAAAAACAACCTATGTCCGCCTAATTTCCCTTTGCGATGTAGGTCTTTTAGGATTGCTATAAAGGGGGTTACTCCAGCGCCCCCGGCAATAAAAACTCCCGGACCTTTGTATTGTATAGCGCCCCAAGCATCGCCAATAAGAAGATGATCACCAACTTTTAGCTGATGCAATTCCTTGGTAACACCGTCATGGGAGGGGTATACTTTTATGGTAAATTCTAAATCCTCATCCCCAGGGAGACTGGTAAAGGTAAATGGTCTTTTCTTGGCGCGAAAGCCTTCCTTATCTATAGACACTTCCGTCGCCTGTCCCGGACTAAACCCATAGCCCTTGGGTTTTTCGGCTATTAAATGTAGAACATTGTGAGTGACATATTCAATTTTCTTAAGTACTATTCTATGCTCCATAATACAGCTGTTTAAAGACAGTTTATAAATTCGGGGACAATAGTTCTATGCCTTCACTTCCATAGCACGCTTAAAATTTTTAGTTTTTTTCAGAAAGGCATCATGAAAATACGAAATAGCAGACTGATACCCAAGTATTTCCACAAGGCATTTCCAAGAAGCGTCTATTTTATAAATAGAATCCTTAAATCTGGATTAGTGATGAACCGCGTTTAAAAGTAGCGGTTTAATGTAATTAAGGCCAGGCAGGATTATTTTCGTATCGTCCTCAGCATAGGTATTTGGGCGTTCCCGCTTAGGGCGGGCGGGCCCTTGGCTGTATCCCTTGCTCCGCTGCGGGGATGCCGCCGCGGTCCCTAACGCGGCATTTAATTAACAATCAGCACTAAACAGTTATCCATGTAAATTAATATCTACAACTAGTGAACCCTATCTGTTCCTGTTTTCAATTTGCTATGCTTTAGTTTCATTGACTCGTCTTGATCCTCGATCCTTTTCCGGTTTTTAGAGGATACATCAGCTATGTAACTAGTTCAATATTCTTTTCCTTAATCGCTGTCTCCTTCCGCCCACTTTTTTAGAAACGCTTCCACGGAAGCCGTAATCGCATCTCTCTCTTCCTTGGTGATTAACTCACGATCCATGCTACTCTTTTCCATGCTATTGATTCTTTTTGAGATAGCTTCTTCGGAAAACCCCATAAAGGTCATTTCGTAAAGACAATGGACAATGATTTCCAATTCTGAAAAAATTTGAGGAACAACCGACTTACAGATGATTTAATTTACCAATCAATAAGGAAGGGAACAGTATTTTTTGAGGCCATAGAACAGACCCTCAAAGGAAAAGAGATACGAATGCCAAATGGACTATCATTCAAGGACAAGGAAAAGATTGAACGTACTGAATTGAGGATTAAATGGTGGGAAGACCCTTCTCTAATGACTTATAAAACCATCAGTCTTCATCCCACAGACGATCTTCCCGAAGAGTCTATCGATTTATCAGGTTTAAAAGAAAACGATTACTACAAAAATAATGACAAGAGTGTATTCTTTGGCCACTATTGGTTAAAAGCTGATCAACCCTCACTATTCAGGCAAAATATTTGCTGTCTAGATTATAGCGTGGCGAATAATGGGTATTTAGTAGCCTATAGACTGGATGATGAACGGATATTGGATGAGCAGAAGTTTATCTATGTGAAAAAAACACCTAAAACATCCTAATTATTGGAAGTTTAAAAAAGTAAAAACTGCCATCGTGTTTATTGTTACTCGCATCTAATAGACTGTTAAAAAAAGAAAGGACCAAATTGGTCCTTTCACTACTGTTTAGATTAGGAAATATCAATGCTTCTCGGAGGTTTCTGTTTCGCCTCTTCCTTTTTCGGTAGATGAATACTCAGAATACCATCGTTATACTTAGCTTTAATTTTATTTTCCTCTATGGTTTCGGGCAGTTTAAAGCTTCTTTTAAAGGAAGAATAACCAAACTCTCTGCGAGAATAATTTTCTTCGTTGTTTTCATTATCTACCTCCATAGTAGTTGCTATTGATAGTAGCTGATTATCCAAATCTATCTGAAAATCGGATTTCTTTAATCCTGGAGCGGCCATCTCTACAAAATAAGCGTCCGCTGTTTCTTTGATATTAACCTTGGGCAAACTGATGCCAGTATTAAAATTTGAATTTAAAAGCGTTGGGTAATCTCTATTGAAAAAATCATCGAATAAAGAAGACCAAAGCGGAAAGTCTGGCCTTTGATTGGAATTTGTCTTTGCCAAACCTTCATTTTTAGGAACATTTACTAAAGTGCTCATAATTCATAAAATTTTAGTTAAACAATAAATTCATCCTATAAAGAACAAATTTAATACCAATCCTAAAAAACTGTCATTTTTACTGCATAAACTCCTTTTTTAAAAAGAAAAATCCTACTTAAAAATCCTTTTAGCGCTATTAAAATGTCAATTTGGCAAGACATAATGCTTCGCTAGGGTCACGCTCGTACTGTAATGCAACACAACCCCCAACCAACCTTCTCGGCCTACACTTCTGTATTAAATAGTTTGCCTATATCGTATCTATAAAATCAGGTACATTATTTGGATCTCCGATGGTTCTCGTTACTTTCAGGATCCAATCGTAGACCCAAGCGGAGCGATTTAATCGATCTATGGGATTTTTAAAAATGTAAACACCTCTCAATTACTTATAAACGTATTTTCCTACTTTATATTAAGTTTACACCTAAAAAAGTTGCTATATTTGGAATTTCAAAACAAAAAATTCATGCGCGATTATTATAAAATATTGGCTGTAGAGCCATCTCAGTCTTTTAATTTCCCGGTTTAAATCGTGCAATTCAATATTAGAACATAATGACACTAGAAAAAACTGCAATACTATATGAGGAATCTGTTCTCCCTGGTTTTAGTGAATTTAGATATTTGACGAGAGCAGGAGTAGATAAAGCTTCCATGGAGGATTTTGATTATGTTTCTGAATCTCGTGCTAGTTTTAATGGATTTGCCCGTAGATTACGTGTTGCAAAGTCCATAGAATCAATCACATTTAATGATTTTGGGGAAGGCACTTCAAAAGGATATGAAGCTCTAAACAGACATTTTTTAATGTTTAGTGCTTTTGAGCGCTATGTGACCGATTGTGAGGGAATTGAAAAAGGCATGTACCATTTAGCATTACAAAAAGTGCCGGCTTCCATGTTTGAGCAAATAAAAGATGCTTTTGATATTGTTGACACCAATGACGCTGTGTTTAATTTTTTATTACAAAACTGCAATTCTTTTGCCCAACGTAGAAGTCTAAAAGAATTTAGAAAAGGAGAAGGTGCTAGAAAAGGATTGTATGTAAGTGCCATGCTAAGAAATTGTTTTGCACATGGTATCTTAACGGCCCATCCAAAAGGTGCTCCAACAGGTGCCATAGAAATGTTGTGTAATTTTATGTCCGATTTTTTATATAACGCACTTTGTTATGATTTTAATCAAAGACTACAAGAGGTAAGACAAAATATGACTTAAAAAAGCGCTTTAAAAAGGATGCTATCCCTTTAAGGGTGTAAGTTTAAAATAACAGGGGTTGGACTTTTATCTAAAGTCTGACCCTTTTTCATAGATCGTCAATACCTCATTTATGATGATTCCTCTACCCTAACCAACCTTCTCGATCTAAGCTTCTGTATTGAATAGCCTCCCCAATATGGTTGCCGTTGACTTCGGTTACATTTTCCAGATCGGCGATGGTTCTCGCTACTTTCAAAATCCTGTCGTAAGCGCGAGCAGAGAGATTTAATCGATCCATGGCATTTTTGAGCAATTCTTTGGAGGAATCGTCCATTTGGCAGTGCTTTCGAATTTGCTTAGTATTCATCTGTGCGTTGTAGTGTACATTCTCGGACTCTAAAAAGCGCTGGGTCTGCAATGCCCGGGCAGCCGTTACCCGTTTGCGAATATCCACACTGCTTTCTCCTTTTCTATCTTCCGATAACTTTTCGAAGGGCACTGGGGTTACTTCTATATGAATATCGATCCTATCTAATAAGGGACCCGATATTTTTCCTAAATAGCGTTGCATTTCTGCCGGGGAGGATGTCACAGGGGCATCGGGATCGTTAAAATACCCGCCGGGACTAGGATTCATACTGGCCACCAGCATAAAACTACTGGGATAGGTAACCGTAAAACGGGCTCTAGAAATTGTAACCTCCCTATCTTCTAAGGGTTGTCGCATTACTTCCAATACTCCCCGTTTAAATTCTGGTAATTCATCTAAAAACAATACTCCGTTATGGGATAGGGAAATTTCCCCAGGCTGTGGATAGGCTCCACCTCCGACCAAGGCTACATCGCTAATAGTGTGGTGTGGACTTCTGAAGGGTCTTTGGTTCATAAGCCCCATATTCTTTATTTTTCCCACCACGCTGTGGATTTTAGTGGTTTCTAAAGCTTCATTGAGGGTCATGGGCGGTAAAATAGATGGCAGGCGTTTCGCTAGCATGGTCTTTCCAGCTCCTGGAGGGCCTATCAGAATAATATTATGGCCACCTGCCGCCGCTATCTCCATACAGCGCTTGATGCTTTCCTGCCCCTTCACATCTGAAAAATCGAATTCGGGAAAATCCAAATTCTTATAAAATTCGGCCTGGGTATCTATCACGGTCTCTTCTAAGGGCGTACCGCTATCAAAAAATTCAATGACCTCTCCAATATTCTCCACCCCATACACCTTTAACCCATCGACAATAGCAGCTTCCTTGGCGTTTTCCATGGGTAAGATAAACCCTAAAAACCCTTCTTCCTTCGCTTTTATAGCGATCGGCAAGGCTCCCTTTATAGGCTGAATACTCCCATCCAAGGACATTTCCCCCATAATAACATAGCGCTCCAGATTCTCGGATTTTATTTGCCCAGAGGCAGTAAGAATTCCCAAGGCCAGGGTAAGGTCATAGGCCGATCCTTCTTTTCGCAGATCGGCTGGCGCCATGTTGATAGTGATTTTCTTGCCAGGAACCTTATAGCCGTTATTTTTTAAGCCGGCCGCAATACGATAGTTGCTCTCTTTGATGGCATTGTCTGGCAAGCCTACCAAATGATAGCCAACACCTTTGTCTATATTAACCTCCACTGTAATGGTCGTTGCTTCCACTCCGAATACAGCACTTCCGAATACTTTTGTAAGCATTTACATCTCTTTTAACTAAAAGTAATTAAATAAAACAAGATATTTAATATATAAGAGACTAGATGTTACAGAATTAGCCAAAAATAGTAAGAAAAAAGACGAACAGCATATGATTGCCTTCCTCGTTTTTACAACTTCGGTTTAAATATGAGCAGGGATTTCTTGGAACTTATAATTTCTTCTTTGTTCATCATCATTTTACGAAAATGCCCCTTGTTAAACATTTTTGCCTGATCCCTATAATGTGGACTAAACGGATTTCCCGATTGCCCGGTAGGTAGAATACTGATGCTATTTTCTATATCCGAAAAATCTATCACCCTTCGGGTCGAAGGTCCCGAAGTAACTGGATATTTCCCTGTTTCATCATAACTAAAAGCCATGTTATTGATAACTTCTCTAGTTCCCATTGCCGGGAAGGGCCCCACATTAAAGAAAGACCTAAGCGCTTTTATACGCCCTATGGGATGCTCGTGCTCTAGTGTATGAACTTTTCCCCAGGTCCACATTACGTTATTATCTCCAAAATCGGCCTTTAAGGATGCCACAGCCAATTTAAAGGACTCGATTACCGCCTGTTGCTTTGTTTCGACAATATCTTTTGTTGTAATGTTATCCCACCAAACAGAAGTTTCTTTTTCGGCTAAAGGCGCTATTAGTCTTTTAAACATATGAGTAGCCAACAGTTCTTGGAACATTTCTGTCCCCAACTCGTCTTCAAAAGCATGTTTTATTAGCTGATACAACCATCGGTGATAAACCGTAGGTTCTATCTTTTCTATTTGGTTGTTCCCATCCCATAAACTTAACTTATCGAGCACATGAATTTCTTGTTCGCTCAACTGTTTTACATCCATTAATTTAACCAAGTTGCTCACAATATCTATATCAACCGGAGCGGTAACATCTAAAATCATTTCGGAAACCTGTTGCTTATCCCAGTCGTCTTTGGGCTCTAACAAGGAGACAATGCGTTTGGCCCTGTTTTCGGGCAAGTAATAGCCTGGATACAGCATTCCGGCAATGGAATCGGGCTGATTGTTGGCAGAGTACACATAGCTCCAAGGAGGATTGACAGCCATTGGGTTTTCTGAAAAATCCAAATAACCAAGGGGCTCGTCCTTACCACTGCTCCCATCTAAAATAAACTTGGTATGACTCTCTTCGGGCATGGTATATAACTTTGCCGTAGCAAACCATGCCACATTCCCAACAGCATCACCATACATGATATTTAAGCCTGGCGCATGAATATCTGGGAGGGCCTTTTTAAAGTCTGACAGATTGTTGGCACGTGACAAACCGTAGAGCGCATCCATTACTTTGTTTTCTACTTTGGTATACACCCATGACATGGCAATGCTTTTGTCGTCGCTAAGCTCTGTCGTTATTCCATGCACTATAGGACCATGTATAGATTCTTTATACTTAAAGGCTACTGCATCCTCATCTTTTACCTTTATAGTATTGTGGACCAACTTGTAAGGAGTATAACCACTCGTGGTTTTATAACTATTGCGATCTAAAGGGTTCTCTTCTTCGAAATAAAAATCTATATCATCGTTTTCGAACATGGTTAGTCCATAAGCCAGCTTTCTATTATGACCTAATAATGGAAATGGTACACCTGCCAAATGGTAGCCATATTTTTCATACGCTGGGGTACTCACATGCGCTTCGTACCATACCGAAGGTTGAGCAAAACCAATATGTGGATCGTTCGCAAAAATAACTTTTCCGTTTTTAGTCTTTTCAGGGGCTATTACCCAGCTATTGCTTCCCTCAAATTGCGCCAACGGAAGCTTGTTTAATATTTCAGATACCTTACTGGTTATTAATTCATTAACAACACTTACCTGGGGTAATGGTTTGTGATTTTTAATCAGTACAGTACTACTATCTACGTCTATTTCTAAATCGACCAAATAGTCTGGCCCAAGCTTATTTTTTATATTGGTCAGCAAGGGGTCTGTTTTATGGGCCATCGCAAAACTAAAGGCCATATACCCCACTGTATTATATACATCTTTTAAGGTGAAAGGTCTTTTTTTTATTCCGGTCAGGTAAAATTCGACTGGCGTTGGCCCTTGGTCGATAAACTGATTGACACCATCGAGATAGGCTTGTGATAATTGTACCATGGGGTCGTTTGGCACTATGTTTTTTATGGTGTTTTCAGAAGCTTCATTGATTCCTAGCGATATAAAGAACTTATCTGTTTCCAACAAATCTGCACCAAAGACTTCAGAAAGCCCACCGCTTCCTATTCGCCGCAACAATTCCATTTGCCACAACCTATCCTGGGCATGCACATACCCTAAAGCTCTAAAAGCATCGGCTTCATTTTCACCATAAATATGGGGAATACCGTAGGCATCGTAATACACCTTTACCTCTTTGGTTAGTTTAGTCAATGTCTTTTCTCCATTATAATCAGGAGAAAGTTGATAAACAATTATAGCGCCGATCATGGCCAAAACAGCGATTACTCCTAAGATAATCAGCAATGCCTTTTTAAATCTTTTCACAAAAATCAATTTAAATTTAAAGGTATATTAATTTTTACTATAAAAAAAAGCACCCTCGTTAGGATGCTTTTTTTATTAGATGTAAGACTTTTATTATTGCTGCAATACAGTAAACTCTATAGCAGATGTATTATACACCTTATGGGTTTGCTTTTGAAAATCTTCAGCTTTGGCTTTAAAAATATTATCGACAAAAGTTTGCGGATTCAAATCTATATAAGGAAACCAAGTGCTTTGTATTTGCACCTGAAGCTTATGGCCTTTTTTAAAGGTGTGAAAAACATCTTGCAGTTTAATATTGACAGCCGTCTCCTGGTTAGGGACAAAAGGTTCTGGTTTAGAGAAATCGTTCCTATACCTCCCTCTAAGCACTTCGCTACGAACCATTTGATGATAATTCCCCATTTTTAAATACGCCTGTGTCTCTTCGTAGTCTTGATGGTCTGCCGGATAAACATCTATGATCTTCACGATCCAATCGGCATCGGTTCCGGTAGTAGCGACCTTTAATTTCGCCAAGATATCACCTGCTAGGGTCAGCGGCGCTTCTAGAGGCTCCGTTTCAAAAACCAACACATCGGGCCTACGCGCGGCAAAACGCTGGTCGTCTGTCATAAATTTTCTTGGTGTAAATACCATTTTTATATCCTCGGAATAGGGCACTGGCTTTTTCGGGTCGCTAACAAACTCCTCAAAAGAGTAGTTCCTAGTTGCTTTTTGCGATAAACGCTGGTTTTGCTGCAAAAAATAACTTTCCTTCTTCGTTTCTTTTGGAGGCCAAGTATCGAATGTTTTCCATGCTTTTATACCGGTGTCAAAAACATATGCCTCGGGCAAGCCAGAAGGTTCATTGCCCTCACCTTTTAAAAAGTGGTTAAAAAATTTGCTCTCTATATGCTCCTGATAAAATTTAGAGATATCGTCTCCAAAATAAACATTGCCTATCGCTTGGCGTTTTTTCTCCCTGGACCAATCTCCATGACTCCAAGGCCCCATCACCAAAGTATTATAGTTGTTGCTATTTTTTTCAATGGCTGCATAGGTATTCAAAGGCCCGTAAAGGTCTTCAGCATCAAACCACCCCCCAACGGTCATTACCGCGGGTTTTATATCTTTTAAATGCTGAATAATGCCTCTTTTTTGCCAAAACTCATCATAATCGGGATGATCCTTTAATTGCTGCCAAAAAACATTATCCTTACCGTAGTAGGCATCTAGGTTTGTTAATGGACCTGCATCTAAAAAAAACTGATACTGATCTTGGGTGCCCAAGTCGGGAAAAGTGTACCAATCTTCTGTCGTAGGCTTGTCCTTCATATATCCGAAAACAGCAGTAGCGCGCCAGTAGCTTAGCAAGTAAGCCCCATTGTGGTGAAAATCGTCAAAATAAAAATCGCCTATAGGGGCTTGTGGAGATACTGCCTTTACTGCCGGATGAGCGTCTAATAAGGAATAGGTAGAATAAAAACCAGGATAGGAAGTCCCCCATATCCCCACCTTGCCATTATTATTCTCCACATGGTTTACTAGCCATTCTATGGTATCATACGTATCGGTAGCCTCATCTATATCACCTTCCTTTTTATTAGGGATATAAGGGCGCATATTATCGTAAACGCCTTCGCTGTTCCATCGCCCCCTCACATCCTGATAAACGATTATATTACCTTCTTCCATCATTTGGCGATTAGGAGCTATTTTGGTTCTAAAATTATCGGGCCCATAAGGCTTACAACTATAGGGAGTTCTAGACAGCAAAATAGGATACTTTTTAGAAGTGTCTTTAGGAGCGTAAATGGTAGTATGCAGTTTTATACCATCCCTCATGGTAATAACTACTTCTTCTTTGGTATAATAATCTTTTACACTATAATTATCTACGACCGATGTGGTGATTTCCCCTGAAGGCAAGTTTTTAGTGCTGCGGCCACATGAGATTATCATAAGGCCGAGGAAAAGAAATAGAAGTTTTTTCATATGTAGATATTTATTGTTTTTAAAGGTCCCATGTAATTCACATAGCTGAATTCCTAGTTGCGACGAGTTTTCAGAAATGCTCATTTCATATTTAATTCTGGTCATTTTGTGATACATTTTAATGAAAAACGCATAGGACACCTTCTTTTTTAGAGTCGTTCCTATGCGTTTTCTATACTTTGTTAATGTTTTAGATTCCGCAATATCGCGATTTTCTCTAAAGTCACCAACTATGATTTTAAAAGCTATTCTTTTAGATGGGTTAATTTACGGAAGCTCGATATTCCTTTCTTTAACCACTCTCTATAAGTGTCCTTATCTGTATATTGTACCGCCGCATTTAGCACTTCCAATTCTGGCGACAACACTACATAATAAGGCTGGGAAGCTGCATTGAAATTTAAGGTCTGGAAGGTTCCCCATTTTTCCCCTATGGTCTTAATAGTTTTTACTCTGCCCGACTCATATTTAAAATCGAATTGCTCTGCTTCGGGAAGTTCTTTCCTATCGTCTATATACAAGGAGATTAAGACATACTCTTCTTTTAAGATTGGATAAATATCGGATTCGCTCCATACATTCTCCTCCATTTTACGACAGTTAACACATGCCCATCCGGTAAAATCGAGTAAAATAGGCTTGTTTACCTTTTTAGCATATGCCAAGCCTTCTTCGAAATCCTTAAAACAATCTATTCCCAGAGGGCAATCGCTTTCCGTTTCTAGTACACTATAAAAGGCAGGAGGCGGAAAACCACTCAACAATTTTAGATCGGTCACCTTAACCAGACCTAATATCAAATACACCGCAAAAGCAGTACTAAGAGCGGCAGAAATTTTTCTTACCAAAGACAATTTCTGTTTAGGTCCGTCGTGCGGGAATTTAAAAATCCCAAAAAGATACAAGGCCAGCAACACAAAAAGCACTACCCAAATCCCTATAAAAATTTCGCGTTTAAAAATCCCCCAATTGGCCACTAAATCGGCATTTGACAAGAATTTAAAGGCAAGTGCCAATTCAAAAAAGCCCAAGGTAACCTTTACAGTAGTCATCCAGCCGCCAGATTTAGGCAGCGAATTTAACCAAGCCGGGAAAAGAGCAAACAAGGCAAAAGGCAAGGCTAATGCTACTCCAAATCCAAGCATTCCAGCGGTAAGATTCGTGGCTACGTCCCCGTCGGCCAAGGCCGTACTTCCCAATAACCCTCCAAGGATAGGACCGGTACAAGAGAAAGAAACGATTGCCAAGGTTACGGCCATAAAAAATATTCCGATACCCCCTCCTACTTTAGACGAGGCCGAATCCATTTTATTGGCCCATGAGCTCGGTAATGTCAGTTCGTAATACCCGAAAAACGAGAATGCAAAAAAGATAAAGATCACAAAGAACCCAACGTTTAACCAAACATTGGTCGCAATTGTGTTCAGAATTTGAGAATCTACGGAGTCGAATAAATGAAATGGTAGACTGAGTAAAAAGTAAATCAGCACAATAAAGAAGCCATATAGCAGAGCATTGATTATCCCTTTAGATTTGGTACCCGATTGTTTGGTAAAAAAGGATACCGTTAAAGGAATCATAGGAAAAACACAGGGTGTCAATAAGGCGATCAGCCCCCCTAAAAACCCAAGGCCAAAAATGGTCCACAAGCTAGTTTTAACATCTACGGAATCGGCACCCCCACTGGCCAAAAGATCTTTGTTCTTCAGGTCCAATACCAAGGCAGCGCTCAGTTCTTTACTGCGATCGTCCACATTTTTATCGACCACTACGGCGGCTTCTCCCGTCAGGGATATATGAAAAACTTCTTCCTTAGGAATACAAACCTCCTTACATATCTGATAAAACAAATTCACTTCAATCTGTTTTAAATCAGGTTTCAGCAATTCTATCCTTTGGGTAAAAACAGCTTTGTTCTTAAAGAAAGTCTCTTCTACTTCAAAAATATCTGAGTATTCAGTATAGGTTTTGCTTTCGGCAGCCTTCCCTTGCAAGGCATAATCCTCTCCCTCTTTTTCAAAGGTCAATTCACTGGGCATGGAGCCATTTTCATCTGTGAATTGCGAATAAATATGCCACCCATCGTATATATCTCCTGTGATGACAATATCGAACTCAGTGTCCGACACCTTTATTGCTTCGTAAGACCACACCGAAGGCTGGTCATCTGACTGGGAAAAGGCAAGGAAAAAGTTAAAAACCAGTAATGATAATGCTACATAATACTTCATTCGATAAAATCAATCTTTAAAATTCTATTAGTATTTCCTGTTACTTTAAAACGGTCGTCGGCCCGTTTGCCGATAACCCAGACAATATCAGCTCCGGAACACAGCAACCACTGGTTTTCCTTTGCAAACATATCTATCTTTTGGTCTTTGAAATATTTGGCTACTTTTTTCTTGCCTTTCATTCCAAAAGGGTAAAAATAATCCCCTTTTTCCCATTTCCGTAGCACCAATGGGTAGTTTAACTTTTCTTTATCTAGGTAGACCGTATTAGCTGATATTGCACTGATTTCCCTAACATCCTCTAACCGAAGGGAAACGGGCAGTTTTATCTCTTTTTGTCCTTCCTGAATGTTAAAAACCTGTGAATCTTCCTGTTCCTTAGGCTTCAATAACAAATATGCTCTATCTTTTAACAGTCTATGGGTGGGTGAATGCACTTCTTTTCCGCTCATGGCGGATAGCAACTCATCTATATCCTCCCATTGGGTAAAACCATAATCTTTAAAGAAATGGAACAAGTAGGTCTTCCTAGGGGTTAAGGACAAAAGCTCGGCTATTGCTATCTTTATACAGTTCGATTCACACTTAAAAACCCTTTGCCTAAGCTCTTGAATATGAACTTGCAATATTTCGAAACTTTGCTGTAAGTACTCCTGGGTCTTTAAAAAATTATCCAAGAAACTAGGATGTAACTCCTTTAAAGACGGAACAATATTGTGACGAATATTATTCCTTAGATATTTGGTATCTTCATTGCTAGCATCGTCCCTCCATGCTATTTGGTGTTGTTTTGCATAGGCCACAATTTGAGCTCTAGAAAACTTAAGTAAAGGCCTAGAAATCTTAGTAGTATGGGCTGGGATACCGCAAAGCCCTTCCAATCCCGTACCTCTTGATAAGTTTATAATAAAAGTCTCTAAGGTATCATCGGCATGATGAGCAGTCACCAAGGTTTTTACACCTTCTTTTTCCATGATTTCTGAAAACCATTGGTAACGAAGTTCCCTAGCCGCTATCTGAATGGATACTTTATGTGTTTCCGCATAAAGAACGGTATCAAAATGAGTTACATAAACATCTAAACCTATAGACTCGGCGAAATCCCTAACAAAAGCTTCATCTCCATCACTCGCTTCTCCTCGTAAATGAAAATTGCAGTGTGCTATAGAAAAGTCCATTTGACTGTTAGCACACAAATGGGTCAACACCATACTATCTATACCTCCACTACTGGCTAATATAAACTTCTGACTACTTAAGTGCGGAAAAAACTCCGCTATATGACGCTTAAAATCTTCTTGCATGTCGCTAAAATAAGGAACAAAAATGATTCCTACGAATAAGGGATATCAAAGGCTAAGAAAACATACAAGGCTTTTTGGATCGGGCGCAGGTATTTTATGATAAAGAATACTACTCCCCTCCCTTTAACCCGCGTTAGGGACCGCGGCGGCATCCCCGCAGCGAAGCAAGGGATATAGCCAAGGGCCCGCCCGACGAAGGAGGGAACGCCCAAATCAATACACTAGAAAACAACAACTTACCCTTTGACAGGAATGGAGCATTTTTTAATCTTCCAACACCTGTCTCATTGCCTTTGCCTTCAACAGGCACTCGTCGTATTCTTTTTCCGGTACAGACTTGGCAGTAATGGCGCTACCTACGGAGAAAGAAAGGTATTTTCTTGTGTGATTGTACAAAATACTGCGAATCACCACATTAAAATCGAAATCGTTTTCTGGCGTAAAGTACCCCACTGCCCCACTGTACAGGCCTCGTTTGCTAGCTTCCAAGTCTTCAATGATTTTCATCGCCGATACCTTAGGAGCCCCCGTCATACTCCCCATAGGAAAGGTCTCTTTAATAAGCTCAACCGGATTTTTGTTCTCAGGCACCTTAGCAGTTATGGTCGAGATCATCTGATGCACCTGATCAAAAGTATACACCTTACACAGCTCCTCCACTGTTACCGTTCCTTTTAACGCACTTTTAGAAAGATCGTTACGAACCAAATCTACGATCATAACATTTTCTGCCCTTTCCTTAATATCGTTCTCTAAGTTGGTCACCAAAAGCCTATCTTCTTCCAAAACTGCAGAACGCTTGGCCGTGCCTTTAATAGGCTGAGAGATAATTTTATTCGCTTCTTTTTTAAGATACCTTTCTGGTGATGCACATAATAAATACTTATCGTTGAGCTTTAAAAATGTGGCAAAAGGCGGGCGCGATATACTGTTGAGCTTTCGATAGGTCTTATGCGGATTTATCTCCACATTTTCGGCATAAAACTCTTGACAAAAATTAGCTTCATAAATATCGCCTCTATGAATATGCTCTAACATTTTTTCTACCTGCCTAAAGTACTCATCCTTAAAGATCCTTAGCTTAATACCTATGTTTGTAGACTGCCGTTGTTGGCTTTGCAAATAATTACACGCCGATATGTCTTTAAAGTCGGTTTCTATTTCGTCATCAACCATTTTTAAGTAGTTAAAAGTAACCCTGTTCTTATTGATAGTGATGATCTTTTTAGGTTGAAAAAAATATAAAGAGGGAAAATGCAGGCCATCATAATTAGAAGAAGTCAGCACCTCAACATCATTTTTCAGATCGTAAGAGAGGTATCCAAAAAGCCAGTCCTTTGTATTGGACTGGTACGTCTTTAAATCTTCAAAAGCGTTGTGCGTATCCGTTTCTACGGCCGTTAGGGCATCTACTGCCAAAACGCTATCGAAAGAACTATAGGTGTTTTGGTGAGCATTGCTATCTAACCAGACAATTTCTTCGAACTGCTGGCCCCATTGCAAAAGCGCTTCTTTGAATTGGGAAATATCGGCTATCGTAAATGTGAGTTTTTTTCGCAAGTGTTTCTAGATTTTGGATAAAAATAATTCCAATGCTTTATTGTGTTCTTCAGAAAGTTCAGCATCTGTAATACCCTTACTCTCGTTAAAAGTATGGTTAAAAGAAGGCAGGGAAAATGTGGCCACCACCTCAGCACCAAACCTAGGAAGAATAGCCTTTATAATGCCCAAAGAACTGCTCGCTCCTCTTTTACCACGAGAGGTAGACATTAAGAATACCTTTTTATGGAGCAAGAAATCCTTATCAAGACGAGACAGCCAATCTATTACATTCTTAAAATAAGCCGAAGGACTGCTATTGTGTTCATTTACCGAAATAATTAGTCCGTCTGCTGGCTTAATTTGTTCCATTAAATCTACCAAAACATCAGAATACCCCTTTTCTCGCTCCAAATCTTCGCTAAACATAGGCAAATTATAGTCCACCATATTCAACAATCGATTCTGATGCTTTTCTACAAGTGACACTGTATACCTTACTAATTTATAGTTAATTGAGGTTGAAGAATTACTTCCTGCAAATGCTACAATATCCGCCATAGTATCGGTTTTAATTTTTATATGACGAAATTACCGCAAATTACATTGAATTGCGAGGATTTTGTATAATTTTGCAGCCTTGAAAAACCAAACATACTGTTAACCAAGTATATAAGGTGTCTTTGATAGATAAAATGGGAAAAAACGAATTTCGGCTTTACTTTATTGATGCCATTAGGGCATGGGCTATTCTGATGATGTTGCAGGGGCATTTTGTAGACGGCTTACTCGATAATGCGTATCGGGTAGACTCCAATGTCGTATATTCGGTTTGGAAATATTTTAGAGGCATTACTGCTCCGGTGTTTTTTACGGTGTCCGGATTTATATTTACGTATCTGCTTATTAAGGGTGATGCTTTTGGTTTTAACAACCCCAGAGTCCATAAAGGTATTAAAAGAGGATTAACTCTTTTGCTTATCGGCTACCTTCTAAGGTTAAATTTCTTTGGTCTTTTAAAACTGCAGATTTACAACTCCTTTTACCTTGTAGATGTCTTACATTGTATTGGACTATCCCTATTGGGAATCATTGGTATTTATCTATTAACAGCCAAAAGATCCTTGTATGTGTTTGGAACAACCCTTATTAGTCTCAGTGTTTTTCTTTTTGTTTTTGAACCCTATTACAAGCAGTTTTCTTTTAACTATTTGCCATCATTTCTAGCTAATTATTTTACCAAGAGCAACGGCTCTGTATTCACTATATTTCCATGGTTTGGCTATGCTGGGATCGGCGCTTTTATTTCGGTTATATTCAACAGGTTTAAAACACATCGATATCTATATCCGGTTACGATTAGCAGTTTTATAGCATTGGGCCTGTCCCTGATATTTTTCTCTTCTGATCTCTTTGCTTTCTTATCCCAAAAAACTGGGATGGAGATATTTGCCTTAATTTATTTCAACAATTACCTATTTATTCGCTTGGGTGATGTTTTGTTGGTTTTTGCAATCTTCATGTTGTTCAGGAAATTCATGACCAATGCCAAGATGCTACAAATAGGCCAAAGCACCTTATCTATTTACGTGGTGCATTATGTACTTCTTTACGGTAGTTTCACTGGTTTAGGGTTGTATTATTTTCTCCACCACACCTTGCCGCCAAGTATCGTTGTTCCGGGCGCCTTGATATTTATTTCGTTAACCACAGTGCTAGCTTTGAGGTATGAAAAAAACAAAGTACAGATTAAAGCTGCGATTGCGAAACCCGTGAAGTTAATATCCCCGAATGCAAGGCTGGGAATTCACCAAGAATCGCTAAGTTTTTTAAAGGCTGTTGCTATAAAATCCAAAGGAACCTTGTTAAGGTTATTTAGACTAGTAAAGAATTAGGGGTCGCTATGTTTTTCTTGTTCTGATTAGCTTATTTTCGCAAGCAAAATTATAATCATGAACGATACGAATCAGCGTTTTTCACCTATAGCGGTGGAATTAGAAAAGGATAAAAAATATTCTTGGTGTACTTGCAGTCATAGCAGCAATCAGCCATTATGCGATGGATCGCACCGGGCAGAAAAGGCAACACCGCCATTATCTTTTATTGCCGAAGAGGACAAAAAAGCTTTTCTATGCACTTGTAAACTTACCAAGAACCCTCCATACTGTGATGGGTCACATAAAAACTAGCGTATCTATTGGCTTTATCTCTTTACACTTATAAAAGTCAATATTATTAGAAAGTAAAAGACCTGTTGCTAAATTAGCAACAGGTCTTTTTTTTATCTATGTATCGCCACATGTAAAGCGATTTCAGGTCTTTTAGATATGCAGTGCCCTATCTGCTGTAGCAGCCAGTGCAGCTTCTTTTACCGCCTCGGCATAGGTAGGATGGGCATGGCTCATTCTAGAGATATCTTCTGCCGATGCTCTAAACTCCATTGCAGTTACCGCTTCCGCGATCAAATCGGCTACACGAGCTCCGATCATATGCACTCCCAATACTTCGTCAGTAGTTTTATCGGCTAATATTTTCACAAAACCATCGATATCCATACTAGCACGGGCACGTCCCAAAGCACGCATAGGAAACTGGCCAGTTTTGTACTCTACACCAGCTTCTTTTAGCTCTTCTTCGGTTTTACCTACTGCAGCAACTTCTGGCCATGTATAGACTACCCCTGGGATTAAGTTATAGTCGATATGTGGTTTTTGTCCCGCCAATATTTCAGCAACCATGGTACCTTCTTCTTCAGCCTTATGAGCTAGCATAGCACCACGGACAACATCTCCTATAGCGTACACATTAGCAACATTAGTCTGTAAATGGTCATTAACGGCAATTGTCCCGTTTTTTTCCATAGTTATTCCGGCAGCCTCCAGGTTAAGACCGTCGGTATACGGACGACGCCCTACACTTACCAGGCAATAATCTCCTTTAAAAGTTACCTCTTGCCCTTTTTTATCGTCAGCTACTACCACAACCTCGTCTCCGTTAGTAGTTACCGATTTCACCTTGTGCGAAAGATTAAATTTCACCTTTTGTTTCTTCAAGACTTTTAGCAACTCTTTAGAAAGCGCTCCGTCCATTCCTGGCACAATACGATCCATAAACTCCACAACTGTTACATCTGCGCCCAAACGCTTGTAAACCTGCCCTAATTCTAAACCGATAACACCACCACCGATTACGATAAGATGCTTCGGGATTTCTTTTAGTTTTAAAGCCTCCGTAGAAGTAATAACGCGTTTTTTATCAATATTGATAAAAGGCAAGCTCGATGGCTTAGAACCGGTAGCGATAATGATATTCTTAGCCTCAATAGTTTCTGTTGACCCGTCCTTCTTTGCAATATTTACATGGGTGGCATCTTTAAAACTTCCCAAGCCCTCGTAGACTTCTATCTTGTTTTTATCCATTAAGAACTTTACTCCGGCACAGGTCTGATCTACGACAGTTTGTTTTCTGCCGATCATTTTCTCCAAGTTTACCTTTATTTCTCCTGGAATTTCTATTCCGTGATCGCTAAAGTGCTTAACAGCATCTTCATAATGGTGAGAAGAATCTAATAGCGCTTTAGAAGGAATACAACCTACATTAAGACAAGTACCTCCTAAAGTGGAATATTTTTCAATGATTGCGGTTTTCATTCCTAATTGTGCGCAACGGATTGCTGCTACATATCCGCCAGGACCAGAGCCTATTATGGCTACATCGTATTGGGTCATATTACTTTTTTATTATGAATATTAGTGTGTCGGTAAAATTAATGCAATAATTAACGTAGCAAAAGTACAAATGTTTTATTATTTGACAACAATGCGTTTTTTTGCTCAAAATATAACATGTAAACAGATAAACCCCAAAAAACTCATAAGGCCACTACCGTAGAGTTTTTTAATTCCTTGATCACAAAGGCGCTTTGGGTACTCCCAATATGCTGGATTGTCGTAAGCTTTGTCACCATAAACTCCCGGTACTCTTCCATATCACTCACATATATTTTTAATATATAGTCGTAATCTCCACTGATATGATAGCAATCTACCACCTCTTTAAGCTTTAAAACCTCCCGCTCAAACTGCATTAAAAACTCCTTATTATGTTGCGCTAGTTTTACATGACAAATCACAACATGCGATTTGTTTACCTTTTTCTTATCGACCAAGGCAACATATTTAGTAATAACCCCTGTTTATTCTAATCGCTTTATCCGCTCATAAACAGCGGTTACGGAAAGACCTAAATTATTCGCGTATTCCTTGGTCGTTAGTTTTGCATTGTTTTGCAGCATCCCTAACAACTTAATATCGACCTCATCAAACACCATATGATATATTTTCGTTTAAATAACCCTAAACCTGTTCAGCAACAAATCACAATCTACTAATATACAGATTTATAGTTTTATTTTCTATTGATTTTGGTTTACATTGATTTATCTCCTGATTATCCTTAATTTTAAAAGAAACTAAAACAACATTATGGATTCTAAAGCACCTGACAACTTACAAGACTTGCATTATTTTGGGGAATACGGAGGCGTTAACCCGTCGATCTCAGATTCATCTACCTACACCTTTTTATCGGCAAAAACCATGTTCGATACCTTTGAAGGAAACACAGAGGGCTGTTATTTATACTCCAGACACTCTTCGCCTTCTAATCTGTATTTAGGCGAAGCCTTGGCGGCTTTAGAAGGTACGGAGACCGCTAATGTTACCGCTAGCGGTATGGGTGCTATTACAGCCGTAATCTTGCAACTTTGCGATGCCGGAGACCATATTGTGAGCAGTAGAACCATTTATGGAGGTACCTACGCCTTCATGAAAAATTTTTTAAAAAAATTCAACATCGAGATCTCCTTTGTAGATATCACTAAATCTTCTACGGTTGCAGAGGCGATAACACCTAAAACCAAGATGATTTATTGTGAATCGGTAAGTAATCCGCTGTTGGAAATTGCGGACCTGGAATCCCTTTCTAGCTTGGCTAAAAACCACCATATCCCATTAGTGGTAGACAACACTTTTTCTCCTTTATCAATTTCTCCAGTTAATTTTGGTGCCGACATTGTTATTCATAGTCTCACTAAATTTATCAATGGCACCAGTGATTGTGTTGCCGGGGCTGTTTGTGGCACCAAAGAATTCTGTCTTAGCCTTAAAGATGTCAATAATGGCGCCGGAATGCTTTTGGGAAGCACTTTAGACAGTTTGCGAGCAGCTTCTATCCTAAAAAACATGCGCACCCTTCATATACGGATAAAAAAACACAGCGAGAACGCCCTGTATTTAGCAGAAAACTTGGAAAAGGACGGGCTTAAAGTAGTATACCCTGGTTTAAAATCGCATCCTGGACACGAGGTAATGAAAAAGCAATACAATGCCGAATTTGGATACGGAGGCATCATGACCCTGGACGCAGGTTCCTTGGAAAACGCCAATGCCCTGATGGAATTGATGCAAGAAAGGCATTTGGGCTATTTAGCGGTGAGTTTAGGATTCTATAAAACTCTTTTTAGTGCTCCAGGATCCTCTACATCCTCAGAAATCCCTTTGGAAGAACAAAAAGAAATGGGACTTTCCGATGGCTTGATCAGATTTTCCATAGGCTTAGACAACGATATCTCTAGAACTTATACTTCTATAAAAACCTGCATGTTAGAATTAGGGATCTTAAAAAGCAACGACCAGATCCATTTAAACAAAATTTAAAACACTTGCACAAAAGGTGTCAAAATTGTAATATTACCACCTAACTAATCAAGAATACATGCAGAATCAAGATCTTAATTCCTTAGAACCGCAAACTGAGAATATAGTAGAGAATAAAGAATTAAGTATCTGGGAAGCTTTAATACCAGTGATAGCACTGGTAGCTATGTTGGCATATAATGTGTTTGTTTTTGGGGACGATGCTTTAAGCGGCTCCAATCAGTTTATTCTTCTCTTAGGAGGTGCTGTGGCTGCCATTGTAGGGGTTTTCAACAAGATATCCTATACCAAAATGATGTCTGAGGTTGCCGAAAACGTAAAATCGACTACCGGGGCACTGCTAATTCTTTTAATGGTAGGAGCCCTTTCGGGTACTTGGCTAATTAGCGGTATTATTCCTACCATGATTTATTACGGTCTTCAAATTTTAAACCCAACAATTTTCTTAATGGCCTCCGTCATTATCTGTGCCATCATATCTATAGCCACGGGGAGTTCATGGACCACCTCTGCAACAGTCGGTATTGCATTAATAGGAATTGGAAATGCCTTAGGAATCCCTTTAGGAATGACGGCCGGAGCCATCCTTTCTGGCGCCTATTTTGGTGACAAGATGTCTCCTCTTAGCGACACCACTAATTTAGCCGCCGCAATGGCCGGTAGCGATTTGTTTTCTCATATAAAATACATGTCCTTAACTACAATCCCTACCATCTTGGTCACTTTAACGGTATTTGTTGTTTTAGGCTTTACCATAGATACCACAGGATCGACGGACACTCAAGCCCTTCTAAGCGCTATTAGCGAAACCTTTCAAATTAACGGCTGGTTATTCTTAGTCCCTGTTGCTGTTGTTCTATTAATTTTAAAAAAGGCTCCTCCTTTACTAGCTTTATTGATCGGTACTCTTTTAGGCGGTTTGTTTGCTTTAATATTTCAACCAGAAGTTGTTATGGGGATAACGGAAGCAAAAGAATTAACCTTCCGTTCTGGTTATGAAGGAGTCATAAAAGCAATTACACAAAGTACTTCTATTCCTACTGAAAGCGCCGTTTTAAGCGATTTGTTTTCATCTAAAGGGATGAGCGGGATGCTTGGCACCATATGGCTTATTCTTTGCGCCATGGTCTTTGGTGGCATCATGGACGGTATTGGCGCACTATCTAGGATAAGCGCTGCCTTATTAAGCATGGCCAAGTCTACCTTTGGTCTTTTCAGCAGTACTGTCGCTAGCTGTCTAGCTTTAAACGTTACGGCTTCTGACCAATATTTAGCAATCGTTGTTCCTGGGAAAATGTTTTCTAAAGCCTACCAGGAAAAAGGACTTGCTCCGGAAAACTTAAGTAGGACTTTAGAAGATTCTGGTACGGTGACCTCTGTTCTTATTCCATGGAACACCTGTGGAGCCTATCACAGCGGTGTGTTAGGTGTTAGTGTGGCAGATTATTTTTTCTACGCCATATTTAACTGGCTGAGCCCGTTTATGACCTTAATTTTCGCAGCCTTGAGGATTAAAATTAAAATGTTGGCTACCGCTACGGTGAGCGCCAGGTAATACCCCTAAATTCCATTAAAAGAGCACACCTAAATTAAACAGCAGAACAATAAAACCATCGTCCTAAAACAAGGCAATCTGTTTTCTCAAAAAAAAGGAATCAAGTTTAAAAAACACTAATAAATACGGCTAATCCCCTGAACAATAGCCTTCATTTTTTACAGCATATAGATTAGCTATAAGACTATAAGTTTTTTAGATCGACATTCTTACTTAACATTGATAATAAGCTGTATTTTTGAATCAGAAATTAATTGATAAAAGAATAAATATGGCTTTAGTAGGAAAAAAATTCCCGAATCTTAGTGTTAATGCAATGAATGATTTAGGAGACACTTTTAAAATTAACGTTTTAGAAGAAGCACAAAAGAACAACAAGAAAGTAATTTTATTTTGGTACCCAAAAGATTTCACTTTTGTTTGCCCAACAGAATTACACGCTTTTCAAGCAGCTTTAAAAGAGTTCGAAAGCAGAAACACTATTGTTATCGGCGCTTCTTGTGATACTGCGGAAGTACATTTTGCATGGTTGAACACTGCAAAGGACAACGGAGGAATCGAAGGTGTTACTTACCCTCTTTTGGCAGACAGCAACAGAAACCTAGCATCTACTTTGGGGATTTTAGACATCACCAATGAAGAGTACAATGACGAAACTGGAGTTGTTACTGTAGAAGGAGACAATGTAACATACAGAGCTACTTATTTAATTGATGAGGAAGGTACCGTATTCCATGAAGGAATCAACCACATGCCTTTAGGAAGAAACGTAAACGAATTTCTTCGTTTAATTGACGCTTACACTCACGTTCAGGAAAAAGGAGAGGTTTGTCCTGCTAACTGGGAAGAAGGAAAAGAGGCTATGACCGCTGACAGAAAAGGGGTTGCTTCTTACCTATCGGCTCACGCAAACTAAGCACCCAACAACACAAATAAGGAGTCAATATTTATCACAATAGTTGGCTCCTTTTTTTATATTATAATTTTAAAAACTGAGGAATATGTTATTAGAATTGGAAAACGACAATTTAAGAGAAATTATCAGCCAAAACCCAAAGGTAGTGGTACAATTTTCTGCTACCTGGTGCGGTAACTGCCGTATCATGAAGCCAAAGTTCAAAAAAGAGGCTACTCAAAACGAGGATATCACTTTTGTACTTGCCGATGCGGAAAAGTTCCCTGAATCTAGAAAACTGGCCAATGTAGACAATCTTCCTACTTTTGCCACCTTTACCGATGGAGAATTCAAAAACCAGGTTCAAACGAACAAATATGATGTACTAAAAGACTTGATAAGTGAAATTACCAGTAATTAAACACCTGACCAACTTCATTGAGGAAAACGATGAAGATTTCGTAATAGAAACCATTGAAACCTTAGAAGCCTTAACGGAGGTCCCTTCGTTAAAGGACGAGGAATTAGATGTCATTGGAGAATTGATCTCTAATATGTATGGCGCCATAGAGGTACACAAGTCCATTAAAGAAGGTAGCTCTCAAAAAGACGCATTAAACAGTTTTATGCAACGCGTTGTTGGCTCCATTGATAAATAGCGACTTACATTAAATTTAAAAATAGGCTCATAAAAGATAATTTTTTGATCCTATTTTTTTTGTAGTCGAATTCTAAAAATCACCTATATATTCGTTATTTTCACCCAAAAATTTAAAAATCTTATTTATGGCTATTGTAACATTAAAAGGAAATACTTTAAATACTATAGGCGACTTGCCAGAAATTGGCAACAAGGCTCCAAATTTTGAATTGACAAAAGGAGACCTTTCTGCTGCAACCCTAGAAGACTACAAAGGAAAAAAGTTAGTACTTAACATATTCCCAAGTGTAGACACAGGAACCTGTGCCCAGTCGGTTAGACAGTTTAACAAAGTGGTGGCAGAATTACCTAACACAAAGGTATTATGTGTTTCTAAAGACCTTCCGTTTGCACAAGGGCGTTTTTGTGGAGCAGAAGGAATAGAGAACGTAGAAATGCTATCGGATTTTAAAGACGGTAACTTTGGAAAGACGTATGGGGTAGAATTTAAAGATGGCCCATTAAAGTCTTTGCTTTCTAGATCTGTAGTTGTTCTTAATGAAGAAGGAGTAATCCTTTATAATGAGCAAGTTGCCGAAACGGTAGACGAGCCAAACTACAAAGCAGCATTGCAAGCCTTAATAGATGCCTAAGGAAAGTTTTATAATCAACAGAATTAGAAGTGTTGGATTTGCAGCGAAAGGAGCACTACTTTTAATAAAAACCGAACCTAGTATTAAGATTCAAGTTTTTATTACGGTAGTGGTCACTGCCGCTGGTTTTTATTTTGATATTTCCAATATCGAATGGGCTCTTCAAACAATCGCTATTGCGATGGTATTGGGCACTGAAGGAATGAATACCGCCGTAGAAAAACTGGCAGATTTTATTCATCCAGACCACGATCCTAAGATTGGCTTTATTAAGGATGTTTCCGCAGGAGCAGTGATGTTGGTATCTATTGCCGCAAGTATTGTGGGACTTATCATCTATATTCCTAGATTACTATAAAAAAAACCATCTTCCTCTTCTAACTCATAGATGAACAAACAGATAGGGATCTTTATTGAATCGTTGGTTAAGACAATGCAATTCTAAGGAAGGAGTAAATTAGATGGCGTAAGCTAATAGAGGGTCAACGAATTTTAGGGCGAATCAAAAAAGTTCGAATGAGTTCCTGAGTAAATTTGTAATTTAGCTCCAAGAATATAAGATTTAATGGCAAAGAAAACAAAAAAACCAAGGTCTTCGGGAATCAAAAAAGACTTTACCATACAATTATCCAAGCAAAATAAAATTATTACCGGAAGCTTGTTAATGCTCTTCAGCATTGCTTTGTTTTTCTCTTTTGTATCTTATTATTTCACCTGGCAAGAAGACCAAAGTCTACTTACCGAATTCGCCAACAGAAATGAATTGGCAAAAAACTTATTGAACAAGTTTGGGGCCAGTGTCAGCCATTTCTTTATCTATAAGGGCTTTGGACCAGCTTCTGTCATATTCACCTACCTCTTATTTATCAGTGGTTTTCATTTATTTATAAGCAAACCCGCCGATGGTTTGTTACGAAAATGGATTTGGGGCTTGGTACTCATTATATGGTTTTCTATAGCTTTCGGATGTTTTGCTCCTAGCCAACCTTTATTAGGTGGCTTAATAGGCTATGAACTGAATGATTTTATGCAAGATTACACTGGTAAATTAGGTGTGATTCTTTTGCTTTTATTTGGGTTGACCATAATTTTAGTCAGACTCTTTAAGCTTAGTCCAGATGTCGTAGCGGTGTTTTTAAAGGCCAAGATAGCAGCTATTCGTGCAGAATTAAAAACAAAAGCCTCCTCTGCCAACACTGTGACTAATGATGAGTTTTCTTCTGAAGAAGACCGTGAACAAGAGCATACAGATACCGAGGAGACCACAAATATAATAGACACCTATACCCATAAACAAGACATTCCTCCTATCCAGCCAGAAAAGACAGAGGACGAGTTTGAAGTAGCCATTGCCCCCGAAGAAGATCTTGCCGAAGAGGAGAATATTGCTATGGAGGTTGCCAAATTAGCCGAGGAAAAGGAAGAAAAGGATAATATTTCCGAAAAGCTAGTAGATGATTTCGGAGAATTCGATCCTACTTTGGAATTGGGCAACTACAAGTTCCCTTCTCTAGATTTATTGGACAACCACGGTACCACTGGCGGAATAACCATCAATCAGGAAGAATTAGAGGAAAACAAAAATAAAATTGTAGAGACTTTAAAAAACTACAAAATCGGCATCGCTCAAATAAAAGCTACCATAGGACCTACCGTAACTCTTTATGAAATTGTTCCGGATGCAGGAGTACGTATTTCTAAGATTAAAAATCTTGAGGACGACATTGCACTTTCCTTAGCAGCCTTAGGGATCCGTATCATTGCACCGATACCAGGAAAGGGTACCATTGGTATAGAAGTCCCCAATAAGAACGCCACCATGGTTTCTATGCGTTCGGTCATTGCTTCCAGTAAATTCCAAAAGGCCGAAATGCAATTGCCTATTGCCTTTGGAAAAACAATTAGCAACGAGACTTTTGTCGTTGATTTAGCCAAAATGCCCCATATGTTAATGGCAGGGGCTACCGGACAGGGTAAATCGGTGGGATTGAATGCGGTATTAACCTCCTTACTGTACAAAAAACACCCGGCCGAAGTAAAGTTCGTTCTTATCGACCCGAAAAAGGTAGAACTTACCTTGTTCAATAAAATTGAAAGACATTTCTTGGCCAAGCTTCCCGATTCGGAAGAAGCCATTATAACAGACAATGCCAAGGTTATCAACACCCTTAATTCGCTTTGTATAGAAATGGATAACCGCTACGAGCTTCTAAAGCTTGCTATGGTTAGAAATATAAAGGAATACAATACAAAATTTAAGGCCCGAAAATTAAACCCTAACGACGGCCACGTATTCTTGCCTTATATTGTCTTGGTCATCGATGAATTCGCCGATTTAATCATGACTGCCGGAAAAGAAGTAGAAACCCCTATTGCACGACTGGCACAGTTGGCAAGGGCTATTGGTATTCATTTAATTATTGCCACCCAAAGACCGTCGGTAAATGTTATTACCGGTATTATTAAGGCTAACTTCCCTGCAAGAATAGCCTTTAGGGTTACGTCTAAGATAGATTCTAGGACCATTTTAGATACACAAGGAGCCGATCAGCTAATTGGTCGTGGAGATATGCTCTTTACACAGGGTAATGATGTGACCAGGATTCAATGTGCCTTTGTAGACACCCCAGAAGTTGATAGGATTACCGATTTTATAGGCTCTCAAAGAGCTTACCCTGATGCTCATTTACTTCCAGAATATGTCGGGAATGACGATTCTGGCACAAGTATTGATTACAATATCTCTGATAGGGACAGTATGTTCCGCGAGGCGGCCGAAGTAATTGTCATTGCACAACAAGGTTCTGCTTCCTTAATACAACGTAAATTAAAATTAGGATATAATAGGGCCGGAAGAATCGTAGATCAATTAGAAGCTGCTGGTATTGTAGGCCCCTTTGAAGGTAGTAAAGCCAGGCAGGTTTTAATACCAGATATGATTGCCTTAGAACAATTTTTCACCAATGAATCAAATAAATAACATGAAAAGAATACTTTTAATAGCATTAACACTAATTCCATTTTTATCCATAGCGCAAGATGCTGAAAAAGCTAAATCGCTGTTAGATGAAGTTTACAACAAAGTTAAAAGCTATGATAATATACATGTAGACTTTAAATACACCCTAAACAATAAGGAGGCCAACATAAACCAAGAAACCAGAGGAGATGTTACCATGCAGGGTGAAAAATACCTTTTTAATTACTTGGGCTCCCAACAATTGTTCGACGGAAAAAAAGTCTACACTATTGTTCCCGAAAACGAAGAGGTAACCATTGAAGCCAAGTCGGAAGACGAAAACACTATTACTCCTTCTAAAATGTTGACTTTCTATAGGGACGGGCATAGGTATTCTTGGGATGTGTTACAAAATATACAGGGACGAAAAATACAATTTGTCAAGTTGGTACCCATTGATTCCAAATCAGAGATAAAGTCTATTTTATTAGGAGTCGATGTAGAGACCAAACATATTTACAAACTAATAGAAACAGGTAAAAATGGCACCAAAACCACTATTACCGTGAATTCTTTTAAAATAGATCAGCCTTTATCCAAAACCTTATTTACTTTTGATGAAAGCAGATACAAAAATGACGGGTATTATATTATAAGAAATTAGGCTTTGAGAATATTAGATCGATATATATTATCCAGTTTCCTTTACAATTTTTTCAGTTCGTTTTTTATATTGATGTTTATCTTTATATTCCAAACGATCTGGCTCTTTATTGATGATTTTGCGGGCAAAGGCCTAGACATCTTTATTATAGGGAAGTTCATGTTTTATTTGATGCCGAATTTAATGGAACGGGTTATTCCCTTGACGGTGCTTTTATCGTCGATCCTTACTTTTGGTTCTTTTGCAGAAAACTATGAGTTTGCGGCAATGAAGGCTTCTGGTATTTCCTTGCAGAGATCTATGTTGAGCCTGATAATTTTTGTGACATTTTTAGGAGGCGTAACCTTTTATTTTGCCAATAATATAATTCCTTTATCCGAACAGAAAATCTACAACCTAAGGCGTAATATAGCAAAGGTAAAACCTGCAGCTATTATTTCTGAGGGTGTTTTTAGCGATTTAGAGGGTACCGACATGAATATGAAGGTAGATCGCAAACACGGGGAAAAAGATCGGTTTTTGGAGAATGTCATTATCCATCAAAAATCTAGGACCAATGTCAATACCACGGTTATAAAAGCCGAATCTGGAGAGCTTATCAGTAGCGAGGACTCGGACCTGCTACAATTGGTATTAAAGGATGGCCATTATTATAAGGAAATGGAATCTAAAAGCAATAAGGATAAGAACAAGCACCCTTTTACCAAGGCCGATTTTAGAACCTATACCATTAATAAAGATTTGTCCGATCTTAATAATGTGGACATGAACGAGGAACGCGATGTTAGCACCGATAAAATGAAAAACATTTCGCGTTTATCCAAGGATATAGATTCCCTAAAGGAGGACAATATAAAAGTAGTCAATGCTTTCTCTAAAAACATTGTCAATAGAATGGGAGCTTTTATGGTAGTCGAAAAACCCGACTCCATAACAATGGCGCGTATAGAAGAAAAAAGAGTCCAAAAGCCCAGTCCTCGCTTTTCCGATCTTGCCCAAATCCCTACCGACAGTATTGTTGCATTATTTCCAGAATGGCAAACCGCACAGATTATAGGTTCGGCAAAAACGGCTACTTCCAATATCTTAACAACCATTAAGGGAAAGAAAAAAGAACTTCAATTAAAATATAAGATTTATAACCTGCACATTTTATCCTTGCATAAAAAATATGCATTGGCCTTATCGTGTATTATATTGTTTTTTGTAGGAGCTCCATTAGGCGCCATAATTAGGAAAGGTGGACTAGGATTGCCTATGGTTATTGCTATAGTTTTATTCCTTACCTATTACTTTATTGGTGTTTTTGCCGGTAACTACGCTAAGGAAGGTAATATTGATCCTATTCTAGGAGCATGGCTTTCTACCTGTATTATGTTACCTTTGGGGATATTCTTAACAAGAAGAGCTACCGCGGATAAAGGGTTAATTTCCATAGGGAGCATGATAGATTATATTAAGAAATTAATTATAAAGAAAAGAAAAATTTCTACGACATGACAACGAAGATTGATAAGCCTGTTGCGCTGAATACCATAGAAGAAGCTATTGAGGATATTAGACAGGGCAAGGTAATTATTGTGGTAGATGACGAGAACAGGGAAAACGAAGGCGATTTTTTAGCTGCAGCAGAAATGGTTACTCCAGAATTGATCAATTTTATGGCTACACATGGAAAAGGTCTTATTTGTGCCCCCCTTACCGAAGGGCGTTGCAAGGAGCTAGGCCTTCATATGATGGTTCATAACAATACCGATCCCATGGAGACCGCCTTTACCGTATCGGTTGATTTAAGAGGGCGTGGGGTTACCACAGGAATATCTGCTTCGGATCGTTCCAAAACTATATTGGCCTTAACCGACGAAAGTACCAAGCCCCACGATTTAGCAAGGCCTGGACATATTTTTCCGCTTGTAGCCAAGGAAGGTGGCGTTTTAAGAAGAACAGGGCATACCGAAGCTGCGATAGACTTTGCAAGATTAGCTGGCTTTCAGCCTGCTGGGGTCATCGTAGAGATTATGAACGACGATGGTTCTATGGCCAGGTTACCGCAATTGATGAAGGTTGCCAAAACCTTTGACCTTAAAATAGTTTCTATAGAGTCGTTGGTGGCCTACAGAATGGAACATGATAGCCTGATCCAGAAAAAGGAAGATTTTAATATTGTTACTAGGTTTGGCGAATTTAGGTTACGTGCATATCAGCAGACGACCAATAACCAGATTCATATTGCCTTGACCAAGGGGACGTGGAAAAAAGACGAAAAGGTTCTTACCCGCATCAATTCTACCTTAATCAACAATGATATTTTAGGTACGCTTACGAACAATCCGGACAAAAAATTGGAGGAGATGTTCAATGCCATTAACAAAGAAGGTAAAGGCGCCTTTGTTTTTATCAATCAGGAAACCGAATCTTTAAACTTATTGGGAAGGTTGGCTGAATTGAAGCAATTACAGAAAAAAGGTGTTTTTAAGGCGCCAAAAATAGATATGGACGCCAAAGATTTTGGTGTAGGGGCACAAATTTTACACGATTTAGACATTGCCAAGATCCGATTATTATCTAATTCTACACAGACCAAACGAGTGGGGTTAGTAGGATACGGCTTAGAGATTACAGAATACGTATCTTATTAAGAAATAAGACATACACACTTTACACACAAAAAAAGGATAGCCTAACGCTATCCTTTTTTTGTGATGTATTTTATACGTAAAATATCTTATCCCTTCATTTTAGATTCCGCTACGCTATGATCTTCTATTAAGGTCTTTATAACAGCAGCCATTTTCTGAGCTCTTTCTTCCACTTCCTCAAGACTCCAGTTTAGTTTGATCAGACAAGAAATATTTCGTCCTACCCAATGATCAGATTTTGAAAAATCGGCATTATGGTAATCGGGTAGGCCTTTTATTACCTGGTCCGATACTGGTCCTAGACTTTTTAAATCCTTTAAATGTTCCCATTTCTTATAGTAATGCCAATTATTATCGAACCAATAAAAGCAACCATCTACGCCTGCTCCCGACAAATCTGTCGCGGCTTTTCTGGCCATGTTCTCAGAAGGAAGGTAAAAATTCAAAAAGGAATAATTTTCCACTCCACCTTCGGGGATTCTTCTAAAGCCAAGCCCGGTGATTTGTTCCAAAGCCGTTTTTAGAATGGTATAATTTCTTTTTTGTATTGCTAGAATATCGTCAAGCCGACTGATCTGTGCCAGACCAACGGCAGCATGAAGCTCGGAAATTCGGTAGTTATATCCCAAAATTGGGTGACTCTCCGCTCCCCTATCCTTTCCTATATGGTCGTGCCCATGATCGGAAAATTGGTCTGCACGTATCGCATAGGTTTCATTATTGGTAATTACAGCTCCCCCTTCGCCACAAGTAATGGTCTTTACATAATCAAACGAAAAGCATCCTAAATCTCCATAGCTCCCTAGGGATTTCCCCTGATAAGAACCTCCTATTGCCTGACAAGCATCTTCTAGCAATATCAGGCCGTGTGTATCACAAAGGGCTTTTAAAGGCGCCATATCGGCCATAGAGCCGCACATATGGACAGGCATAATCACCTTGGTTTTTTTGGTAATTGCCTTTTCTACCGCCTCCGGATCCAAGGTCAGGGTATCGTCTACATCTACCAAAATAGGAATGGCCCCAACGGACAACACCGCTTCAAAACTAGCTACAAAGGTAAAAGTAGGAAGTATCACCTCGTCCCCCGCCCCTACCTTGGCAACACTTAAGGCAACCGTTAAAGCGGCAGTACCACTACTGACCAATTGGGCATGGTTTACCTGCATCCGCTTCTCCAAGGCCTGCTCTAACTCCTTGGCTTTCCAATGGCCTTGGCGCATACCATCAAATCCGTATCGCATCAGCACCCCTGAATCTAGAACATCGTTTACTTGAGCGCGTTCCTTATCTCCAAAAAGTTCAAAACCTGGCATATATATTATATTTTTTTATTAATGAATGGTGGGTTATTAAAATTAGGGGATTATTCAGAAATACGAATAACACTTTCGTCTAATTCCTTCCGAACCTTCTTTAAGGTAGCAAACATATCATCTTGAGCCCTATATCCTACCGGCAGTGCCAATACCGAGGTTAACTCCTTTTCTTTAAGACCTAAGGCTATATCGTAGGACGCAGGATCAAAGCCCTCCATTGGGCATGCGTCAATATCCTCAATAGCACAAACAGTCATCAAGGTACCGAGAGCCAAATAAGCTTGGTTAGTGGCCCAGTTTCGAACCTCGTTGATTTCCTTTTTAGAAAAACTCTCAATCAAAGCTCCTTTAAAAGGATTTAGAATTTCATCCTCGGTATTTCGAAGCTGCTTAACCCTGTTAAAATAGTTATGGATATACTCCGCGTTGATATGTTTTTCTATACAGATCACAAAGACGTGAGAAGCCTGTGCCACCTGTTGTTGCCCAAAAGAATGGGTCATTAATTTTTTTTGCAGCTCTTTATTCTGAACTACCAATAGCTTAATAGGTTGTAAACCATAGGAAGTTGCCGTTAAATTAAAAGCCTGTATAAGCTTATTCAATTTTTCTTCGGACAATAATTTGTCTTCATCAAATTTTTTTACCGCGTACCGCCATTCCAGTTTTTTTATGACATCCAATGTAAATCCCTTTTTTTAATTAACACATAATTTATATAACCTCTAAAAAATAACATTATTGTTTATAGTGGTTATCAGGCATCACTACCTTGACCTTATTGCTGTTAGCAAGCTGAATCAGCAACTGCAATAAGTCTGATAGCCAAAGTTAAGTTTATTTCCTTGTTTCATGCCCTATTCCCCCCTTAAAAGTACTAAGACATCTCGCACTAGAAACTGTTCTTAGCAGATTTTTCAACAACCACAGATTCATTTTCCCATAATCTATAAGAAAAAAAAGGACCAACAACAGTAAACTATCTTTATAGTTCTTATAAGTAATCAGATGCACATCCCTTATACATGCCCTGCTTTCATTATTATAAATAACTGCTCCTTTACCTTTTAAATTTTCAAAACAACCGCACTAGGTCTAGGTACTCGTAAACGATGTGCAGAAGAGCTCCTATTTAAATGTTAAAGTTAGCGCTTATTGATATTTGTCATTTCATAAAACACTAACTATAAAGACCTTAAGCAAACAATAAAATTAAAAGACAATGACACAAGCAGAAATATTTAATAGACATGTTGAAGAATACGAAAAATGGTACGATGACCATTCCGAGGTATATGAATCAGAGCTTATTGCTATTAGGGAGCAATTATCCAAACTACCTGAAAATATAAAAGGCATTGAGGTAGGCCTAGGAACCGGAAAATTTTCCGTCCCTTTAGGAATTAAAGAAGGTGTGGAGCCTTCAAGGGCCATGGCACAAAAGGCTATAAAAAGAGGGGTCGAAGTTATCGAAGGAACCGCGGAGCGACTTAAGTATGGTGATCTTCAATTCGACTTTGTACTTTTTGTCACTATTTGCCATTTAAATGACATAAAAGACGCCCTATCGGAAGCCTATAGGGTATTAAAGCACAAAGGCGCTGTTTTGATCGGATTTTTGGATAAAGAAAGAAGCGTAGCCACACAGTATATCGAAAAACGGAAACAAAGCACCTTCTATGCAAAGGCTAATTTTTATACTGTAGATCGCATCCAGACCTTGTTGAAGGAAGCGGGGTTCAAAGATCTAGAGTTCAACCAGACACTTTTTGGCGATTTAGAGGAAATAGAAAATGTACAAATGCCGAAACCCGGCCATGGAGAAGGATCTTTTGTTGTGGTGAAAGCGACCAAAAAATGAAAGTAGAATACCTTCCCCATACTGCCGACATACGGATGAGGATTACAGCTGTTCATTTACAGGAACTTTTTCATGTGGGAATTATAGGAATGGGGAATATTTTAAAGGAAAAGTTTTGCCTTCAGGACATCCCTTACGATCGAAAGTTAAAAATTGAAATTACAGCTTCGGATCCTACTTGCTTGCTTATTGATTTCTTGTCCGAAGTGCTTTCTGTTTCCTATACCGAAAAAGGGATATTTTGCAAAGTGACTTTTATAGAATTTACCCCTACAAAAACAATTGCCGAAATATACGGGAAGCATGTCTATGGTTTTGATGAGGAAATAAAAGCAGTAACCTACCACGAGGCCGATATATTTAAAAATAAGGATGGGCATTGGGAAACTATGGTCGTTTTTGATATTTAAAAAATGAAAATTTACAAAACAGACATCAATAAGATCACCGATTATATATGGGAGATCCCAAAATCTTTCAGGCCAGCAATGCGAGTCCCTGCAAGGGTGCTGGCTTCCGAACCCTTGCTCGATGACATCATGGGAGATAGGTCATTGGCACAGTTAGTCAATGTTGCCTCCTTGCCGGGAATAAAAGGCACCTCTCTAGTGATGCCCGATGTTCACGAAGGTTATGGTTTTCCCATCGGTGGCGTCGCGGCCACTATATTCCCTGAGGGAGCTATATCTCCCGGCGGTATCGGTTATGACATTAATTGCGGGGTGCGTTTGTTGACATCGAACCTAAAAAGGGATGACATTAAAGGTAAAACGGAAGCCCTGTCTAAAGAATTGTACGCACAGATTCCTTCAGGAATGGGAAAAGGCGGCCAAATAAGAATTTCTGATCAAGAAATGGACCAAGTATTACTTAAGGGCGCTGAATGGGCTGTAGAGAAGGGATATGGGAAAAAAGAAGAGCTGGAATATATGGAAAGTAATGGGAGACTTGTAAATGCCGATCCTTCCTTAGTCTCAGCAATGGCAAAAAAAAGAGGTGCCGATCAACTGGGGACTATTGGTTCTGGAAACCATTTTGTTGAGGTCGATTATGTAGAGGAGGTATATGATGAAACGATCGCCCAGGCATACGGACTTTTCAAAGACCAATTGGTGGTCATGATACACACCGGGTCCCGTGGATTGGGACACCAAATAGCCACAGACGCTATTAAGCAAATAATCTCGGCCATGCCGAAATATGATATGCAAGTGCCCGATAGAGAACTTGCATGTGTCCCCTTCAACTCCATAGAAGGTCAGAATTATTTTAAGGCCATGTGTGCGGCAGCCAACTATGCCTGGTGTAATAGAGAAATCATTTCATGGGAGGCAAGAAAAGCATGGACAAACATCTTTAGTTCCAATACTGAGCCTTTAAAATTAATGTACGACCTAGCCCACAATATCGCCAAAATTGAAACACATGTGGTCCATGGAGCGCAAGCACAACTTATTGTTCATCGCAAAGGGGCAACTAGAGCCTTTGGCCCAGGATTTAAAGAATTGCCTCAAGACTATAAAACCGTAGGGCAACCCGTTATAATCCCTGGCAGTATGGGCACTTGTTCTTATGTATTGGCTGGCACCCCAAAAAGCGAAGAATTGACCTTTGGCTCTTGTTGCCATGGTGCTGGAAGACGATTATCCCGTACTGCCGCCAAGAAGCAAGTGAATGCACCTGTACTACAGGAACAACTTAAAGAAAAAGGCATTTTTGTAACTGCAGGTTCCTATAAAGGAATTGCCGAAGAAGCACCAATAGCCTACAAAGATGTCAATATGGTAGTCCAGACAGTTAGCGATTCAGGTATCGCAAAGAAAGTGGCTAAATTGCATCCGATCGCAGTCATCAAAGGATAGCCCTATTTTATATTATGCAATAACCACTAATGAACACAAGAATACCCGCCATAATTGCAACTACCCCTACGGACATCTAAGATATAGTTGACTCAAAGGCTAACATTACAGCTATATTTTCGGGAATATAGTGACTCAAGTCGGCCAGTATTTTGTAATTACATAGGTGAGATTCAATAAAGCTAAAAACGACCACAAAAACTAGGGGCATATTATTGTTTTATACACTTTTCAAAGTGTGAAAACATTAAACCAAACCTCCCTTGCTCCTGCATTTTATTGGGAGTTAGCCAAATTAATCAATGAGACAAATTTTTATAGTCTGTATATCAGTACACTATATATTTTTTTCAAAAAAAGCTATAAAAATGCTTTGTGATTCAGAAAAGGTCCCTATATTTGCACCCGCAATCAGCGCATAGTTGATGAGACACTCAAGGAGAAATGGCAGAGTGGTCGAATGCGGCAGTCTTGAAAACTGTTGAGGGTCACACCTCCGGGGGTTCGAATCCCTCTTTCTCCGCTTAGAGCAAAGCCCGATTTCTGAAAAGAAATTGGGCTTTTTTTATTTCAAGATATGTCGTGAACAACGTTCACGTAAATGATTTGAAATAAAAAAAACTAAAATTGCCTTAGCAATTTTGGGCTTTATTGTCAGGTGAGGTGATGGAGGGATCACGATTTAGAGGTACGAGAAATCGTAATCCTAGAAATCAAGACCCTACCAACATACCAAGCGGGTTATTGCTACCATGCTTGCTAAGGAATGCTTTTTTGGATCACGATTTAGAGGTACGAGAAATCGTAATCCTAGAAATCAAGAACCTACCAACATACCAAGCGGGTTATTGCTACCATGCTTGCTAAGGAATGCTTTTTTGGTTCACGATTTAGAGGTACGAGAAATCGTAATCCTAGAAATCAAGATCCAAATAACAAGCCAAGCAAATTGTGGTTTCCATACTTCCCAAGGATTGCACATTTGAGATAAGCGAACCGAATTAAGTGAATCCCATTCTTTTTGAAAACAAAAAGGATCATGTCAAATACTTCCAGGATTTTCGGTTTAAGCAAAAATATTCGAGAATCTAAATAGGAAGAATTCTATATTTCCTATTCATCTTAACGACTAGGCATTAAACATCCTAAATTTAAATAAAAAAATGGCTCCCAAAATTATTTCGGAAGCCATTTTATAGGTGTTTTAAAGCGTGGGATCCCTAGAATAAAATTGGAATATTCCCTTGCTTACATTCTTCAATCATTTCTTCGGGCCAGATACTTGTCTGAATCTCTCCAATATGTGCTTTTTTCAGGAAGAACATACATAGTCGGGATTGACCTATTCCACCTCCAATGGACAATGGAAGCTCATCATTAAGAAGCATTTTATGCCACATTAATTCTTTTCTATCCTCTGCACCTTCAATCGCTAATTGTTTATTTAAAGCATCTTTATCAACGCGAATTCCCATAGATGAAAGCTCTAAGGCTTCTTCAAGCATAGGGTTCCAAAGAAGGATATCTCCGTTTAGTCCCTTTAGACCATTTTCGGTTTCCGTACTCCAATCATCATAATCAGGAGCTCTTCCATCATGCTTTTTCCCCTCTGGGAGTACCCCTCCAATTCCTATTATAAATACGGCACCATATTTTTTAGCCGCTGCTGTTTCTCTTTCCTTGGAAGAAAGATCAGGATACTGCTCTGCCAATTCCTCTGTGTGAATAAAAGTAATTTCTGCAGGAAGTACAGGCTTTAAATGAGGGTAACGCTCGTAAACAACATATTCTACTCTTCTAAAAATGCTATAAATCTTGCGTACAATATATTTTAGGAAATCAACTGTTCTTTCTTCATTACTGACTACTCTTTCCCAATCCCACTGATCTACATAGATAGAGTGTATATTTGAAAAAACTTCGTCTGGACGCAATGCATTCATATCTGTATATACACCATATCCCGACTCAATTTTTAATTGTGCCAAAGCAAGCCTTTTCCATTTTGCAAGCGAATGAACAATTTCAGCTTCCGCATCATTCATGGACTTTATCGGGAAGGTAACAGGTCGTTCTATACCACTAAGATCATCATTAATTCCAGATCCTTTTTTTACGAATAAAGGAGCAGTGATTCTTCTTAACCTTAATTCTGAAGATAGGCTAAGCTCAAAAAAGTCTTTGATCAATTTAATCGCTTGTTCTGTCTCTTGTATATTCAATTGCGGACAATACCCTTCCGGAATTTGTAATTTATAACTCATTGTGTTAACATTTAATTAGGTGAATAGCACCTCTCTGTTTTTAATTGTAATCAAAAAACAAAAATGCGACAATTAGAAAGAATATCAAAACAGTGTTCAATGAGAAATTATTAAATATTAGACTGTTATAATGAGAATTACTGTCCTTACGATTTATTTTATAAATTTAAAATCCCGTCTTCAAAGGATTTTTTCAAACAATTCACACCACTAAGTACTGAACAACAACACCATACAGTGTTTTCCGATTTTCATTCCCAAAACGGATTTAGGTCAATCGACTGAGAAGGCACTAAAATTAAGTTGAAGCCAATTTGTTGTCAAAAAAGACAAAAAAAGTAAAAAGAAGAAGGCAGTCAATGGTAACAGAGGTATTGGCTTTGGCCAAAAAACAATTTTTAGGTTAGTATTGCCAACTTATAATTTGATAGCCAAGGTGTATGCCTGTTTTACATCTATTAATTCTCGGCATCATGGTTCATTTGCTATTAAAATTTTTCGGTTACAATATAGCTTTCATGAACCTGCAAATCCCTCAATTCCTTTTCCACGGCTTCCATCATCTTTGGAGGGCCGCAGACGTAGAAATATCCCTTTAGATCAGTGTTTTCCTTAATAAAATTGGCTGTAATATACCCGTGAGCGTATTTGTCCGATTCCTCTTCAGATAGGATATTCATGAAATTCTTACCCAACATTTTATTAAATTCTTCCTCCAATATAATATCCGAGGAGGTTTTATTGGCAAAGAGCAGTTTGTTGTTCCCTATTTTCCCATGGGCCTTCAAGTTCCTAAGGATAGCCACAAAAGGAGTGATCCCGGCTCCACCTGCAATAAAGGTGCCTTCGCCTTTATAATTTATTGCCCCAAAAATGTCATTGATAATCAGTTTGTCGCCCGCTTGTAATTTCAATAGCTCCTTGGTAACCCCATTGTGACTAGGATAGGTTTTTATCATAAATTCAAGATAATCCATGTTGGGAAGACAAGTAAAAGTAAATGGCTTTCCCTCGTTTTCCCACCCGCTCTTATCTATAAATATTTCTGTAGCCTGTCCAGGAACAAAATCCACTCCATCTGGTTTTCCGGTAACGATTCTCAACACATCATGTGTAGCGAAATCTATCGATTTAATGCTTACTGGCTTCTTTTCCATACTGAAATAGCTTTTTTAGTTACATTTTTTTACTAGCCCTTATGATTCTTTTAATTCAAGGATTTGCCGGATCATTTGATTGGTAAACCCCCATTCATTGTCGTACCATGTCATCACTTTTAACAAATCGCCATCCACTACCCGTGTCATACTTAGATCTACCGTGGAAGCGAAGGGACTTTTTACTATATCGGACGAGACTATAGGGTCTGTGGTAACAGCTAATACCTTGGCATACCGCTTTGTTTTCGCTTCCTCGCTAAGAATATTGTTTACCATTTCTGGGGTCACCGGTTTCTTGGTCAGAAAGGTAAGGTCCGATATGGATCCTACAGGAACTGGCGTCCTAATGGCCACTCCGTCGAATTTGCCCGATAAGGCAGGAAGGGCTTTTGTGGTGGCTATTGCGGCCCCAGTAGACGTGGGCACAAGGTTAGCGGCGCCGGCCCTGCCCATACGAAAGTTCTTTTTAGAGGGGCCGTCCACTATTCCTTGTGATGCCGTATAGGCATGCACCGTAGTCATAATGGCTTTTTTGATGCCTATCCTACGCTCTAGTATCTCTACTACCGGACCTATATTATTGGTAGTGCAACTGGCGCAGGAAAAAATAGAAACTTTCCCCTTGGCTGAATTAACACCGTGGACCACAGTGGGAGTATCCTGGCTTTTTGTTGGGGCAGAAATAACAACGGTCTTTGCCCCCGCTTTAATATGTTTTTCTGCGTCTTCCCTTAAAGTGAACAGGCCGGTGCTTTCGATAACCACATCAATACTATGGTCTCTCCACGGTAATTCGGCCGGGTTTTTAATCGTAGTATACTGTATCTTGGTATCACCTACTATAAGGGTCTGTCCCTCATGAGAGACTTCTTTCTCATAAATACCATAAACAGTGTCATATTTTATAAGATACACTAGGTTTTCGATAGAGATAATATCGTTCACGGCAATAAGCTTTAATCCTTTGGTATCCATGATTAGTTTAAGGGCGGCTCTTCCGATACGTCCCATTCCGTTGATAGCTATATTCATATTACATAATTTTTATTTTTATACAAAATAGTCCTCGGATAAAGGTTTGCTACTTTTTCTAAAACGTTACCTATGACTATTGGGGGCTTTCCCCGAGTTGGATTTTTTGTTGTCAACTTTTCTAAGCTGTGCCGCTATACGGGGATCAAAGGAATAGATCGTAGCGGAGATCTTATATGTGGGTGGGGGTGATTTTTTAAATATCCAATGGTTGGAAGTAAGCTTCTATTTTTTTAATCGGCTAACTAGCCAGTGTTAACCATAACTCCGATAAAACGGGTATGATACGAATTTACAAGAAGCTGAATTCCATCTTATGTAGGGAGTTCTGCCAAAGGATTCAATCTGCCGATTGTACTCCCACGGATCTCCAGTTAGAGATCTATATGGGAAAGGGTATGTTCATCTAGGGGAACAGTATATAAAATTACGGATTTTTATTTATTAAAGATAAGACTATCCTAAACAATTCATAGTTCCAGGATGGTCATTTAAAAAGAGTCCCTTTTCGAGACGAGAAAAAGCCTTATCTACATAGTGACCTCCTCTTTATTAAGTAGAATTATTTTATCTCAAAACTATAGGTTTTGTCCATTTCTGACTCCGAAATAGCCGAAATAAAGGGAGCCAGCCGAAGCGGAATCAAGCGCCTCAGCTGGTCCTTTTTTTTAAATGCAAATCGTTGCGAACTATAAAATAGTCAGGACTAAAACGAACGGAGTATGGAAACTATAGTACTGTAAAGGCATATACCAACTAGCCCAACACCGTATTTATATTTCTTAGTTCGGCCTCGGAAAATTTTATATTTTTCAATGCCTCTAAATTATCCAACAATTGCTCTTGCTTACTCACCCCTACTAGGACGGTAGAAATCCGTTCGTCTTTTAACAACCAAGCAATCGCCATTTGGGCTAAACTTTGGCCTCTATTTTTCGCAATGGCATTGAGTTGTTCAACCTTTTTCAGAACCTCAGGTGTTATTTGCGCTTCCTTTAAATAACGCCCATCTTTCAATGCGCGACTATCTTTTGGAATACCTCCCAGGTATTTATTGGTTAGGATTCCTTGTTCTAGTGGAGAAAATGCAATAGAACCCATTCCTTGCTTTTCCAATTCTCCCAACAAACCATCTTCAACCCATCTGTCTAGCATATTATACCTCGGCTGATGTATTAGCAAGGGCGTCCCTAGATCTCTCATTATTTTAGCCGCTTTGGCCGTCAAATCTGCCGGATATTGAGAAATACCCGCATACAGAGCCTTTCCTTGTTGTACCAAATGGTGCAGGGCGCCCATGGTTTCCTCCAACGGAGTGTCCGGATCAGGTCTGTGATGGTAAAAAATATCTACATAGTCTAGCCCCATGCGTTTAAGACTCTGGTTTAAGGAAGCCACCAAATATTTTCGAGATCCAAAATTACCGTAAGGTCCAGGCCACATATCCCATCCCGCTTTACTAGATATCAGGAGCTCGTCCCTATATGGCTGAAAATCGTCCTTAAAAATACGCCCGAAATTTTCTTCTGCAGCCCCATATGGAGGACCGTAGTTATTGGCCAGGTCAAAGTGGGTAATCCCATTATCAAAAGCACAACGCAATAATCCACGACCAGTTTCCAAGTCATTGGTATGCCCAAAATTATGCCATAACCCCAAGGAAATAAGCGGCATAAGAATACCACTATTGCCACAACGGCGGAATTGCATTGTATCGTATCGCCCGTCATTAGCCTTATAAGGCCCAGGTCCAAAAGAATCGTTTACTTTCATTATAGCTGTTTTTTCAATCTGTTCATCAACAAAATATTGCTCCTTACAATATCCTAGGAGGTCTCTAAGATAAAAAACTTTTAGGCAGTTGGCTACTAGATTTATGGGAAGATATTTATGAATGTATTCATTTTAAATACCCCGCTTAGCATACTTATTTGGGCGTTCCCTCCTAGGTCGGTCGGGCACTCCGCTATATCCCTTGCTCCGCTTCGGGGATGCCGCTGCGGTCCCTAACGCGGGTTACAACGCACAATTAACGATGCTCTACGTCCCTGATATAGGTTGACCATCAAGAAGTAAAAAACCATAAAGGAAAATGAACGGAGTATTCACAAGCGGCATAAATACTCAGAAGACCCCGTCACTCCAAAGGATCATCAACCAAAAATCATATAGGGGCAGCTATTCCATACGCCGACATAATCCACTAAACGAATATGCTTCGTTAGGACGTACTACCAAAGAACACTTTATTAAGAAAAGGCTTTCCGAGCCACGAATCGGGTTTTGTAGGTTTACATCACATGATTAGGATCATTGGTCAATTAGGATCTAACTACTACCTTAAACGGTTATTAATTTGGAAGTAGCATGCTAAGAATACTGGTATCCTCCTTAAACCTTGGGACTACCTTATTCCTTGTTGCTTATTATTAACCCTTAAAATACAGTATCATGAAAACATTTTTTAAAGTCATCCTATGTTTTCTTCTTCTTTTAGGTCCCGCTGTTATAACGGCACAGGAACAACTTGCAAAGCAATGGGAACTGGACCCACATCATACCTCCGTAAATTTTGGTGTAAAGCATTTCTTTAATACGGTAAACGGTATTTTCCAAGAGAAGGAAGGGACATTTAATTTTGATGAGAGCGATTTAGCAAACAGTAAATTCACCTTTAAAGTCGCCGTTGCCAGCATTGACACCAATAATGAGAAACGCGACAAACACCTTAGATCCGAGGATTTTTTTAATGCAGCCATGTATGAATACATCACCTTTAGTTCTAATAAGATCGAAAAAACGGAAGGCAATAACTATCAGGTGACCGGTGATTTAACCATCAAGGACGTAACAAAAACCGTTACTATACCTTTTCAGGTTACTGGGGAAATGGAACACCCCATGATGGAGGGGACTTTGATTAAAGGACTTTCCTTTAACACCTCTTTAAACCGGACCGATTATGGTGTTGGAACCGGAGATTGGGGTATGACAATGGTAGTCGGAGACAAGGTAAATATTGAAATCAATATGGAGCTTAACAGGAAGATGTAATACTTCCCTAAAGTTTTAAGCCCTGGGTTCAACTCATTAGTCTAGAAATTACCGATTTTAGCTATATAAATTATTCTTTAAAGGATACACCTTATTCTTTTGAAAGTCAACACCTCAACAGGCCTCTCACTCCTAGCAATGCTTCAAGAGGCCTTTTTAAATGAATCAGACAGGACTTTTGAAAATGATTTAGCGCATATGGCTATATATCCAAATTGATATAGTATACCATTGCCCTATTTACTCATTGTTATGCGTTAGGGACCGCAGCGGCATCCCCGCAGCGGAGCAAGGGATACAGCGGAGTGCCCGACCGACGTAGGAGGGAACGCCCACATTAGTATACCATCCAAAATAAATTAAAGAGGTCTCCTCTAAAGGATTATAACGCCTTGCTTTTTCCTTTGATCTTAAAACCCTTCCTGACCCTTGAAGTTGAATTTATTTATCGTTATCTTTAACTAGGGCATCCCCTTTTGCAGGAAATATGTGGAGTTTCTTTTGGCAGGGCAAACTTGGAAAAAATGTTGGTCCACACTCAACCCTTTTTGCTAACATACGAGGACTATTGACCATGAGAAAACATAAACGACTTTTGCTGCTGTTGCTTTCCAATGGCATGCTATTGCTTATACCACTAATTGCAATGAAATTTACTGATGAAGTTAACTGGGAACTATCGGATTTTATGGTAGCCGCAGGGCTTCTTTTTGGAACCAGCCTGCTGTGTGAGCTTGTAATGCGAACCATTCAACGAAAAAGGATGCGACTAGTTCTTTGTTTCTCCTTGGTACTGGTATTTCTAATTATATGGGCAGAACTTGCTGTCGGCATTTTTGGAACTCCCATCTCTGGACATTAGAATTTTATAATATTGATCTTTACCCATCACAACCTACCCTATGGGTAGAACCCAACGCAATAAATTTCTTGGAGAGAAACTCATATTTTTATAATATCGGTAGGGGTTTCGACTAAAATGGTCAGATCGCCTCGCAGGGCAATGGGTTGTTTCATGATTTCGGGATGGTGTCTAATCATCTTTATCCAATCATCCGTGGAAAAATTATGATGCTCAAATTGTGAACTGTAGGAAGAATGTTCCTGATTTACCAAATCGCATACCGGTATATTCAAACGAGTTGCCAGTTCTACTATTTGCGTTCCTGTGAGTGGCGTTTTTAGGATATCTATTTCTTGTATGGGCAATCCTTCTGCCTTGGCGTATGCCAATGTTTGTTTGGCCCTGGTTGATTTAGAGCTGTAATACAAGGTTATTTGTCTGTCCGATGTTGCGATCTCACCCATGCTATTAATAAATTAAGTTACCTATCTCCATCAGCCCTCTGATGCTATTCAGGCATGGACACTCAGAAAATATCATATGTTTTCATGTATAAATTTACGAACTACGCAGAGCAACCATAATGACCAATGTCAGCTGGAAAAAGAAAGTTTTAGGAAGTTAGCCAGCAAAAAGTCATTGCCGTGACCAGATTCTTTTTGAAGAAACAAACGAGGAAATAAGATCTATATCATTAAGAAATCCATCCTCTAGGTGCAATCGGATACACTCCTTGGTCCAATCCATTTTTCTAGTGTGGAATTTGTTCGCCCAATACAATTTATATCCTTGCAGTGGCTTGGGGTAGCTATAGATGAAAAAAGCGAGAGCATAATGTGCCCTCGCTTTTTCCACTCCCTGTAGGGCTATTTTTAAACTAACCATCCTAATGTTCGGAGCAACTTACCATTGGGCTTAAAACTTGCCTTTTACATTAGGAGAATGCATACTGTAAACTCCAATAATTATCAAAAGGTATAAAGCCTACTTAGAATACCTATAATCTATTACAACATCATCGGCATATAATTTACCGTCCACTTCCTTGATTTTTGCTGAGGCCGGAATTAAAACCAATAAAGCCGAAGACTCTGCTGCTACCTGAAAAGTAAAGTCGTATTTCGTCTTTTGAGAAATAAATTTACGTTCAATGGCATCATATATTTTTAAATCTTTGTCGCCTATAGAGATTACCACTTCTTTTGTTTCCTTATTTGGGTTGTAGTACAAGTAACTTGGATATGCTTTGCCACGATAGAAATCTGTTGCCAACAAATCCAATTGAAGAATATTCTCAATATTAGTTTTGGAAATAATGGCCCCAGCAATGCCAACATGTCCACTGCCATATACACTAAACTGTGAAACTTTAGGGTTATCCTTATTCCATTTCATACCATCCCCTATGGCTACGGGAGCCTCTAAATCTAGGTACAGCCCCTCTTCTTCATAATGGGAACTTTTTATTAGCCCTTCATAAGCAATAACCCCCTTTGTATGTTCTTTTTCTTCAGGAATCGTTTGGTGCTCATCAGGGATTTCATAAGGATAAAACAACCTAGAAGCATTCGCCGCATTTAGCATCCATTTCCCTATAGTATTGGCATAGCGTTGATCATAACGCACCATAGGAACAAGGGGCCACATAGTATCGTAGGTGTTCATTAAAAAAGCGAAACCGCCATTATGCGTGGTACTCCCCACTAGCCCGGAAACATCATACCCGTTCCAATTATCAACAAGTACTCCCCATCCCTCTCGGCATACAGAATTCCCGTCGAAGGTCCAATTTAGCCCATTTAAAAAATCATAGTCAGTGCCCTGTTCAGCATTCATTCTGGCAGCAATATAGGCTCCAAAAGGCATTAAAATTTCATAGAAATAATTGTCTTTCTGATTTAAAAGCGCCTCCAAAGATGATTTGGCGCCTTCCAAATACTTTGGGTCATTAAACTTTTGATATGCAGAATAGAGCACGTAAGCGTGCCCTGCGGCTGCATCTTGCTGAGTACAGATCCATGTCTTGCTAGGTGTCATGGTAGCATAATCAAAAAAGGAATAATCGTAGTTGCCATTTAACACGGAGTCAGCCTCATAAAACTTTTCCGCTACGGATCTCAGAATAGTATCGTATTCATCAATCTCTGGATAAAGATCGGCTACGGCATAAAACATCACATTAGGATAAACATCATACCACCAATCCCTGGCATATCCTCCACCAAGCTGAGCCACCTCCGGACCAGTATTGTTCATTATTATATTCCATTTGGTTTCACTGTTGTAATAGTTTTTTAACATTCTTAGATAGTTGTCACCATTTTGGTTGGACTTGTCGATGCCTACTAAACTTGCACCAAGTACAGATCCAATACTGGCCAACGATTCGTGAAAAATGCCCTCATAATGTTCCTTGCCCTGTCTAACATCGCCCATGGCCGTATAGATTCCGTAAGTTTCCTGATCAAAGTTTTTTCTCGAATTATCTGTCCATATTAAAGGCCAATATTTTCCAGTTTGACTTTTATCGTAGACTTTTTTATCATAGTCCTTAGCCAAGGTGTTAAAGTCCATTATTTTAAATGGTTTTGGTAGGTTTGGCATGGAATCTATCCTGTGAATACCTGTCTGGACTATTGGATTGGCTATCTCAAAAAGATTCTCCTTAGGCGACTTTTTACATGCCTGAAAAACAATACTTAAAGAGAATATTAGAACGAGATGTGAATTAAATATTTTCATTTTCTAATGTTGTTTGTTGTTTTAATAATTGTTTTGCGATCACTATAGCCAGTAGTTGTAATGATCCTATAATTAACTTACACAAACTTGTTTTTCTAGCCGCTCTACGGTGTTCGAAGCACGTAGCATAAGACTCTAAAGCACTACCTTCTCATCCATCTCATTGAGGATCTATCCTTTAGGTTAGTTTTGGGTGTAATGAAGGTAGCCCAAACCACAAAAAGGAATATGGATGCCAAATAACACCTATAAATTCTTCGGTGGTATCGGCAAATTTTATCCCTGCCTAAAAGCTTTCCTTGCTTTTTTAAAGAGCATCACTGCCAATAAACACAAAAATCCAATCACTGTTCCGGTAATAAACTCGCCCAAAATGGAAGGGATTCCATCGACCCAGTGATGTAGCCATTCTAGGTTGTGCACAAATATTCCTCCAGACACCAAAATCAAGGCTATGGTTCCTATGACCGATAAACTTTTGATAACCACTGGTAGGGCTGCCACCAGAAACCTGCCAATGGCATTGGTTATACTCCGTTTCTTTCCATTGAGGGAAATAAGCTTTAGACCTAAGTCGTCCATACGTACTATCAACGCTACAATGCCATACACTCCCACAGTTGCCAATAGAGCAATTATGCTGACAACCATTACCTGTGTACCAAGGGGCTGTTTTATCACGGTTCCAAGGGCTATTATCACTATTTCAACAGAGAGAATAAAATCGGTTATTATAGCCGACTTAATTTTTTTTTCCTCCACCGATAAGATTTCCTTCTTACTTAAATGAGTATTCACACGCTCGGCTTTTGGGTGTTTATGGGGAAAAATGTATTCATGAATTTTTTCAGCTCCCTCGTAGGCAAGATAAAGTCCGCCCAACACTAAAATCACCGTGATTGCGATGGGGAAAATAGCACTGAGCAGAAAAGCAACAGGAAGAATGATCAGTTTATTAATAAAAGAGCCTTTTGTAATGGCCCATAACACTGGTATTTCCCTATCGGAGATAAAGCCAGATGCTTTTTCGGCATTTACCGCCAAGTCATCCCCTAATATGCCCGCTGTTTTCTTACCGGCTATTTTACTCATGGCCCCAACATCGTCCATCAAACTGGCTATGTCGTCTAGTAAGGCAAAAAATCCTGATGCCATATCAATTCACTTTGTTTATTAGTTTTCCTTGTTGATTAATTACTATCATAATTCTTCCAAAGGCCAAAGCTCCAATATCAACTACGAGATTAAGATTATTTTGTAAAAAACATAGTCTAATAAAGGAACTATTCTCGCTCCGATCCGCATAATGTCCACCTAGAAAATTGAGGATAAGATGCATTAATAGATTCGAAGGTATCATGACAGCACACCCATACATAATAGTTGGGAAAAATAAAGGTAAAACATATTAAATAGTATTTTTTATTTTTTTCGGACAAGATGAAATTAAAAAGAACTTATTATAGTTTCAGCCTAAGGCCTGTAGAGGGCAACACAAGCCGTTGACCGCATGCTACCTTCCTTTTCTGCTTCGGCTCCAAGTTTTGGATCTGATTTTGATCTTAGTCCATAGCTTGTCGGAATTGGTGCTTCCGTTTTGGTTCCTGTTTTTTCTCATGTTACCAACTGTACTTTTCTAATAAGTTTTTCAACCAGTTTTACGCTCACTTTAACGATAATCAATCTCTATATCAACTCATAAAAAGAATATTTTTCCTACTTTTAGATGTATGTAAACAGATAATTGTCGGCAACAATCTCGGATTACTGAATAATCATAGCTACTGCCGCACTTTGGAATCTGCCTACCAATTGAACCGAAATCATATAAAGAGAAATTAGATACAATTAAAAACTGAATGACAAAGATTGAAAGAGAAGATATTCAGATCATAAGTCGACACAGCAATTTATCTGAAGAAAGTATTGACAGGCTTCTAAGGGAAGAGATTTACAGCGATAAAAAATCCTGGCAAAAATTCCTCAGAGTCCTTTTTATCAGCTTAGGAATTGGGTTTACCACTGCTGGCATCATTTTCTTCTTCGCATATAATTGGACAGATCTACACAAGTTCATTAAGATTGGAGTAATAGAAATTTTAATCCTTACCACCACCCTGTTCATTCTGACATCAAATTTTAAGAGAGAAACAAAAAACATCCTACTCACGGCGGCCTCTATATTAGTGGGTGTATTATTGGCTGTTTTTGGGCAAGTTTATCAAACGGGAGCCAATGCATATGATTTATTTTTAGGATGGACCCAATCCATAGCACTATGGGTGGTAGTTTCTAATTTTGCTCCTCTATGGCTACTCTTCTTGGCATTGATTAATATAACACTCATTTTTTATTCGCAACAGGTTGCCTATGATTGGCCTGGGAGTTTTGTTATAACATTACTTTTCATAATCAATGTATTGTTCTTAGCGGTTTCATTGTTCGGAAAGGAACTTATTAAAGGAATGAAATCCCCTATTTGGTTTACGAAGGTAGTAGCCTTGGCAACCGTTATGTATAGCACTATCGGAATTACACATGGTATTTTTGTCACAAAACATACATCTTTCTATACTTTACTTACGTTAACATCCATCTTATATGTGATGGGCATTCAATATGGACTACAGCAAAAAAGTAGTTTTTATCTTTCCCTTATTTTTTTTAGCATCATTGTTATTATTACCGCCTTCTTATTGGAATTTTCAGATGGAGCCCTTATGCTATTATTCATCAGTATATTCATAATAGTAGGTGTAACCTTTGTCATTAAAAACTTAATCGACCTTCATAAGAAATGGATAGATTAGCTAGTAAAAAGAATCTAATAGACCGTATTCGCTCATCTGAAGGTTCTAAATTTGAGTGTGACGAAGATTCTATTTTAGAAAATTTCAAAAGACAAGAAGAGAACCAATCTAGTATAGCTATTAAGATTCTTTCAACTTTAGGTGGATTTATAGCTGCCTTGGCATTCCTTGGTTTTTTACTCTTGGGAGAAATATATGATTCTGACTTTGGACTATTAATCTCTGGAATAGGATTTATAATTTTAGCAATTTGGTTAAATATAGGGTTTGACAAACTAATTATTGAAACCTTTAGTGCCTCATTATATATTTTAGGTTTTTCAATGATCGCTACAGGTATGGTAATCGGAGGGTCAGATAAAAATGATATTATAACAGTGTTGAGCCTAATAGGACTCAGTGCCTTAATTCTTACTCAAAACTACCTTTTGTCCTTTATTTCTGTACTTATTACTACCGTTGGTTTACTTCTCCTTATAATCTTAAATGATTTATATGATTTAATCCCCTTATATATTGCTGTACATACCCTTCTATTAACATACTTATTTTTAAAGGAAGCAAAAATAATTTCATTGGGTACGAAAATATCAAAATTGTACAACCCAGTCCGGATTGGAGTGTTAGTTTCTTTATTAATCGCACTTATTTCTATCGGTATAGAAGAATTGGTACCCTTACCCCAAAGCCATTTCTGGTTAACCAACATCATCCTTATTCCTGTTTTTATGTATTTAGTGGTTACTATCATTAAAATCAACAACATAAAATCTATTAAAAGCAAAATATCCATTTACACTCTATGCACTTTGATACTAGTATCAACCATCGTGGCGCCTACTATTTTAGTGGCAATAATAATTATTTTACTAAGCTTTTTGGTGAACTATAAAACAGGCTTAGTTATCGGAATACTCTCCATTATTTATTTTGTTTCCCAGTACTATTACAACATGAATTTTACATTATTAACCAAATCTATACTCTTATTTACCTCAGGAATAGTGTTTCTATTGTTCTATTTATTCACTACAAAAAAGCTGACAACCAATGAAAAAATATAGGTGGATATTAATTCTAGTCAATCTTATTATTATCCTTGGGGTATTTAACTATTCAGTTTTTCAAAAAGAAGAATTGTTATCTAATGGGCAACTTATTTTATTAGAATTAGCACCCGTTGACCCTCGTTCCTTAATGCAAGGAGATTATATGAGTTTAAGATATGCTATTACCAACAGCATTAATTCCGACAGTATTTCCAAAACAGGATTCTGTATTGTTACGTTGGAAGATAATGGGGTTGCAAAAATGGCACGAATTCAAGAACACAAAACGCCACGCTATGATAAGGAATACCTTATAGGATATACCTCAAAACAAGGGAGAGGAATACATATAGGTGCCGAATCCTACTTTTTTCAAGAAGGAGAAGCCGACAAGTATGAAAATGCAAAATATGGGGGAATAAAAATTGATCACCATGGCCGTAGCCTCTTAATTGGCTTGTTTGATGAAAATTTAAAAAAAATAGAATAATCCCTCCTTATTCATATACTTCTTATCCCGCCTATTGGCCGGAGTTAAAATCATTATACCCGAATCTGGTTGCTCCTTATAGAAACCATAAAGGAATACGTCCCGAATTACACACTAAACACCTTAATTACAACAAAATACCTACTTAGCTCCCTAATGCACGAAAAGAATATTTTTCCTACTTTTCAAGTAATAAAAACATAAGTTAGTCCGTTAGTTGTCTATGATCTTTGAAGAACGAACCATTGTGTTCGTTTTGTAAAATCCGACCAGCAGTTGGCTAAATCATTTCTAAAACTTTAATCTAAAATTAAATAAACAACTACTAATTATGGGACTACTTAATAAGTTAATAGGGAACGCCAGTGAAGTATCTATTGAATCGTTAAATGAACAATACGGGCGATTGCTTATAGAAAATGAAAAGATAGAATTAGGGTTTAAGCTTTTACGAGACACCTTTATGTTTACCAACAAACGCCTGATTTTAATTGATGTTCAAGGAATAACAGGCAGTAAGGTTGAGTATAAATCTATATCTTATAAAAGTATCTCTAGATTTTCCTTAGAATCAGCTGGGTCTTTAGATTTGGATGCGGAATTGAAATTATGGATTTCCAGTGAAAGCACCCCTTCCGTGAGTAAAAAATTCGATAAAACTATTGACGTTTATGAAGTACAAAAATATTTAGCCGAAAAAGTCTTGTAACAGTCCCAAAAAATAGACCACAGAAACTATTGCTCTGTCCTTTATTTTAAAATAACGACACAGAAACGGCTTTATAAAGTCGTTTTTGTTCTTTTTACGATCAAGTAGGCCTGTTTTCATGTAAAGAAAAGGCAATTAAAAGTCTGCTTAAAATTGTCTAGAGTTTAGCCGATCTTTTATAAGTCGCCCAACAAGTACTATCCACACCTATACAAGGAATACGACCCTTTCTAAATTTACTTCTTTTTTTATCCATGGCACAACTGCTTGCTGACCACCCCTTAACCATGATTATAATCATTTTTATTGTAGTCCCCCTCCCTTATATTTATAATTGGTAGGCCTTAAAAAGTATAGCATAAGGAATACCGGCTAAATGCAGAAAACCAAATTTTAAATGACGGTCCTTGAAAGGAGCTTTTATGTTGGCCCAATGCTGGGTTTAGGGCCTTGAATTCAAAAAGGAGGCAAACCCGATAAGAAGTAATTGCTGGTGCGGATAAAGTACAATATAGGTGCCGTAGCTCCTGCCGATATTATGAACCGCCAAATAAACCATAATCAAGAAAAAAAAATCGATTCAGAACTGTCTTAAATGCTTCCTAAGGTACTTGTACAGAGTAAAACACCTTATAACCGTAAAAAATGAATTCCTGATGAGAAAATATACGCTAAATCTGGCCAATACATTTTACTTTATCTTCATTGTCACGGCAATCATTTGGATTCTTAAGGCAGGAAAGTTTTTTATAGCGCCCTTGATATTTAGTTTTTTTTTGCCTTGATGTTAAAACCCCTTGTCGCTTTTTTTGAACGGAAGTTAAAGCATAGGATCTTGGCGATATTTACAGCCTTCTTTCTATCGGTTGTCCCTTTATTTGGGATATTTTTCTTTTTTTTCAATCAAACCCGAATTTTGTTCAATGAGCTACCACCGGTAAGGGAACGTTTCCATAAAATCATGAAAATATTTTCGGATTGGACCGACCGCATGTTTCAATTAAAAACCGATGCCACTTCTAGTTGGATCACTGACAATATATCGGCAGCAACCGATATCACCTTCGGCTTCATAAAAGAAAGCCTGCAATCTACCACAACCGTATTGGCAAATATGGTCCTAATAGTGATCATTACGTATTTCTTTTTGTTGTATCGGACGGCTTTTAAAAACTTTATTCTACTCCAAGTCACTTCACAAAGAAGAAAATCTACAGTGCAGCTTTTAGATAAAATTCAGCAACTCACCAAACGGTATATGTTGGGCCAAGGACTGGTAATTATCATCCTTGGTTTGCTCATCGGTTTAGGACTCTGGATCATCGGTGTTCCCTACCCTTTCCTTTGGGGCTTCCTGGCCGGTTTTCTCGAAATAATCCCCTACCTCGGAACCTCTGTAGGCGGTTTTCTGCCATTTTTTTACATGCTCATGGTCTCAGATACCTTTTGGCAGCCTATGGCGGTCATTGCCCTTTATATTTTTGTACAACAAATTGAGGGGAATTTTATCTCACCAAACATTATTGGGCAAAGCATACGGATAAATCCTTTGTTCATTATTTTGGGACTTTTTATAGGCGGGGTCATGTGGGGTATATCGGGTATGATCCTTGCCTTGCCCATTTTAGCGGTATCAAAAGAGATTTTCAGAAATTTCGATACCCTGGCACCTTTTAGTTATCTTATGGAACACGGGCTTGCCAGGAAAAAGGATGTTTTCCTTGACCGTTTTGACAATGAAAAACATCGTATTTTCAATTTATTTTTTCAGGAAAAACAAGAATAAGAAAAGAATTGCCACAAGCCTGCTGTCTGTTGTAATCAGGAGGTGGCAATATTGATTCCCTATCGTTTTTACCCGAATATTTTGGGCGTTCCCGCTTATGGCGGGCGGGCCCTTGGCTATATCCCTTGCTTCGCGGCGGGGATGCCGCCGCGGTCCCTAACGCGAAATACGCTGGAGATATTCGCGATGTTGGCCCTAGATTGAAGCCTAGGCTATTTCACTCTTTCCATAAGGACCTGGTACTAATTAAGATATAAATAAAATACAGGCAAAGGATCTTTATTCCTTCATAAAAAATCAAAATCGATACCACCACAAAGAACTTTTACTCCTAAGAGAAAGCCTTTTAGGTACAACATCAAACATTAAGTTCTTTTTCTAGTTTTTTTGGGGCAAACTCTAAGTCCTTACCCTTAAAGAATTGAAATTCACGACTATGACGCATTTTTCGATAAAGGTTTTCGTCCACTTCCACAGGTATCTTTAAATTTGGAAACGCAATTTTGTAATATCCTTTTTCCTTTCCTAAAAGTTTTACCATAATTTGTTTCTTGTTCATTGCTCTCATATTTTAAAAAAAACATAACTACTGTCTGAATCCGATTTTCAATACTTGTTCCGATACGTTTTTGTTCCCTAATTACACAGCGCTCGTATGGATAGGAAAGCCGTTTTATGAATACAATCCCATAAGCCCCAAAACAGTGGTTAACCAATGAGGTCTTACTCAGAATGTATGGGATAACGAGTCGTTATTTGGCTACAATAATTTTTCAAATGCCATACCAAAGTAGTTTGTCACCGATAGCTCGTATTGAAGAGTATATTCATAAAAAACACATTATCAGCCTACTTTGCAATAAAAATCTTTCTTCTTGTAACTGAAACAGCTACTTAAGCAAGGGTGAAAATATGTCATTATAGCTAAACAACCAAATGTCAATATGGCATTATTTTGTGATTTTTATTAAAGTTTCTTTAATAATATTCTTTTTATATTCTTAATAAACATTAAAAAGAGATTTATATAGAATACACATGACCGTTTTGGCATTTATTTTGTCTTTATGCAAGTAGTGCATTTGAATGAATGTTTAATCTTTAAATTTAGTAGTTATGAATAATTTGGTAACCACTAGAAAAAACGGAAATAGGGCAAACCCATAGCGTATGTTTCCAACCTGGTAATCTTGGATATACAAAGTAATCAATCAGGACCTGCCAATCGTTTTGATATCAAACTTTAATACAGGTCTTCCTTTGCCCAAATCCATACCCTAGGAAATGGCGAATGGCCCAGAACTAAAAGAGGAAAACAATTCCTATAAAGAGTTCGGACGACCCTTCTCCCTACCTCAAACGGCTAAAGAAGACTTCCTTAAAGCGGTATACATTGATAGGCTACTCGGCATTCACCCCCTAAGAAAGAAGATACTATCCAAAAACCAGTAAGAAGCGTCCAAAATTTATAATGGCAATTAACGGAGGCCTGTTTTATTGGCCATCCTAAAAAATTATTCCATTGATTTTTAATAATTCACGAACCTTAAAATCACATCTATTATGAAAGTTTTTGGTAAAGAAATTGGAACAAACATTAAGATTCCCCCTTTTATAGACAACTTTTTAGGGAACCTTTTACCCAATAAAAATACGGATACTGAAGAATTGGTAACCATTCCTTCTGCTAATATTAGCGATGAGGAAAAGGCTTTTGAGCTTTCATTGGCGTTGCCTGGCTTGGACAAGGACGATGTAACCATAGAAATACAGGGAAATTATATTATCATCAGCGCCCATAAAGAACAAAGTCACGAAGAAAAACATAAAAATTGGGTCCGTACCGAGTTTGTCAGTAATTCGTTTTACAGGGCCTTTGAGCTACCCCCGAACGCAGATCCGGAGAAAATCCAAGCGAAGATGAAAAATGGCAGACTAGATATAAGGGTGGGTAAAGCAACAAATGCGGCAAAAAAAAACAAGATTATCAAAGTAGAATGAATCTTGTATGGCGCTTTATTATTCCATGAATGAACGGAGTATGAGCTAAAACTGGTCGCAAATACGATTGAAAATATGCGAATTATCTAAGAAAAGATCATAAACTTAAAAAATAAAATAAAATGAAGGCAATTAGAAAATTTGGGATATTGCTACTGATGGTGTTTTTAAGTACAGGTTGCAATAGCCAAGAAAGTAACATTAGTAAAGACTCCGGTTCTGATGAAAAAGTTAGTTCCGAAACCCCAAAAGGAAGTTGGAAGGTTCATAGGGAGTTCAATGACGATGGAGAATTAGTACGGTACGATTCCATTTATAGCTGGTCCACTGAAAATTCTTTAAATGAATTGGGCTCCCTGGATCGCGACAGTATATTACAGTCTATGCAATCTAGGTTTTACAAAAACTTTTCCCAATTTGATTTTGACAAAGAAGGGTTCGGAAGAATGTTCGGAGAGGATTCCCTATTTATTAAACGGTTCTTTAACGAAGATTTTTTTCAGAATGAATTCGGGAAGGATTTTATGGATTTGGACAAAATGTACGAACGGATGGAAGCGAGGAGAAAACAATTTTTGGACAGGTATCACCCTTTGATCGAGCAAAAAAAAGAAGAAAGCTCCTCAGGGCAAGATTAATAACTCATAATACGCTTATGTAATAAAAAGGAACAACAGTTGCCCATTGTTCCTTTTTTATTTTTACAGACAAAATAGGGAGAGAAACGCTATTTCTCTCCCTATTTAACAATAATTCCTTATACTCATAAAATCCTTAAAGATCAGATATCTAATACCCTGGGTTTTGTGTAGTAAGGGGTTTGCCATTATCGTCAGTGCCCCCAGAATCTATTTGACCTTGAGGAATAGGCATATATTCATGTTTCCCTTTTACAAACGTGGCCCCTGTCAAATATCCTCTTGCAATCTTTTCCTTTTCTAAATAAGTATTTATTACCTCTGCAGCAATGCCCCAACGTACTAGGTCAAAGAATCGATGGCCTTCATGAGCCATCTCAAGCCGTCTTTCGGTTCGCAGCGCGGTAACCGCAGCTTCTAGTGAACCAAAGGGAGTATCGTAGGTAGCTATCAGGTAATTCGCTGCATCTCCGGTCCCATCCAAATTCTGAATATAGGCTCCGTTCTGTGCTCGTTCGCGTACCATATTGATATAGATCCTCCCCTCTTCCAAATTTCCCAAGGCTATAGCTGCTTCCGCTTTCCAAAGTAATACATCAGCGTAACGTATAATGTAATAATTGGCTGCAGTTACATATGGCCAAGAGGGCAAATAATTAGGGTCATTGGCCGAAATCACCCTTTTCTTAGGTCCATAAGGACCATAAGTGGCCAAATCCCTTGCCCAATTTTCCTCATAATTAATTCCCAAATCCTTATACGGAATTCCGGGTCTACCAACTATTATATCCAATCTAGGATCTACATTGTCGGTCGCAGTAACATCTATATTGTCTAACAATGGAGCACCTAAAGCATTTGTTTTATAAGCGTTCACTAAATTTTGTGAAGGCCTTAAAAATCCGTACTGGGGATACCTTGGACCCCCAGGAGGCATTAAACGATCGCCAATAGACCCATTGTAATTACTTGGAGAGCCGTCGTTAATTGAATACTGAATAGCAAAAACAACTTCGGGTCCGTTATCATTTTCTGGTAAAAACACTTCATTAAAGTTGGTCATTAAACTATAGCCTCCATTCGTGATCACCTCATCAGCCGCGGTATTGGCCTCCGTCCATTTTTGTTGGAAAATGTAGGTTTTACACAAATAAGCCTTAGCAGCCCATTTTGTAGGACGCCCTGCATCTGTCTGTGTATTGGGCAATACATTAAACGCAGCTGTAAAGTCCTCCTCTATTTTTTCCCATACTTCTTCGGGCGTAATCATAGTGTTCGAAAAGTAATTCCCGTCCTCGTCAATAAAGGAAATACGATTGTATATCTTTTTAAGTTCAAAATAAAAATGCCCCCTCAAAAAACGCATTTCGGCTATCCTTTGATTTTTTATGCTTTCGTCAAACTCTGTAGTGTTCTTTAAAGCTTTAAGAACAGTATTGGCTCTATTTACGCCTTCGTATAGCACACTCCATTTTTGTTCCACATCTTTAATTTGTGAATCCGTGGTGTAGATTTCCATTCGATGGATCTGATTCTGATCTCCGGTTCCACCTCCCCCTTTATAGGCATCATCCGATAAGACATCACCAAAACTCCAGTTGGATGCTGGAGAATTAAAAGCATTGGATGCTTCATTTCCCTGACCGTTTAAAATACTATAAGCAGAAATGGCCAATGGCTCTATATTTTCGGGCATTACCACCTGTTGGTCAGTAAGTTCCCCGAAAGGTTCTTTTTCCAAGAACTCGTCACTACATGATGTGATAAAAATTCCCAACATACTTAGTGCAAAAATTATTTTTTTCATCTCGTTTTTTTTTAAAAATTAAGATTAATACCAAATGTAAATGTTTGGGAACTAGGATAAATCCCCCTGTCCACGCCTATATCTAAATTTCGCTCGTCAGAATCATAATTCTGAAGACCAATCTCAGGGTCTAATCCTTCATAGCCCGTAATAGTTAGTAAATTGTAGGCCTCCAAATATATCCTTACCTGGGATGCTTTAATTCTCTGAGCAATACTTTCTGGAAATGAATATCCTACTTGCAATGTCTTTAATCGTAGATAGGAACCATCCTGTACATAAAAAGAAGAGGGGCGTATATTATTATTGGGGTCATTAAGAGAAACCCGAGCCAAATCGGTATCAGTATTTTGCGGAGTCCATGCATTTAAAATACGCCCACTTTTGTTATAATTTGCCAAATTGAAAAAATCACTATAATAACGCGACAAATCATATATATCATTTCCCTGCGAGCCTTGAAAGAAGAGTGTAAAATCAAAAGCTTTGTAAGAAGCAGAAAAATTTATACCATAAGTGAAATCGGCATGGGGCGATCCTATGTACGTCCTATCAGCATCATTAATCGATCCATCTCCATTCAAATCCCTAAATTTATAATCCCCTGCCTTTGCACTAGACTGACTGCTGGATGCAGCCTCTGTATCAGTTTGAAAAATCCCATCCACCACATGACCATAAAAAGAAGCTATTGGTTGCCCTATTCCCGTTCTGGAAGTTGATTGGTCAAAATTAACATTATGCAAAACTCCCGGATCAGTCTCAATAAAATCTATCCCTTCTCCTAAGGACAATAATTTATTATCGATTACTGAAAAATTAGCCCCTACCTCATAATTAAAGTCTTTTTTTGAATCACTCTGATAACTCGCAGCCAATTCAAATCCTTTGTTTTGCATTTCTCCAACATTCTGCCATTGTCCTCGATTGGTTATACCGGACTGGTCTGCGGGAAGGGTTTTAAATAACAATAGGTCATCTGTGTTTTTTATAAAATAATCGGCTGAAACGGTTATCGAATTATCCAAAATTCCAAAATCCAAACCTATATTAGTTTGTGTGGTAGTTTCCCACTTTAAATCAGGGTTTGCAATTCTAGATAGTGTAAATCCTGTTTGTGTGCTGTTTTGAGAACCATTTATAGCATAATTGGAATAAAAGGGATTACTGCTAAATCCTGAAACAGTTTGGTATGCGGGAATATCCTGGTTTCCCGTTAATCCCCATCCAGCTCTTAATTTTAAATTGGAGACAGCCCCATCGTTATTAAAGAAATCTTCTTCGGAGATCTTCCACCCTACCGACAATGCCGGAAAAGTCCCCCAGCGATTGTTTAACAATTTGGAAGTCCCATCCCGACGCAAAGTAGCTGAAAACAAGTACTTATTGTCAAAACTATAATTTAGTTTGCCGAAATAAGAAAACAAGGAGTACTCTATTTTGTCCCCTGTATTGGTCTGTGTGCCCTGATCACCTGCGTTTAACACACGTATATTAAGCTCATTCGTAGGCAGATCATCTATAGAAGCTGTAGTAACTTCATATAAGTTCTCTATACTTTCTATACCTAACAGTACTTGGAAATTATGTTTTTCATTTACTGTTTTCGAATAGTTGAGCGTGTTAGACCATACCCAATCCCATTTCACTTCGTCCCTGATCGATAAGCTGTTTATTGCTCTTTGGGCATTAGGTTCTTTATAGGAAGGATTAAAAACGGTGCCTTTAAGGGTACTATAATTGATCCCGAAATTAGTCTTGAATGTTAAATCTTTAAAAAGCTGAATTTCAGAAAAAACATTTCCGAAGACACGAAGATTGTCTACATCATTGTATTTGTTACGCTCTAAGTTTCCCAAGGGATTTTGAACATCGGAAAGCGGATATCCGGTAAAATCCCCGTTAATATCATATATAGGGGCAATGCTTGGAATACGGTATGCATCGTAAACAGCATTTCCTAGGAGCGAATTGGTATTAGTACCAACCGAGTTGGAGTATGCGACAGTTAAATTCTCACCAACGGTAACTTTATCGTTAAACAATTTATAATCAGAATTAAGGCGCGCTGTAATTCTTTTAAAATCAGTATTCTTCAAAGTTCCCTCCTGATCAAAGTAACCTAAGGAGAACATAGAACGCGATTTTTCACCTCCTTTAGAAAAGTTCAAATTATATGATTGAATAATTGCCGGGTCAAAAATTTCTGCTACCCAATCGGTATTGGCCGAAGGAATGGTGTTCGCTGCATCCAAAAATGCAGGAATTATTGGGGAGGCTCCATTTCCGTAAACACCATGGGAAGGGGTAATACCATCATTATTAAAGGCTTGCCAGTATACGTCTCCATACTCTTGCGCATTTAAATTATTAGGCAAATTGTTCGCATTTTGTATTCCAGTATGCATGTCAAAAGACACCTTAACAACTTCGGATTTACCCTTTTTTGTGGTGATGATAACCACTCCGTTGGCAGCCCTTGAACCGTAAATACTAGAAGAAGAAGCATCCTTTAAAACTTGTAAGGAAGCAATATCATTAGGGTTGATCAAGTTGATTCCCGTAGTTGTAGGAACCCCGTCAATTACGTATAGCGGATCGTTATTTCTGATAGTACTATATCCTCTGATCCTTAGTGTACTTGCACCTCCAGGAGCACCGGAACTTACTAATTCTACACCCGAAACCCTTCCTTGCAACATATTATCAACACTGGCAACAGGTTGACTTACAACTTCATCCATCTCCACTATGGCTACTGCCCCTGTTAGGTCGCTTTTTCGTTCTGCGCTATAGCCAGTAATAACCACCTCATCCAAGGCAGATGCATCTTCATTTAATAGCACAGAAAGCTTAGCTTGTCCGTTTACCGCTACTTCCTTGGTTGCATATCCAATATAAGAAATAATCAGGACCGCATTTTCATTGGCCACCGCCAGGGAAAAATTCCCATCAAAGTCTGCAGTAACTCCGTTAGTGGTTCCCTTTTCAACAATATTCGCTCCCGGTAGGGGTTGGCCTTGTTGATCTGCAATAGTTCCAGATACCTGATACTGTATTGATGGGTTTAAGGTATTTTCCTTCCCTGATTTTTGGGAAGACTGCATCATTACCTCCCTCTTTTTTAGAATTATTTGTTTGTTCAATACTTCAAAGGCCACATTGGTATTCGCAAACAACTCTGTTAGGATTGTAGTGATCTTTTCCTTCTTTACACGAATAGAAACCTTTCTATTCAGGTCTACGTCCTTCCTGTTCAACAGAAATTTAAATTCGGATACAGCCTCAATTTGGTTGATCACCGTTTCCAAACTGACATTGGAAATATCTAAAGAGATTTCCTTGTTCTGAGAATAGGAATTTGCCTGAGTCTGAAACAAGGATACGATGGTCAACAGTACCGTGAGTTTCATTTTTAAGCTTAGTTTAAAAGGGCAACACAAGGCACCCCATAGATTAAAGAGTTTTTTCATAATTTTGGAATGTTATTTGGTTTAACTGGTTTAAATCATTTTGTTCTTAATCGGGAAATGTGTCCGCATTTTCCGATTTTATTTTCCAAATGATCTGATTGTTGTTCTCTAAAAGGTTCTATTCATTGAGCATGGTTTTAAGGTTGTTGTTAATTATTTTATGATCACTTCATTATTTTTGATAGTGTAGGCTATATCATAGCTTTTACCGAACGATTCTAACACCTCTTCTATGGTCTCAATATCAAACGTGGCGTCGAACACCTGATCGTCTAAAACGGGGTTTTTATTTATGATGGTTAGGTTATAGCGGCGCTCCAGCGCTTTTCTGATAGCTTTAAAACTCGTGTTCCTAAATACCAATTTTCCTTGTACCCATGCGGTATACAGATTGGTATCTACATTTTCTACCGATATTCCGTTTTCGTTTTTGCGCCACTCCCCTTTGTGTCCCGGTGCCAATATGGTGGGACCGAATTGGGAATTTTCACCATTTTTTAGCTGTAGGGATACGGACCCTTCTACTAATACCGTTTGGATATTAGGATCCTCGGGGTAATGGCTAACGTTAAATTTTGTCCCCAACACCTTTACTTCCATATCATTGGCATTCACTATAAATGGATGTTCCTTGTCCTCGGCAACCTCAAAAAAAGCTTCTCCCGTTAAAAAAACGCTTCGTTCCCTACCCTTTACAAACGCCACAGGGTATCTTAGGGAGGTTCCGGAATTTAAAAACACATGGGTACCATCAGATAATATGAGATCAAACTGCTTCCCATAAGGTACCTTTAAGGTGTTATAAACCAATTTTTCTGTTTTTGAGGAGTTGGAATAGACCAGTTTAGATTTGTCCTGGGTACCGATAATATTCCCATTGGCATCCTTTACTTTTTTATTTTCAACCGGACTCAGCGTTTCTATTGCTCCATTCTCCAACGTTATGGTAATAAATTCGTCCTTGGGTTCTAAATTGGCCTCTGATTTTGTAAAAACCTGTAACTGTAAATAATACCCAAGCGATAAGAGCATTACCACAACGGCAGCATATTTCATTGCCGACCTAAGCCTCCTTATCTTTTTATCTCTCCTAATCTTTCGTAAAAGATTGTCCTTTATCCTATCTGTATCGGGTTTGTTTATAGTAGTCATTATTTCCAGATGCGATTTTACATAGGTATCCAACACTTCTTGGTTGCCCTTAATAAGTATCCAGTCTGACAATAGATCCAATTCCTTAGCAGTAGCGGAATTCGATAAATATTTAACAATCAGGTGTTCCATTTCTGGATTCGACATAGCCTTTCTTTTTATAGTAATGACAAAGCAAAATAGCAATACCCTAATCTTTTGTTAATTTTTTTCGATATTTGTAGAAGCCAACACTTTTAATATTGTGTAATATTGTGACTAAACCCCATAATTAACATGAAAAACAATGAAGACAGCCTAGTGATCTATCGCCTAAAAAAGGGAGAAGAAAAGGCTTATGTGTCCTTGGTAGATCTTTATAGCAAGCGATTGTTCGGGTATGCCTTAAGCCTGACCCATGACCACGCACAATCCCAGGACATTGTTCAGAATGTGTTTTTAAAAACTTGGGTAAAACGAAAAAAACTAGATATCCACTCCTCCTTACAGAACTTTTTGTTTAAGTCGGTTTATAACGAATTTATCAATCAATACAAGAAAAAGAGATCTACCATGGTCTTGGAGCAAAAATATTTCAACAGTTTGGAGAAAGCGGTTCTCCTTCAAGACGACCACTCTTTTGAACGGATCCTTGATCAGATTTCAAAAGAAATTTCACAACTACCCCCTAAATGCCAACAGATTTTTATTCTTAGCAAAAAAGAAGGCCTCACCAATAGTGAAATATCCGCATACCTCAACGTTTCCCTTAAAAATGTAGAAGCTCAAATTACCAAGGCGTATGGAATTCTTAGGGATCGTTTGGGAAAAAAATACAAAATTATAATGATGATAGTATTTGGAAAGGATCCCTCAAAAGTAATTTAAGGCCTATGTATTATATATTGGTAACATCTTTCTTGCCTCTACTCTTTTCGTTATCATAATTCACAAGGCTGTGCATATGCTCGCAGACTTTCTCTTCGAGGATCTTATTATTAATTTGGAATCGCTACCAGTCATTCTCTTTTTGGGCTGGATATATTATATACAACCATTTGGAGGAAGGGTATGGTACTAAAGTCATATTCATGAATAGTTAATTCTCAATCAATTAAAATACAATACCTTAAACTTAATATTACGTAGGAACCAAAATAAAGAAAACAATGCACCGCGTAATATTCTAACCAAAGGATTCCGGGCCGAGTATTATAATGAAACCCCGTTCCTATCCAGAGACCTCTTTCTACAAACATACTATATGCTGGAATCTTTATAATACAAATTTTAAATGTTAGGAATCCTTGTCATTCTTGGACGATTTTTACAGGCCTGTTTAATGGATTTTTCTCTACAACGATAAAATAACACCTCCGACAGAATTGTTGATTCTTTTAAACAAAATTGCCGACAAATAAAGTACCTTAGAATCTATGGAAGAGCAGATTCAAAAATTTTTATTCAATCCCACCGTGGGAAAAATTGCTGCTATTTTTATAGGTACAGCGATCATTTGGCTTATTATAAAAGCGATCCAACGAAATTTATTCACTAAAATAAAAGAAAATGACAACAGATACAGGGCTAAAAAGTTCAGTAACTTCATTGGTTACTTTTTTACTATTGTATTAATAACGGTTGTTTTTAGTGACAAGCTTGGCGGTTTAACGGTAGCTTTTGGCGTTGCAGGTGCTGGAATTGCTTTTGCTCTACAAGAAGTTATTGCCTCCTTTGCCGGATGGCTCGCTATATTGTTTGGTGGATTCTACAAACCTGGCGACAGAGTACAGCTTGGCGGTATTAAAGGAGATGTTATGGATATTGGGGTTTTAAGAACCACTGTGATGGAAACAGGCCAATGGGTTGACGGGGATCTGTATAACGGACGAATTGTACTAATAGCCAACAGCTTTGTATTTAAAGAACCCGTTTTTAATTATTCGGGTGATTTTCCCTTCCTTTGGGATGAAATAAAAATACCCATACAATACGGTAGCAACTATGAACTGGCCCAAGAAATATTTGAACAAGTAGGCAATGAGGTGGCCGGAAACCTCACAGAAGAATCAAAAGAAGAATGGACGGTATTGCAAAAGAAATACCGATTGGAAGATGCACAAACAGAAGCGATGGTTTCCTTAATCGCAAACGACAATTGGGTAGAATACACCTTGCGTTATATCGTTAATTACAAAAAACGAAGGAGGACTAAAACAGCCTTGTTTATTCAAATTCTGAAAAAAGTCGAAGCTACCAATGGACAAATTAAGTTTGCTTCGGCAACATTTCAATTGGTTGACCCACCAGAATTTAAGGTGGATGTTAGGAATCGAAAAAACTAACTTATCGATCGCACCAACCGCAGCTACCACCTCTAAACTTTAACATTACTATTCCTTACAAGCTTAAAAAAACAACCCGTATCATCAAACCTTTGGTCTCGGGAAATTTGTGAGATGTTCTTGGATAGTTGTGCATAAGGTCCTAAGCTACTACACCTGTTCTCGTGCATTTAAGACATCCTATTCCTTGTGCATGGGTGTTTTATGTTTCAAATTCTTTACAGTGAAATTATTAATGTTTTTTACCGCAGCTATCATACTTCTTAAACATTCGGCCTGACTTCCTTTTGCATCTGATTCAGGATGCGGGTTGTAATATTCTTTTAGAAAACTATCCACAGGTGACCAAACAGTATGCATGACCCCCAAATATTTTTCAGCCATTTTTGGTGTGGAGTTTTGTATGAACGAATGCATCATGGCAACCTGTTCTTTGGCTACTTCAGGTTTTTTCCATGGACATGCTATTACTCGAAATCCTTTCAGCGCAAAATACGCTGGTGTGGGGATAGCCTTTTCATAATGCCAGTCACATATTACCACTGACTTTGAAATTAGATCAATTGCATCTGCCGTATTGTTCATACTACCTTCCCACATTCCAATTCCCGAATCCGTGCCATCGATAAGACGATCTCCCCAAATCCATAATTCTGTCCCAGTTTTCTTTAGGTGGCTATTCAGTTTATTGACTTCGTTCGCAAACAACTTTGCCGGACTCTTACCATGGCAGCGTGGACAATCGGGATGGGCAAGGTAAAAGACCTCATCCATGCCCGCATGAAAGGCTTTCGCTTCGAAAACTTCCACTATTTCCTCCATGATATCAAAAACAACCTCGTGTACTTCTGGATGTAAGGGGCAATAACTTTTGCAGTATAGCCCATCATCATTGGGCCACTCGTACTTTTCAGGGAGCTTAATAGTGGGCGTTTCATCAAACTGTGGGTAGACCTCCAATAATTTCCCAAGGCTACTGTGCCAAGATTGATGTCCCAATAGGTTTACTTGTGGTATTAGGTTGATATTATACTTCTTACAAACGGCTACCAGTTTTTTAACATCCTCCTTACTCAGCGGGTTGTCCCCTGTCAATTCTGGCCTAGATTCATAAGCATAATTAAAGTCGACCCTAAGAACAAGGGTATTTATACCTCCAGGAGCCAGCTCTCTTTCTATAAAACCAACAAATTCCTCGACTTCGGTCTTTGAAGGTGCCGATATACACAGGCCGTTAACGGAAAAAACAGATTGACCAAATGCTAGGGCCGTACATAGGAACAACAATAAAAAAATATTTCTTTTCATCATAATATTGTATTTAACATAGTTCTAATTTAAATCCCTTTTCCTCCAACATTCCAACAAGAACCACCACTAGCTTGCCAAAAACAATTGACCCAATGGGACGATAAATACCGTATTCTAAATATTTTATCCCAAAATGTTAGAAGCATTTCCGTTCCTAATCTTTACTTTAATTTCTCCCTAAAAAATGCCAAGGTCCTTTCCCACGCCAATTCCGCGGCCTCTCGGTCGTACCGAGGCGTAGTATCGTTATGAAAACCGTGGTGCACCTTGGGATACATATAGGCAGTATATTCTATTTGGTGTTGTTTTAAAGAAGTCTCATAGGCTGGCCATCCTTCGTTTACACGTTGGTCCAGCTCTGCAAATTGCAATAAGAGCGGGGCTTTTATCTGATCAATACCCTCTGTGGGTTGTCCCCCATAAAAGGGCACGGCAGCAGCTAGGTCCGGAATTTTCACTGCCATCATATTAGAAATCCATCCCCCAAAGCAGAACCCTACCACTCCTACTTTCCCGGTACATTCCGAGTGGTTCTTCAGGAATTCAAATCCCGCTATAAAATCTTGTAACATTTCATCCCGGTTTCGTTGTTGCTGAAGTTCCCTTCCGGCATCGTCATTACCGGGATACCCCCCTAGTGGCGTCAGGGCATCCGGTGCCAAAGATATAAACCCAGCCAGGGCGGCCCTACGAGCTACATCTTCGATATGCGGATTAAGACCACGGTTCTCATGCACTACCACAATTCCGGGCAACTTTTCGGCGGTCCCCGCAGGTCGGGAAAGCAGGGCTTTGATTTGTCCGCCTCCTTTGGGGGAGTCATAGGTTATATAATCCGATTTTAAGCGGGCATCGTTTTGCCCAATCTGGATTTTCTTTACATAATCGGGCGAAAGGAAACTCAGTAAGGACCCCACAGTGAGTCCCCCTACGGCATAAGTCCCCAATTTATCTAGAAACAACCTTCTATTAACCCTATTATGGGCATAATCGTCATAGAGGTCAAATACCTCCTGTTTAATGTCTTCTTTGGTTATCTTTTTCATTGCTCTAGGGGTATCATATATTCTTAAAAAATAGTTGAAATTCCGTAGCTTCCGCTGTTGAACCTTTTAAAACCTTCGTCTTTGCCCGGAATATTCCATCGCCTCTCCCTTTCCAAATCCATAACTGAATCCAAAGGCCACGAACCGCCCCCTTTGTCGGGTGTTGTAAATTTCAAATTCCGGTTGCATAATCCGACTCTCATCGATCCTAGAAGCGAATACGTCCCTAACGCTAAGACTGAGGACCGCCTTGCCCTTAAAGAGGCTTTTCCTGAGGCCTAGGTCTAGATATAGGTTGTCGTCTATGGCACTCTGCACCGTTTGGTAACTAGATAGATAATTTCCGGTCATTTCAAGGTCGATATCTAGGGGCAGTTTAACCTTAGACATCAATTTTGCTGACCACTGATCCCCGTTGAAATCGAATACCGAAGTATCAAAAACTCCCTTTCGCTTATATTGACCATAATTAAAATCCCCATTTAAAGTTAACCATTTTGCGGGACTGTATTTGGTATTAAACTCGATTCCTGTAGATTTATTGGTACCGATATTTTCTGGTCTATAGGTACTTACATTGTTTTCGAAGGTAGAAACCCGCTCTATCACATCGGTGGTATACCGCCTATAGATTCCTAGGTTCAAAGAGGTCTTTCCCAGAATATAAATACTGATGATTTCGTAGGAATCCGTGAATTCTGGCAACAGATCGGGATTCCCTTGACGGATGCTAAAATTATTGCGGATATTAAAAAAGGGATTCAGATCCCATAACCTAGGCCTGTAGATACGTTTGGAATAACCCGCTTGCAAGGAAACCCTATCGTTAAACTTATAAGAAGTATGCACACTTGGGAAAAAGTTGGTATACTTTTGATCGTTGGCTTCCCCCGAAGTGGCCAACAAGGTGTTCAGATCGGTAAGCTCTAACCGCAGCCCTGCCTTTACACCCCATTTTTTTCCCTCATAAGCCCCTGTACCATAGAGTCCCAAAACCTTTTGATTGTATTCAAAAATATTGGTTAAGCCCGGATCGTTTACAAACTCACCCTCTATTAGATTATTTACTTCATAATCGTTGCTAACATCGTTCAATACATATTGTGCCCCGGTTTCCATGGTCCATTGCTCCGTAAAGGGATTGGTATAGTCTAACTTATAGGTAAAAACCGCCTCTTTAAAATCGGTACGGGTCTGTTGGGTAGCATCGTTATTTTCCCCGGAAATGGTAGTATTGATAAATTCGGACGATTGGTCCTTGCCAAAAAAATTGCCCAAGGCACTAAATAGCAAGGTATGTTCCTCATTGTCTTTAAAATCTTTTTTATACTGTAATTCATACTGCAGCTTGGGGTTTTTGGCCTCCGTTACCTCATTCCTATCCCATTCCGCATTTGTTTCCCCATTTGCTCCTATAGCTGCAAATGCCGTAGAGGATGGCTGGTCTTCTATTTCCATGGCAAAATTACCCGAAAGGGTAAGTACATTGGTTTCATTGATATGATAATCCGTACCCAAAACAATATTGTAATAGGTCTCATTCCGATATTCGGTACCACTGCTAAGTATAGTACGGTTATTTACAAGGTCTACGTTTCTGGTTACTATGTCATTGGGCAAATTGCGAAGCCCTACCCCTAATTGACTAAAGAGGTTGAATTTCTCTGTGCGTCTGTTCAGGCTCACCCCTATACTATGGCTGTCGGGTGCACCGGTATTTACGGAGATAGAGCCGTTTAGCCCTTTTCGTTCTTCCTTTTTAATAACAATATTGATAATTCCCGAAGTCCCTTCCGCATCGTATTTCGCAGAAGGGTTTGTGATCACTTCTATCCTATCTATCATGTCAGCCGTTATGGTTCCCAAGGCATTACCTTGTTCACTAGCAATGATGGACGGTTTTCCGTTGATCAGAATTTGAACTCCCTGACTGCCACGTAAACTCACTTGCCCTTCTATATTTACGTTTACCGAGGGAACATTGTTCAGGACTTCTAGGGCGCTTGCCCCTGTAGTGCTCAGGTCTTTTCCTACGTTGAAGACCCGCTTGTCCAATTTAAATTCAGTACGGGAAATTTCACCTGCTACTACTACTTCCTGCAACTGTTCCGCATTTTCGGATAGGACTATAGTGCCTAGTGTTATGGCCTGGGTTTGCCCAGGAGGCTTGCCAAAGATCTTGTTTTGGAAGCCCAAAAAACTAATTTCTATATAAAAATCCATGGCATCTGTCTTTAGTTCAAAACTACCGTCGTCAGAAGTGGTCGTTCCTGAGATCGGTTTTTTAGTCTTTACATCGGCTATCATTACGGTGGCAAAGGCAATAGGCTGCTTGCCCCTCTCTTCTACGACCTTTCCGGTTATTGTAATTTTATTGCCCTGTGCGCTGGAAAGAGTGGAGTTTAGTATTAAAAAAAGAAATGATACTAATTGGATAATTTTATATTTCATGATCTTAATGTTAGGACCGCTTTCAAAACATATATAAGTTGTTAATTTACAGTAATTTCTACTTATAATTCCCCAAAAACGACTTAAATTATACCGTGAACAACATAGGTTTACAAAAATAAAGTGGACCCTTGTATAATTGTCCATTGAGGATTGTCGCTATTGCTATTAGAACAAATCGGATCTCTTAGGGTATGGAAAATAGAATTCTATGGAATAAAAGGGGTTTCGCTAGAAGTATTTTTCACTATTCGAAATACCTGCTCATGGTTGCTCCTATTGTGTGATCCATATAGATATTTGGTTATTCTACAAAGATTGCAATCGAAAAAACATTCTTTTATCGAGACATATTCCTTATGATCGATACATACTCGAGGCGTTATCTTTTTCAGGGCCTATGATTACTAACAATAATAATAACTGCTACTCCAAATGCCAACAATACTAATTCGTGTAGGCCTACTGCACTTTGATATAGCATAAAAAATGTCTCTTGACTTTTTAGGGTTAATAAGCAACTTCTTAACATTAACACCCGTAATGTTGTTTTTACTTATTTTAATAGTAGGAAAATACATTTTTAAATTTTACATTGTGCTGTTCTTAATTGACTTAAAAAGGGACAGGTTTACCTCCCAAACTAAAAATAATAATTGATAATTAATATAACATAAAACCAGTCTATGGAACTATTTAACCAACTGAAGGCCTTAGCTGATAAGGTCGACCAACTGAAGGACCAAATCGGTACCGAGGAATCTACTAAACATGCTTTTACCTTGCCGTTCATAAATATTTTAGGCTACGACGCTTTTAATCCTTTAGAAGTGGTTCCAGAATTTACCGCCGATTTAGGTCTGAAAAAAGGAGAAAAAGTCGATTATGCTATTTTTCAAAATGAAACGCCAATTTTAATTGTTGAATGTAAACATTGGAAACAGGATTTGAATGTTCACAATTCCCAATTGTTTAGGTATTTCCACGTAACTAAAACAAGGTTTGCGCTTTTAACCAACGGGATTGTTTACAGGTTTTACACGGATTTGGATGAACCGAACAAAATGGATGAAAAACCATTTTTGGAATTTGATATTACCACTTTAAAAGAAAGTACCGTTAAAGAAATTGAGAAGTTTCATAAATCCAATTTTGATGTTTCAAAAATAGTGGACAATGCTAGTAATTTAAAATATACTAGAGAAATTAAAACTTTGATAGACCAAGAACTTCAATCCCCTTCACTAGACTTTGTTCGTCTATTTGCAAACAAAGCATATAACGGAAGATTAACGTCAACCGTATTGGAGGATTTTAAGGAAATTGTTAATAAAGCATTCATCCAAACCATTAGCGAAAAAGTAAGCGACCGACTAAATGCGGCATTAAACAAAGAAGTAGAGAAACAAAAGACCGAGGAAGAAATTGATATAGAACCAAAAACTAAAATTGAGACAACAGAGGAAGAAATGGAGGCCTATCAGATTGTTGTTGCTATTTTACGAAGGAAATTACAAAAAGAAAGGATCGTACACCGTGATACGCAGTCCTATTTCGGAATCCTATTAGACGACAATAATAGAAAACCTATTTGCAGACTTCACCTTAATGGTGGTAATAAGTACATCAGTATTTTTGATGATAGCAAAAAAGAAATAAAAGAACAAATAGACTCAATTGATGACATTTACAAATTTGAAAAGCAGTTGTTGCAAACTGTAGACAATTACGATGCTTCATTGAAAGTGATGTAATAGCCATCGATAGTACAATCATTTTCACCCATCTGAAAAAAGCAATCAGAAGCTGAAAAATTAGCCTTAATTAATACTTAACAGCCTCTTTTCACCGAAAGAGGTTGTTTCTTACGATATACCAAACTAAGAGGCAATCAATCTCATAACGGACTATAGTTTCAATGCATAGGTGTTATCCAAAGAAGGTAATTTTAATTATTTACGATCTATACATTTTATACTTCCTGTTTTAGGAAGGCTTTAATTGATGCTGGATTTCTCAATGAACAGCACTTAATTCTGTTTTGTTTTTTTTTTGCGTTAGGGATGGCGGCGGCATCCCCGCAGCGGAGCAAGGGATACAGCCAAGAGCCCGCCCGACGTAGGAGGGAACGCCCAAACAATAATTCTAGTTGTCTTTTCTCTCCCGTTAAAAATGCTGCTTTAAGGCGGCATAACCAATGATAAATATGGGTCCTAATTTGTACCCATGAGTACTTCCTTACGCTCGCCTGAATAAAAAAGTGTCCTTAATTCCGGTTTTTATAGTAGTATATATTTAGTTTTGCACCCATTCTTTTATGCAGCCACTTCAATAAAATGAAAAAAAATCACCTCGTTAACAAGACCTCTAAAGCCGTTCTTAATTTAAATACTACGACCAAAGAAAGAATAAGGAGTATTATTGAAGACAATGATTCTAAACCTGGCCGACTCTTTGACATTACCATACAAATACTGATTTTTATATCTATTCTGGTGTATTGTTTGGGAACACTCCCCAATTTATCGCCTTTCTGGACAAGGACTTTAGATATTGTCAATAATGTTTGTTATATAGTTTTTACGATCGAATATTTTGGCAGAATTTATATTACCAACCATAAAATAAAGTACATATTTAGTTTCTATGGTATTATAGATTTACTTGCTATTCTTCCATTCTTATTCGCAAAACAATTTGATTTAAGAGCGATACGAGCATTGCGGATCTTCAGAATCATAAGTGCGCTGAAAATATCGAAGTATAATGATGCGCTTAGACGATTTGCCGTTGCCTTGAGAATCATACGTCCGGAACTGACCTTATTTTTCATTTTAACAGGGATTTTCATTTTCCTATCTGCAGCGGGCATTTATTATTTTGAAAACGAAGCCCAACCAAAAGAGTTTGCTTCTATCTTTCACAGTCTATGGTGGGCCATCATTACTCTTACAACCGTAGGATATGGAGACATCTACCCCATAACCTTAGGAGGTAGAATGTTTACTTTTGTTATACTCCTTATGGGTTTAGGTGTGATTACAATCCCTACCGGCTTAATTGCAAGCGCTCTTTCATCTGCTAGAGATATTGAATTTGAAGAAAACAAAAAGAAAAACAAAAACAAAGAAGAAGAGAAAGCAAATTAATGGTTCCAATCTTTTATATTTCCTTAGACAGATAGCCACCTCTTTGGTATGTTAGGCATGAGAAAATATGAAGGCCCGTTATGACAGTAACCGACATTCTAAAAGTGGTCCCGGGAATACCCGAAAGAATCGCTAGGGTTTTCTTTCAACATCTTATTGGGTAGAATTACAAGGTCTAATCGCATCCGCCAAGGAGAGCGGTTCCCTGGTGTTTTTATTTGGAACCCCTTCCCTATCGGAGGCTTCAATAACAATTGCAAGCCGTCCGTTCGTCAACTGATTGATGTTTTGCCCCTTATAAACACACCTAATCTTTTAAATTTCGATTATTTATACAGTTATTTCTTTCCTCAAAATCAAATGTTCAGCTGAATCCCATTGTTGAGTTGGGGTGATCTGTATTACACCCCATACTTAATCACTTGTTAGAATCTCGAACAGCTCTCTTTTTACCGATCTATAGTCCTGAATACTTATATTATAATCGGTGTAACTACGGAACAAACGAGCGATCAATTCATTATAACGCTTTTCATCTTTTATTTTAAGTAGTTGCAATAATTCATAATCTTCAATACCGACCCTATGGGCTTCAAAGCGCAAGGAAGACAAAGGACCGTTTTTACCGGGATAAATAATATGGGTATCTCCTGCAGGCAGGTAATTGTTGGGGCCAGCTCCAGGAGAGGGGTGTTTTACCGCACTGGTTTGGTAAGGATCTGCCTGATATTGATTTAATCCCCAATGAAGATATCCATCTGTATTATAACGAGCAGCTCCCCAACCGAAATAAACCTGACGCAATTTCTCCATATCCAAGGTTCGGTTAAGCCATTGCCCACCGGGTATCAAACAAGTATAGACAAAAATCTGCTCACCTTTCTGCTCTCTGTTCCTGAAAAAAGCTTCGTTTTCCTGAAAATCATTGATAATAGGACACCAAATGTCTATTGCTCCTGTTAAGTTATCTCGGTCGTTGGTTGCTTCCATAATCAAGGCTTGAGGAAACAGCTCTTTCACCTGATCGGCAATATCTCGGTAGCAGGCTGCATTTACTGCGGTAGGTTCGTCGGAGATATGCTGTAGCCAATTATCTACTATATTGTGTTTTACAGCAAAATCCCGTAAAAGACTTATAATCTTTTGTACATCCTTTTTGCCTGCTTCTGTATAATACCGTTTACCGGTTAGGGCCACTTTCAGTTCTGCATCTCCCCAATCATCATTTGGGCCTCTATTCATCAGATGCGGTGCTTCAAAGAAACGAAACCCATGTCTTTGGAAAACTTGCAGAAACCGCCACATTTTATCTGCTGCCAATTTAATTTCCCCGTTTTCTACATATATCAATTCAGCGGGGATAAGGATGGCATTTTGCCGTCCTTTGGACATCAAACTAGCGTATTTGTCAAGCATCTCAAACCAGGCTTCCGTCCATCTTACGACACCGTGATGATATTCCATTTTGGATAGATTGAACCAATTTGTATAGAAAAATTCACTTTTCGAAGCCGAAGGTATATCGATAGCATGAATTCGTGGTATAAACTCCCCTACATAGGTAGTCTCTTGACTGGTTACTGTAAATTTAATAGTTGTTTCACCGGGAGATTTCCATGATTCAGGCAGGACAAACCTAAAGGCCTGATAGTTTCCGTCACTTATAAAAATTGATTTGTCTACAGGCTTTATTGCCTCATAAATCTTAAAGGGTGCTTTTCTTATAACAAAGGGATTAGGCGCTCCCGTATATAGTTCGGTACGGCTATCGAGACCCGTATTTTGTTCTACCGGAACGTCTATCAATTCAAAAAAAGATCCGTCTGTCAAAGAACGCCCCTCGATCTCTGCGCTTATAGTAAATGGGGTGTTTTTTGGTGTTTTTACGAGTAGGTGCGCGGCTACTTCGGTTTGCATGATAAAATCTGCCGACCAAATCGGACTCCAAGATTTCACATTGTTGCGGTCCGGGTACAGCGCTTCCAACGGATCAACAATCCATATTTGAGAATGAACGGAAACTGTAAAAAAAAGTAACATCAAGCTCGTTAAACATACATTTTTCATGGAAACTTTTATTTAATTTTTATTAAACCTATAACAAACTAAGCAAATATTATGCTCGCCTGACTCATTTTTCAACTATTGTTAAAAATCATCTAGCAGTTTAAATTTTACGGTAACACCCGCATGATCAGAGGGAAACTGTAAAGCATGATCCTCGATAAGTCTTGCTTTTACGGGTTTTAATTGCCCCCCTTTGTAATACACGTAATCTATTCTATCCTTAATATAGGTGTCCGCAGAATTTAAAGGAGACCACGTAATACCGGGATGGGTCTTAACTTTAGGGTACACCACCCGCCACGCATCTTTAAAGCCATTAGCTTCCATGGCCAAGCTGGCTGGCCATGGAACTACATAACCATTATGGGCTTCCTTGTTCTTTTGGGTCCAATCTAAATGGGAGCCACTGTTAAAATCCCCGGATAAAAGAACTGGAACCTTATCGCTATTAGTAATAAAAGGACTGATCTCAGAAAGTATTGTCCGAATTTCTTTCCCTCTGGTCTTATTTTCTTCTACTAAAAAATCGTTCGTATCCCATTTTTCGTCTTTCATAAAACCCGACCAATAGTCTGGTAAATAGTGTAGCCAAACATTAAATATATTAATACGTTTTCCATTGGGAAGGGCTATGGTAGCCCCTCCACTGTTAAAAGAATTATAAACCAAATGTGTATCGACTATAGGGTAACGACTTATAATGGAGAGATTGGAACTTATAAGATACAAATAGTACCCTAAACCGTCTGCTATTTTTTCGCCGGATCCATAGGTCTCTACTAATGCGAACACATCTGAATTGCTTTCCTTGAGCAGTTGCATTATTCTATTAAACCCTGCTTCTTTACCAGACTCGTTACCGCCGTGCCAAATATTAAAACTTGTTAGGGTAAGATCCTCTAAGGAAGCATCAATTTCTGTCTGCTTCTTTCCTGTTACGCTGCTATACATTTCACTAATTTCCATTGGGTCCATCGCATTGTTTGAAAAGCCAATATCATCAATAGCCCCGTAAAAGGATTCCCACTGTTCACTCTTGTATGGTTTTTTATTATCGATCGCATTCCCAATCACCACCTTTTTTCCTAAGTTCACATTTTCTAAACCAGGGGCATTATAAATAGCTAATGGAAGTCCATCATAATAAAAGGACAGATCCTGACTGGTTATGTCATAGCTTACTGCCAATAAATGCCATTTCCCATCTCGAATACTTTGTCGTTCTGGGGTTGGATTATAGGTAAATTGTTTTTCGTTACTTTTAATCACAAAATTCCAGGCTCCATTAGCCTGAATTCCAAACTTCCAACCATCATACCCCATATCCGTTTCCTTTAAAGAGGATACTATAGTGTAGGCCGATCTACCTTCCTCCATAGCTTTTACCCAAACGGTAATGGTAAAATTGGTTTGCTCGTACATTGGATTAGGAACATCAATAGCATAACGTCTGGCCACATCTCCCAAATCGAAAGCTTTTCCCATGATACCATCCGTTACTACAATTCCATCTATGTTTTCAAAATCTATGGTATGATGTGATTGCGCAAAAGTCCACATGCCTTTCATTATAAAAACAAAACAGCATATTTTATGAAACATTTTTTTCATCCTTAACTAGTTTTAAAAAAGTAAATATTTCCTGCAAAATCACATATAAAAAAACCGTCGGCACTTATTGCTGCAGAGGTAATTAAAGGAGCCCCCAAGGCCGTTTTCCACACCAAGCTTCCAGTGACCGCATTCACAACATATACCTTCCCATCCATAGCACCAAAAATCAGATTCTCACCGACTAAGATGGGGGTAGTTTCCAAACTCTGTTGTTGATCAGAAAAATACGAAGGTGTATAAAATAAGGCGGGATCTACCTGGAACTCCCACTGTTTCTTTCCTGTTTTCAGATCAAAAGATGCCACACCGGGATGAGATCCGGAAATAATGACCCTATCTTGGAGAACAATCGGAGCCGAAGTTCCGGTATGCTGCATTCCCGTAATAAAACTATGCACTGTCTTTCCTGTTTTTAGATCCAGTTGATGTAATTTGTCCTGTTCGGCAACCCAGAGGTACTTATCCTTATAGCTCAAAACTCCATCCCTAAAACGCAGTCCGTCATCATTTCTAGACCACAGCAATTCTCCGGTAAACCTATCGTGGGCGTAGATAGCCCCCCAATGACGGGAAGCCAAAAGAACATTATCGGCAATAGTCATGGTGGGGGTAGTCCCTTCGCCTCCTTTCCAGGCCTTATTTTGCCATAAAACCCTTCCTGTATTCACTTCTATTGCCGAGAGTGAATCGGAATATCCGGTATATACAATTTTTCCATCGGTTACCAAACCGGTAATAAACCCTGGAGCTCTATTGTATTTTAAATCCTTATCCCAAACCAGTTTTCCTGAAGCGATATCTATGGCATAGGTATGCCCGATCATATCCGTGGCTATTACCTTATCTTGGGCAATGACCATTTGATTCTTAACACCGTTTTTTGTCTTATACCGCCATAGCTCCCTACCAGCGCTAGCATCCCAACAAACAATAAAGCAGTTTTCTGCATTGCTATCATCAAATCCAGCCGTTAATACATAATTATCCTTAATTACCGGTGAACTCATATATATATTACTACCCACATTTGCAGTCCATTCCATTGTATAAGGAGCTTGCTGTTTCATATCTACCACTGGATGATGCTCCTTGTTTCCTGCTAAATTTGACCATTCACCTTTAGACGCCCGCTTTTCTTTTCTATCTTCCAACCTAAATTTTTCCTTCCTATGAAGTACTTCTCCGCTTCGTAAATAAGCATCTACCACCAACAAAAGATCCTTTTCGGCACTAGGGGGGAACGTTGCACGCCAATTCCAATCTGATGTTTTGACCATCGCTTTCCATTTGGACGTGTTACGGGAGGATTCCCAATTAAACCCTTCTTTACCCCAAATACTATAACGAACGCTATCCACTACAGAACCACTATCATATACATTCACAGAAACCTCTACTTCTCCCTGATTATTTAATGTAAGCTCATTTTTTTGTGGACTGACAATTTGGATTTCGCGTTCTAAGTGACTCCATATTAATTGAGACTTTGTGTTCCCTTCCTTATCAACTTTTATAGCCCTAAAACTAGAGGGAGAATGGTCGATTCCGCCCTTTGCCAAGGTAGCCGTGCTATAAGACACTACTCCTGAAGCCCCATGGGTTTTTACCATATTAATATGCCAATGACCATACAACCAAGATTTTAAATTGTAATCCTCCAGAACTATAGATTCGTTGTCGTTCTTCTTAAAAACAAAACTTTCCCCATCGGTCAACAGGTCATGGTTAAAAAATATTTTGGGTTGATCCTTGTCATAGGCCTTCAGTAAGTTTTGCAACCACCCCCCAATATCCTCATGATTAAACCCAGGAGGAAAATCGCCTCCCATCATTGGAGTAATTACAAAAAGGGTATTCCCTTCTTCGACAGCATACCAAGCAGGACCAAATTTCTCTTCAAAAAACTGCTCCCCATAATCGCCTTTAACCAAGTCGTGGTTACCAAGACAATAGTAAATAGGCACGCCCAATTCTTTTTCCGTTAAGTTATCTGCATGCCACTCCATGCCTGCCTTATAACAGATATCCCCGGTATGTACTACAAAATCTGGCTTATGTACTTTTATGTATTTTTTTAGATTATCGACCCAATCACCGTATTCAAAGGTTTCGGTATCCGAAATCTGCAAAAAGTTAACCTCTTCCTTTTGCTTTTTAGTTTGTACGGGGAAATCATAGGACTTAAGCTTGGAAGTAATTGGAATAAACCGTTTTTCCGAGTTAAAACTTCCATTAGGGTAAATGGTTACGAATCTTTGCTTTTCCCATCCGGGCAATTCAAAATTCCCTTTATCATCAGTGCGCACCACATGATAACCATCGGAAACCACTGCGTTTCGCACCCCTTTTTCTTTAGATTCTTTAATCCCGTTCTTATTATGGTCTAGAAAAACCTTCCCTTTAAGCTGACCGTAACCAAAAAAGGTACTACCGAAAAGGAGCATGCCTATGACTACTAATTTAATCTTCATGTAATTTATTTTAAACATTTATTATCTTCCGTTCTATGATATTAGAAGATTTGCCTATTACTACACCTATTGTTGTTCCTCTCGTTCATCGGAGGTGCTACCATTTATAACTAGAGCGTAATTATGCAAATCTTTTGTTCTGTTATCTCTTATTCCTATTTAACCACAACTTCAATCGAACCATATATATCTTAAAAGCTTACCTTTCTATCACTTATCGAGGCAGAAAGACGTGGCGCATCCGGATGGTTCTTTTGTGTCGGCGTTGGTTCTATAAAAGAGCTGTTCTTTCCTTCGATGGTAATTTCTCCAGAGGGATCTAGGGTGATAAAGGCAAAAATAGAATCCTTATACATGGCCTTACTGCCTTCGGAACCATAGCCCTCTCCTACATAATAATAAGAGGCACTGTTCATCTGAAAATAATGGACCTTATTGATATAACTGTGGTCGTCTACATGATGGTGCCCACAGAAACACGCAATTACCTTTTGATAACCGGTACTGTTATTGGCATCATCGATCACTTTCCGCACTGCAAACCGACTTGGCGAAGACCAGCCGTCCCAAATTTCGTCAAAGGCCTGGTGCGAAAAGATAATTGTTTGCTTGTTCGTTTTTTCCAAATCTTGACGTAACCATTCTATTTGTTCCGGGTTCACCAAACTACGATTGGCTTGTTCAATATAAAAGTTTGCATGCCCATAATCCACGTATTCACCATCCTTTGTAATATAATTACCATCAAGGACTACAAAATGAAAATCGCCCTTATCAAAAGAATAATAATTACTTTCCATTCCAAAGAAATCCATCGCATCTTTTTTACTTCCCTTATCCATATCGTGGTTTCCCAACACATGGTACTTTTCTCCCGGATAGGAATTCCAAAGATCCATGCATTCCTGGGCCTCGGTTGTAGGGTGACAAAAATCGCCGCCTTGTATTATAAAGTCTGGTTTTCGGGAAGAAGCTTCTCTTATAAAAACCTCCAAACGATCCTGCGCATCTGCACAATAGCCATGGTGTAGATCGGTAATAAAACCAACCTCAACACTTCGTTTTTTTATACCTTTAGATTTCGGGCTAAAGGCAAAAGAAGTTGTATTAGTCAGCCCCATAGCAACCACACCCATGCCTAAATTATTTATAAACTGCCGTCGTCCTTTTTTGGTTCTCCTCATATATTAAAATTGTTATATTTTAATTAATAAAAGGCCCAATTACTATCCGAAGTAGTAATAGGCCTTTTAAATTAATTACTCTTCCTATTTTTTGCTTTTATTCCCACCCCGGAGATTGTGTCAGGTTGTTATTCAATAAAATTTCTTTTCTAGGAATTGGCCTGTAATAATATTTGGGTTCCTCAAATATTTTAGGATTGTCCCTATCCGTATTAAACATGATACGTCCATTATTACCATTTTCTAAATAAAATGCATTGTCCGAAACATAAAATTTTGATAAATCCTCTTTATTGGATAAACCATCTATTGGGCCTGTTTCGTCAGGAGAATTTAGAATAGCCACATCCTCTACCCCATCCCCGGTAACATCATATGCTCCAAAGGCTGGAATAAAAATACCTTGTTGAGAATCTTCTAATAGTTTCCCTAAATTCCAACGCATCAAATCGTCAAATCGGAAGCCTTCCGTCGCTAGTTCAACCCTCCTTTCCCTACGTATTTCTAAAAGCACTCCATTTTCCCCTGCATTAGAATATCTATCTGCTAAAACAGGATCGATTCCGGCATTGGCTGTCCCCATATTTAAAGGAGGCATTTGGACCCGGTTTCGCAATATATTAATGCTTTTATCCAAGTCTGTTTGGGCGAGTGTTCCTAATTCCGCCAAGGCTTCGGCATTGATAAGCAATATTTCTGCATACCTAAAAATTGGCAGATCATTGTAGGATCCGTTCCAAGTGATACCATCCTCATTGGAAGGAAAAAATTTGGTTTGCACATACCCTCCTAAACTCAATTTCATCCTATAAGGCTCTTTAGAATCGGCCTTCACAAACCCAGGCGACATAATGGTCTGCGCCAACCTTGGATCTCTGTTCTCAAAAATCTCTTTAAAAGTTTTTGTTTCGTTTCCCTGCTCTGAAGTAAAAGGTGTCCCATCTCTTTTCAAATATGTATCTACCAATGACCTGCTCAAGGCGTACTCATAATCCATTACGGTTTGTGAATTATGAAAACGTTTTAAAACCTTGTCATAGTCTGCAAACAAAATCATTTCATTATTGGCAGATAAATCCAAACTAGAAAAGAGATCGCGGTAGTCATTTTGGTAATCTCCCGTAGTATAAATGGCAAAACGTCCACTATCCATAATTTCTTTAGATGCAGTAGCAGCTCTATTTAAAAAACGAGAAGCATCTTGCAATCCCAATTCCGTATGATATTTTCTGTAGGTCCCTTCATGCAGGGCTATTCTTGCCAACAGGGCCAATGCGGACCATTTTGTTATTCTTGTTTTAGTAGGTGCGTCCTTAATGTTTGTCGCTGCAAATTCCAAATCCCCCATTATAGAATCGACCACCATAGCCCTAGGGTCTTTGGCTTTGTAAAGTAACTCTATATCATCGGTTTGCAGATCTTTGGAGTACCATGGCACATCTCCGTACGTTTTAACTTTGTTATAATATAGCAAGGCCCTAAAGAATCGTGCAACTCCTACATAGTGGTTTATGTCCTCTGAAGGTCCGGCAACATTTTGATAGCGATGCATAAAAAAATTTACTTTTCTTATTCCGCTCCAATCCCAACCACCGATATTATCTTGGTTAATATCACCTCTTAGCAATTTCTCGATATCGCTACCTGAATTATGGTGTGAGATATTATCGGACCCTAAATCATTATATCCGGCTCCTATGTATCCATATAGTCCATTGGTATATGCTTCTAAATCCATGACAGATTTAAAAAATTGGCCTTCAGTAACAGCGTCTATTGGTGTTCTGTCTAGAAACTCATCCTCGCACCCCACTATGATTAGTATAGCTAGAATTGTGAAACTTATATTCTTTATAAATGATTTCATTTTCTTAAAATTAATGATTAAAACATAATATTTACGCCTAATGAATACGCTCTTTGAAAAGGATAAGATCTTCCATCCAAGCCCTCAGGATCCAATCTTTTAACCAGTTTAGTAAGTTCAAAAATGTCTTCTCCACTTACATAAAACCGAAGCTTATCCATGCCGGCCTTATTAGCTGCTTTTTTAGGAATTGAATATCCTATGGTTATGTTTTTCATTCTAAAATATGCTGCATTTTGTAGGTATTTGGTTTGTGAGATACCTAAATCACGTCCTGTTTCAGCTATATATGATTTCAACCTCGGAAAATAGGCATCGCGATTTTCAACTGACCAGTTGTCTAAGTGAGCGGCATAAATATTAGACCAAGGTTGGGCATATATTCCCCAAAAATAGTGTTGACCTGGTCCAGGATAATAATCTCTTTTAGCGACTCCCTGCATATAGGCCCTAAAATCGAAGCCTTTATAATCCCCTGAAAGATCTAAGCTATAGGAATACCTGTTATTGTTGTTACCAATAACCTTATAATCACCGTGATCTTCTAAAGTCCAGTCCCCCCAATTAACATAGCCATCGCCATTGAGATCTTCAAATTTTAGATCTCCTGGTTCAATAGGTCTCGTCCCCGGGTAACTTGTTACGGCTGTTTGATCGGCATGATTGTCAATCTCTTCTTGAGTTTGAAAAAAAGATGGCGCATTGGTAAGCCCCCATATTTCTCCTAATTCCTTCCCTACATAAAAGTCATCTAAGGTTCCGGTTGGATTTTCAAATTTGGTAATAAAGGTTCTGTTGTCCGACAAAACAAATCTTGCGGAAAAATTTAAAGGATTTGCTCCTAATTGAAAACTATTTCGATAGGCCAATCCAAGCTCGAACCCCTTTGTTTTCAAATCGGCTGCATTCTGTACTGGTACTGGGGCTCCTAAAACTCCCGGCAAAGATTGGCCTTTAGTTAACATTCCCACAGTTTCGCGCCTGTACAGATCAAAAGAAGTAGTAAGTTTATTGTTCATGAAATTAATATCAACCCCATAGTTTGTAGTTGTTACTTCTTCCCAAGTAATATTGGCATCCACTAATCCCGGAGGACTCATATATACAGGTTGTGCACCGTCAAGAATCACACTAGTTCGCCCACTCCCCATGTTAGGTATATAGGAATATTCACCTACATTTTGATTTCCTAAAGTTCCGTACGACCCTCTCAGTTTTAAATGATTTGCCAAAGGAACGGCATCTTTAAAAAACGGTTCATTGGAAACGATCCAAGCTACCGATCCCGAAGGTGTAAATGCCTTTCTACTACCTTCTGCAAACCGAGAAGAATAATCTTCCCTAGCATTAAACTCCAAAATATACTTAGATTTAAAGGTATAATTTAGGCGATAAAACATACTGTTTATTGCCCATTCCCTTGTATCCGTTTCTACGGTCGGATCGTCTATTGCCAGATCTACACTTGGAATACTATAATTTAAAAGACCACCTCTATTTATTGCATTGTTCCCAAAGCGATTGAACTCTCTGGACACTCCTAATAAACCTTGAACCTCATGGTTCCCAAACGATTTCGTATAGTCTACATATCCATTAAAAACAAAATAACTATCCCTTGAATTAATTTCACCTACAGACGAATTTCCGTTATTAAGTTCTTTTACCACAGTAGGTCCTAGTTTATATTCTACTGGTACTCTAAAGCTTTTAGTATAACTGTTCATTGTTTTACTAGAGAAATCTACATTCAGTGATAAGGCCTCATCTTTTAATGGTGTTGCCTTTAGTCCAGTAGTGAGTTGAACAAAACTGCGATCTTCCTTTCTTCTACCTCCATCAGAAAGCCTTCCAAACGCCCACGCTCCATCTTGTGTCCATGACCCGTCCGGATTTTTAGGTACGGACAATGTTGGTATCCTATTTATTCCGTGAAAATAACTCCAAGTACCATCGACAGGCTCTTCATACCTACTGTGCATATAGGAGATATTAGAATTCACTGCTAACCATGGAGTAAGGTCTATATCTAATTTGGCACGAAGATTCGTCCGAGTCAACACATCTTCACCGTATTTAAAAGCACCTTCTTGATTAAAAAACTGTCCGGACAAATAGTAGCGAACATTATCACTTGCACCAGAGATGGTTGTATTTACGTTTTGGCTATAGGAGCTGTTTTTGTAGGCCTCTGACATCCAGTCTGTAGTTCCGTAATACATCCAATATTCTTTGTTTTGTTCATTTAAAACAACCGCAGGAATACTTGGATCATCGGAACGCATTTGGGCATAATCTAAATGATCTTGATTGTATAAATTATACCACGGTTTAGCCATCACATTTTTATAAGACATTACCGTATAGGGATCGGTAATCAACTTTGGCAACCGTCTAATTGAACGAATGGTATTATAACCGTTTACAGTTATTTTTGGTTTATTAACATCGCCTTCTTTTGCCGATTTTGTCGTAATTAACACCACGCCAAAAGCTGCCCGTGCGCCGTATATTGCTGCAGAAGCCGCATCTTTTAAAACAGACACACTTTCAATATCATTAGGGTTCAACCATGATACTTCTTGCTCACTTACAGCTACATTATCAACTAAAATCAAAGGATTTCCTCCTCCACTTAAAGTTCCAAATCCTCTTACATTGATAGCGGGCGCATCGGTAGCTCTTCCACTACCTGGGGCAATGTTCAAGTTTCCAATACTTCCTTGTAGTGCGGCTGCTACACTGTTAACAGGTCTATTTTCAATAATTTTTGAATCAACGACCCCGACGGCTCCAGATAAATTTATTTTTTTCTTTACCCCATATCCCACAACTACCACTTCCTCTAGTTCATTAGAAGATTCTAATATTATATCTAAATGTATTTGGTCTGTTATAGTAATCTCCTTGGTTTTAAATCCTAGATATGATATCACAAGCTCATCACCTTTTACAACTTCGATACTAAAATTCCCGTCAAAATCAGTAGCCACGCCATTAGTGGTCCCTTTTATTAGGATAGAAGCTCCACCTAATGGCAAATTATCGGTATCCACTATTGTTCCGGTAATTTCATATTGTTCATTTTGAACAATTTTCACTTCTTGTTTTTCTCTAAAGGGGAGTTTTTTCTTTTTACCTTTACTATAGAGGTGAATTTGCCGGTCTAAAATTTCATAAGCTGTAGAACCCTCCTTTAAAACCTCATCCAATATAAAAGGCACCAACTTGTTATTGGCCTTTACTGTCACTTTTTGCTGTAAATCAACATCTTTTAACTTATAAACAAATCTAAAATCTGTATTGCTTTCAATATGTTCCAGTAATGTTTCCAATGGAACATCTTTAATGTTTAAGCTTGTCTTGGTACGCTGGGCATAAGTAGTATTGGCCTGCATCATAAAAAAAGATGCAAACATAAAAAGGGTACTTAACTTCATTTTTAGGCTGAGTTTACTTAATGCATAGGGGCTGCTGCTTCTTATTAGAAGTTTTTTCATATTTTTGTAAAATTAAACTGTGTTTGTTAAATAATTAATGACCACGTCTATTCAGTCGGAAAATGTGCCAGCATTTTCCGACTTCTTTTTATTCCCGTTCAGGAACAGTATATGATCGATACTTAAGTATTGTTATTCTTTTTTTACTTCATAGGCACATGGATTGGTTTTCTTATTTAATGGTTATTTCGTTATCACTTATTGTATATTGTATTCCATAAAAAGTTTTAAAATATTCCAGGATCTTAGGAAGTGAATTATCCTTAAAACTAGCATTAAACTTTTCTTTAGCCATCACTTTATTTTCATTAAGAATTGTCACATCAAATTGTCTTTCCAATTTTTTAAGGATATTATTAAAAGTCACTTCCCTAAAAACAAGCTCCCCATCCATCCAGGAGGTGTATATATTCGTGAGTACTTTTTCAGTGGTAAAATCCCCTTTCTCTTTATCAAAACTCCCTTTAAAGCCTGGTTCCAAAATAGTAGTTTGGCCGTTTTTCAGTAACTCTTTATTGGCGGACAATTTCACAGACCCTTCTACAAGAACTACTTGACTGGCTTGATCTTCTTGGTAAGAAGCCATATTAAATTTAGTCCCCAATACGGACACTTTTAAATCGTTAGAATTTATCATGAAGGGATGCAAAGAATCTTTGGAAACATCAAAAAAGGCTTCCCCGCTCAAGAATACCTGTCTTTCTTTTCCTTTTAAAAATTTAATTGGAAAAGTTAAAACGGTTCCCGAATTAAGGAAAACCTTGGTACCATCTGAGAGTTCTACATTAAACTTTTTTCCATATGGGACCCTAAGGGTGTTAAATTCCAATTCTTTGACATCGTTTGTGTTGCTATAACTTAACTCGTTTCCTTTTTGAGTACCAACGATATTTCCAGGTTTGTCGGTAATCTGAACGGTCGTATTCTGCTCAAGGACTTTTATTTTCCCATTATCCAATTCCAAGGTAACCGATTGGTTTTTAGGTGGTGAAAAATTCTCGGATTCATTAGAAATAATGTTTTGTTTAACAACCAATCCAATGAATAGCAAAATGGTCGCCGCTACGGAGGTGTACTTCCAAAGCCGTGTACTCCTTCTTTGTACTATAGGACCATCCTTTGAATTTTCGGGACTTATAATGTTATTAAAAATACTGTCGGCCGCAATGTCAGTCATTAATGGTTGTGCCTCTAACAGGACTTTGACTTCTTCAACCGTTGGTAATTTATTTGAAGCCTGAGATTCCTTAATATATGAGATTACCCTTTCAACTTCGGCCTCATTACATTGGTTCAAAACAAATTTTCGCAACAATACTTGAGTCTCTTTATGCTCTAGCTCCAATTTTTTAATTTGATTTAGCGTTCTATATATAATACAATTAGATAATAAAAAAGTACTATCGGCTTGTAAACTTTTTTATCACCTCGCTAAAAAAAACAAATACAACAAACTCATAACATGAGTGTTATACATTTAAAACAATTGTTTTATTTTAGAAATTGAAATTTATGATTGGAAGACTAAAAATGAAACTAACAGCGTTAGGTCACTATTATAGGTTAAAAAAGTACGAATACTAGAAAGTGCTTTATTCATTTGGCCTTTAACTGTACTCACTGAAATCCCTAACTCCTTGCTTATGTCTAAATAGCTTTTATCCTCTTCCCTGGACATTTGAAAAATGCGCTTACGTTTTGTTGGAAGCTGATCAATGGCTTTTTTTCGAAGAATTTCGTATTCTGCCGTATATATTTGATCTTCAAGGGAACTATCCAAGTTTTGACTTTGATAAAAAACAGCATCTTTTAGTTTTTTATCGTTTACCGCTTTTTTCAGAAAATTAAAAGTATGGTTCCGTGTAATCGTAAAAATAAATGCTCTAAATGATAACTCCGGATTTAAAGTTTCCCTGCCTAACCAAACCTTTAAAAAAACCTCTTGTACAATTTCTTCGGCAATCTGTGAATTTTTAACCAAACTGTAACTATAGGTGTAAATATCATTGCGATACGTGTCAAAAAGTTTTCGAAATGCTTTATTATCACCATTTCGTAGGTTCACTACCCATAATTTTTCAAAACAATCTTTGTTATCCAAACTTACTTACAATTAAAAATATTTTGACACTATTTTTATACATCTCTAATATCTAACAGTCAAAAATACTGGATCGTTAATTAAAAGTTAATAAACTTATAACATAATTGCTTTTAAAAAAAATACAAGGCATTTTTTATATTCTAAAAGATAAAGAGATATATAAAAATTCAAAACTAAACGCTATTTGAAACCTTAGCATGAAATTAGCGGTAATTAAATATTATTGTTTTGTTAAGTACCTATTCTGATCATACAATTCGTCAAAGGCCTTATGAGTCTTATGGGATCTCAATACCCTTTAATAAAAATATTATAAACAAAATGTATATATTATTAAGCTTTTCAACAAACAGAAGAACAGGAATTAGAACAAAAGCAGTTGATGCTAATTATCATCTATTCTGTTGTAAACATAGGTATCCCAAAAGCATAAGGTCCTGTATTTTTGTTTTATTCCGTGTACTTATTACTAGCACTCCATGTCCACCACCAATCCCAATGGTGTTTGAAAAAAAACGGCCTTATTATATAAAATAAGACCGTTTTTAAAAGCGCCTCTATTTTTAAAGGCTAAGTTCTAAAACCTCTCCCGGGTCCGAATTCCATATTAGGATATCATTTTTCCATTTGAGGTTATTGCCATGAAAATTTATGTCTTTGGTTTTAAAGGGGTTCTTTAACCGCAATTCCCCTCCTTTTTCGGCGGTTATCTTTACTGTTCTCACTTGTCCTGCTTCTTTCTGGGCAGATACTAAGAACGCCCCCTCGGTCCGTAATTTCCTAAAACCAACGGTTTCCCAATCAGCGGGAATAGCCGGAAATATATGCACTGTTCCCGTATGGCTTTGGAGCAACATTTCTTGGATTCCCGCAGCAAACGCAAAGTTACCTTCCAAGGTAAATGGTCTGTATGTGAAGTTAGATTTACCTGTCCCGGATTGATCCCCATTGACGTGGAAACTGTTGGGAAGAACAAAGGAGGTAGCAAAGTCCCTAAGGGCTTTTGCAGCGCCTTCCCCATCAAAAGCCCTAGCTTTAATGTTTCCAAGCCAACTAAAAGAATATCCAGTCCAGGCACTAGACCCCGTTTTTTCTATATTACTGATAGTTTTATCTATGATATGTTTATCGGCATCCCCCTTAGAAACATCAATAAGACCTAAGGGGTGAATTGCCATTAGGTGGGAAAAGTGACGGTGCGATTGGTCAAACTGAGCATCTGGTGTTAACATAAGACCACTATCGTCAACCGCAAAATCGGGCCATTCCTTTAAAATATTCTTCCACTGCCTAGCCTCTTTTTTGTTCCCAAGCTCTAAAGCCAATTCTGCTGCATGAGCATAGGTCCACCTTACCAGTGCTAGATCAAAATTGGTCATTTTTCCAAACCATGCATCTCGGGAGTTGTTATGCACCTCTGGACTAGAACTTAGCGGTAATTTTCGCTTGCCATCGGTTCCTATAACCGAAAGCTCATTAAAATGTTGTGCGACCTCCTTTACCCAAGGATAAGCATGGTTTTTAAGAAACTCCCTATCCATACTATACCGCCAGTGCAAGTAAAGGTGTTGTCCTAGCCAAGCTCCAACTGTTGGACCAAAAGAGTACTGAATCCACCCTCCCATAGGTTCTCCGGTCAAAGTTGTTACTCCGGGCACATTTAAACCACTAGTACCGTAATAATCTTTAGTGTATTTTTTAAAGGTGGGCTTATATTTTAGCAACCAGTCTATAAAACCTTCTTCCAGTTCCAAATGGTTTCCAGAATAGGTGGGCCAATAACTTAACTGGGTATTTAGGTCATGATGAAAGTCGCCCTTCCATGGTGGTAATTTCCCATTGTCGGCCGTCCATACGCTTTGTAAAGAAATTGGTGGTGCATCCTTTCTAGCGGCAGATCCTAATTTGTACATTTCCATATACCATTGATTTTGTAAAACTGGATCGGGAATACTTACGCTAGATTGTTTCCAAAAGTTATTCCACCAAGAAATATGACTCCCTTTAGAATTCTCCATTCCCTTTAAAGAAGAAGCGGCAAGGACTTCTTCTGCGGGTGTAACTATTTCCTCGGCTGTTTTTTGCGAACTAATACTCCAACTTCCTTCAAGATAGTCTGCTCCTTCTTCCCATTTGGTATATACTTGAAAATTAAACTCGTTCCATCCCTTTTGATTATAGGTAATAGTATTTCCTTTTTGGGTTACTTTTCCAGCTTCGTATTCCAATCTTCGTAGGTCCTGTCCGGTTACCGGATTATCTACCCCTGATTCTTTGGATGTAAAATAAGCTGGAGGAACAATGATAGGACGAATTGGGTTTTTCAAATTCTCAAAGCGATACCATCCTATAGGTTCTGTGGCATGGACAAAAGTTTTTAATACAACACCATTTTTCCATCTTACCTCACAGGTCGCCGTTTTTAATTCAAGCTTTACAGAGGCTATTTCTCCAAGACTGCTGATATCGAACTCCAACGCTCCTCCTGGAATTTTGGAAGGGGCTGGGGAATGGTCGTAGGGTACATCATATTTGTCCTGAACATTTTTATACGTATTGTTCTTCCATTGTTCAAATACCCAATTAAAATCGTACTCTTCAAAATTCAAATTTTCCATGGGTCGAAGGTCCCAAAGATCGGCTCTGTCCAAGGACATTCTAAGTTTTCCTTCTTTTTGCCATACCAAAGCACCTACGGTAGCATTTCCTAGAGGAATACCCTCGTCCCAACTGCTCGCTAGATTGGGAAAACGTAGCTCGTATTCCGGTAACATGGAACCATTTTTAAACTGTCCCTTGGCATTATAGCTGCCCAGTATGGAAAAAGCTATTAATAGGCATAAAATATTTTTCTTCATTTTTAATATTTAGGTTGATTAGTGAATTTTAAACCAGTTATAACCATGAGCCGGTATTTTTACGGTAATAGGAACACTATAATCGCGCTCTAGTTTATAAGTCTTCACCGGACCTTCTTTTTCTTGTATACGGGCTACCTCTGTAAGCCCTGTATAATACAAGGGCAGCTGAATAGTTTGTGTAATCTCCTCATTGGTTGGGTTAAAAAACAAGGCCATCCCCTTTTCCTTTAATTCTGGGTTTACATGCATTATGCCATCCATTTCCCTTCCATTGGCTCTTTTAAGGTGAACGATGGGGGAATTGAGAATATCGCGATATTTTTTATACCAATCTACCACTTCGATAACCATCGATTTAGTTCTCTCGGTATCGTATAAACGAGGCCCTCTATAACAAGCCTGTAACCCCATGCCATAATTCTGTATCATATGAGCTTTGTAAGCCTTCAAATGTGTATCTAAGGGCTCTATGGTTGCTGCGGCTCCTCCCCCATGATATTCGGTAAGCGGAACAAAGGTCCAGCTCATACTAGGAAGTCTATCATAGGTGCCATCGAACATATTTTGTCTGCCCAAGACCAATTGTCGCTCTCTAGGCAAAGACCAATTTACCTCGCGATATCCTATACTGTTTTTAGTACTACCGCTTAGGTAATACCAATCTGGGATATTAAGGGAAATCCCTTTTTCGTTGCACCATTTATAGAAATCACTAATGCGTTTCCAAGATTTCCATTGGGAATCTTCCAAGCCACGGTGGCCTACGTGAGCTGTTGATGCACACAATTGACCCGGGTAAGAACCATCGTGTTCCAAAAGGTCGAAGCCCGTTTTTTCAAAGAAAACTTTTAATTTTTCAAAATAATCAATACCCCATTGGCTATTTAAACAAGGAGAACTCCCGTGTATTACGCCTCCTCTTTTCCCTGTTTCGGGATTAATAACATCGACCTCATCACTAATCCAGCGACTAGACAAGAGAGAGTAGCCTCCCAGTTCTATGCCCTTGGCATGGGCATAATCTGCCAAAGCCTTAAATTTGGCAATATTACCTTCGGACAGGTCTTCCATATCGAGTCCACTCCCAAAACTTAGGATCACCATTTCGTAACCTGTTTCTGCACATTGATCTATGGCCGCCTTAACTTGGACATCGTCGGTAGTTGTTAAATGTAAGAATAGCGGATTTTCCGTAACCCAGGGTGCAATTTTGGCATACATAGCATTGGTATAAAGCCCTTTACGCTGTTTATCATCACTATCGAAAGGCAATTCCCAAATTCTAAAAGATTCAAATGTAGCAGTAGGAGCAATGGCTTCATTAGGTCCTATAGGCAATTTACACTCCAACAAACAGGGGGTTGCCAATAAATAGCTTGCTTGTGAGGTGTACCGTGGATCTTTTTCCCAATGCACTACCTTATTGGCATTTTTCATGGACATGGAATGAAACGCATAATCGCTTTCTACATGAATATTAGGAGTCTCCCATCCTTTTTGTTTCTCCACGGCGCTCTCTGCTTCAACCATAGCCAGTATTTCACTTTTAAAATTATTTAAGACAATGGTATGTGAACTCTTATTTGTTATGGTGAACCATTTACTGATTAGAGGGATTCCATCATAAATATTATAGTGTACCTGGACTTCAATATCCTTCAACTGACTATGACCATAGGTAAACGAAATGCTTTTTCCTTTTTGTGGTTGTTTAGACTCCAATGACCATCTTTTGTTAGGCCATTCAATTCGTTTTTGAATATCCCCTATGGTAAAAGTCGACAACTGAAAAGAACCATGCGGACTCCATAGGCCATCTAACCATTCCTTTTTTAAATATCCATACTCCTTTTGCCCATCCAAGCCACCGACCGCATATTCTTGCCCGTCAATGGTAAGCACGGCTTCTGGGCTAACACCACGGAGTAAAGATTCGCCTGTCGTCAAGTTTTTAAAATCTACCGTTGCGCAATTGGGGCTCAGTCTAAAAGTTCTGCTTACCAAGCCATTGGACATTACTATTTCTTTCCCATTATCCTCCTTATAGATATTAGAAAAAAGTGATACCTTTTCGACCAACCAGTCCTTGTTTACCCCTGTCTTTAAAGCAGCACTCCCAACGGGAAGTAGTTCGATTAAGGGTTTTATGTTGTTGTTAAAATTATTGTCAACATTTTTTAAGGTATGTATATAATTGGCATCTACTAATATTGGTTTAAATGAAGAATAGGTTATTTCTGGATTTCCCCAAACGGCATGGTCTCCTGAAATCCCGTCTCCACCATCGTTTACTGTCAGCTCTAAAACTTTAATCCCTTTTAAACTTAATGATACCGGTGTTGGTCGTTGACCACCCTTTATTTTTTTGCTTCTCCATAAAAGCTTGCCATCGCCTTTAATAACAAAGTACACACTCCCGTTCCCCATGGTCTTTTCGGAGTTAGCTATACCAACAAATTTTTTACCGGTTTCGTCTTGGGTATAAAACAATTTTGAGCCATCACTGAGGGCGTTGTATTTTACCGATTTAGGAAATGGAGAGGGATCTTGTAGTCCCACTTCCGTTTTAAAAGTATCGCCTTTTCCATCCAAAAAAATATAAACACTACTTTCCGATAAGGTTCCTATTCCTTTTTTAAAGTTCGTTCCAGCTATTGTAAGGGGAGCTCCGGTAATGGCCTTGTTTTTTTGTAATGGCCACCAAGGCTGAACAGACTTATCCAATTCAAGTTCAGAGAGGGATAGTACCTCAGCGGGAGATTGTTGTGCGACTGTATAATTTAAAGAACAAACAAGAAAAATAAGTAACAGTAAAAGGTTATACTTATAGTCTCTTGTAGGTAGGGGCAAGTAAGAAGTAAATTGCATGGCTTTATAGTAAGGATATTTATAGTATTATCTCAATTGGAAAATTAGTTGCTTAGCTTCCTTGAATCCACCGATAATTTACCATTTATTGATATTTTTTTTCCATATAAGCCCTAAGACTATTCCGTTTCTAGGCAAATTGACCTTGAGAAACACGAATTATCAACGTTTAGCCTTAGACCGTATCCTTTGTTTCTTTAATCTTCAAGAATTAAAACCACCTTGCCTTTCGCTAGTGTTCCATCTTTCTTACTGTCCATTGACACTTTTAGAGATGCACCGTTGTTTGCCCTAATTCCTTGTGGTAATTCCGGAGAAAATATCGCGGTAGAATGCTCCCGATCTAGAACACTTTGCTGTAAGCCTGTATATATAGGCTTACCATCGGCAATTAATGTTACATCTTTTATACTGACAGGCGTATTTCCGCTAGTATAAATGAATTTAACCTCTTTAATTTTTGGCAAATCCGCTCTATTAATAGGCCATTCCATGGTATTATCCTTTGAAGACCATTCGCCCACCACAATATCATCCTCATGTACGATTACAGGAATAGGTCTTTCAATAGCTTGTTTTACCAACTTCCTTGCCGACTCCAATGGATCTTTAAAAGGCTCTATTTTACTCACCCCTTTGTTTCTTACCCAAGCGTCCTCAAATGCTCTATGATCATAGGTTTCGTTTAAACGTAAGCTTTCTAACTTAGCTGCCATTCTTTCGAGATAATAATCACGGATCAGACCTCCCCACATTCTAGCGGCATAATCATTAACCCCTAATTTAAGTTTTGGTGGGCCCCAAACGGTCAAAATTCTTCTTGCGTCCTCTTCATACTTATCCTGTTGATTTGTATCGGTACTTGTTGCTCTGGCAAAATCAATCCATCGTTGTAGATTTAAAGTTGGATGGTTTTCCAACAACCTGTCAGCGTCAGCTAGTAGCCGCAACGCCCATTCTCCAGCTTTATCCCGCGTTTCAAAATCTGAATTTTGATGCGCATTATAGGCATAGCCAAACCAATCTTCAGCTTTATGGCATAAGGCAGTTGCTGCAAATTCAAGGGCATCTGCTTTATAAAG
>NZ_JAAXCQ010000014.1 GCF_012272855.1 Arenibacter sp. 6A1 | reverse complement strand
GCTTCAAAAATACGGGGATCTTTGTTTATGGTTCCTGTAGACCATGATCCACTATTGCCTTGAAAACCAAAGCGAGGATGGTCTGTCATAGTTCCGTAACTAGTTTTCCTAAGTAGCTGCCATGCTTCAGCCATGGCCGTCGGTGCAGCTCCGTAGCGCGCTTTTGCATAATCAACGTACCAATTGTCCAAATCAATAGCTTCGCGTGTCCATGCCATATCGGACACTAGTTCAAAGGTGACCTCATTATTTTCTATTCCTTCGGGGGCAAAGCCAAAACCAGCATTACTATTATAATAAGGAGATTTTAAAAGCGCTATTGGGTTTGTAGCATAATAATCGTGTACACCTGTATGTCCAGTTTTTCCACCACTATTGAGCATAAAGCCATACACCCAGGGTTTATTGTTATACCCCTCGAAAACATCATAGTTAAATCCGTTTTTATAAGCGATACCGTTATACTCATATGCATAATCGAGAATCATTAATTTGTCATCAGGAATTTTACTAAAAAGAGCATTCGTTGTTTCCTTGTTCCAGATATTTCTTTGATAAGTAAACATCCATCCCTGAACTACCCAAACGGCATCTGGGTTTCCAGATTTAAGGGATTCATAGATAGAACTTCCGTATTCGGCCAAAAGCTCGGTTACCGGCCGATCTGTTTTTGGAAGGTCCATTTCATTAAAACTATCGGCAAGATAATATTTTCCTTTTCCGAATTCTCTTTCCCACTCCTCGATAAAAAGCTTTCCTATCTTATCAAACAAAGGTGTTTTTGGACTTATGAGGGCTCCTTGGTATTTTTCCGGAAAACCTCCCCAATTTACTTGTAATAGCTCATTTTCTGGATACAACCTACTAATATCCTTTGGCACAAATCCGGCAAAGGCGGGAAGAATAGGATTCATCTTAAGTTCCTTCATCCTATTCAATATTTTGTGCTGCAGTGCTATTTGACCATTATGCCATTCTTCTGTCAACAATTCACCACCAAGGTTATTTACATTCCCCATACGTTGCCATGGAAGTAATGAGGGCGCTGTATAAAAGGCATCTATTTCGTCTTGCGTTAACCCCAGCTTTTTCCATACGCGTGTTGCAATTGCTTCATTGGCAACTAAGGCTAAAGGAAAATTCATTCCGTGCAGGGCCATCCAATCTATTTCCTTTTCCCACCGTTCCCAGTCCCAGTAGGGTGTTGAATATCCAAAAGCACATACATTTAAATAATATCGGTTCTTGTATGGGGAGGTAATTGTTTTTTCTACTTCGGGCAATTCCTCTGGAATATTGATGTTTTTCCCAGACCAACTTATCATGGAGTTTGTGGTATTTTTTAAATAGTCATAAGCTCCCCTGGTCATTGTCGTAGGTGACGTAGCTGTTATTACGACCTTGTTGTTTTCTACCTTTATGGCATAAGTATCCAAGGAATCCTTCTCCGTATATTTAAAGCTGAATTTAGAGGCGTGTTCCGCTCCTAAGGTTCTATAAAGGACCTCTTGGGCCGCCTTTTCTTCCGGATTTTGATCCTTCTCGGGGGTACAAGAGCCTACTATTAAAAGTAGCATAATTAATTTTAATCTGAACATGATGCTAATGGCGTTTATCTTAAGTATTAAAAGTTTGAAATAGATTTCTGTAGTTCTCTACAATTTCCTTTCGAATGAATTGATTGATTTCCCATTGGTCACATATCGGTATTTGAGTATTTGTCTTATATGGTGTATAGGGATGGGGACCATATTCGGGAGTGACCGTAACGAAGGGGCGTTTATTTTCCAAGGCATGTGTTATCATTAACCCCCACCATTCGTTGAACCGGTCTAGCTCATTTTTGTAATTTACATCTCGAGGATCTATGACCTGCGGACTCTGGGCCGACCCCACACGAGCATGGATATGATAGGTGTGTTCAATGGCCTTATCTACTGCTGTTGGCTGATTTTCTAATAAAGACTCGGCAACGCAACACCAATGCGAAAAGTCAGAGGTAAGTTTCAAAAAAGGATAATCCTCCAAATAAGACAAACAGGCGTGAGCAGCAAAAGAGAAGCGAGAACGATGGGTTTCATGAGTTATTGTAATACCGGTTTCCTCTTCTATTTTATGGGCCAGTTCTATTAACCCACCATTCTGAGCCCGCGAATAAAAGTCCATACCTGTATGGGAGTTTATGAATAATGGATTGGCTTCAGCCAGATTGTACAAATGTCTTTTATACATCTCCTGATGCTTTTTAAAATCGGCCTCCTTGGTTTCCCAATGTTGGGCCACAAAATCCAATTCAAAATCTTTCAACATAGCACAAATTTCACTTTTCCGGGAACCGTCCATCGGCAGATCTATTTCTACACCATGGTAACCGGCCTCTTTTACCTTATTTAAAAAAACAGGCCATGATACTTCTGAGCTGCCCCAACGGGGGTATATAAATTTAAGGTTCATTTATTTCTACTTGTTTTCAAAAGACACCATAAGATTTAGAATTTAATTAATGGGAAATCGGATGATAGGAATTAAATCACTTTCTCTGCTTTCTCTCTCCGGTATGATCTACCCCTTGCTCTCTTTCCAACGCGATCATTTTTATGGGCCTAAAATTTAGGATCAGCGCACGGCGTTGGGTATCTGTACTGTTTCCTTGGCTAAAATGCAGGGTAAATCCATCATGAAAAGTGCATCCGCCGGGATGAAGCGGCATACTCTTTGCCCCATCGGTGTCGGTTTCACAATAAAGGGCCCCTCCATAGGGCAGGTTTTTATGTGGGAGCACAGAATCTCCTTCCTTTTTAGGTATAAACCACATACAGCCATTTTCTTCAAAGACTTCATCCAAGGCGATCCAACAACTGGCCGATCTTTTATCGGGCATATCTATCCAATAAGCAGCATCTTGATGCCAAGGGGTTGGAGAATTTGTATGGGGAGCCTTATTGATCATCATATCAAAGTCAAGCTCCATATCATCTCCAAGCAATTTCTTTACAAGTTCCAATGCTTTTTCGTAGGCCCTATGTCTCAGCAGTTCGGGATTTACCGTACTTGGTCTCATAATTTGTGTAATACGCTCTACTGTTTTGCCAGAGGTATTGTCCGCACCGGCAAGATCGCTACGTAGGTGAGCCGTTGCTATTTTGTCCTGGAGCAAATTATCATAAATAGCTCGTAAGGCTTCTACCTCCGCTAGGGTAAGCAAAGTATCTATCTTAGTAAAGCCTTGATTCGTAAATTCTAATCTTCTAGTTTCCATCATCTTGTTTAAAGAATGCCAAATATGTAACTATAATCATCAAAAGTCTATAAATTTTGTACTATATTACTTTTTTATACATTTTTTGATGGAATTAGAAAAGCAAGAAAGAAGCGTATATAAGCTTCAAGATTACGGCATAAAAAGAGGCCTTTCTTTTGGTCATTATAAATACAATAGGGTACAACCGGGACTAGAGCAGCATCAACACAAAGGAGCTTTGGAGATTTGCTTTTGTATGAATGGTCAACAACACTATAAGATTGGAGAGCAATTATACGAACTCAATGGTAATGATATCTTTGTAGTGCCTCCAGATACTATTCACAGTACGGGCGAATTCCCCGAGGATAAAGGCGAACTGTTTTGGATTCAGCTTCTAGTAAACCCGTCTAAAGGCAAACTTTGCAACCTGCCTAAAAAACAAACAGAATTTTTGCTGAATGGCCTTTTAGATACATCGGGAAGCATATTTAAAGGTTCCTTTCAGTTAAAATTGATCTTGGAAAAACTGATTGAATGTCTTGAAAATGTAGACTCCACCCTATCCAAAATACAATTAGATCAGTTAATTGTTCAATTATTGCTAGAAACCCTTATTCTTTCTAAAAAACCACAGAAAACCACCCCTTCCATAAAATTGAATACAGTGGACAGTTTTATCTCAAAAAACCTAGATCGCATCATTTATGTTGATGAACTTGCAAAGTTAGTAGATATGTCAACCGGATATTTTAAAGCTTGGTTTAAATCAAATTCTGGAATGCCTCCTAAAGAATATATTAACCGGCTAAAGATAGATCGGGCCAAACAAGACCTATTAAAAGGAAGAAAGGTCACAGAGGTTGCTTTTGATCTTGGATTTGGTTCTTCGCAATATTTTGCCACTACTTTTAAAAAATTCACAGGATACACCCCAAAATCCTATGTTCGATCACAAATCATAAAAAAAATTAACCAGATCTAATCTAAAGTCTTAATGGAGGTTTATTAACAGGCATGCTTTCCTAAAAATCATCGCTATGCCAACCCTACTTTAATTTTCTAATTGGTCTCGGTATTTTTTTGGTGAAACCCCCATATATCTTTTAAAAATCCTTGAAAAATATAAGGGGTCATGGTAACCAAGTTTAAAACTTATCTCCTTTATATTCATGTCGGTAAATTTTATATACTCACAGGACTTTTGTATTTTTTTTAAATTAAAAAAATGAATCAGGGAATATCCTGTCTTTTTTTTAAATAGGCTAAATATATACGATGAAGAATAATTAAAATTACCTGCTATATCTTTAGAAGTAAACGACTTATCTAAGTTATTGATCAAGAAATCAATTATAGAATCTACTAAGTTTTCATAATCATTGTGGCTTACATTATTGATATCACTATAAATAAAGGAACTAAGGAAGTTTAAAGCCGAAAGATTCGCATATTCCATTTGAGGTTCGATATAACTACTGCCGTAAATTTTAAAAATTTGTCCGAACAAATTGATCCGTCCACTTTCAAAGGGAACTGTTATGGGTTTCTTATCGTTCGCGCAATATCTTTCGAATAAGCTAGCCACAAGAGCCCCATCAAAATGCATCCAATAAATGGTCCAAGGATTCCGATTTTGTGCCCCGTAGCTATGTTTGGTATTCTTGGGTATTATAAAAAATTGATTCGGCAAAACAGGTATAATTTCGTCATCCAATTTGTACCAGCCTTCTCCTTTTGTACAATAAATAAATATATACTCGCTTGCGCCTTTTTCCCGAACCCTTTGATGATGGTTTGCGTTAGGGTAATAGCCCAAATCCGTTATGTAAAAAGACCTTGTAATAGGGTTAGCACCTAAGTGTTTTTTCACCTCATTTGGCAGTACAATCATTCTTTGCCCCAAAAAACCCTCTTTGATAGTATAATTGTCCATATATTTCTACCCTTTATCTATTTAATAAATTACCTGTAAAGTATAATTTGCACAATTATATAATAATCCTTTGCGATTAAGAAATGTTTAACTTATTTAAATTTACAGAATCCTAAACATTGGGCCCAAGACTAAAGTCCATATAAAATACAACATGAACCATTCCCCAATAAACATCAAATACCTTTTGTTTCTCGCCTTGGTTTCCGCCATGGGCGGTTTCTTATTCGGATATGATTGGGTTGTAATCGGAGGTGCCAAACCTTTTTACGAACTGTACTTTGCCATAGCCGACATCCCTACCTTACAAGGCTGGGCCATGAGCAGCGCCTTAGTTGGCTGTGTTTTTGGCGCAGGGCTTTCGGCCGTATTAGCCGATACATGGGGCCGAAAGAACTCTCTAATCTTTGCCGCTGCATTGTATATGATCTCCGCATTGGGCACGGGTTTTTCCGATGGGTTTACCACTTTTATTGTCTTTAGGCTGATTGGCGGCTTAGGCATAGGCCTAGCCTCAACAATTTCTCCTATGTATATTGCAGAAATTGCCCCTGCAAAATATCGCGGACAATTGGTAGCTATCAATCAATTGACCATAGTGGTTGGGATATTGGCAGCACAGATAACTAATTGGGGTATCGCCGAAACCATTCCAACAGATTTTGGGCCTTCTGAATTAAACGCTTCTTGGAACGGCCAATACGGTTGGCGTATTATGTTCTGGGCCGAATTAATTCCTGCTGGACTTTTCTTTTTCCTAATGTTCCTTGTTCCCAAAAGTCCTCGATTTCTTGTAAAGACAGGTAATGAAGGTACCGCTTCCAAATTTTTAAAAAAAATAGGAGGAAGGGAATATGCTAAAAATGAGATAAGGAGTATGAAGTCATCTTTGAAAACAAATTCAAGACAAAAAATCACAGCTTCCGAAATAAAGGACAAAAAAATCTTGTCCATCCTTGGTATAGGCGTTGTATTGGCCATTTTTCAACAATGGTGCGGCATCAATATTATATTTAACTATGCCGAAGAAGTATTTACAGCTGCAGGCTATAGTGTTGGAGACATGTTTTTTAACATTGTAATTACAGGAAGTGTTAACCTCGTTTTTACTTTTGTGGCGATGATGACAGTAGAAAGCTGGGGTCGCCGGAAGTTAATGCTTTTCGGCGCCATAGGGCTGGCCGTGGTGTATGTTTTCCTTGGTGCGGCATATTATTTTGAATTCAGGGGGTGGCCCGTATTATTATTGGTATTCATGGCAATTGGCATTTACGCCATGTCTTTGGCTCCAGTTACTTGGGTGATACTCTCCGAAATTTTCCCTAGCAATTTGCGCGCAACAGGAATGTCTATCGCTACATTTTCATTATGGTTGTCCTCCTTTGTTCTCACCTTTACCTTTCCTATCCTGAACAACCTATTAGGTACTTATGGTACATTTTGGATGTATAGCGGCATATGTGTTCTAGGCTTTATTTTCATAAAAAAGAAATTACCGGAAACAAAGGGTAAAAGTCTGGAAGAATTAGAGTTGTGTATAAAAAAACAAAACCCATGAATACCGTAAAAACCTATACAGACAGGAATCCATTATAATTACGAATATGGGATCTAAATTTAATGTATTAAAAATCAGGTTAAAAACACCATAAAATGTATTGGAAAAAAATTGCTCTTATTGTACTTGCTTTTGCCTTTATAAATAGTCTAAAAGGGCAACACCAGACCATAAATCTTACCGGAAGTTGGTATGTACGCTTAAATACGGACCATCCAACTGTAGACAATTCCTCCGCGAGCAACAAAATGGAAGGCATTATCCAATTGCCTTCTTCCCTGGCCCAGCAGGGCTTTGGCATCAAAACTAAAGGGTCCGATTTTGGTGTACTTACCCCAGCGTATAAATATTTGGGTGTGGCCAGTTTTGAGAAAGAAATTGTCATCCCTAAAAACTGGAAAGACAAGCAGCTTACCATTTTCCTTGAACGCGTATTATGGCAATCCAAAATTTTTATCGACGGCAAGGAACTTAGCACCCAGGATGCCTTAGGAACTCCACATGTCCATAAAATTGGAAAACTCTCCCCTGGAAAACATCGGCTCGTTATTGAGGTGGACAATGAAATGATACACAATATTGGCGATAAGGGCCACGCCTATGGTGCCTATACCCAAGGTATTTGGAACGGAATCGTTGGAGCTATGGAGATTAGGGCACAAGACCCCACTTATATTCATAATGTAAGAACCTTTTCATTGCTCGACAAGGACCAGTTGAAAGTTGCATTGGAAATAACGGCCGAGCAAGAAGCAAAAACAACTATTGTACTTCAAATACAGGAACTGGGAAAACCAGCATTGGTTAAAGAACTGTCCGTTTCACAAAAGCTGACCTCAGGAACAAATAAATTAGAAATACTTATTGATCTTGATGGAAAACTCAAAAAATGGAACGAATTTGACCCTACGGTGTACACTCTTAAAACAAAGATCAAAACAAGAAAACATGAAGATTCCCATGAAACAGAATTTGGATACCAAGAGATTGGTCATAATGGTACTAACATTACGATCAATGGGGATCCTGTTTTCTTACGGGGTAATCTAGATTGCGTACATTTTCCGTTGACCGGCTATCCTTCTACAAAAGTAGAAGATTGGGTACGCATCTTTAAAACGTATAAGGAATATGGGCTAAACCACGCCAGATTCCATTCATGGTGTCCCCCGGAAGCAGCTTTTAAAGCAGCCAATAGGGTGGGCATTTATTTGCAGGCAGAAGCTTCCATCTGGATTGATTGGTGGATGAGCGAGGATATGAAAATAAAGGGAAGGCCAGAAATGGACACCAAAGGATATCCTAAAGGCTTAGGCCTAGATCCCATTCGTGATGCCTTTGTCATCGAAGAAATGAACAGGGTGGTAGACACTTACGGCAACCATCCTTCCTTTACCATGTTCTGCATAGGAAACGAATTGGGCAATTCCGATTTCGATATTATGAAAGAGTGGGTCGCAGATTTAAAAAAGAAGGACAACAGAAGGCTTTATTCCGTTTCTACCGCCCGTAACATCACCGAGGTAGATGATTATATGGCTACCCATTACATTCAGGGCGTTGGCCGTACAAGAGGACTGAACGGTGCACGAACCGACTGGGATTTTGAGGATGTTTATTCGCAAATGAACATTCCAATAATTGCCCATGAGATAGGGCAATGGCCAGTGTACCCTACTTGGGATGAAATTAACAAATATACGGGCGTACTCAAAGCTAGGAATTTAGAAGCTTTTAAGGAAGTTGCCGTAAAAAATGGTATTGCGGACCAGGATAAGGACTTTAAAATGGCTTCAGGAGCACTGAACCAAATCATGTACAAATATGAAACCGAATCATTTTTGAGGACTAAAAGCTGCGCCGGGGTTCAATTATTGAGTATCCAGGACTACCAAGGGCAAGGGGAAGCACTCATCGGTTGGTTAGATGCGCATTGGGACAGCAAAGGAATAACAACCCCTGAAAAATTCAAACAACATTTTGATGAAACAGTCCCCTTATTGCGAATGAAGAAATTTGTTTGGAATACGGAAGAAATATTTGAAGCCAGTGCACAGATTTCCCATTATGGGCAGTACCCCATCAAAGGAGGAGTTATTATTGCCAAGGTTCTGACCGATAAGGGAACGATTTTAAAGGAAGAAAAGTGGTCCATAAAAGATTTGGAAATAGGCAGCTTGACGGATATAGGAAGCTTTAATTTTCCTTTAAATTCTATTGATCGCGCACAAAAACTGACCATTTCCCTAGCCTTGGAGAATTCCCTTTTTAAAAATACTTGGGATATTTGGGTCTACCCTTCCCAATTGCCAACAACAGATGACAGTGAAATATATTTTACGCCCTCATTAGACAGCAAAGCATTGAAAGCCTTGGAGAAAGGCAGGAAAGTAATGTTATTCGCCAATCAATTGGGGACCGAAGAGAACAGTGTTGGTCTAAATTTCCATCCATTGTATTGGTCGTTGACATTCTTTCCTGGCCAGGGTAAAACAAATATTGGCCTATTGGTTCAGAACGAACATGCGGCTTTTAATAATTTCCCAACATCGTTCCACAGCGATTGGCAATGGGAACCAATCATGAATGCTTCAAAAGCCTTCGTTTTAAATAATACTCCAAAGGAATATAAACCCATAGTACAGGTGGTAGACGATTTTCACCGCAACAATAAAGAAGGTGCTATATTTGAATTTAAGGTTGGAAAAGGCAAGATTTTGGTATGTGGCTTTAATATTTCCGAAAATAATTCTCCCGTAGCAAAGCAGTTAAAACACAGCCTTGTGGACTATATGAAATCCGACGCTTTTACCCCTACCCTAGAAGTTGATACAACATTTTTGACAGCCCTTTTTCCTTTAATCCCTAAGGCTGTTGAAGCCACCATAGATGAAGGTTTCGACAATGATTTGTTACAGGTTAACTCGGCCGACTTATTAGAAGTAAAAAATACGGACGTTCAGTGGACCAAAGAGGTAGACCAAGTTGTTGTTCAAAAAGAAAATGTCACCTACAACCTACAATCAGATGGCGTTTGGAAGGATACTTATGGCAGTGCTTGGCACGGAGAAAAAATGACCCTTACCATAGATTGTCCTAGCGGTATATTAGGAAGTTTCTATGTATTATTCGACGATTGGAACCACCAAGGGCGGGAAGGATATATAGAATTCGAGGGCAGGAAAGTACAACTAGGCCCCCATAACACCCATGGAGGGAAATGGGTGAAATTCCATGTAATGAGGGAAGACAGTAATGACGGAAAGCTTGTTTTGAAAACCACGGCAACCAAGGCCAGTAACCTGATGATTCGAAAAATAGTTTTAGAGAAGGAATAAAACAAATACCCATGTTTTATTTTTAAAATTCTAAATGTTATACCCACACTTTTTACAAGACCAAACAAGGTGTGGGTCAACATTCACTCAAGCTCAACAGTTGGACCTGTATTTTAGGTGCCACCTACTTTTAAGATGGGTTCCCTCAAGTCAATCTTAAACTACCGCGCTTCCCTAGTGCCTACTTACACCATTGTCTGAACTCTTGTAAACCTCCCTGATTAGCCTTCGTTGCTGATTGTTTAATGTACCCCGCGTTAGGGATCGCAGCGGCATCCCCGAAGTGCAACGAGGGATATAGCGGAGTGCCCGACCGACGAAGGAGGGAACGCCCAAATTACTTCATTTTAGAGGAACAACAATATTGAATACCACGCAACTTTGGGTCTTGTATCATTTTAGATCTCCCTGTTGTATATGGACGTTCCCCTATCGGGTCGCTCTTTCCGCTGTATCTTTTTTAAAAGCCCTAAAGTCCTTTAAAAAAAGGATGCCGCTGCAATAGCTAACGCGGAAAACAGCCCCTCCCCCGACCGCCAGCGAGACTACAGGGCGATATGACTTTTTACAAAATATTGGACGAATACTTTTTAGGCATATGACAGTAAAAAGAAGACCTTAATATGTGTTCTCTCTCTACCTCTCGAATAAAACAAAATGATCGTAAAATTAAGACACCGTTTTTCCACCGCATCCCCAATATTTTATAACGCAAACACAGTTAAATACTCAAGATCCGATGATTATCATAATATAATGCATAATTACAGCCATAATGTCCATCGAATCAACCTATTATTTTAACTATTATTGACTTTTTAACAAAAACTATAAAATCATGAACATCAGATCACATTTCTTAAGACGATTCCCAAGTGTAAAATGAAGATATATTTTTGGAGAAAAACACAATAAACCAGAGATATTTTTACAATGATGGATTCTGTACTTTAAAAATACCAAGGTACATACAAAGACAAACCTTCTTTCTTAAATGTTCATTTTTAAGTTGCGTCTTACAAATAAATGCAAATATAGAGGAGTTTTTTGTTAATATATTGCCATGTTTCTATGGCTGCTATAATTAATTTGCAATAGTAAAGTTAACCGTGCTTTTTAAACTAAAAAATATATAATAAATTGATTCTTAAAAAATTACAGATTTCCCATCATCAATATTAACAACTAAATACCAACACATTAGCACTTTACAGAACTAATCTAAAAAGCTTAACCATTAAAATTTAAAAGAGTGAACAAAAAATATTTAATCGCCTTGTTTGTTGCCGTAATGTTAGGTCTTGTTTTTGTTATATGGAGCAAGTTAAAGCCAGCATCAACGATCGATTTCAGTACCGATATAAAGCCAATTCTGAATAAGAACTGTATTGCGTGTCATGGAGGGGTAAAAAAAAGTGGTGGTTTTAGCCTTTTATTTGAGAGCGAGGCTTTAGCCGACACCGAGTCGGGGGGGCCTGCCATTATTCCGGGAAATGCCGCTAAAAGTTCCTTCATACAACTTTTAAAAGAAGAGGATCCTGAATTGCGAATGCCCTATCAGAAGCCAAAATTATCGGAAGAAGAAATAGCACTTTTGACCAAATGGGTAGATGAAGGAGCAAAATGGGGCAAACATTGGGCGTATAGCCTACCAGAAAAGGTAGCCGTCCCTGAAACTACCCAATCGGCCGGTATTTCTTCTAGTGGTACTGATGGATTTATACAAAACAACATCGATAATTTTATCCTAAAGACGCTCGAAAACAACGATTTAGAACCAAGTCAACCGGCAGCCCAAAATATCATCGCCAGAAGACTTGCTATGGATTTAATAGGGCTTCCTGCCGACAATACCCTTTTCGAAAATTTTACCACAGGAAAAATTTCGTATGAAAATATGGTCGACGACCTTTTGTCTCGAGATTCATATGGTGAAAAATGGGCCAGTTGGTGGTTAGATCAAGCCCGTTATGCAGATACCAAGGGCTATGAAAAAGATATGGGACGATCGATGTGGGAATATCGGGATTGGGTGATAAAAGCCTTCAATAAGGACATGCCCTATGATCAATTTACTATTGAACAACTAGCGGGAGACCTTTTGCCCGACCCTTCAGTAGATCAATTGATAGCTACGGCTTTCCATAGAAATACGATGAACAACGACGAAGGCGGTACCGATGACGAGGAATTTAGAGTTGCCGCTGTTATTGATAGGGTGAATACCACTTTTGAAGTATGGCAGAGCACTACTATTGGTTGTGTACAATGTCATAGCCATACCTATGATCCTTTTAAACATAAGGAGTATTATAACTTGATGGCCTTTTTTAACAATACTAGGGATGAAGATACTACAGAGGATGAACCCAACCTTAAGTTTTACAATCCGGACCAGAAATCAAAAGTGAGTAAAATATACGAATGGATTTTAAACAATGAAAACAAGGAAGTTGCTGCTGCTTATAAAAATTTCCTTACCTATTCAGAGCCTGTGTACCATGGTCATTTAGCAAAAAATTATACCAACGGAAATTTAGCAGATACCAAATGGATTGCTTTGCGCGATAATGGTTCTTGTTACATTAACGATGTGTATACCCAGGGTGCCAACTACATATATTTAAAACTTTATTCCGGTATAGATGCTACTAAAGTAACCATTAGAAAGGATAATGCTGAAGGAGAAATCCTTGCACAGTTTACCACCAATAAAACCCAAGGAAGGGTTGTTCAAAAGTTTCCATTTAAGAAAACTAAGGAAAAGCTAAACTTATACATAGAGGCAGAAAACAACCGTATTTCCCCAACAACACCCACGAGTTATATATCATGGATAGCTTTTCTTCCAGAAATTAAAGCCACTGAGAATCCAGAATATTCCCAAATTAACGAAGATTTCATGCAATTGGTGAACAGCTCTACGCCTACCTTGCCTATAATGGTGGAAAACCTAGATCATCAAAAAAGAACTACACAATTCTTTGAAAAAGGCAGCTGGCTTATGAAAACCGATACAGTAGCCCCATCTACCCCTCAGGTGCTAAACGATTGGAAGGCCGAGTGGCCAAAAAACAGGTTAGGTTTTTCCCAATGGCTAGTAAGCAAGGAGAATCCGCTTACCGCCCGCACCTTGGTAAACAGGGTATGGCATCAACTTTTTGGAAGAGGCATTGTTGCCTCCTTGGAAGACATGGGCTCTCAGTCCGACGCACCTTCCCACCCAGAATTATTGGATTGGCTGGCCCTTAGATTTATGAACGAGCATCAATGGAGTATAAAAGCCTTGGTAAAGGAAATTGTTATGTCGGGCACCTATAGGCAGCGATCTGTAAACAGTGCTGACCTTTACAACAAGGATCCAGAAAACAAATTATACGCTCGAGGTCCAAGGACAAGGCTGTCTGCAGAACAAATAAGAGACCAGGCCTTGGCGGTTTCGGGACTCTTGAGTGAAAAAATGTACGGACCAAGTGTAATGCCTCCCCAACCCGATGGAATTTGGCAAACCGTTTACAACGGTGGTCAATGGATAGAAAGCAAAGGGGAAGACAAATACCGAAGAGCTTTGTATACGTACTTAAAGCGTACCAGCCCCTACCCTTCATTGATTACTTTTGATGCTAATAGCCGCGAGGTTTCTACCGTTAGAAGAACAGTCACCAATACTCCTTTACAGGCATTAGTGACCCTTAATGATCCGGTATTTCTGGAAACTGCGTTTAATTTGGCTAAATATATGGCTAAGGCCAATAATCCTGATAAAAGCATTTCTACTGGGTATTCCAAAGCCGTTTTAAGAGCTATTGAAAAAGATAAAATGACAGCCCTAAAAGAATTATACCATAGCTCCCTTAAGGAATTTGAACAGCGCCCGGAGACCATAAGAGAGTTTATTCCCTTTGAGGCTAAAGCAACCCCTAATATAGCAGCATTGACCGTGGTGGCCAATGCCATAATGAACCTAGATGAGTTTTTAACAAAATCGTAGCAATGAACAATATAGACCGACTCATAAAAGAAAAGATAGAAAGAGAGTTACAGGCCAACACCAGAAGGCATTTTATAAAGAATTGTGTCACAGGAATGGGCGGATTAGCTTTGGGATCTTTTTTCATGTCATGTAATTCCTTTGGCAGTAAAAATGGAAATGGAAAAATAGCGCTCACCGAAAGGGATGTCAACCCTTTAGCCTCTTTAGCTCCTCCGTTTCCTGCTAAGGTAAAATCTGTAATCTACCTTCACATGGCCGGAGCACCATCGCAATTGGAGATGTTCGACTATAAGCCTGCCCTTCAAAAACTAGACGGACAGCTTACCCCACAATCGATGTTGGAAGGGAAAAAATTTGCATTTATCAGGGGAACGCCTAAATTGTTGGGTCCTCAGGCCGAATTTAAACAAGAAGGAGAATCCGGAAACTGGGTGTCTAATTTTTTACCACATTTTTCTAAGGTAGTAGACGAAGTTGCCTTTTTAAAAGCGGTGAATACCGACCAATTTAACCACGGTCCTGCCCAGTTGTTCATGCAAACTGGGAGTCCAAGGTTAGGAAGACCGAGTATAGGGTCTTGGGTAACCTATGGCCTTGGTTCTGAAAACCAAAACCTGCCAGGTTTTGTGGTATTGACCTCTGGAGGAAAAACACCGGATGCAGGAAAAAGTGTTTGGGGAAGCGGTTTCCTTCCCTCGGTGTACCAAGGGGTACAATGTCGTTCTAAGGGCGATCCGGTGCTATATATAGAAGACCCTAAAGGAATTTCCCGAGACCTTAAAAAAAACACCATTGATGCCATTAACAAAATTAATAAAGAAGAGTTCAACAAATATTCCGATCCCGAAATCCTAGCTAGGATCAACCAATACGAAATGGCCTATAGAATGCAGACAGCCGTTCCGGAAATAATGAACATCAATAACGAACCCGAACATATAAAAGAGATGTACGGGGTACAACCAGGAAAAGAATCCTTTGCCAACAATTGTTTATTGGCTAGAAAACTTGTGGAAGACGGTGTGCGTTTTGTACAATTGTATGATTGGGGCTGGGATAGCCACGGAACCGACCACGGAACTGCTGTGGACTTAGGCCTAAGAAATAAATGTACAGAAATAGACCGCCCTATGTCTGCCCTGCTTTTAGACCTTAAACAAAGAGGGCTGTTAGACGAAACCCTTGTGGTCTGGGGAGGTGAGTTTGGACGAACACCGATGCAGGAAAACAGGGAAGGCCAGGAAATGGCTTATAAAGGCAGGGATCACCACGGCGACGCCTTTACTATGTGGATGGCCGGAGGTGGTATTAAAAAAGGAGCCAGCCATGGAGTGACCGATGAAATTGGCTATTCGGCCTTGGAAGGAAAAGTCTCGGTCCATGATGTCCATGCCACCATTTTACATTTACTTGGGTTTAACCATGAGCAGTTTACCTTCGATTTCCAAGGTAGACCTTTCCGCCTGACCGATGTAGAGGGACATGTTATAAATGAAATATTAGCTTAAAAATCGATTTATATAATTTAAACCAATTCAATGCGATCACTAACTACCATTATAATCTTTTTATTCGGAACCATTTTCCTTTCCCACAGCCAAGAAAAAGTGCTGTTTTTTCAAACGGACTGGGGGAATGCACTCTCCATGGACAAATTTTGCGAACGAACCAAGGCATCAGGATATGATGGCATCGAAATTTGGTTTCCCTGGGATGCCAAAAAGCAGGTAGCGTTAAAAACAGCCCTTAAGAAGCATGGATTATTGGTGAGTTTTCTTCACGGCACTAATAAGGGCCTGCCCTTTGAGGCAAGCTTGGAGCAATATAAAAAAGGCTTACAAACCCTCATGGAATGGAAACCCGTCTTCGTCAATTGCCATACTGGTAGCGATTTTTTTACCGAATCACAAAACGCAGCGTTTATCGAAGCGGCAAATGCTATTAGTGCCACTCATAAAATCCCTGTATACCATGAAACCCACAGAGGTAGGTTTAGTTACTCTCTTCCAGAAACATCCAAATACCTGTCTTCCATTCCAGAATTAAAATTAACCTTGGATATCAGCCATTGGATGGCAGTGCATGAATCCTTACTTCAAGGAAAAGATGAGCTACTAAAACCCGTAATTAACAAATCGCACCATATACATGCACGGGTAGGACACCCTCAAGGGCCACAGGTCAACGACCCCAAAGCTCCGGAATGGGCCAATGCCCTAAAGCGCCATGTAGATATATGGGAGCAAATCATTAGAAAAGGTTGGAAAGAACACCAAGGAGTTTTCACCGTTACGACAGAGTTTGGCCCTGCGGATTATATGCCCACACTTCCCTACACCAGGACTCCGCTATCGGACCAGTGGGAAGCAAATGTTTTTATGATGAAGGTTATTAAGGAACGTCTAAACTTGAATTAATAAATATTTCATGGAAGTTATCCAACAACTCATAGGCCGCTTACACCCAGTAGTAGTCCATTTGCCCATAGGATTTATAATTACCGGGTTATTACTACAATGGTATGACCGAAAGGAAAAACAGCTGACAAACATAATTGCCCTGGTTTTTCTATGGGGGTTTATCGCCGCTATTATTGCCTGTATCAGCGGTTATTGTCTGTATTTGGGAGAAGGGTATGCTTTTGATACGGTAGCCTTACATTTATGGTCTGGCGTATTTACGGCACTATTTTCCCTTTTAATGTTCCTGCGATTAAAGGAAGTCTTCGAAAAGAACTTTCTTAAACGTTTACCTATTGTCATGTTGTCGTTTTCATTATTGTTTTTGATTTCTATAACCGGCCACCTTGGGGGCAATATTACCCATGGTTCGGATTACCTGACAGAACCTCTTCCCCAAAATATCAAATCATTTTTAGGAATACGCGTCGAAACGTATGAAATGCCTGTACTACAAGAAGACAATTGGGAGGAGGCTTTTCTATATGAAGATGTGGTACAACCTATATTGAACAATAAATGTGTGAGCTGTCATAACCCTAAAAAAGATAAGGGCGAACTACAGCTAGATGGAGAAAATGGAATCCTGACGGGCGGAGAGAACGGCGCCGTACTAAAACCTAACGATCCCGATAACAGTTCTTTGTATACAAGGTTGGTACTTCCCTTGGATCATGAGGACCACATGCCCCCAAAAGACAAGACCCAACTCACCAAGGAAGAAATAAAAATTATAAAAACTTGGATAGCCAATAACAACAACTTTGACAAAAAAATTGGGGAGCTAGGCTTGCAAAGAGAATTGTTTGCCGCTTTTTTTCCTAAAACCAATAAAAGTCTTTATCCAAAGGCAAGGGTGGCCGAAGCGTCCAAGGACAGTATTGTTGCTCTTAAAAACAAAGGGCTTCATATAGAACCTATCAGTATGGATAATAATTTCCTAAAGGTTTCCTGCACCAACAGTCCACTATTTGGAGACGAGGATATTAAGTCCCTGGCCCCTGTCATAAAACAGACGGTTTATCTAGATCTTGGCGATACAAAAATTACGGACGATGTATTTGAGGTTATATCCCAATTTCCTAATCTGACGGTTCTAAAACTGGATAATACGGATATAACCGGAAAAGGCATTGAGAAGTTAAAGGGCCTAGAACATTTAACCATCTTAAACTTAACCGATACTGGTTTTAAAGAAGAATATCTTTCGGTCTTGTCTAGCGTTAAACAATTAAAGACCATTTATTTGTACAACACCCCGTTGGCAGAAACCAATGTAGACAAAATAATAGAAGGCACACATTATAATTTTGGAAATTACAAGCTACCAATAATGGCAACAGACACTATTGTCTATTAATACCATAGCAGTCTAGGTTACACTGAATTATAATATGTATTCGCTACGAAAATGCGGTTTATTTTTGTAGCGAATATTCTTTTAAATCATAAAGAAAAACGCAACTAATTCAACTTCAAAACCATTGAAATTGATTATATATTTTGTATTAGTTCTCTTTTTTAATAATAACACTTTAAACAAAGTATGAAAACCAATAAAGGCTACCTCAATCTAAGAAAACATAACATACGGTTTTTTTCATATATCCTTTTACTTTTGCTTACCACAAACGTAAATTCCCAAGCATATCCGCATCCTATTCTGCAAGAAACCAATCTTGAAATCCCAAGACTATCTCCCATTCCTACAGCAGTGCAAAACATAAAAAAACCTGTTATTTCCTTAAATGGGACATGGCAGGTTGCTCTTAACAATAATACACCAATCCCCATAGAAGTTCCTGGGGAATTGGTCATGCAGGGGCACGAATTAAATATAGGGGAAACGGCCTATTATCAAAGAAACATAGAAATTCCCAAGGAATGGCAGCACAAACGGATTTTCATAAAATTTGACGCTGTTAGTTCTTATGCACATGTAAAATTAAACGGAATACCTATTGTTGAACACGAAGGCAGTTTTGTTCCTTTTGAAGCCGAGATAACCAATCAAATAAAAGCGGGCAACAATTTAATAGAAGTAGCCGTAAGGGCAAATACAATCAGTGATGTTTTGGGTTGTACATCACAATATGCCGCCCATACCGTAGCGGGAATATTACGAAAGGTACGTTTGTTTGTTTTGCCAGAATCGAATATTGCGGATATAACCATTACCACTACTTTTGATAAGAAGTTTCAGAATGCCAAACTGCAAATTGAAACTAAAATAGACCTCTTAAATACTGATATTTCAGATTTGCAGCTTCGATATACCCTTATAGACGCCAAGGGCAAACAAAAGTTACACAAAAGACTTGCTTTAGAAAGCACCAGTAAAGACCATAAAAATTATATTATTTCCGATGAGATTTTTAACATAAACAACCCTAATCATTGGAACCCCGAAAACCCATATTTGTATCAATTACAAACCGAATTGGTCAAAAACGAGGAGATTTTACAAAAAAACGTTCAAAATATAGGGTTTAGACAAATCGACATTAAGAAAGGGGAAGTTTTCGTAAATGGACATCCAATAAAACTTCATGGGGTAAACCGTCATGCGGTTCACCCGCTTACTGGTCGGTCCTTGACACCGGAATTTGAACGATTGGACGCCAAACTTTTTAAGGAAGCAAACTGTAACTATATCCGGACCTCGCACTATCCTCCTTCGGAAGAATTCTTGGAGGCCGCAGATCGTTTGGGACTCTTTGTAGAAAGCGAAGCATCCTTAACTTGGATACAACACCATGCCTCTCCTATATGGGGGCATTGGAATTACCAGAACGAGAAATTTTTACCCTATATGTTAATGGCCAACATTGAGAATATCCAGGCAAACAAAAAACACCCTTCTATTATCCTTTGGTCACTTGCCAACGAATCTCGTTGGAGCCCTTTATGGGACAAGGTAAAACAATTCGTTAAATTCATGGACCCTTCTAGACCCAATGCTTTTCATGATCAATGCTGGGGCGGATTCAATAATGCCGGAAGTACTGCAGACATAGCCAACTACCACTATCCCGGCATCAATGGTCCGGCAGCTACAGATACCATGTCCAGACCTACTTTGTTTGGCGAGTATGCACATTTGTCTACCTATAATCGCAGAGAGCTGTTGACCGACCCAGGAGTACGTGATGCTTATAACCAACCTTTGGTTGCTTTTTACGATTCTATATATGTGCATCAAAATAATTTAGGTGGTGCTATTTGGAGTGGTATAGATGATACTTTTCATTTGCCCAATGGAAAAATAGTTGGATATGGCCCCTGGGGACCATTAGATGGATGGAGACGCCCAAAACCCGAATATTTTGGTGTTAAGAAAGCATATTCTCCTGTAAAAATTCTAAACAAAAACCTTAGTGGCAAAAAAATTCAATTACAAGTAGAGAACCGCTATGATTTTACTTCTTTACAGGATATAACAATCATTGCTGAAATAAACGGTAAAGAATATGAGATAAAAAGTAATATCCCTCCTAGAAAACAAGGGATAATAACCATTCCTTCGAAAACAAAGATCAATACTCTTAAAATGACATTTTATGACCCTCTAGGGTTTATTGCCGAGGAGGAGTATTATGATTTTACGGAAAAGGTTTTAATAGAAAACTCCAAAACCAAAGCTCTTTCCTATGAAGAAAATCAAGATTCTTATCATATCCTTCAAGGTGACATTCGGTATCGGGTTAGCAAATTAACGGGCGCTATCAAATCTATTGTAAATGATGGTCAGACCATTATAAAAGAAGGCCCTTTATTTTCGGTTGTACCTATGAATAGCGAAGACGGTGGAAAAAACAATATTGCAGGAGAGACCTATCAACGAAACATCTCCCCTCTTCAAAATTTCCCATGGTTTATGAAATATGCAACCAATATAGAGATCAAAAAATCTCAAGAGGCAATTAAAATGATCATTGACGTAACTTTTAAGGAAGGAAAGGGAGTTATGGAGTATACCTTTGACACCAATGGATACTTCAATGCCCGCTATACTATCTCTGAAATATCAAAACAGGAATCTCCTTATCAATATGGTTTAGTACTGATTTTACCTAAATCTTTTGATCGCTTGGCTTGGAAAAGGAAGGGAGATTTCACCCTTTACCCCGATGATCATATAGGAAGAAATGAAGGATCAGCTAAATTAAATGCCGTTTCCACCAAGGGTGTAGCGCCATGGCGAATAAAACCATTACATTCTTGGAAGGATGATGCCAATGAATTAGGCAGCAATGATTTTCGATCAACAAAGCGAAATATTCTCTATGCCTCACTTTCCAATGAAAAAGGAAGCAAGATTACGGTGCTTTCAAAGGGAGATCAATCTTCTAGAACCTGGTTGCAAGAAGAGCATATTCATTGGCTTATTTCGGATTACTCCAATAAGGGTTCGGAGCCATTTTACGGAACGCCACATAGTGAAGGAAGGGTGTCTATAAAAGATAAAGTATTAACTGGCGAAATTACCCTTATTTTTGATTAACTTATGTATTGCACAAAACAATTCTTTTAAAACCAATAGTAATGAATTGAGATCGTATCCGTAGGAAACTATTACCATTTTCAACTTAAAATAGACCAACACCTAACCAAAAAAAAAGTGAAAATAATCGACGTTAAAGTATGGCTAGTAGAAGGTGTAAAATACAATTGGACCTTCCTTAAAATTTATACCGATGAAGGCCTAACAGGAGTTGGCGAAGCTACCAATTGGCCGGGAAGCCAAATTGTAGAAGCGGCAGCGAAAGAACTTGGCAATCGAATTATAGGCCTAGATCCTATGAAAATAGATTTTATATGGACAAAGCTTTACCGAGATCTGAATTGGGTAGGGCCTTTTGGCGCCAGTATGTGTGCCATTTCGGGTATCGATATGGCGTTATTGGATTTAAAAAGCAAAGCTCTCGGAGTTCCGATGTACGACTTGTTGGGAGGGGCTTTTAGAACTGACATAAAACTTTATGCTAATTATTGGTTTACCCAAGGAGAACACAATACCAATGATTATGTTTCACAAGCAAAAGAAGTTAAGGCTGCTGGATTTACCGGATTAAAATTTGATCCGTTTGCCCATACTAATTATTTTTACGGCGAAGATCTAGACACTAATCTATCCTTGTCCAAGTCTGATCAGAACAAAGCATTTGAAATGAGTAAGGCCGTCAGGGAGGCCGTAGGGAAGGATATGGATATTATGATAGAAACCCATGCGATGCTAAATTTTAACATAGCAGTAAGCATGGCTAATAGAATGGCAGCACTAGATATCACTTGGTATGAAGAACCAGCGGGTCCGGAAAATACCAATACACTAAAAGCCTTTCGTGATAGGATAGATTCAAATGTTTCTATTTGTGTAGGGGAACGACACTATACGCGATACGGGATACGACCTATTTTAGAAAAACATATTTGCGACTATATTATGCCAGATATTACTCGTTGCGGAGGTCCCTCAGAAATGAAAAGAATGGCTAGCATGGCCGAAGTCTATAATGTCTTAATAGCACCACATAATCCTAATGGTCCCTTATCAACGCTGGCTTCTGGACATGTGTGTGCTACTATTCCCAATTTCTTTAGGCAGGAATTTATTTTTAAAGATGTTCCTTGGCGCGATTCGATAATATCCCATCCATTGGATATTGAAAACGGTTATTTAAAACTAAGTAACAGGCCTGGTTTAGGAGTAGATTTGATAGAGGAAGAAATGGAAAAACATCCGGGTATACGAGAAAACAAAGAAGGATTTTATATTTAAAACAAATTATGCTTTCAATTGACTTAAAAGGAAAAACAGCCTTGATTACAGGGGTGACAAGTGGTATCGGATTTGGAATAGCCAAAATATTTGCAAGGGCAGGCTGCACTATCACGGGCTGTGCTAATTTTAAAGAAAACACTGAAGATGCCAAGAATTTCTCTGAAATGCTGGTAATGGAAGGGGCTAAGGGACACTACAGTTATTGCGATGTAACAAATATCAACCAAATGACAGCAACTGTTGAAGCTACCGTAAAAAAATATGGAGGCATTGATATTTTGATTTCCAATGCAGGGACTAATGTTTTTGAAGGGGCTGATCATTGTAGCGAAAAACAATGGGATTTTAATACCGATTTAAACCTGAAATCGCATTGGCAATTAAGCCTTCTTTGTAAACCATGGTTAGAGAAAAGCAAAAACGGCGTTATTCTCATAATGACTTCTAACCATAGTGAAGCTACCATTCCAGGATGTTTCCCTTATAATGTTACCAAAACTGCTTTAAAAGGGCTGGTTCAATCCCTTGCTATCGAATGGGGCCCTAAAATCCGAACTATTGGCATTGCTCCTGGATTTATCGATACTGAAGGAAATCAAAAATGGTTCGACAGCTTTCCAGACCCAACAGCGGAACGAAGCCGAACCATATCTTTACACCCTGTAAAAAAACTAGGTACCACAGAAGATATCGGTACTTTCTGTGCTTTTTTAGCCTCCGATATGGCATGTTTCATCTCCGGGACCACTTACCTAATAGATGGGGGCCGATCTGCTCTATTGCAGGACTAATTGATTTGGTATCTAGGAAAAACACTAAGATCTAGCTGATACCGCCAGAGGTCTATAGATGTGGCATCCTACACCTTCCTAATTATTTACTGCCCACTAAAACCGTACTTTCTATTGTTTCTAAGCCAACACCACAATTAGCTATTAATCGGAGATCTTGATGCACCGCACTCATATCCTGTCGACTGATTATTCTAATTTATTAAAATAGGCCAATCTAAGAGCATTTGTAAAAAAAATGATTGTCCAAAAAAACAACACCTCTAGACATATTGCCTAAAGGTGCTGAAAACTAAACCAATATAAAAAAAACTTACCAATTAGGATTTTGCTCCAATTTTGGATTAACCTCTATCGCTTGCTCAGGAATAGGGAACAAATAATCCCTAGGCTCATTAAACCTCATTTCACCTCCAAAGGCATCTACTCTTTTGTGCACTAAAGATCCGTCCGGTTCTTCTTCGATACGCATTCCTTGCTTAAATTGATTGAATACTTCCCCGCCAATTCTCCACCGAATAATATCCCAATATCGTTTACCCCCTTCGAAGGCCAATTCTACTCTTCGTTCATTACGGATTTTTTCTCTCATTTCGGTCTGGCTCAAACCACTTAATGGCATTAGGCCTCCTCTTTCCCTTAAGCGGTTAACGGCTTCGTAAACCGTCCCGTCGGGGCCGGATAATTCATTTTTTGCCTCGGCATACATCAATAAAATTTCTGCATATCTGTAAATAATGGCATTTGTAGTTCCAACACTTTTCCCGTAAAAAGTAGTTTCGCTTGGAATTACATCCGGATCCAAGTATTTTTTAAAATAATAGCCAGTGAGGGTTCCTTGATGGGTATGGTTTTCATCAAAGGAGTTGCTAAAGGTACCTTGTTGTACTGCTGGATCGAACCTAGTGAAAATTTTTCCACCTCTCCAATCCGAATTATCGTATAAGATTGAAGCATAAAACCTATTATCCCTTCCAGTATAGGGGTCATCGGCATGTGCAGGATCATCTCCCTCGGAACCATCCTTAAATTCATAGGCATCCACTAACTGTTGGGTTGGCAATAAATGCCCCCATCCAGCGGCGACCCCGGTAAGCGGGTCAACTCTTGGGCTTAAAAACACTTCTGCATCATGAGCTCTGGACTCATTAAATTCAATGTCAAAAATAACTTCTTCATTGTCTTCCGTTTTTGGTCTAAATAAGGATTCATAATCTTCTGCGATACCGTACCCCAGAGCAAAAATATCTTGACAGGTTTGAACGCAATCGCCCCATCGTTCCGAAAATAATTCGGCATCTGCCTTAAGCGCTAGGGCAGCACCTTTACTTGCTCTAGTTGAACCGTCATTTGACCAAAACTCCGGAAGTAATTGGGCCGCGTCCATACAGTCCTTTACAACAAAGTCGATCGTTTCTTGATAACTACTACGAGGAAAGGCTATGTCTTCTCCTGAGGTTCTGCTTAATACTTTATCTATTAAGGGGACACCTCCAAAGGATTTCGCTAGATTAAAATAAAAGAAGGCTCTTAAAAATTTTGCCTGCCCTATAAGATGATTTTTCTCTTCTTCTGAATAAGTCCCTTCGGGAGCTTCTAGAACCCCATTAATCAAAAGATTGGTTCTTCTAATATTACCATAACTATTGGTCCAGGTACCATTGCCTACCGGCGCATTGGAAGTACTATAATCTCTTCGAGCAATGGCGTTTTTGGAGGTAACCCAACCAAAAGTCGTCATACTATCATCGGACCAATTGGACTGTGGATCGTATCCAAACCAAAAATCGCCTCCAATTCGGCCATATATTCCATTGAGAAAAATATTTGTATTGTTATAGGAAGAGAAAACGGCCTCTGAAGTTACGGAAGCTGTCGGTTGCGTTTCCACAAATTCCTCACTACAACCGGTAAATGTCAGTAAAAGCAAGCTTACTACCGGTAAAAACAGATTTAATATTTTATTTCTTTTCATTGTCTTTTATATTTTAAAATTTCACATCAACACCTACAGTAAGTGTTTTTTGCTGCCAATACCCCGTATAATTATTTGGATTCTCTGGATCTACATCTGTTTTCAGATTCGTAAAAGTCAACAAGTTTTGACCAGACAAATAAAACCTAACATTGTTAATTCTTGGTATTTCCTTTAACGAATACGCTAAGGTTAAGGTTTTTAACCTTAAATAATTCCCGCTTCTTATCCAATGTGATGACCCCCAATAGTTATAACCTGCTGGATTAGAAGTTAACCTAGGATATTCTGCATTTGGATTTTCAGGTGTCCAGTAATCCAAATGGTTCTTAAAGGCCACTCCGTTGGATTGTTCAAAAGGCTGTGCTCCCCAACCGCTTAAATAGGTATCGGCACCTAAGGAACCTTGCCAGAAGGTAGTCAAAGAAAAATCTTTGTAATTGGCTCCTAAATTAAACCCGTACGTCACTTTTGGAAAGGCAGAATTCCCTATAACTACATTATCCTTATCGTTAATTTCCCCATCTTCATTTCTATCCCAATACTTTACATCTCCCGGTTGAAGGTTTCCAAGATTTACGGCGTATGGTGTTGCTGCAATTTCTTCTTCATTTTGAAAGTACCCCAAGGATTTTAATCCGAAGCGAGTCCCTAATGCCTTCCCTGTCCTACTTCTTTCCGGGTCATTTAAAGTGGCATCGTTTTCTGCAATTTCCAATATTTTATTTTTGGCATAGGTAAAATTAAAACCTGCATCAATCTTAAAGTCATTAGAAAACCCATGGTAATAGTGCAATGAAAAGTCGAGTCCTTTATTTTCCATGACACCATTATTTTCTTCCCCAATACCAATACCAAATTCATTGGGTACTACTACATTGGCTGCGATAAGCATGTCGGACCTTTTTTCATAGAAAGCATCAAATTCTATCCCTAAATCTGAGTTGAACAAGTCCATTTCGACCCCTAAATCGTATTTAGTAGCTTTCTCCCATGTGATGTTCGGGTTTGGATCTAACGATTCATAGACCCCAGAAACTGTACCGCTATCAAACGCATAAACATTATTACTAACAATAAACTGGCTCAAATACTGAAATGCTCCCCCTCTTGCAAGGTTTCCTGATTTACCCCAAGACCCTCTTAATTTTAGGTTATTGATTGTTTGACTAGCAAAAAAATCTTCATCGCTAATTCTCCAAGCCCCCGAAAAACTAGGAAAGAAAGAAAAGCGTTTTCCAGGCGCAAAGAAATAGTGTCCATCATACCTACCTCCTATTTCTAGAATATATTTTTTCGCATAATCGTAGGTGGCCCGATAAGCGTAGCCTACTTGTCTTTGACTTTGGGAGAAACCACTGGCACTTAAATCGTCTGGATTAGAATTACCACTTGTAGAAATTTCATCTAAGTCCAAATTAAAATTGGTACGTGTCACGGACAATGTCTTATTAAAAATATTCGGATCATTGGTACCATCCCTAGGTTCAAAAACGGTAATAGCATCTATACTGTGTTTTCCCCAGGAATTATTGTAAGCAGCTATGAGTTGTCCGGTCAATTGTCGAGATCCTCCATAAAATTCGGTCAATGAAGGAGCCTGAATGTTTCCTGTAAAGCCCGAAAGGCTATTATCGTTGTTCAATTGATAAAAGGTGTAAGGGGTTTTCCACGTTTTATTGGTAACATCTCTCTTATCTATCGCTAAATTAGCTTTAATCGTTAAACCAGGAATTTCTTTAATCTTCTGTTCCAACCGAATAGTAAAGGCATAACGGTAATCGTTACTCTTAAAATAACCACTATGGTTGATATCCAAATATGGATTTCTCTCGAAGTAGCCTGCCGGGGTATTTTTATCATTATTGTAAAAAATAGGATTTGTAGAATTCAACCTCCAGAATCCAAAAATGATCTGTCCAGCACCTATGGAAGGGGTTTCTACATCTCTTAAGGAAGCAGATACGTCTATCCCAAATTTAGTAGACTCAGACAATTGGTAGTCGATATTGGAGCTTAAGTTATAGCGCTGAAAATTAGTCGCATCTCCCCAAACTCCTTCTTGGGTCAGGTATCCAAGAGAGCCAAAATATTTAAATTTATCATCTCCACCGGTTACTGTTAGGCCATGAGAAGCCATTGGTGCCGAATCTATCAATTGATCCATAACATCCTCATTAGGATAACGGTTTACATCTGTACCGTCCTGAAATTTGTTCAAATCCTCTTCTGAAAACGGTACATTTGTTGGATCACCGCCATCGTTTACAAAAGCAATATTTTTTAAACTTGCCCATTCGAACGAACTAAGCTGTTCAGGAAGGTTGGTTGGCGTTTGAAACCCATAACTTGAATGTAAGGAGATCTCAGCTTTACCTTCCATCCCTCTTTTGGTTGTTATCAAAACAACCCCATTAGCCCCCTTTAATCCGTATGGAGCGACAGAGGCGGCATCTTTAAGAACCGTAACTGTTTGAATATCTCTAGGATTAATACTGGTGATACTCCTTTCGATACCGTCTACGATTACTAAGGCATCAGAATTTCCAGTAGTACCTATACCTCGGACCTTAAATGTAGTTTCATCGAACCCTGGTTCCCCACTGCTTTGGGTTGTCAGCAATCCAGATAACCTACCACCTAGGGTATTTGCTACGGAAGCAACTGGAGCATCAACAAGTTCATCTCCCTTTACCGAGGATACCGAAGCTGTCAATGTTGTTTTCTTTTGAGTTCCGTAACCAAGAACCACCACTTCATCCAGCGCTTGGGAGCTTTCCTCCAAAACTACTGTTATGTTTTTTTGGTTCTTCACCGCTATCTCCTTGGTACTAAAACCAAGATAGCTAAAAACCAGTACGTCACTTGAACTGGCGTCAATAGAAAATTTCCCGTCAAAATCTGACACCACCCCTTTTGCAGTGCCTTTTATAACAATGCTAACCCCTGGTAAGGGCATGTCATCACCTGACGATAATATTATTCCCGTGACGGTACTATTTTGTGCGTTTCCCGAGTACCACACCAGCAATAGGAGCGGCATCATAAAATAGGTAATCATTTTCTTCATACTAAGTTTTTTAATTTTGTTGGTTATTTAAAAAATGCAATTTACAGGCATCTAGGGCATGGATGTTTTATTATATTAACAAATACATTCTCTATATTTGCTTAAACCGACCATTTTAAAACCATGAAAGCAAATTTTCACAAACTCAATTACCCCATTGAACAAGCCTTCCATATTAGAAAAGATGTAAGGGAGTATTTTGACGACCACTGGCATTTCCATGATATGATAGAGCTAGTTTATATTCAACATGGTCAAGGAGGAAGATACATAGGAGATTCCATAGACGCCTTTTCCGATGGGGAAGTCGTCTTGGTCGGGGCTCATTTGCCCCATGTTTGGAAAAGCAACTTTTTTGAAGACCAATTGCCGCTACAAAAAAAGTGTGTGTCCATTGTCATACAATTTCCAGAAGATTTTTTAGGCATCAACTTTATGTCGTTACCAGAGGCAAAACACATTAAATTCCTATTCAAAAGAGCTGAAAGAGGGATTGTTTTTATGGACAATGACCGAAAAGTTTTAGCAAAAAAAATAACTTCTTTATTAAAGCTTGAAGGAATGGAGCGCTTAATCAAGTTTATTGATATTTTAAATTATGCCGCGAAATCTATAAACTACCAGTTATTAGCGAGTCCTTTATTTGTAGATACAATCACTGACAGTGACAATAAAATCAACAAGGTTTTTGAATATATTATGGATAATTTTACTGAAGACATCCAATTGACAACGGCCGCCTCCTTAATCGGAATGAATAAAACCTCTTTTTGTCGTTATTTTAAAAAGAGAACTAAAAAAACCTTTTCTTCCTTTTTAAATGAAGTCCGTATAGGGCATGCCTGTAAACTTATATCACAAGATCGAATTCCAATCACGGAATCTGCTTATTTAAGTGGGTACAATAGCCCTTCCTATTTCTACAAGCAATTTAAGGAGATCACTGGTGTATCGCCAACGGAATATCAAGCCAAATTAATATAAGAGATGACTTGTAGCGTTCTTATGAAGATTGAAACTTAAAAGACATAGATTTAACTAAAAACCATCACCTTTTGTGCCCCCTCCTTTTTTAGAACACTTCTGAAATCAATAAAATTCCTATCCCCTCAATTCGTCTGTTCCAAACACAGGTCTTATCATCGATGATCAGCTCCTTTTTTCCATAAATAAACCGGTGGGGTTAAGTGTTCCTAATGGGCGTTAAAAAACCTTATCCAAATCCCTGAGTGTTCGTCTTAATAACTATGGAATATGCCTGAAATCTGAATTAGTTCGATTTATTTGCTCTTTAATAGAATTTCCATTGATGAAAGTGGGCATTAATCTCTCTTTCCTTTTTATATTGTTCTCAAAGGTGCTTGTAACCTTGTTAATATTTTACACCTATGGATAGAAATTTTTTAATATCATTGATTCTTATTCTACTTTTATTTTCGTGTCAAAGCAAGTCAGATAAAAAAGAAAAGGACACTAAAGCTACCCAGCCCAATGTTATTGTAATTTTTACTGACGACCAAGGGTATGCCGATCTGAGCTGTTATGGTGCTACGGCCTATCAGACACCTCATATTGATGAACTGGCTTCAGAGGGAATTCGTTTTACAGATTTTTATGTCCCGGCCACGGTATGCACCCCTTCTCGTGCCGCACTACTCACGGGAAGCTACCCCAAACGAGTGGGACTGCATAAGTCGGTCCTTCGTCCATTCTCCGATACTGGCCTATCGCCAAATGAATATACTATGGCCGAAATGCTAAAAGATGCGGGATATCAAACAGCTTGTGTGGGCAAATGGCATTTAGGGCACCAACCCGTGTTTATGCCCAATCGCCAGGGTTTCGATTATTTCTATGGTGTTCCCTATTCCAATGACATGGACGCTTTTTTATACAGAGAGATTAACTTCCAATCCCCACCCCTGCCGTTGTATGAAAATGAAAAACAAATTGAATCGGGACCAGAGCAACGTTACCTGACAAAGCGTTTTACGGATGCCACTATAAAATACATAAAAGACCATAAGGACGCTCCATTCTTTGTGTACCTAGCACACATAATGCCCCATATCCCATTGCATGTTTCCGAAGATTTTGAAGGCAAAACGTCCTACGGACTTTATGGGGATGTGATTTCTGAACTGGACTGGAACGTAGGCAGAATAGTTTCCTTTTTAAAAGAAGAAGGGCTTTTTGAGAACACCATTATCGTGTACACCTCTGATAACGGTCCACATCGGGCTATCAATGAAGGGGCTGCCCTACCCCTTCGTGGCTGGAAGACGCAAACCTGGGAAGGAGGCCAACGTGTGCCCGGAATTATTACTTGGCCAGCGCAAATTCCATCAAAAACAGTTTCAAATGAACTGGTTACCACCATGGATCTGATGCCTACCTTGGCAGCACTAACAGGAGGAAAACTACCGCTTGACACAACTATAGATGGTAGGAATCTTGAACATTTCCTTAAGAATCCCACAACTGGACTTCAAGAATATCCATTGTTTTATTATGCCACCAATGGCGTTGTAGAAGCTGTACGCTTGGGAAAATGGAAATTGCACATTGCCAAGAGTATCGGATTTGACAGGAATAAAAACTTTCCTATTTCATTGTACGATCTGAAAAACGATATAGAAGAACAAGAGAATGTGGCCGCCCAGTACCCGGAAGTAGTAAACAAATTGAACGAACTTATCATAAATTTTGACGAACAACTAACGGAAGAAGCTAGAACAGTAGGGCGAATCGAATAAAAAAACAAATGTAACATACCACTAAGAAGGTGGTATTCCAATATAATTTTATAGATTTCGAAATATCTAAAAACCGAATTGATCAAAAAAATGAAGAACACAATAAGAACTGTCATCATCGCGACCATTATCGCTCTTCAGTCCCTAGCGGTATCTGGACAAAATAAAGTACATGATTTAAAGATAATCACCTATAATATTTGGAACGGATATGATTGGGGGAAAGATCAAGATAGAAGAGAGAAAGTGCAACAATGGCTCAAAAGTCAAGCACCCTCCGTAGTAGCGTTACAAGAGCTATGTGAATATACCCCAGAAAAGCTAAAAGAAGATGCTGAGGCATGGGGCCATGACTATTCGGTATTATTGAAAACAACGGGCTATTCGGTAGGGTTAACCTCTAAATATCCTATTGAAATAAAAGAAAGAATAATGGAAGGAATGCATCATGGAGCGCTACACGGCAAAACCAACGGTATAGATTTTCTGGTTGTACATCTAAATCCCTCAAGTACAAAAGTAAGAAGGAATGAGGCTCAAATCCTCTCTAAAAAACTGGAAACAATTTCTAAATCTAATTCAGACTATATTGTGTTGGGAGATTTTAATGCCCACTCCCCTTTCGATGCCGATCTGTACGATCCTAATGGGTACTTTTTAAATCGATTACGAAAATCCAATGTAGGAAAGGGTCTGGATGGAAACTTAGCCCATGAACAGTTGGATTATGCAGTAATGTCAAAATTTATTTCCCTGCCCTTATATGATGTAATTCCGAAATTTACAAACGAAATGAAGAATAGAGGCTCCTTCCCAGGAAGGGTCTTAGCTGAAATAAATAAAGAATCCATGGAACAGTTAGTTTCTCGATTAGAACGGATAGATTATATCATGGTTTCATCAAGCTTAGCCGCTAAATGTACTTCTGCAAAGGTGCATAATGGTGAAGACAATTGGTATTTGTCCGATCATTATCCTGTTAGTGCCAGTTTTAAGATTGAAAATCAATCAAATAAATAACCTTATGGAAATACGGAAACTCCTAGTGGTATTATTAATTGGGCAGTTAACTTTTTTTACCAATTATGGTCAACAAAATCAAGATAAAATGTTCCAAACGGACAAGTACCTGTTTTCAATTGGCGTAATTGCTGATTGCCAATATTGTAATATAGAGGGCACAGGTGTACGAAAATATTCTAGTTCTAAAGAGAAATTAGAGCTTTGTGTTACGCATTTTAACACCCTAGATCTAACTTATACAATACATTTGGGCGATTTTATAGATCGTGACTGGGAAAATTTTGATGTAGTAACTCCCATTTACAATAAACTGCTAGCCCCTCGCTATCATGTTCTTGGGAATCATGATTTTTCCGTATCCGATGATAAAAAGGCAAAGGTACCCTCAAAATTGGGCATGCCCGCAGCATATTACGACTTTGAAGTAAAAGGATGGCGTTTTATAGTACTCAATGGCAACGATATCAGTTTCCATGCCCATGCCAAAGGTTCTCGAGAATATAATTTTGCAACCACCTATTACTCACAAAATAAAATTAGCTCCCCTAAATGGAACGGGGCCATTGGAGAAAAACAGATGAACTGGTTAAAGACCATACTCGAAAAAGCGTCTAAAGAAGATGAGAAGGTAATACTCTATTGTCATTTTCCTGTATATCCAGAAAATATTCACAATCTGTGGAATGCTCATGAGGTTATAGCTTTACTTGAGAAATACCCTGTTGTAAAGGCCTATATAAATGGACATAACCACGAAGGAAATTACGGAATTAAAAATGGCATTCACTACTTAACTTTTAAGGGAATGGTAGATACTGAGGAAACCTCCTATGGGGTGTTAAAATTATTTACAGACCATCTGGAAGTAAAAGGATATGGTAGAGAAGGCGACAAAATACTACAATACAAGCCCTAAAAAGATTAAAATACTATCCTTTTCATTTTAATAACTAATGGTGAAACTTGCTGCCCCTCCATAAACGGTATGGATTGAAAACATTAAAACTGTTCATTTCTTGCTGTGGCATATGCCTTCGCCCCAGTAATTTTTCCGTAAATTGATATTTTATTTTTGGCACTGATCTTCCCCAAGGTGCCTACACTTACATTCCTTTGATGTGTGGCATTTAGTTCCGCATTTGGGACAATCCGTTTCCTCGTAAAAATCACGCTGCGTATAGCCAGCAAAATCGTATTCTTTTATATTCTCTAAGTACTCCTGATTGTAGTGAATAAATTCATTATCGATGTTTAGGCGAAACCTGCTTTTAAAATACTGGCTAACGGCTAGGGATTTTAATACGAAAAAGGCAGGAAGCACATAATTACGGAGACCTAAATTGGTGTTATTTACGGTGGTCGTTGCCAAAGCATTATGCTGATTCACCCACCAAAATTCTGTCTACACCCCATATCCCAGAACCTTTTTTAGCTATCTAGATTTAAATATGCCACGGAGAACAAGAGGTTGTTTTCGGTGTATGAATACGATGTGCCTTCCCTAGATAACTAAAAGTTATAACCTCAATTATTTATTCATAACACCTTTTATTTCAAGCACTCACATACATCTATTTAATCCTATTATAGAAGATAAATACTAAGTATTCTAGATTCAAAGGCAGCAAATAATGGGACTTATCATCTTCTTCTAAAACCTCATTCCACCTATAAGTAAGCTGTTTGAACTTACTAGATTCCACTTTCACCATAAAAGTAAGACGGCCTGCGGCATAGGCATATCCTAGACTACCTTTACAGTGCTAGTATCTTCGCTGGGTCGAATTTTTAAACAGACTCCACAAAGCCCCATATTCCTCAATCAGCCGGAGTTTTCTTGTCTTTATAAGAAAACTTATTATCGTTATCTACTTTGTTATATCTATAGCCAAAGGAAGCCTTTAGATAGTGTATTTCCGCAATAGCATAGCCAAGCCCTAGATTAAAATGCAGATCGTTAAAACTTATTTCTGGCCTAGGATCTCGCGCCACCCTATGTTTGTTAAAGGATAATAGGCTTTGACAATAGAAACATCACCAAAGAAAAGACCGCCTTTTCATTGCAGTACTGCCCCTGAGTTTTTAAACCAAATTAATATTGGCTTCTTGGATCCTAACCATCTTTAAGCACCCCGTCTTCGCCATTAGCATATAAAAAAAGAGGCCGTATAATTGTCTATTACATAGTACTGAAGGCGCAACAAAAACCGTCTAAAATACCTCTCTTAGTTTTTTATACTAACCTTATTTATAGTGTTTTCAACACTCTAACCTGCTCCTTAACTTAAACACACAAACAACACTAAAGAAACCTAAAAAAAGAAAATACTGCCTCATGTCTTATTAATTCAATAATCGCTTCGGGGAGTTAGTACCTCAAAATTGTTGCTAGTATTTTTGATATCCTGATAAATTCAACACCCTTTGCTACCGTACTTTTACGGATTACAGATTCGGATGAATGCGCCCCTTGTATGGCATCTGTTAACCGTTCAGTTTTTCAGCGTACTACTTTGGGCGTTCCCTCCTTCGTCGGGCGGGCTCTTCGCTATATCCCTTGCCTTGCTGCGGGGATGCCGCTACGATCCCTAACGCGGATTCAATTAACCATAAACAGTAAACAATTAGTAATGGAATAGATCAATGTACCAATGAAGCAATAGATTAATTTGAAATGAGCATAACTGAAAACTGGTCGAAAAACCCAATGAAGATACACAAACCTGCCTGCTGTAAGACTAGTTTACATATCTGTGCTAAGCCCAGCAGAAGTATGACAGCTAAATATCATTACACCTTGAATATTTATCACTACGTAACCCATCAGAAGTCACTAGCAGAAATACGGCCGGTTACAGTTTTTCCTTGTGATATACCCTCCCGTAATCTACCTAGTACTGTCATGGAAATATTTGTTGTACAAGGACTTTTTGGTTGGTAACGTTGTCTCAAGATAAGAAAAACATCACTTTAATTCACAAGCTTTACCACTCCCCTGTGCTCTTTAATTTTCAAGCAACTTCATACTTGTTATAAGAGACATTTCTATTTCGGAATCATTAGAGTGAAAATATAAGAATCTATACCTTTAGCCAAGAATTGGAACCCTACTATTGAAATCCTGCCGATTAGAAATAGTGCTAATGAATTAAGTATTCGCCATGAGTTGAGCGAAAACTACAATGGTCCATTAAGCTTCAGAAATTAGTCCTATTCCATGGATAGTGCTTTGAACAGGCTTTAAAAAAGACAGAAGTTTCAATTTTCTTTTGACAGCATCTGTCCAAAAATGGGAATAAACTCTAGAATCATGATTAACGTTTCCCTTATATTCCTAACCGATTTTTTTCTACATTTAGCCCTGAGAGAACAAGAAAATCCAAATTCTGTAACACCCTTCTAAAAACCGCATTAGTCGAGACAACTTACGATCTAGCCATGATGATGGCCTCAATCCTAGTCAGGTAGATTATGTAATAAAGAAAACAATAGGTACAAAGAAAAACACAACTAGCATGAATACAGAAAAAGACCTTGCTAAATTAATGGAAGAACTAAAAAAGCGAGATATTCAATCATCCGAAGAATTACAAGCTTTTATGAACGGCCTTACAGGACAAAGCTTTGATGACATTCCAGCAAGAACGGACAAAAAGGGACGTTCCCAAGATTTAGTTTTTGATGCCTACGAGACCACCCTACCAAAAGGGAAGAAATTAGTAAAGGAAGCCTTGGAATTAGACCCCGACAATGCGGAGGCCTTTATTTATTTAGCGAGTATCGAAAAAGATATAACCAAAGTGATACCACAGTACGAAAAAGCAATTAAAGCAGCTGAAAAATCCCTTGGAAAGAAGTTTTTTAAGGAAAATAAGGGCGTTTTCTGGGGAATGGTAGAAACTCGTCCTTATATGAGGGCAAAAGCCGGACTTGCCGATTGTTATTTTGCCCAAAAGGAATTTGATAAAGCCATTGACATTTATGAAGAAATGCTAGCGTTGAACCCGAGAGATAACCAAGGTATTAGATATTTGCTTTCTTCCTTATTGTTAGGTAAAACTGATTTGACAAGATATGAATTATTTATAAAAAGTCAGGATACAGACGGTTCTGCAGTATGGACGTATAATAATGCCTTATACAGCTTTAAAAAATTAGGCATCACATCAAAATCCGAAAAAGCCTTATTGGCCGCTTATACAAGCAATAAGTTTGTAGTAGACTATTTATTGGGAATAAAAAAACTTCCTAAAGCACTGCCCCAATATATTGGAATAGGCGATGAAAATGAGGCCGTATCCTATGTTGTCCAAGCATGGACCATTTGGATAGATAGTGACGGGGCCTTGGATTGGCTCTATGATTTTAAAAAGAAACAATCGAAGTCTAAATAAAGAACCTTCTATTTTTAAGGAGGCGGCTCTGCCAGTTTCTGGTGGAGCACGCCTCTTACATACGATGGCCTGCAATAAAAACACCCCTTTTAATACACTTCATAAATAAGCCGAAGGCTATATCTCGTCTTTAGCCCAAAAACCGTATTTACCGTTTTCCTTCGGCATTCTTCCCTTGTTGTTCTAAGGAATAACAGAAAAGGTTTTTAGGCTCCATACCCTAGTCAATTTCTTTTTAATAAAGCTGAACGCACTATGGCTTTGATTTAAAACGGCATTCATGAAGGATACATAAACTTTTCAATGTTTTCCATCGTTAGGTTAGGGTTTTCCCCTTCGTAACTCGCTACCATTGCCCCTACCGCACAACCAAAATCTAAAGCTGTTTGTGGAGATTATCCCTTAAACATTTTGTACAAAACTGAGGATAAAAAAGCATCTCCAGCCCCAACAGTATCTACAACCTTAACTCTATAGCCGCTATTATAGTAAAAGTTGTTTTTGTGATATAAAAGCGCACCATACGCTCCTTTGGTAACACAAATGGTTTCCGTTTGAGTATTTTTAGCTACGAAGTCTATAATCTGTTCCATAGAATTGTATTTAGAACCCATATAATCTGCCACCTGATACAATTCGTCATCATTAAATTTTATAAAATTGGCATGCTGCATCAATTCCAATAGCACTTCCTTGGTATAATGCGGTGCTCGTAAATTAACATCAAAAACCTTGAATTTTGCGATTTCAAGGAGCTGTTTTAAGGTGTTATAAGATATGGTATCCCTACAGGCCAAACTGCCATATATAAAATATAACCAGGTCGCTATTTTATCTATCAACATACTAAATATCAATTATTAATTATAGAATTTATTCCACTTCCTGCACCCTAAATTGCTCACAGTACTATCAGCCCTTAACCGATTACTTTAATTGGATATAAGAGGCTGTCCTTTGGAGCTCGAATTACCATAGAAGGGTTGGATAATTAAAAATATGTCTTCGGACAATTAAATCCTTTATTCGTCCTAATCGGCATGTAGGTTAAAGGATAAATCATTTTCTTGTATAATAGTTATAACTGGCCACATATATTATTAGCCTTAAGTTTTAAAATCCCCTTCATATAATGACATCCACATTCAGTGGCTTGCATGTTGGGTTTCCAGATTTTGATAGATGGAAATTATTTAATCGTACAGTCCTAAATGAAAAAGGTGTTTCTAAGATTCGAAAAAAAACAAAAATGATTCATAAATAAGGTATGCATTACCAAGTGTTTATTTATTGATTTTCTAACCCTATGGCCATGCGGATAAGGGGTAATCTCGTAAGAAGAACAGCTTCTTGCAGCCTATCTCGCCAATTTTGTTATCGGTCGGGCAACACTATTGGATAAGGAATTGGCTATGCAAAAACTTAAAGTTATAATTAACCTATAAAGACTTTATAATTTAATAATGAAACCAGTAGAAAAAAAATATTATCTATAAAAAGAAGTCAAAAACAGTAGCAAGCGTCAAGTTTACTTTGGTGTAAAAAGCACAGGTTCGTAATAAGGAAAAACAAAATTTTTAGTGTTCAATTCTAGATTTTAAAGTCCACAGGTAAAAAAAATAAAAACGACCAAAAATGGAAACAACTTCAACTACCCAAGTAAATCCTTCAAAAATAATGCAGGTCGCTACGGGATTTTTTGCCGCCAAGACCTTGCTTACCGCAGTTAATATGGGGCTTTTTACAATCCTGGCGAATAGATCGCTATCTGGGAAGGAAATTCAACAAAAGCTCAAACTACACAATCGTAGTCTTTATGATTTTTTGGACGCACTGGTAGCTTTGGGCTTCCTACAAAGATCAGGACTTAAGGAGACCAGCACCTACAAGAACACAGAAGATTCAGACCTGTTCCTAGACGAAAACAAAGCAAGTTATATAGGCGGAATGTTAGTCATGTGCAATAATCGCTTGTATCCTTTTTGGAACGATTTGGAGGAAGGTCTAAAAACCGGATTGCCACAAAACGAAACAAAAAATGAAGGGAAACCTATTTTTGAAGCCTTATATTCCGATCCTCAAAAACTAAGGGAATTTATGGGGGCTATGGGAGGAATTCAGAAGGCAAATTTTATAGCATTTGCCAAGCAATTTGATTTTTCACCCTATAAAACCTTATGTGATATTGGTGGTGCCGGAGGGTTGCTTGCGGCTCAAGTGACCCTTAACAACCCACATATGAAATGCACCACCTTTGATATGGCTCCAGTTACACCGATAGCCAAAGAAAATCTTAGAAATTTTGGTTTGACAGGAAAGGTGATCATAACATCTGGCGATTTTTTTACCGATGATTTTCCAAAAGCAGATGTGATTACCATGGGCAACATTTTACACGATTGGGGAAAAGAGGACAAGAAAATGCTGATTAAAAAGGCATATAACGCATTGCCTAAAGGAGGCGCATTGGTTATCATAGAAAATATAATCGATGATGATCGTAGAAAAAATTCCTTCGGTCTGCTCATGTCTTTAAATATGTTGATAGAAACCACGCAAGGGTACGATTTTACCCTTGCCGATTTTAGCGAACTAGCCCAAAAAATAGGATTTGGTAAAATTTCCATTATGCCGCTAACGGGACCAACAAGTGCGGCGATTGCCATAAAATAATTTTTTGTCCAATAAACCTACTTACAAATAAAGTCGACACCATTAAAGCCTATAGCAGCATTAAATGCCACGGCAATTTCTATAATTAATGAAAGTAAGACTAACAATATAAAAAGCATCATCATATAATGTGCATGACTAAAAACTGGTCGCTATTTCGAATTTAGTTATACGAATTAAGGCTGCCCTTTACATAACAATAAATAAAACACCCATGAAAAAAACAATCATCACAAGACACAAAGTAGGAGATTTTAACACTTGGATCAAGGGCCATCAGGACAGGCTAGATTTATTTGGTCCTGTCATGTCGGATCTTAAGACCTTTCAGGATATCGATGATCCCAATTCGGTGGTTTTGGTAATAGAAGTGACCGACATGGAGAAATTTGAAGCTATTCTAAAAGATCCTACTACCAATGTTTTGAAAGCCAAGCATACCGTAATGGACCCAATTACAGTGTCAATGCCCGTGAAAACTTAGGTTTTGGGTGTATCTTTTAGGTGTGGGTTCCTTCAAGCCCTAACCATGAAGAAACATGGAGTATAGTTATAATCGAAAAAAGAGTATCTATAATTCCTTTTTACGACTAGCATACTATAATTTAACTAATTGTTCGATTTTTGATCCAACCAAAGGTAGTTGCACGTTTAAAGGCCCGAGTTTTCTTTGGAAATTCATCGTATTTAAACCTGCAACTGTTCTTATCCGTGACCCTTTGCTAAAATTATGTTCAATTTTTGCTTTTAAAGAAAAGGTCTCCGTTTTTAGATTGTATTTTTTGGAGCCATTTACTGTCGAACAACTGCTCTAAAAACTCTTTACTTTTTTGTCTGTCCATACCAGAAAGCGCTGAGAACTCCCTTAGTGTCAGGGACTTAAATTTTCCGAACAAGTAATCTGCTGAAGTATCATAAGCCTTCTTTTTAGCTGTTGGAAAAAGTTCTAAAACTTTACTTTCAAAAACATCATACGGTCTTGTTCCATATATAAATTCTGATGCACCTTCCTTATTGCTAAATATGAAGGATGGGAATCCCCGTACCCCTATTTTTTTGGCCAATTGCAAATCTTCATTAAAAAGAGAAACAGCCTTACCATTATAATCGCTTAACAGGCGTTCATTATCTAAACCGGTATCTTTTGTTGCCAATAGAATATTTTCCCATTTGGTCATGTTCTTTTTTGATAAGAACATTAACTCCCTCATTTGCCTTAGAAAAAGAACAGCTTTTTTAGGGTCTTGCAGTTGTGCCGCCTTAAATGCAATTGATGGCGGATAGGATGATGACATGGGGTCTTCTAGCCACAAATCGCCATCAATAGGCATATCATAATGCAAGCTTACTTCGTCCCAATGACCAGCAACATCTTTAGGTGAACTTATTCCACCACTGTTGTAACTCCAGTCCGGCAATAAGCCCCCCATTCTGTAGTCTATGGTCAACAGGTGACCGTATTCTAATTTAAGTTTATGAAGTTGCGGTTCAACGCCCCAACAAGATGAACAAATAGGATCTGTGTAATATAAAATTTTAATAGGTTTTTCTTCTGCCAAAACCAACTCTTGATTGGCTTCTCCAGTGCCTATTGGCATTTCACACATTCCTGTTGTTACATCGCATAAAAGTGGATTATTATCTTTTTGATTATTCATATCTTCTGTTATTTCGTATTACACAATGCGATTATTTTATTGGACCATTATTAATGTCACTTAGCCCTTGGTTGACCTAAGAAATTTTACCTTTGATATTTGTATACCCAAAATCTGTAAGGCGCGCAGAATGCATTGCCAAATATTTAGTAGCGTTTTCTCTTGTATCAAATAAATACACTCCACCGGCTGTTTTTTCTTCTTGGTTTTCTGTCCACACCTTCCAAATTAAACCAGGTTCATGATTGATAGATTCTGCCAACTCACTTAATTGATTTTTTAATTCATCCCCAAATGGACCATTGTGGGGAAAATCTACATACATGATTACTGCCATAATATTTACTTTTTAAATTAAACTTTCATTAATTAATTACGCTTCCATTGCAGAAAACTCAAAATCGATAGGAAAATAAAAAAGGCGGGGTCTGACCATCCTAATCCGTAAAAAATTCCTGTAAAACAAGCGTACAAGGTTACTACCACTCCTAAGATATTGGTCAACAATAAACTCATCATTAACTGCTTGGCAATGTCACTATTGTCCTCTACATTTTTTAACATAAAACCAATAATGGCAATTCCGCCTAAAAAGATACTAGTATGTTGCGATAAAAAAACGGCATACTTATCGTTTAATTGTACTCCATAATAAGGCCACAAAATATTGGGAATCACAAATAACCCTATAGCAAATAGGGCATACACTGTACTGTGGATGGTTAAAAACTTTTTATTTTTCATTTTAAGGAAGTATAAATCAATACTACAAAAGTACTTCCTAGTTGCTATCTTTGAGGTATTATTTTCCTTTAGGAAACTAGTTTCCTAAAGGAAACCACTATTAAATAGTACAACAGATGAAACAGAAAATTGAATTGTCATCACAATGCAAAGGGCAAATAAGGGCTATTGGAGATACCATGGAATTATTGGGCGGAAAATGGAAGATTAAAATCATAGGAACCTTATTATTAAACGGAACGATGCGTTTTATGGAATTAAAAAGAGCTGTTGATGGTATTGCCCCAAAAAAATTATCAAAAGACTTACAGGAATTGGAATTAAACGAATTAATTACAAGAACTGTTAAGGAGACCAAACCGATTACCGTAGAGTATGAACTAACGCCACACGGAAGAACCCTTGAAAACTTAATTAATGAAGCGATGAATTGGGGAATACACCATAGGAACCACATCTTAAAATAACCTTCTTTTCACGACAAAAGTATCTGTTGCACCGCGCAAGCACCTCTAAAATCAATTTCTTAAAAAGGCTATGGTGCCTTCAATATTAAGGAGACAAGATATTTGTTGTATAGTAAACGCCCCCTGCCACCTCAACAGGAATAACCTGCATAAAAACCTCAACATAGCGTTACCAATATCACTTTTAAAAGTAGTATGAAGGAAGGCTCATAATGAGTTTTTCCAAACCAAAGGCCCTTTGTTTTTAATTTAGGCAAAACAGTTACACCCTTTTAATCAATCTTTTTAAAATACCTTTTGGAACGCTTCTGTTTTTGGTCCTGATGTTTTTGCGTTAGGGACCGCGGCGGCATCCCCGCAGTGAAACAAGGGATATAGACAAGGGCCCGCCCGACCTAGGAGGGAACGCCCAAATTATTGTCCTATGAACTAAGACACTGACCATCTTAGCCAACCAAAATCACTAATGGAGAGAAGCTCGTTTTTAATCTTCTTTTGGACTTGATTTTATATATACATCCATTTGAGGAAAGGGTATGGTGATATTGTTTTGTTGAAACTTTAGGTTTATAATTCTGCGAATATCACTTTTCATTCTGTCTGAACCAAAAATGGTGCTACTATAAAAAAGGACTTGAAAATCTAAGGATGAGTTTCCAAAATTCTTAAGCCTAGCTTCTACTGTTTTTTCATCATCAACCTCTGGATGTTCTCTTGCACTTTCCTCGAGGATTTTAATCACAAATTCCACATCGCTTCCATAGCTAACTCCTACATCTATTCTAAAACGATTTAGATTTGTTTGATGACTCCAATTAATTACTTTATTGGTAGTAATCAAGGAGTTGGGAATAATAATTGATATATCATCTGTATTTAGTCCTTTAGACGTACGCAAGCCAATTTCCTGTATTTTTACAATATCGCCATCGATTTGAAGCACATCTGAAATTCTTATTGATCTTTCGGAAAGCAAAATGATTCCAGAAATTATATCGTTGAATGTTTGCTGTAATCCAAGGCCAATTCCAACCAGTAAGGCGGCGGAACCAGCAATTAATAGCGTGACTTTAACTCCTAATGTTTCTAGAATAAACCCAACTGCGATTACCCATATTGTATATTTTATAATTTGGTATAATGAATAGGTATTCCCTTCATTGAAGAGCTCTAAATTTCTCCTGCGAAACATAGATTTCTTGATTATCCATAAAATTAACCTGGTTACCATTATAATCAGAAACGCTATGACCAAACCAATAACTTTCAAATTATATTTTCCGATGCTCAAAAGCTCAAACTCTAAAAATTTTTGTAATAGTTCCATAGTATTGGATTTACGGATTTTTATTGGATATAATTAGATGGGCCGGTCTATCTGTACCAACTGTGTCGGATGAAAATAAGCAGGGTAAACGATGTGCTTAAAGGACATGCATTCGTATATTAAATGTAACGATTATTTCGCAATTCTTTAGTTGTGGTTTTCTATTGTTTTAATGAAAAACTAAAATAGTTGATCGAAATGCAGTTTCACCTATTACTTGAACACAAGAAATGGGATTACGCGCGGCAATCCCATTTCTTATGTAGTTATTCATTGTTGTTTAACGGTCCTTTGTCATCCCAATAACTTCTGTTTGTATTTGCGGCTCGATAGCGGATATGCTCATTTATTACTAGTATAGTTCTAAATTACCATTTTTTAGATCCCAGCAATTTCTTGCCCAAGTCGGTTAATTCTGCACTTTTGTATTTCGTCTGTTCCCATTGCCTGGGATCACCGGGAAAGGCATAGCCTTCTGGCGCAATACGGTTCTTCCATGAATGAACGCGCCATTCTTTTAGGTTTTCGTTGTCTTCTTGGGCTGGCATCATTGAGATGTACTGGGCAATCCGTACTTTGTTATCGGAACGATTGGGTCTGATGCCATGTGGCTGGGAACTGTTAAAAATCAGCAGATCGCCTGCTTCCATCGAAACCTTCACTAGTTTGTCCTCAAGCCCCGTAATATCGGGCTTAAAATGATCCCTATCCTCGGGCTGTGTCAATTTCCAAGTATCGTAGTTTCTGTACAGCCAAGGAATACATTGAAATCCGCCCATATTGGGATCTGTCTGGTCTGCTAATGCCAAGACACCTTGCACATTTTGCGGTTTGGTTTCCGGGTCGTAATCCCAATGGATAAACCCTTTATACTCAAAGCCGGGGCGTATTGGGAAGTTCAAATTGGCCCGATCAATGGTCACCCACAATTTCTCTGTTCCCCAAATATCGACAAAGGCGTCATAGACCTTCTGCATTTGACGGTTGTTCCATAGGTGTTGGTTGTTATAGACCTCTACCATTCCCGTTCCTGTCAGTTCTTTCATTTTAATTTCGGCACGAGCTTCAGTGTACCAGGTTTTTTGGTCAGTTGGATCTTTTTCTTCAAATTCCCAAAGAAATGCGGCCGTTTTTTCAGCCTGTTCACATGGAACGGCCTTTTTGATGACCACATATCCGTTTTCTTTCCAAAAATTCCATTGCTCCAAGGTCAAGACCTTCAACGTATCGGCAGTTGCCTCTTTTCGCAATGGAAACTTGCTACTCTTGGTGGTTGAGGGGTTACCGGGAATTTCTTTGTGTCCGTAGTCCGGAACCATTGTTGGTGTTTTTCTTTTCATGGTATATTAATTTTAGGTCGCAATTGGTTATGCTTAGGTTTCTATGAAGTTTCACGTGATTGATATTAAATTAGATTTACGAGTATCATTTGATCCTTTTTAATATGGTATTTCTTTATTGGAATGTTTTTGAAAACAGGTGGAATTAGCGCTGTTTGGGCGACCATTGCACTTGTAACACTTTGAAACTGGGCCCCCTCTTTTGTTCTAAGGTGCCTATTAGGACAGGCCTTGTCACTTTTTTAAGGGAAGTTCTTTTGTTTTAAAACTTTTGATATTAAGTACATTGTGTTTTGTTTTATAAAATTAGTTTTTTATCCCTTGTAATGTGAAACGACTCTCTGAGATTGCGTCTAAGTATCAATCCAATAGTCTATGCAAGATCCGTTAGAATCTTATGAGTGAGTTTAATGCAATTAACTAAAACTTGTACTATATTGATTTATTTACGTTATTTTCACATTCAAAAGCTTCAATTAGTAGCATTGATATGAAAATTCAGCTCGAGACCCTCACCAATAAAGTAAACAGATCGATCAGTATATTGATCAATCCAAGGATGAGCAATCTGTTTTTTTGGCATTTCCATCCCGAGTACGAACTTGTATATATTGAGGGTAGCAACGGTACCCGTCATGTTGGTGATCATATTTCGAACTATGAAGGGAGCGACCTAGTATTGATAGGCTCTAACATTCCCCATTTAAATTTCGACTATGGCGTTGACACAGATTATCAAAAAGTCGTAGTCCACCTAAAGAAAGAATTGGTAGAGACCCATCTTTTTGGAACCCCAGAATTGTTATTGATTAATACAATGTTTCAAAAATCAAAACAAGGTCTGGCATTTCATGGCAAACTAAAAAAGGATATTGGGAAAAGGCTGTTTGCTTTGGAAGGTTTGTCACCAATCAGACAATACCTTGAATTGCTTGAAATATTACATTCTCTCTCTGATTCAGACGAGATTGAGCTTTTACACGATCGGCCTTTCGAGCATAGGATCAGCGATAAGGACCAGAAAAGGGTCAGCGCTATTTTTGCTTATATCGATAAAAACTATCAACGTAAAATAGAACTTCAAGAGGTGGCCGATATCGGCCAAATGACAAAAGAAGCATTTTGCCGCTACTTTAAAAAAATGACCAAGTATACTTTTACCGAATTTTTAAACCGCTATCGCATAAGTCAATCCAAACGACTTTTGATGTCAGGCAGGAGTGTGAGCGATGCATGTTATGGTTCGGGCTTTGAAAGTCTATCGTATTTCAATCGTATTTTTATAAAAGTTACCAGGGAAAATCCCAGGGAGTTTCGAAAAAAATATGTGTAGCGGTCAGTTCATTATCCTCATACAATATAGATATATCCAACTCCTTTAAATAAGCATGGGGTTTCCCAAAACCTTATTACCCTAAGGTATACAGAGCATAAGTTGCAGTCCTAGATATTTTGCACCAACACACTTAAAGGGGTTTTGCCATTCATTATATAATGTAAGAATACTTGAAACTTTTTTCCTCTGAAATGGAAAGTAAAATGACTTATATTTCTTAACTTGTAGTTATTCCAATGTGATTTCCCTCCCTAAAGTCTGTTTAAATCTAACAGTCACTTAGCGGTCATTGTAATTTTAATCTTACTGAGTAATAAGCTTGGAGTATCAATTATTAAATATAAAACCAACCTCTTAACTAAGGATTATTTATAATAATAACATCAATACTTATATTGTTTAATCAAAAAGAAAAAAAAATGGATAGGAAAACATTTATTCAAAAAACAGTAGGAGTTATGCTTGTTGGGATACCTGCCTATACGTTACTCAGTTGTTCTAGTTCGGATAATGGAACCGACACCCCTCCTCCTACCTCACAGAAAAACTGTTTAGCAAACGGTACCGTGTCATCCATTGGCACTAATCATGGACACAGTTTAACTGTATCCAAAACAGATGTAGAATCTGGCGCTCAGAAAACCTATTCTATTCAAGGATCTTCTGGCCATGATCATCAGGTCACTGTGACGGCTGCTAATTTTAGCACGTTAAAAAACAACAATTCAATATCAGTGAATTCAACTTCTGGTGATGGACATACTCATTCGGTAACGGTATCGTGTGCGTAGGTTAATTTTAATATAGTATTAATTATTTCTTTATTGGATGCAATACTTGGATCCTGATTTTAAAAAGAAGGAAAGTCCCTCTATTGCATAATGCCCATATTAAGACAAAAAGTGGTCTGTCCCTTAACTGTCTTAATTCCGTATGTACTATCTTGAATCTATTTTTTAATTAAACTAGGCTCTTACATCATCTTTTTTGTTTTTTTATAACACGTCTTAGCTGTTAAAAAAGTCCATTGTTTTTAATTCCCTAACCATCTCCCTGTTAACCTTCCTCTATATTTTTACCCTGTACGTTTTAATTTACGTAAGGCCTGTTCTGTTTTTTTAATTGAAAAGCCCTAGAAATATTAAATCCGAAATGAATATCACCTTTTAAAAAGTCACCAGTAGTTTCAGCAATAAATCCCTTTTCAATCATAGACACACCATTGGTGAAAATCAGCTGAAATATATGTCCACCTGTTTCTATATCAACCCCAAAGGCAATGGAGTTTTTAACATCCAAAGAGTCAAATGGATTAATATTGTAATAATATTCGCCATTAAGAGAAACTCGTTTACTAATCTTAACCCGGGTACCAAAACCTAATGAGACAATGTCATTGGGATCTATAGATTCTGGTGCCGTATTGAAGTGGATAAACGTTGGGGCAAATTGTACAGAAACGGTAGGATTAATTTTTTTAGCCAGTAGAATCTGGCCTGTATAGGTTAATCGATCACTGAAGGAAGGTTTATTGCCAGGCTCATAATCCTTAATCGTTTTTTCCGTGGCACTCCCAAAAACAGTAAGTCCAAAAGGAAAGGGGCTTTCTCCTGTTTTTTGTTGCAACAATCTGTATTTAGCATAAACATCATACGTTTTTTCAAAAGAACTCCGCCCAATAGCCAAAGTAAGTCGGTCATTCATTGCATATTCAAAACCAAAACGAATATTAGATTCGTCTAACCCAAATAACTGATCAAATCCAGAATTCACCCGACCGAATCGATGAGAAATTAAAAATTCTAAAATCCCTTCTTTTCTAGTTTCTACCGAATGTCCGTTTAACAATCTAGTTCCATTAAAAGTACTTGCAACGAGCAAGGTGGTATCCGATGCTTCTTGTTCTAGGATGTCTTCTAATTCCTGTCCCAACCCATTATAGCTGGAAAGGAAAATAAAATAGATTAATAAAATGTTTTTCATGGATAGTTATTTATTGGTTTTTAACGGTCATATGTCATGCGCATAGCTGAATTCGTAGTTCCAGCCAGTTTTCAGTTCTGTTCATACCATGGTTTCAATTGTATGGTTTATGATGCAATTCAAAATTCACTTTAATAGATTTTGCGATGTTGTTTTCCACTATTTTGGGAATCTTTATATCAAAATCTGCCACCTCTACCCAAAATTCACCTTTTAAGACAATTTCATTATTTATAAATTCGATCATCGCCATAGTGCTAATTTCCTTTTTACGACCGTGAATGGAAAGGACCCCTACTATTTCTGTTTTTCCATTTCGACGGTTCAGGGTATCGAAATCCTTTATTTTTCCAGAAAAGGTGGCTTTTGGATATTTATAGGATTCCACGTAGTTTTCATTAAAGTGCTCTTGCATCAAGGCTTTTTTAAACATAAAGGAACGCATAAGAAGCTGAATAGCAATCGAACCGGTATCCGTATCAATTATACTCAATACCTGATTGTTATCTGCTTTTATATCCTCAAGCAAAGAATGGGAAAAAAATGAAACGTACCCGTCCTTTGCAAGAAATTTGCCTTGGGCTAAAGCACCGTTTAAAACCCATAAATTAATTATAACAAAAAAAAGCCATCTCATATTCTTATTCTTCTAAGATACATCGAACCATAATTACATCTAATAAATACCCGGTACACTTCCCTTTAATAGTTACCATATCGCCCTTTTCTAATTTTAACAACTTGGTGTTTTCTACAGGTAACATATGACAAATAACACTCGAAACCTCTCCAGTGGGCTTAAGTACAATAACGCTTTTGTCTTTATTTATGGATATTTCATTTATTTGACCTTTTACTTGAAGTATACGTTCCGAATATTTTTTATCTGTTTCTATTTCGTGTTTTTGATATTCAGTGATAAGTTCTTGAGCTGTTAAAAAATATTCTGGTTCTGATTTTTCGATATTAACATGTGGTTTATTATACAGATAAAGCGATATTCCCAAAGCAAGCACTGCCAACACTATAAAACTAAGGACGACATAAAATCTTTTACCCGACATTAAGATCAATATTAATTATTTAAAACTAATTGATTCACCCAGCATTCTATTGCCGTTATTTGTTCAAGTTAAGCCTAGCTGTTCTGGGAATACGACTAGTTAAGGTCACTTCTTTAAAAAGTGCTGCAATATCTATTTCTGCATTTTAAATTCCGAGCAAGTGTTCCTTTCCGTTTCAATTAGGAGAGGGACATAAAATTACTATTTATCAATGTGGTTACGAATGCTACTTATGACACTTCCCTAGAACATTCACTACTCAAAACTCCCATGGTTTGGATCAAATAATAGTATGTAAAAGCTATTAAAACAATGTTTCCATAAACCATTGTCAGAAATCGAATTAAACGATTCCTTTCTATAAATTTAATCAATTTTATGAACAGATTATGTTTAATAATTGATATTCTCTTTCAATTGCAAGAAAATTGGTAATATAATTACTTAAAAAAGGGTCAACGTCATTTTTGCTTATATCGATAATAACTATCACTGTAAAATTGAACTTCAAAAGAGGTACGATATCAGCCAATTGGCGAAAGAAGCGTTTTAAGCTCTTTAGCGGAGACCTCTTAAACGAAGTCTTTACCTACCATCTAAATCTCTTCTACGACTGACTAAAGACTATCATCAATAAGTATAGTAAAAATACACTTAGATACATTTTATCATACCGGAAGGGAATTTATTTAATGACATAGATTTCATTTGATGATTAATGGAAAGATCAAGGTTGCTGGTAGTCTTCTAAGTAATGAGTTTGTCCTTAAACTCATTAATAATCCCCCCTTTAAGTAGCATATTTATCTGACGGTCGCTTAGGGAGTGTTTGGTTTCAAATTCAATTTTTTTACCCGAATCGTTACTGACTCTGACTTTAATGGGTTTTCGGTTTTTAATATCGTTCCTTAAATTTTTAAAACTCACGGTGTCCCCCTGCTCTATTTTATCATAATCTGCGATAGTCATAAATTCGAGGGGCACTATCCCGAAATTCACAAGGTTTTGCCACGCTATCCGGGCATAGGAAACGGCTATCACAGCCACCTGTCCTAGATATTTGGGTGCCAAGGCTGCGTGTTCTCTGCTCGATCCCTGTGCGTAATTTTCCTTTGCGATTACAATATGTCCGCCATACAAGGATTTAGATTCCATGGCTCTATCATAAAAGGAGTCATCTATCACCGTAAAGGTATATTTACTAATTTCTGGAAGATTGCTTCTAAAGGGCAATACCTCGGCCCCGGCCTTCAATATCTCATCGGTAGAAATGTTATCTCCCATTTTTAGGAGAACAGGCACTTCATATTTGTCCAATAACGGATTAATATGATGCAATGCTTTAATATTGGGTCCTTTTTTCAATTCAATTTGGGAACCATCCTCGGGCGGGGCAACCAACAGTTCTGTATTGATGATTTCCATGTCCGGGCTTTCATATTGGGGATAGCTCATTTCGAACAATTTCTCGAGGTCCCTGGGGTCGGTAATCTTTCCTGTCAAGGCAGAGGCCGCCGCCGTTTCGGGGCTGCATAGGTACACTCGGTCATCTTCCGTCCCCGATCTACTCGGGAAGTTTCGTGGCATAGTCCTTAAACTAATGGTGTCCGAGGCTGGGGCCTGGCCCATCCCGATACACCCCATACAGCCTGATTGGTGGAATCTTGCCCCTGCTTTGATCAAGTTGGCAAAGGCACGGTTATCGATCATATTCATGATGACCTGCCTAGAGGTCGGATTGATATCAAAGGACACCTCACTGTTGATGGTTTTGTCTTTTACAATGGCTCCAGCCATCCAAAAATCGCGCAAGCCCGGGTTTGCCGAAGATCCGATCACCACTTGGCCGATGGGTTTTCCTGCAACTTCGCTCACGGCAACCACATTACCCGGACTAGTAGGTTGGGCAATAAGTGGCACCAACTCGTCTAGCTTTATTTCTTCATGTAAATCATATTCACAACCTTCATCGGCCAGCAGTTCTATCCAATCTTCTTCTCTTCCCTGAGATCTTAAAAAGCGTTTGGTCTCCTCATCGCTGGGAAACACTGTCGTGGTAGCCCCTAATTCGGCTCCCATATTAGCAATGACATGACGGTCCATTGCGCTTAGATTTTTTAATCCGTCCCCATAATATTCCAAAATTTTTCCGACCCCGCCTTTAACGTCATGTCTACGGAGCATTTCCAGGATAATATCTTTAGCACTTACCCAATCCGGAAGTTTCCCTGTCAATTTAACCCCCATGATTTTTGGCATTTTCACAAAATAAGGTTCGCCCGCAATGGCTACGGCAACGTCCAATCCCCCGGTTCCAATGGCGAGCATCCCCAAAGATCCTGCCGCACAGCTATGGCTATCCGATCCTACCAGCGTTTTTCCCGGTTTGCCGAAACGCTCCATATGTACTGGGTGGCTTACTCCGTTTCCTGGTCTGCTATACCAAAGGCCAAAACGTTGTGCAGCTGACAAAAGGAACAAATGGTCATCGGCATTTTTAAAATCAGTCTGCAACAGGTTATGGTCTACATATTGAACGGCAACTTCCGTTTTGGCTTTTTTAAGCCCCATAGCCTCTAGTTCTAGCTGGACAAGGGTACCCGTTGCATCCTGTAACAAGGCCTGATCTATTTTTATTCCTATTTCAGACCCAGGAGTCATCTCTCCAAAGATCAAATGGGAGTTTATAAGTTTTTGGGTGACATTGTATGATTTCATGATAGTATTTATTTTAAACAGCCAGCAAGGAACAAACGACCGTTGTTTTTTTTAGATTCTATGAAGATGTAACTGGTGCTTTAAGCAACAGAACTGCGTGTAACCGACAAAGTATGATTCCAATCCACACCCTATTAAAGATACGAATATTTGGGTTGCGATTCTAGTCTGGTTGCTAATACCTGGAGATTGAGGAAAACTGCATACTTTTTATTTAGAAATGGGCGTGGAAATATTTCAAAAGTTGGAATAACACCCTGTGAAAACAATAGCTCTTACCGAAACATGTAATTGCCCAATAAGGCTCGAAAACAAAAAAAATCAGGGGATTTCGCAGTATTTTTTTCCTTGACAAATGCGTCCTGATGGATGTATTGCTGTAATATATTATCCTATATCCAAAGGGATATGGCTTTGAATTGAAGACCACAATTCTCAATAGCATGGGAAAACTTTTAACCTGAATTTACTTTCCTAATTTGGTAGATTTCATAAATTACACCTTAACTTTCCTTCCTAAAACTGAGGGGGAGGTAAAAACTTTCATTTTTTTAATTAAATACTCATGAAAAAAACCATAATAACAGGAGCAGCAGTATTGTTATTACTGACGCTATTGATCTCTTGTAAGACCAAGGGTAAAGAACTGTCCAGCATTTCCAAACACCCCAACGTTATTTATATTAATGTAGATGATTTAGGGTGGAAAGATGTTGGTTATATGGGAAGCAACTATTTTGAAACCCCGAATATTGATAAGCTTTCCAAAGAGGGTATGGTTTTTACACAAGGCTATGCGGCTGCAGCAAATTGCGCACCCAGTAGAGCTTGCCTTATGAGTGGGCAAAACACGCCTAGACATGGTGTTTATACGGTGTCTCCTTCAACAAGAGGGAATTCTAAATCAAGAAAAATCATCCCATCTCCTAATACAGATCACTTAACCAGTGCCATGGTCACCATGGCTGAAATGTTTAAAAAAGCTGGTTATACTACCGGGACTTTTGGAAAATGGCATGTCACCAAAAACCCTTTAAATGATGGTTTTGATGTCAATATTGGGGGAGATCATCGTGGAAACCCGGGTAAAAATGGCTATACGGCACCGTATAATAAATTACCAAATTTAGAAAAGGCCCCGGAAGGTGAACATTTAACCGATAGGCTAACCAATGAAGCCATTAATTTTGTTGAAGCAAATAAAGACACCCCTTTCTTTTTGTATTTACCATATTATGCCGTTCACACCCCTTTAATGGGAAAAGATGAATTTATTGAAAAATATAAGGCTAAGGGAGGTTCCGATGGGCAAGACAATCCGGTTTTTGCCGCTATGGTCGAAAATGTCGACATCAATATTGGTAGATTATTAAACGTAATAGAGAAGCTTCATTTAAGCAACAACACCTTAATTGTCTTCACATCAGACAATGGTGGCATTAGATCTATCTCTACCCAAAACCCGTTAAGAGCAGGAAAAGGATCTTATTACGAGGGCGGTACGAGGGTTCCGTATATTGTAAAATGGCCCAACCATATAAAAGCAGGTAGTACTAATGCAACTCCCATTGTAAACCTAGACTTCTTTCCTACTTTTTTGGATATTCTAGAGGTTGATTTACCAAACAAAATATTGGACGGCACCAGCATACTGCCTTTATTAAAAGGTCATAAAATAAAAGACCGCCCATTATTTTGGCATTTTCCTATTTACCTAGAAGCCTATAACGAATCCAAGGATGATGGAAGAGACCCATTATTTAGAACACGTCCAGGGTCTACTATTCTCTATAAGAATTGGAAATTACACCATTATTTCGAAGACAATGCTTTGGAACTTTACAATTTAGAAAAGGATTTAGGAGAAAGAACTAATTTAGCTGCTATGAACCCCGAAAAAACTGAAGAACTCTATAGGATATTAGATTCATGGCGAAAAGAAGTTGATGCACCAGTACCTTCAGAACCAAACCCAGAATACGACCCCAATTTTTAAAAATAAAAAAAGTAAAACACTAAAAAAATGCAAATGACAAAACACTTAGTAGCCATAGGCCTTGCCCTTATATTGACGAGTTGTGGCGATAAAACCAAAAAAAACATACCGGAAGAAACCACCAATTCCAAACCAAATATTGTTATTATCTATGCAGACGATTTGGGTTACGGCGATGTTAGTAGCTATGGTTCTACGGAATTGATCACACCAAATATCGATCGTATTTCTAATGAAGGTATCAGATTCACCAACGGTTATGCCACATCTCCAACCTGCACACCGAGTAGGTTTTCATTGTTGTCTGGTATTTATCCATTTAGAAGTCAAAAAGCAAAGGTATTGCCCGGTAATGCTCCCCTCCTATTTGAACTTGGTAAACAAACGCTTCCGTCTATGTTGCATGATGCAGGGTATTTTACGGGTGTAGTTGGCAAATGGCATCTAGGTCTCGGCGATGAAAATATGAACTGGAATGGGGAAATAAAGCCAGGACCACGGGAAATTGGTTTCGATTACTCGTATATAATGGCTTCTACCAATGATAGGGTGCCTTCCGTCTATGTTAAGAATCATCATATTGACGGTTTAGACCCGAACGATCCTATCGAAGTTAGCTATCGTAAAAACTTTGAGGGCGAACCTACGGGTAAAGAGAATCCTGAATTATTAAAAGTACACCCTAGTCATGGACACGACCAAAGCATTCACAACGGAATTTCAAGAATTGGGTATATGCGCGGTGGAAAATCGGCTTTGTTCATAGATGAAGATATGAGTGATGATTTCTTAAAAGAGTCCACAAAGTTTATTAATGATCATAAAGACAAGCCTTTCTTTTTATTCTATAGCTTACATCAGCCTCATGTTCCGAGAATACCACACCCAAGATTTGCAGGAAAATCGGGTTTAGGACCTAGAGGTGACGTTATTTTAGAAGCAGATTGGGCTGTTGGCCAATTTTTAGATGAATTAGACAGGTTGGGTTTAGCTGAAAATACAATTGTAATATTTTCAAGTGATAATGGTCCCGTTTTAGACGACGGCTATGAGGATGAGGCCATTACCAAAAATGGAAAACACAGTCCGAGTGGAGGTCTTAGGGGTGGTAAATACAGTAAGTTTGATGCAGGTACACATGTTCCTTTTATGGTAAGATGGCCAGCTGAGATAAAACCAGGTGTTTCTGATGCATTGGTTTGTCAAATTGATTTCACAGCCTCCTTTGCTTCGTTGGTTGGCCAAGAAAACTTGACTCCCGATAGTGAAAATATCTTAGATGCTTTTATCGGAAAATCAAAAGTTGGAAGAGACAACCTTATTTTAGGAAGCCAAGGCATTACTACGTATCGAAAAGGAGATTACATTTTAATTCCTTCACAAAAAGGCCCTAAAAGAAATTGGGTAAATCATGAAACCGGGAACGATTTAAATGTTCAGTTATACAATGTTAAGGAAGATAGAGGGCAGCAAAATAATATTGCCGATCAACATCCTGAAATGGTAAGTAAGATGTTAGACGAAATTGAGATTATCATGAATAAATAAGATAGGATGTTGATAAAAATTCGTTTCTCCTAACTATTTCACAAGCCAATCATCTCCTTTTAGCCTTGTGAACCTAGTATTATAAAAATGGTGGACTCCCCCTCTTTAGGAAGTCCACCATTTTTAATTTTCCAAAGTACATATTTCCTCTTTTAAAAGTACCCACAATTACTGTTTATACATTATGCAGCACATTCCAGAGAATGTGCTTCCCGTTCTATTGGGTAATAAAAATCTTTTCTAGGAAATACTCCAGCCAAAAGTGCCCCATTCATCACAGTATAGCCACTTTTCGTCACAAAGCCCCTAAAATACTAAGGTTTTTCTACTATTCTATTTTAATTCGTAATCGAGTGCAGTTTGCATTCTTCGAGTTTTTTCACCCAACCTATCTGCTTAATAATTTATGAACGGAAGTAGTCTAGTGCTAAAATCAGTAGTTTCGGGAGTGATCCTGATAATTTCCCTTTTTTATTTTCTCCCAAAAAAAGTTTCCGAAACCTATGAACCAATTCCAAAATTAAAGTCGCAATGCCCTCCCGGTTTTATAAAAAACGATCAGAACGAATGTATTGCCCTCAATCTGTACCAACAATACGATTCACCCCATAATAAGGGTGTTGGCGGTTTGCAGACTTCACTTCCTGAAATTCGTGATGGCTTTTCCCCACAGGAAATTGATTTAGGGCGCTATTTATTTTTCGACCCTGTTCTTTCGGGTGACGGCACTATTTCATGCGCTAGCTGTCACGATCCCAAAAAGGGATTTTCAGATGGCCTCCCCACTAGTATTGGTAGTCATGGGCAAAAATTAACCCGCGGCGCACCTTCACTTTGGAACGTTGCCTACCTTAAGAAGCTTTTCTGGGACGGACGGGCCACCACTTTGGAAGAACAAGCCCAAGGACCATTATTTTCTGAGGTGGAAATGGACAATACCCCCGAAAACCTTTTAAATAGTTTGAATGCCATCGATACTTATAAATTGATGTTCGCGGAGGCCTTTCCTGGTAAAAAACCTTCCGAAGACATCAAATTAAACGAAATTTATACTGCCCTTTCTGCTTTTCAAGCATCGTTAATTTCCTTAAATAGCAAATACGACCAATATGCTCACGGGTATCACGATGCCCTAAATAAAAATGAAATTGAAGGGTTGAACATCTTCCGTTCCTTTGTAGCCCGTTGCGCAGAATGTCATACTCCCCCACTTTTCACTAATCAACAGTTCGCTGTTATAGGCTCACCAGAACCAAACGGACTACCGCTAGACCCTGGTGCCGAAATACCTTTTAAGGATAAAACCTTACGAGGGGCCTTTAAAGTGCCCAGCCTTCGAAATATCGAAAAAACCGCCCCCTATATGCATTCGGGAAATTTTCAAACCCTTCGTGAAACCATAAAATTTTATACCGACGGCCGGGGCCACGCCGTACCTGACGATGAAGAGCTAATCGTTCACTGGCACATTTGGGAACCCAATCTAACTGATTATGAATTGGATAGATTGGTCGACTTTCTAAAAACTTTGACAGATGAAACTTTTACACCACAGGTACCAGAAAACTTGCCTTCTGGAATAAAACCATCCATTTAAATCTAAAACAAATGAAATCAACATTTTTTAAAATTATCGGCGCAATTGTCTTTTTGGCAATAGGTGTTTTTTTGGGAAAATCCTTTTTTGCCACCCCGTATAAAGATACTGTACCAATTCCGTCACCCATAGGCTATCGCATGACAACCGATGCCAACGATACCCTTATTAGAAAGACCCTCACATACGACGGTGAGATTATCGAAGTAAAGGATGGCGGCTCCATTCAAGATGCCGTAAAAAAAGCAAATCCAGGAGATTTGATCCGCGTTTATCCAGGCACTTATTCTGAAAACGTGTATATCGATAAAGACAATATCGGTCTCCAAGGAGTGGTTATAAACGGAAAATGGCCCACTTTGGATGGAAAAAAAGAAATCAACGATGCTTTTCTTTATTCTGGCAACGGGATATTAATAGAAAGTTTTAAGATCATTAATTACAAGGGCAATGGCATTATGGGCCAGGCCGGTAATAATTTTGTTATTCGCAACAATTGGATCATTGACACCGGGGTGTACGGTATCTTTCCACAATATGGGAAAAATGGATTGATCGAGCACAACGTTTGTAGTAAAATTGAAGATGCTGCCATTTATGTGGGCATGTGCGACAATGTTGATGTGTTACACAATGAAGTCTTTGATAATGTGGCTGGTATCGAAATTGAGAATTCTAGGCATTGTTTGGTGGCAAACAATTATGCACATAACAATACGGGGGGGATATTGGCTTTTGTAACTCCCGGGCTTCCGATAAAAACAACATACGATGTGATCATAAGAGACAACTTCGTTGTCAATAATAATACTCCTAATTTTGGCGCCCCAGGATCAACAGTAGCGGGTGTTCCCGCGGGCACAGGTATTCTTATTATGGCGGCCGATGATGTAATCGTGGAAAACAACATTATAACAGGGAACAATAATACGGGTATCACCATTGTGGATTTGGCCACAGGTGCCCCTAAAGCCAACGATCCTAATTCTGAAGGAAATCCGGATCGGGTAGTGATATTAGATAATATCATGTACGACAATGGAAATAATCCCACCGGTGAAATAAAGGCAATCATGCTCAGTCAATTGGACACCAAGGGGCCCGATATTTTTGCCTACGGGGGTGGTACCGGCAGTACCATCAGGGATAAAAACAAATACCGCTCTTTTGGTATCGATGATTGGGGTCCGGCCCAAATTACGGACACCAAAAACGTTCGTACCTATATGCTGCCCGAACCAGTAGCACCAAGATCTGTAAGCAAGGAAGAACTAGGTAAAATAACCTATTACGGCATCTGTGCCGGATGCCATGCATTTGGTAACCGATTAATAGGTCCACCCACGGAAATTATCCAGGCGATTCACAATAACAATCCACAGGGTATTGTCGATTATATAACCAACCCGAAGAACCTTCGGGACGACTATCCTGAAATGCCTCCCCAAAACTATTTGTCCGATGAGGTAAAAATGGCGGTCGCAGAGTATATTTTAAAATTGAAACCTGATAATGAGACCTCCCTAAACCAATAACCATAAAACAACCAAACCAAATGAAAAACCTTATAATTTTATCGATTCTGATGGTTTTTACCATTTCAGGAATAGCGCAAACAGCGGTTTCCGGTAAAGTGTCAGAAAAAGGCTCCAATATGCCCTTGGCAGGTGTCAGTGTGGTTCTAAAGGGCAGCACGCTAGGAACATCAACAGATTTTGATGGTAACTACTCCTTCAGTCAAGTTGGTAAAGATGCTATTTTGGAATTTTCGTATATCGGATTCAAGTCGTTGGAAGTTCCTGTTTCGGGACAAACCACCATCAATGTCGCTCTTGAAGAGGACGACCAATTATTGGATGAGGTCGTGGTTACCGCCCTTAATATCCAAAGAGATAAGGAATCCCTAGGCTACTCTATTTCACAAGTCTCATCAGAGGAAGTCAATGTTGCCCGAGAGAATAATGTGATGAACTCATTATCCGGAAAAGTCTCCGGATTACAGATTACACAATCCAATACAGGTGTCGATGGCTCTAGCCGAGTCCTGTTAAGAGGAATCACTACCATTAATGGTAACAACAGACCGTTGGTGGTTGTTGATGGTATTCCCATCAGTAATGGATCTGGTGGTGCTGGTGGCTTCGGGGGTGTTGACCGCGGAGATGCCCTTTCTGATATAAATCCAGATGACGTAGCTTCCATTAGTGTGCTAAAAGGAGCAGGTGCCGCTGCCGCTTACGGTTCCTTGGGCATGAATGGCGTTATTTTGGTGACCACTAAATCTGGCGTTAGAAAAAACGGCATCGGAATCTCTTTGAATTCTTCCTTTTCGTTTACAGATGTTGCCTTGACCCCCGATTTTCAAAATGAATACGGTACTGGGGCATTTGCTGATTTTGCGCCGATAAATTCAGATGGCAGGCCCGTTCTTGACTATCCCTTTTCTTGGAGTTGGGGGCCTAAAATGGAAGGACAATCCTATACGAACTGGCTAGGGCATCAAGATACTTACTCCGCTAATCCAAATAGAGATCCTTATAAGGAATTTTATCAAACCGGATTTACCTTTTCAAACACCTTGGCCTTTGAAGGCCGCAACGATAAGGGCTCTTTCCGGATCGCAATAACCGATGAAGAAGGTCAAGGAATTATCAGTAATAATACTTTAAATAAACAGACTTTTAGTATGAGGGGCACTTCCAAACTAACTGATAAATTTAGCATAGACGGAAAAATGACCTATCTCACCTCTAAAGTTAGCAATAGACCAGAATTAGCGGAAGGTAGCGGCAATACCGCATTACAACTTTCTCTAATGCCAAGAGATATACGGTTGAATGATGTTGCAAACAATACTAAAAACTCTAATGGCGAGGAAATAAAATGGAATTTGGACAACACTTTCAATAATCCTTATTGGACTTTGGAAAATACTGGTAATCTTGATAAAAAAGACCGTTTTCAAGGATTTATTGCTGCGGATTGGGATATAAGTAATAAGTTCAATATTACTGCGAAATCGGGTATGGACTATATAGTATATGACTTTACCAGCTATGGTGCAAGGGGTGCACAGGCCGTTAGCAATGGATTGGGTTCGTATAGACACGACAGTGGAAAAAGCAGCATATGGAATTCCGATATTCTTGGAACCTACACAGCTAATATATCTAATTTCAATGTTACCCTAAGTATAGGATCTACCTATCGCAACGAATTTAGTAGTGCGTTAAATGTTTCAGGGAATGATGCTAAAGTTGATGATTTTTATGTAATTAGCAATTATAAGAACGCCTTCAGTGATGAAAACATAACCAAAAAAGCGATATACTCTTTCTATGGGTTAGGGCAGTTTAGTTATGGTGGTTACCTTTATTTTGATGCTACCCTTAGAAATGATAATTCTTCGGCCTTACCCAAAGCCAATAATTCCTACTGGTACCACTCTGAGAACGTGAGTTTATTGTTCACAAAATTATTGGGCATCACCTCTAATGTAATAAGCCAAGGGAAAATAAGAGGATCTTTTGCTAAAGTAGGAAATGATACCAGCCCTTATCGTACTCAAGCAGTTTATAATGTAAACCAAACTGTCTCCCTCCCCTACACCATGGCTTCTATTTCCGGAAGTCTACCTTCTTTTGATTTGCGACCGGAAGTTTCTCAATCATGGGAAGTTGGTGCCGATGTAGGTTTTTATAAAAACCGTATCCAATTAGATGTTACGTACTACCAAACCAATACTACAAATCAAATTATGGCGGTTCCCATTTCTGGAACAACCGGATACTCCTCAAAAGTAGTCAATGCTGGGGAGATTGAAAATAAAGGTTTTGAAGCTCAATTGAACTTAACCCCATTAGACGCTAAAAATGTCTCCTGGGACCTAGGGTTTAACTTTACCAAAAGCAACTCTAAAGTAGTTTCCTTAAACGAAGGCCTAGAAAGCATTCAATTAGGCAGTTTATGGACGGCTTCGGTGGAAGCACGACCAGGTCAAGAATTCGGAACTATTTATGGTAATGATTTTTTAAGGGATAATTTTGGAAGAAAAATAATTGGAGATGACGGCTATGCCAAACGTGGCGATCGAATCGCTCTAGGAAATATTAACCCCGATTGGTACGGTGGATTTACCAATAAAATACGCTTTAAAAACCTTACTTTAAATACTTTGGTAAGTGCCCAGGTAGGTGGTGAATACTATTCGTATGGTCGCGGATACCGAATGTTTTTTGGTACAGATGCCCGTAGTTTAGTGGGCAGGGAAACTGGAATAATAGAAGAAGGCATCAACGAACACACAGGTTTTCCCAATGATGTTACAGCGGGTGCCATGTTAAAACAATTCTCGGATATTTTCTCAAATGAAATAGCAACAGACCTTATGCTAGATGCTACCAATGTAAAACTTAGGGAGGTTGCCTTGACTTTTGATTTTCCTAAAAGCATGTTGCGCGGCACTTTTATACAATCGGGAAGTTTGTCAGCTGTGGGTAGAAATTTACTCTTTTTATATAACGCGGCTGGCGACATAGACCCAGAAGCCACCTATAGCAGTGGTCCAACCAGTACTGCTTTTGAACATTCATCTTTACCCTCTACAAGAAGCTATGGGATGAATTTAAAAATCAACTTTTAATACTGACAACTATGAAAACTATACAATATTTTAAACTAAAAATAGTAGTTCTGGCAGTGGTGGGAACGGTATGCCTTTCTTGTGAGAGCCATTTGGATGAGCTGTATGAAAATCCGAATGCAGTAACTACAATAGACGATTCTGCACTATTCACTAAAGCAGTTAGAAGTTTATTTCTATCAACAACAGATCAAGCATCCTCACGTTTCGCAGGCCAACTCGCACACTGTTATGTGGCAGGAAGCACATGGCGAGCGCCTGATCAGTACGGAGATGGTTTTGACGATGACTACAATGATATAATGAATGATTTATACGGAGGTACTATACGCCATATAGAAGAGATATTGGAACTTACCTCCTCGGGCCACAGCTCCAATAAGGTCCGGAATGCTATGGCCAATGTAATTGCCGTGTTAGGGTATGCTAAAATCACGGATGCCTTTGGAGACATACCCTATACGGAAGGCGGCAAAGGTAAATCTAAAGACATCTTACAACCAAAATATGATACACAGGAAAGTATTTATAAGGATATGATCGATAGGTTAACAAATAGTATTTTGGTGTTAAAAACTGCTAGCCCTTCTTTGGGATACCCTAATTCGGACCCTGTTTTTGATAATGATTTGGATAAATGGGTTCGTTTCGCCAACAGCGTTCGGCTTCGCTTGGCTATGCGATTGCGTTATGCGGATACTGGTTTATCGCAGTTTACTGTCGCACAATGTCTGTCGCAACCCTTAATGGAAAGTCCCGAACACGATGCTTTTTTGATAGAGACCGAAGGTACCGGAAATGCATGGTTTACCAGAAGAACCGGATTCCCTTCCATAAAAATGTCTACCCTATTTATCGATCAACTACAGGGTACAAACGATCCAAGATTAGCGGTATTTGTCAGTACGGATCAAAATGGGCAGTATTCTGGAATTACCAACGGACTTACAGATCGGGCTTTTGGAAATTCCAATTTTGCTAATTTATCCAATATGGGGCTTGCCTTATCTTCCTCCGATAGCAAACTGTATGTAATGACCGCTGCAGAAACATGGCTGCTTAGAGCAGAAGCAGCTCTTGCATACGACAATGACCCTGCAAAGGCCAACTTACTTTTTAGAAAGGGCATCGAAACTTCCTTAAACCAATGGGCTGTAGAAACAGCAGACATCGAAACTTTTATGGCTTCTCCATCGGCATCCCTAGCGGGCACTAACGATGAAGAACAAATTGGGGTACAATTGTGGTTGGCCCTGACTCCGGATTTCTTTGAGTCATGGTCCCATATTCGTCGTACTGGTTATCCTGCTATAGCCGTTCGTACCGACGACAATTTGTCTAAAGGTGCAACTAATGGTATTATGCCTACTCGATTCAATTACTCGTCTTTTGAGCTTGGTTCCAATACGGCCAATACAAATGAGGCTATCAACAGACAAGGGCCCAATAAAATTGACACCCCAATTTGGTGGGATAAGAATTAAGAGATTAATTACTGAAATATAAGACCTATAAATTGAGCACGACCGAAAACTGATCGCTAATACGAATGAAGTAATGCGAATAACCTATGACCATCAAAAACAATACACAGATGAAAAATATTAAAATATTCAGTCTTTTAATTTTCGCCCTAACTATGGCGAATTGCAGTAATGATGCACCAGTGACCGCTTTAGCTGATTTCCAGTTTTTAATTAAAGACACCCAGGTGACTTTTAACGGTACGGTTGAAAATGCAACCACAATCTCATGGGATTTTGGAGATGGAGCAACGAGTTCAGAGGAGGATCCTGTTTATGTATTTAAAAGCCCAGGCACATATGATGTCTCCATGACCGTTAGTGGCACAAATGGCACATTTACCGAAACGAAGCAAGTAACAATTCTGCCTTCATTTGAAATACTTCTTACTGGAGGTCAAGGTAGACCCGAAGGTAAAACCTGGAGATTAAAAAAGGCCTATACCGCAGGTAAGGATGGTGCAGGGTTAATTATAAACGACCTTAGCCTTTTAATAGCATCCTTTGATAATTTGTTAGCCGCCGTTGGATTGGGCGCTTCTTATGAGGATACCTTTACTTTTGTCTACGATGGTACTTATAAGGTTGATAATACTGATGGCCAAAGCCTTATGGGGATCATACATGCTAGCGCTTTTCATGGAGCTAATATTACTGCCGTTTCAGCAGACCTCGCTAACGTACCCTTGGCTCATGCAGTATATACACCTAATCCGGATGCCACCTGGGAAGTAAGCAAAGAAGATTTCACGATTAATACGCTCTATCCACAAGTAGGCCCTATGAGTGTACATTTTACAGGAAAGCAAAGACTTATCTTGGACGAATATCTAGGTTTTAAGGAAACCAGTAACATAGTTATTATTAAAGAGATTACCGAAACAACTATGAATGTAGCCATGGGAATCCATACAGAAGAGACTGCCTATGACATCCCAACATTGTTTTTTCATCTGACATTGGAATCCTTATAAACCTTGGAATACGCCTTAGATAAAGACCTTCGTTGCTATACTACCATAATTTTATAGATATCCCCAAGTGAGTTCTTTTTGGGGATATTTCATAAATTAATTTAAAGCGCATTGATTTGATATATCGTTATGGAAGGACTCTCTTTTACTGGTGTAAAATGGACTTAGGCATTTTTAATTTCGCCATACCCTTGGCATGTCCGGGTTCACTAAAATAAACAAAGGGCGATAATAACCACCCCTTGTCCCAAACAAACAACTCAAAAAAACTAACAACTTAAAAACAACCATTTTTATTTCACAAGTATCGTGTAACAGTCTATGCTCTTCTTGTAAGCCCAATCTCGCTAACATCATCCTTACTTTTCAATAATACATTACAAACAATATAAGTTGTTATAACAAATTCCGATATCTATGACACAATTTCACGAAATATTACGTACTCGGGTTAGTTTGTCTTTTTTTCGGAAATATTTTAAGAATTTATTAACAAATCCCTATTTTTACGAAAGACCTGAATAAACTTATATGAGTTCTAAAAAGATTGTTTTTCTAATCTCCCTAGTTACCTTTTTTATTGGGAATAAGACCTTCTCACAAATTGTCAACTACAACACCAAGGATGGATTGGTCTTTAATAATGTAGAGCATATAAGTGAAGATGATGAAGGACTTATCTATATTGCTACAGGTGAAGGCTTAAACATTTTTGATGGAAGTCAGTTTGTCCTTTTCAATTTGCACAATACCGAAGGTTTTAGCAATAAGATATCACAAACTTTATTTTTAAAAAAAGGATTGGTTTTGATCGGTACGCGTGACAAGGGACTTTTTTTATTGGATAAATTCAAAAAAACAATCGTTCCTTTAGTCATTGAAAAAATGAAGTTAGAAAATTTGGCAGGCATTTCCTCCTTGTTTTTAGACAGTAATGACAAGGTTTGGGTAGGCAGTGATCATGGAACCCTATTTTCATTTCCCCTGTCAGATATCGATTCAAAATCCTCTGATTACCAAATCTCGGATCCGGAAGTACTCACTACACTTTCTGGGGCAATTCATACCATTCTCGAAGTGCACGGTAGCTTGCTCATTGGCAATGAAAGTTCTAAAATCACAAGGGTCAAGAAAATAAACAACAATTATATTCTTGATCAACCTATAGAGGTGAAGGGTACCTCTAGGATAAGGAGCCTAGCCGTTCATAGCGGCGACTTGCTTTTAGGTACGGACAAGGGGCTTTTTAGAGTGGTGAATACTGTCTTGGAAAAAAACAACCTCCTTTATACCCTTACAGATCCCTGGAAACTGGAGCACACCGAAATCCGGTCACTGAGTGTTCATCAAAATTCTATTTGGACAGGTACAGAAGAACATGGAGTATATAAGTTTTCTACCGATGGTAAGAAACTAGAGCATTTCCAATACGACCAGAATAAACAAAATAACCTGCACTCCAATTATGTATTGACCCTCTACACTGACAGTAATAATAATCTTTGGATTGGTACTTGGTTTGGAGGAATGAACGTAATCGATTTAAGCGAAAAAAATTATTCGGTTATCCATGATGCGAAAAATGAGAAGAATCTATTCTCAAATATTATCTGGGCGATGGCCAAATTACCCGATGGTAGAATTTTCGTAGGAACACATGGTAATGGACTTGGAGAACACACTCAAAACCATAAAAATTTTCAATCTGTTGCATCCAACAAGGAAATAAAATCTATATCATCGCTTTATTATGATCCTATCACTAAACTCCTCCTTATTGGCACTTGGGGCAACGGAATTAAGACATACGATCCCCATACCCATAAATTAGTTCCCAATAAGTACGATTTTGGATTATTAGATAAAGATCGTATCTACAGCATCACACGGGGGCCCAATGATAACTTATGGATAGGTAGCTCCGAAAAAGGATTGTATAGGTTATCAAAGAGCAAATTGCAATTGCAGAAAATTGACCTTCCTAAGGAAACGGAAGCAAATCCTACAGATATAAGGAGTCTGATAAGCGACAACAAAAACAATATACTATGGGCCGGATCTTCAAAAAATGGTATTTTTTCCATAAAACTTGATGAGATCGGCAACATAGCGCGCATAAAACAATATGAAACTTTTGGCGCTAAAAATGATAAAATATTTGTAGAAAACCTATATCTCCATGACAATGATGACTTATGGATTCTTTGTAGAAATGGCATTGGGATTGTAAAACCTAACCAAGCTCCAAAACGCTATCCTTTAATAGATGGTTGTGTGGTTACAGGAATAGCCTCGGATGCCTCCGGAAATTTATGGGCCGGTACTTATAAAGGTATTTTTAAGCTAGACCCGGAAGCGGTGACCGCAACCTATACACTGTCGGAATACTCTTGTTACGATTTGTTTTATGACGCTATGGACAATACTATTGTCGTTGCCACTGACAATGGACTTCTAAAAATAAAACCAGACGAACCTATCCGCCTTCCTCCTTTTCCAACCCTAATGTTTTCGGAATTACACACCTTAAATCAAGCTATTTCACCTCAAACAGAATTTCATGGACAAGTGATCTTGCCCCAAAACCTAAATTACTCCGATACTATTATTCTACCCCACAACAGTCAATCTTTTTCCATTGGTTTTAACGCCTTGACTTTTACCGGGAAGAAGAAAGTACGCTTGCGACATAGGCTCAACAATTTTGAAAAAGAATGGAGAGAATCTACCGGTATATCCAATATTGCCAATTACACCAATGTACCATCGGGCACCTATGAACTAGAAGTAAAAGTAGGCCACGAACATCTTGGTTGGAACCCTCAATCCAGAAAGATTACCATTATAAAATTAAAGCCCTGGTGGGCCACACCTCTGGCATATTTGGCTTACTCCCTTTGTCTGGCACTTATACTGTATCTCATTTTTATAGAGGTAAGGGCACGTATTCGAATAATCCAGGCCTTGAAAATCGAAAAAATAAAACAAGAGCGAAATCACGAGCTCTACCAACAAAAACTTTCCTTTTTTACGAATGTATCACATGATCTACGCACCCCGTTAACCCTTATAATTGGTCCCCTGGAAGAAATGCTTTCCACTGGCGATATAGAGCAAAAATTTCATAAAAAGCTGATTCGAATGCATAAAAATGGGCAGATGCTATTAAATATTGTAAATCAGATCCTGAATTTTAGACAGGCCGAAAGCAATATCATGAATGTAGAATTGGAACAAATTAATCTCAATGTTTTTGTGAAGAGTATCTGCTCTCAATTCTACGAAATGGCCCAAACCAATAAGCTGGATTTTGAAGTATCATGTCCGGATGAAAAAATAATTCTGGTTGCTGATTCCAATAAATTAGAGTCTATTTTGGTTAATTTAATCTCTAATGCTATAAAATTCACTCCAATATATGGGGAGGTAACGGTACAGGTATATAATGATAACGACTACATTTCTATTAGTGTCATGGACAGCGGGATTGGCATTCCTAAGGAGGAATTGGATTCTATTTTTCTCCAATTTTTCAGATCCAAGAAATGTGAAGATTTGCAAGGCAACGGAATCGGTACTACTTTAATAAAAAAATATACGGAAATACACAATGGCAAAATTGAGGTTCACAGCGTAGAAAATGAGGGGACCGAATTTATTGTTCATTTCCCTATAATCCATGAACTCTCTAAATACCCCCATCATGTTATTCATTCCAATCCAGACTTTAGTACGGATACTTTTCCGAAAATTGAGATTACCTCTTCAAATCCAAAAAAGCACTCCGTGTTAATAATAGATGATAGCGAGGATATTAGAGACTATTTAATGGAAATACTAGAAGGTGAATATAAGGTCTTTACCGCAGATAATGGTAAGGAAGGGCTTTCTGTAACCAATAACAACATGCCAAATTTGGTTATTACCGATATAATGATGCAAGGTATGGATGGAACAGAGGTATGCAAGCATATAAAGTCCAATGTAAACACCTCTCATATTCCGGTCATATTATTGACCGCAAAAACATCTATGGATTCTCAAATTGAAGGCTTTGAAAAAGGTGCAGACGCCTATATAGAAAAACCATTTAACAGTAGGCTTTTATTGACCCGGGTAAAGAAACTAATAGAACAAAAGGAGGCTTTGAGAAAGAAAATGTTGGAGTCGGACACGCTGTTAGGGGAAACCCAGCCACAATCTGTGGACGAACGGTTTATTGAAAAAATCATTGGTCTTATAGAATCCAATATTTCGGATTCCGAATTTTCGGTTCAAAGTCTAATTGAAAATATGGATATGAGTCAGGACCAACTTTATAGAAAAATAAAGGCACTGACCGGACTATCCATTAACCATTTTATTCGTTTAGTACGACTAAAAAAAGCAGCCCGATTACTTGCCCAAGGAGATCATACTGTTAGCGAGGTTTTATTTATGGTCGGATTTAACAACCCGTCTTATTTTACCCGATGTTTTAAGGCGGAATTTGGAGTACTGCCCCGAGAATACAGTCCATCTAGCCCCCTGTCGTTGATCCAAAAGGATTCCGATTAGGGTTCCGATGGAACTGTCTACCGCTTTTCAATATAAAACTTTCTCGGACTATGTGTGTTTTTAAATTCCCAATGCTCTTAAAACACCTTGGTTGGGGCTATTAGTATGTAATAATTTTTAATGGTCCATCGTTTACACCGACTACCATCGCCCTTTTGTTTCCTAATTTTAACGATTTTAATTCCTTTACATCATAAGGAAGATTTAAGCCGCTCTCCATCATGGAGATGGCCTTAAAGCCGAATGTTCCGTTTCCCTTTAAAAAGAGTCCGATCCCTGCATCATTGCGTGGTGTTTCTACTTCTGAGCCATACATATTCCCTGCTAGGATAAGGTCTAATGCCCCATCTTTGTCCACATCGGTAATTAGGATATCGTTAATGCTAGATACTTGGGCCTCTATGGGTAACTCATGTGTTTTAAAATTCCCATTTCCCAAATTCTCAAGAGCAATACTTTGGAACATATACGCCTTATACTCCAAGGATTTACTTAATTGATCCTCCCCATATACTTCGCTCAGCGATGCCGAGGCAAAGGTATCGTAGTTTGGAAAGATTTGTTTCAATCCAGGAATTTGCTGAGATGAGCAGGATCTACCTCTCAATGGATAATGTTCCCCGTAATTATAGTATCCCAGTACAATATCATTTTTCCCATTTTGGTCAAAGTCACCATAATTCACCGTAAAGGGCTCTTCGGGACTAGCTTTATATTTGTAATTAAGCCCTAGATTCCCAATTATATAATCGTCGTCACCGTCCCCATCCAAATCTGCTGCTTGTACGCTGTACCACCAGCCCGTTGTGTTTTTAAGGGAGTTTGACAAGTCCATTTTTTTAAAATGACCTTCTTTGTTTTCCAGTACGGTTACTGGCATCCACTCCCCTACAACTATAAGGTCTAAATCCCCGTCATTATCAAAGTCTGTCCAAGAAGCATCTGTTACCATACCCAGATCCATAAGATCTTTAATAATTACTTTCTTAAACTGAAGAACACCTTCTTCCTTCCAATTGTTTTTCAATAGATAACTTTCCGCTGGTTCGGGGTAATTACCGGGCACTTGCCTCCCACATACGAACAGGTCCATGTCTCCATCCTTGTCATAATCTGCCTTAATTACCCTCGAGCCGCTTGCTGTTAGTTGCGGCAATGCCGATTGTAACAAGGAAAAATTGCCGTTGCCATCATTGGTATAAAATCTGTCCTGATATAATTCAATTCCCTTTTCGTATTCATTGCCGCCACTTACTACATACAAATCCAAATCCCCGTCCAAGTCGGCATCGATAAATTCAGCCCCCATATCCTCATGATAGGGATAACCTGTATACGCTTCCACCCCTGATTTGTGGAAGGTTCCGTTTACAGCTTGAAAAAAGACACTTCCGCTATGACCTACTGCTCCTCCAACGAAAAAATCATCAAGTCCATCTCCGTTAACATCCCCTACGGTCAGACCCGGACCAAAGGCAGACATTTTATGAGGCAACAACACTTCCCTTTCAAAGTCATCAAAAAAATTTTCTTGATGTATTTGATCGAGGTTAATCTCATTGGTAATGTCCTCAAAAAGCCTGTCTATTTTTTTTTGCTTCCCTAGTACAGTAGTTTTTAATTTTGCCCGATCAATTGTGAGTATCTGATTGGATTTAATTTTGTGTAGCACCGAGGAACCCCCATCGTACCATGAAATTACCAAACTATCAATTTTTTTGCTTCTTCCCAGTCCAAAATGGATGAGGCTTTCACTACTCGAATAAAATCCTCTTGCACTGGTCAACTCCCCTATCTGTACTCCTCCATCATAATAAATACTGGCCCTAGTCCCAAAAAAGCTCTTGTGCTTATTAGCTTCCGTAAATTTTATGTTGAGGAAATTATTCTTGGTCAATTTATTCGAATTATTCTCATAGATAAATGCAACATCATCAACATTATTCACTACTAGATCTAAATCCCCGTCATTGTCCAAATCTCCATAGGCCGCCCCAGAAGAAAATGAAGGTTGATCGATTCCCCACTCTTCAGACGCTTTTGCAAAATTTAACCCACCCTTGTTCTTAAAAACATAGTTGGGTATTTTTTGGGAGGGAAAAAACGCCAATATACTATCCAATGAAACTAACCCCCGAATTTCATTTAGGTTCGAAGACGCATTTTTAATTTGGTGTTTTTCTACAATACTGGACAAATAGGCATCTATATTTCTAAGAGCATCCGTATTCCTAATATCTTTCTTAATGCCATTGGTAACATACAGATCCTGAAACCCATTGTTATCAAAATCTGCAAACAGCGCTGACCAGCTCCAATCGGTATTGGACATTCCCGCTAATTGCCCTATTTCGCTAAAAACAAGGTTGCCATTGGCATCGCTCCCGTTGTTCATTTGTAGGGTATTGAACATATACTGGTAATGACCACCAAGATTTACTATATTCCAAAACTCCTCTGGGTTCATGCCTCCCATATTTGCCTTAAGTCGGTAGTTATCCTCTGCGACCATATCCATTACTGCCAGGTCTAACAGACCATCATTATTAATATCCCCTACATCCGAGCCCATACTAAAAAACGATATGTGCTTTAAATAGTCATTGGCCTTGTTGGTAAAGGTTCCGTCACCATTGTTTATATAAAAGAAATCGGGCCCTTCGTAATCATTGGTCACATAAAGATCTGGCCATTGATCATTATTAAAATCGCCCACTATAGAACTTAGGCCATATCCCACATTCTCCAAGCCTACAGCTGCAGTAACATCCTTAAACCCATTCCCTGTGTTTTCTAAAAACCGATAGGTAAGGTCTGGGCTAAGCCAATTCCTCCCTTTCAAGGGAGACAACAACGAAGGGTTGGGAGGTTGATTTATAAGGAACATATCAAAATCTCCATCCTTATCATAATCAAAAAAGTTAGCATGGATAGCTCTAAAAGGGTCGTTCAAATTATAGTCGCGAGCCGATTCCGTAAAAGTCAAATCCCCGTTATTGATGTATAGTTCATTTATTCTAAGTTCAGGATTATCATCGTATAAGTTCTTACATACGTAGATATCCTTAAAGCCATCTCCGTTAATATCCACGATATTTACTCCCTTAGACCATCCGCCTCTATCCAATATTCCGGATGCTTCGGTAATATCTCTAAATTTAAGGTTTCCTAGATTTAAATATAACCTATCCCGAACTTGGTTCCCGGCAAAATAAATATCCGGAAGTCCATCATTATTGATATCCTCTATGGCCACACCAGCACCATTGTAAAACAATTCATATATAAGTGCATTGGCCTCTTCGGTATCCGTTACCGCATTGTTAAAATCAATACCAGTACTAGTACTAGGCAATAAGGAAAATAGTTTTTCTGTGTTTGCTTTATTATGGGAGGTTTGAGCATGACCAAAATGTACACCAAAGGAGAAAAAAACAAGCCCATAAGCAATGTTGATCAATTTTCTATTATTCTTCATACGATCTTGATTATTCATTTATTTTAATAGCTCCGATTACGCCATTATTAACGGCACTTATGATCAGTTTATTCCCGGATGTATTTATCCGCTTTAACTTCTGAACGTCCCCCATTAGATACACCCCACTTTCCCTAGGTACTACCGGAGTAAACCCTCCCTTTCCATCTCCTTTTAGGAAGAGGCCGACACCAGCGTCGTTTCTTGTTGTCTCTATTTCTACGGGATACATATTGCCGGCCAACAGGATATCCTTATTGCCATCTCCATCAAAGTCTTCTAGCAGAATAGCATCTACATTGGATATTTGCGCTTCATTGGGAAGTGCTTTCATACTAAACTTTCCCTTCCCTTTATTTTCAAAATAGGCACTGGCAAAAGTTTTCGAGGAATAGTGTGTTGCGGACTGCAGGTTATCTTCCCCATAAACCTCTGTTAAGTTGGCGGTTGCAAATACATCATAACTCTGGAACCGTTTTGCAATCATGGGAATTTGTTCTGCGGAACAAGATCTGCCACGGAGCGGAAACTGTTCACCAAAATTATAGTAACTAAGCACTATATCCTTGGAGCCATTTTTATCAAAGTCACTGTAATGCACCTCAAAAGGCGTTTCCTCGCTAGCTTTGTACTTATAATTCAGCCCCAAATTACCCGCTACTAGGTCTAAATCCCCATCATTATCCATATCTGCAGCTGCCAAACTATACCACCAGCCCTCGGTATTGGGCAAGCCTTGAGAATGGGTTATATTTATAAACTTCTCCCCCGTATTTTTAATAAAGGTAATCGGCATCCATTCGCCGGTAAGAACAAGGTCTGTATTCCCATCTTCATCAAAATCGATCCATACGGCATCGGTAACCATTCCTATGTCCAATAAATCCTTGGCGACTGATCGGGTAACATCTTTAAAAGAACCCTTATTATTTTTCAATATCCTGCTACTAACTGGTGAGGGGTAATCCCAGGGTTTATGTCGCCCACCTATAAAAAGGTCCAGATAGCCATCCTTATCATAATCGAAGGCGCGCACTACCGAACCACTCTCGGTAAGCGAGGGAAGTTTACTCTTGGCAAGATTAAAAATTCCCTTTCCTTCATTTATATACAGTCTATCTTGATAATAATCGGTATTCGCTTCCCATTCATTGCCACCGCTCACTACATATAGATCTAGATCACCATCATTATCCATATCAAAAAATATGGCATCCAAGTCCTCATATTTAGCTGCTTCTCTCCAGGTTTCACTATCAACCTTCCTAAATTCCCCTGTTTTATTTTGTAGGAAAAGAGTTGGTTCATACCCCGACGCTCCCCCAACAAACACATCTTCTAAGCCGTCTCCATTGACGTCGCCTACTGCTAATGCTGGACCAAATTGAGACTGTTTATGGGGCAATAACACTTGAAGGTCAAAATCATCGAACTTGTTTTCTTGGTGTTCAAATGGAATCGCTTGGACTGTACTAAATAATGGGTTCTTCTTGGAAGTAGTATGACTATTCAATTTATGGGCATCTTCTAAATCAATAGTTAGGAATTGATTTGGCATTACATCCGTATAGACGGTAGTTTTCATATTTGGCCAAGTGATCTTGAGGGAATCTATCTTGTTATTTTCAGAAAATCCAAAATGGGCAATTTGTTCACTAGAGGAATACATCCCCCGAACACTTGTAAACTCGTAAAGCTGTCTTGTTTTTCCTTGTAGGGCCTCTACTCTTGCGCCTAGCATTGGGGTGTTCTTTTCTTTATCTGTTAAGTTTACCCGTAGGTAATTCTGATTTGCTTTATTCTCCCCATTATTTTGATATATAAACGCCCTGTCGTTCACGTTATTCACTATGAGATCTAAATCACCATCATTGTCTAGATCCGCATAAGCACATCCGGCCGAAAAGGTTTTTTGGGACAAACCCCATTCTTCGGACATTTTCTCGAAGGTCATTCCGTCCTTATTTTTGAAGGCGTAATTGGACAACCTTACCGAAGGAATATGGTTTAAAGTTTTCTCCAAATCAAGAATATCCCAAATAGACACATCCCCTGCATTGGGATTGTTCTTTACAAAATCATTGGCCACTGCGGTAACGTAGTTGGACACTGCCTTGTCGGAATCTGTATTTCGTATGTCCCTTAAAAGACCGTTGGTGACATAAATATCCTTTAAGCCATCATTATCGAAATCTGCAATAACATTGGACCAACTCCAATCAGTACTAGACACTCCTGCCATCTGTGCAATGTCACTAAATTGAGGGATTCCCGAGAAAACACCCTGATTTAACTGCAAAGTGTTATACATATATTGGTAATGCCCACCATTATTCACAATATTCCAGAATGATGTAGGATTCATACCGCTCATATTGGATTTAATTCGGAAATTATCCTCTGCCACCATATCAAGGACCATCAGATCTAAATTACCATCGTTATTGATATCCGCAGCATCGACTCCCATACTGAAATAGGAAATATGCTTTAAAGAGGTATCGATGATATTCGTAAAAGTCCCATCGGTATTATTCAAAAAAAAGGCATCTGGGGGACCAAAATCATGCGCTATGTAAATATCTGGCCATCCGTCATTATTGGCGTCAAATACCGAAACACTATTGGCGTTGCCAAGTTTAAAAACTCCTGCATCCATGGTAACGTCCGTAAATGTTTTATTACCATTATTTTTATACAGCCTTGGGGCAAATCTTTCTTGCGTACGGTCTACGCCGTACATTTCTGAAAAATTCCCTGGATTTGGGGGGTGATTAAGAAGAAAAACATCTAACAAGCCATCTTTGTTGTAATCCAAAAAAGCAGCATGTCTGGTCCTTTCGCTATTGTCTAGTCCGTATTCTGCCGCAGCTTCCTTAAATGTTGTTTTATGATCTAGATTGTCCTTAGTGGTGTTTATATAGAGCCTGTTCCTACGAATTTCAGGATTGCCATCATAAAGCTCCCTAGTCACATAAATATCTTGCCAACCATCGTTATTAATATCTCCAATGATTACCCCAGAAGACCAACCTCCATTATCTTCTATTCCAGAAGCCCGAGTAATATCCTCAAACTGTATTTCGCCCTTATTTATATATAATTGATCACTGACCAAATTTCCGGCGAAAAAAATATCCTGTAAACCATCATTGTTAAAATCACCTACTCCTACGCCTGCTCCACCATAAAAGTTTGAATAAATGAGGATATTACTGGCCTTGGTGTCCCTTATTGTGTTCTCAAAAGTTACTCCTGTCTTTCCAGGTTCCAATAAGGTAAATTGCTCTTGTTTTTGGGCTGTGGCAATTATGGGCAAAAGAAGTATTGTAGTTACCGTATATAGCCAAAAACAAAATGTGGATTCATAAGTTTTCATCATAATAAACCTAGTAAATAAAAATAAAATAAAGGAGGGTGCCCCCCTCCTTTATTAAACTAATTTAAAAATAACTAACATTGTTTAAGTGATAAGAATATGAATACTATTGCTTATCCCACCATACACGGGTAGTGTAAGTATTTGGACCTTGATTTGATATTGCAGCATTTATATTCTCTGCATTTATAGTAAATTCAACCAAAGGATATTTCATTCTTCTTGGAATAGTTCCTCCTGTAGCATTTCCGGGATAATTTACGGGTGTCAAAACAGGGTATTCTATTCTTCTCCAGTTAGCATAAGCTTCCAATGGATTTAAAAAGGTCGCTGCCCAATATTGCTCCCCTATCATCTCTAGTCCGTTTGCTAAAACAAAAGGATTGGCTGCTAAATATGCATCTACGTCTGCTGTTGCGGGCGGGGTCACACCATAAAACCCCCAGTTTGCCATGGCAGCACGAACACCTTTATTGTAATGTTCTTGTGCTATGCCAGTATGCCATCCTCTTACTGCAGCCTCTGCCAGCATAAATTCTACTTCGGCATAGGTTATATACATTGAAGGAGAATCTCTTTGAACCAAAGCTTGGTTCACTTGTGAATAATCTAAAAGATCGCCTCCCGCAGGTCCCTCGGTCGCTATTGTTGTTGGATCCAAGCCATTTGGCAACCCCTGATGTGGTGCACCAGACTCTACATAGGACAATATCTCTAATCTAGGATCGTCATTATCTTGCATCCAGCTAACGAAGGTATCACTCAATCGCATAAATTTATCTACGAAAAAAGAATAGCCAATAGGGCTTTCTACCCCACCTTCTTCGTGTTCAATTTTTGCCAAGTCATTTAAATCTGTCATAACACCTCCTGCGATGGCTTTCTTGACCCATGCTTCTGATGCGGCAGGATCTGCTTTTGACATTCTAAGTCCTAATCGCAACATCAGGGAATACGATAATTTTCTCCATTTAGTAATATCACCACCATATATAACATCTTGATTCCCTGGGTTTTCTGCTGAAGCACTTAATTGTGATGCTGCCGCCTCCAATTCACTTAACATGTTGGTATAAATATCTTGTTGGCGATCGTATGCCGGAAACCAATTGTTGGATATGAACCCTTGGCCAGCTTCAGAATAGGGAATATCACCATAAAGGTCAGTTACCTTTTGAAAAGAGATAACCTTCATAATACGCCCAATAGCGTTGTAATTTATAGCTTCTGGATCTTCAGCAGTACGGGTTACATAATCAATTACATCTTTGGCTTCATACACCCAATATTCATCAAATACCGCATAACTGTAATCAATAAAGTCAATGTATTTATCTCCCGGCAACATGTTGGTCGCAATATTAATATCGGCCAATTGTTGAATAGAGGATGCGGCCCAACCTAAACCAACCCTACGCATTTCATATTGCGCACCAGCGGCTTTTAATTGTATCTCTGTGAGCTGAAGTTCAACAGGTAAATTTGCAATTGCATTTGGATTTTCATTCAATTCTGCTAAATCCTCCGCACAGGATGTCATTGAAATAGCCGCGATTGTAACAAAAAAACAGGCAATTTTTATGCTGATTTTATTTATTTTCATAATACTATTATTTTATTAATTACTAAAAAGTAAGATTCACGTTAAATCCAAACGAACTTGTTTGTGGCATAGCAAAGAAATCTAATCCTTGGGCATTGCCTGAGGTATAGCTAGATTCTGGGTCAATATTTTCAACGTTTGAATGAATCAACCAAAGATTTCTTCCTACTAGTGAAAGGTTGGCTTTACTTATAAAGGTTTTTGCCAACATTTCTGAAGGAACGTTAAAGCCTAAGGTAACTTCTCTTAATTTCACAAAGCCCGCATCATAAATAAACTCTTCGGCAATATCATTGTAAATTTTTTCATAATAATCTCTAATGCCACTTGCCGGTATAACACCAAGGCCATTTTCACGCCCTACTAAAGTATTCTTATGTACCCCTCTTCGGTATAATTGAGCATTGGTTCCACTGTGTCCTACAGCTCCATCTTTCATATCTACTAAAACACTTAAAGTGAAATCTTTATATCTAAAACTGTTTTGTAAACCTGCACTAAATGGATGTACGCCTGTCCCAAAAGACACTGTTCCTGCGGCCTCATCTACTTGAGGCAATCCATTGGCATCAAGGGTTAATTCTCCATCTGCACCTCTAAGGAATTGACTACCTGTTATTTGCCCAAAAGGCTGACCTTCAATATGGGTTACCCAAGCATGTCTGGCCCTACTTAATCCTATATTAAAACGTTCTTTATCATTGTCCGGATCTACCAAACTGACTACTTTACTTTTGTTGTTACTCATGTTAAAAGAAACATTCCAACCAAAATTTTCCGTTCTAACCGGTACCCCTGTCAGCAATAATTCAACCCCTTTATTTGTAAGTTCACCCACATTTACTATGGTTGACCAATATCCAGAAGTATAAGAAATTCCAGCATTTAGGATATCGTCTTCGGTCTTTTTGTCGTAGTAGGAGAAATCTACCCCCAACCTATTGTTTAAAAACTGAACGTTGAATCCTAGCTCTAACTCTGTTACTAGCAACGGGTTAAGATTAGCATTTCTTACCGAGCTGCCACTTATTGAACCACGAGGAACTCCAAGTTGTGCTCTACCTAAACCATAATTCTGTTTTAAAGAATAAGCCCCAATGTCTCCAACGCTCCCCACTTGTGCCCAAGAGGTTCTAACTTTTACAAAATCGATTACTTCTGGTAATGTTATGACATCGGATAATACGCCACTAAGCCCTACTGATGGATAAAAAACATCTCTACCATCCAACACGGAGAACCAATCATTCCTTGCCGACCCCGTTAAAAACAGCCAGTTATTGTAGGAGATTTCTGCTTGACCATATACTGAGTGGGAACCTAATTTTGAGAAAGAACTCCCTCCACCATTATTAATACCATTTGCTATGGAGTAAAAGAATGGCAAAGCAAAATTATTTCCAGATGCGTACGTTCCATCTTCTTGCAATCTCATTTTATTGGCACCTGCCAAGAAATCATACGCAATACCATTGTCAAATTCTTGACGGGAACCTAGCATGATATCAAAATTGGTCTGTTGGTATTTGTACTGACCTTGACTCATACCCCCATTTATATTATGTCCAGTTCCTGTAGGATTAATACTTTCAGCTATACGGTCAGATTGGTCAATCCCGGCTCTACCTTTTACATACACCCAATCGTTCACATCATATTGTAAGGAAGCACTTGCAATAAGGCGATCTTTAGAATCTTTATCTGTCTGTTGATACGCTGCCCAATATGGGTTTTGAAACCAAATAGAGCTGGTGGGCAATAATTCATATCCTTTTTGCCCCATGGTAGCTCCATATAGATCCGTTGCGTCTTCAGGATTTGCTCCCAACCTGTTAGGATCGCCCTTTAAATCATACACGTTGGTTGTTACTGGCAATTGCCAAACGCTATAATGAGCATTTCCTGGAGAATCTGCCAATTGAGATCTGTTTTTTACATCCTGTAAAATATACTGTGCACTGGTTTGAAATGACAATTTATCATTCAATGCTTTCCCGTGCATATTCACACTAAAGGTCTGTCTTTTCATTCCAGAATTCGGCATAATACTTTCGTTGTCCATAGTGGAGGCAGAAAATCTATACCCTAAATCTGCTGAACCTCCGCTTAAGGAAACAGTATTTGTGGAAGTATTCCCCGTTCTATAGAATTTGTCAAAATTATTACCAGAATAAGAATAAGGTCTGCTTACCCCATCGAATTGTACAACACTGGACCCATCCAATTTTGCTCCCCAAGAAAACTCCCCGGCAGCCCAAGCTTCAGATTGTGTTGTGGGTTTTTCTCCCAAAAGTCCAGAGCCATATTCCGTCTGTGGATCTAAATGATTGATAGCATTTTCAAATACGTAGTTTGAATTTACTTCTACTTGAAGTCCTTGATTGGTTTTACCCCTTTTGGTTGTAATAAGAATAACCCCATTGGATGCTTGAGATCCATAGAGTGCGGCAGCAGAATTACCTTTTAATACTGACATGGACTCTATGTCGTCTGGGTTGATATTACCAATACCGTCACCGCCATCAGATCCACCCCATTCACCTGCAGAACCTCTATTTGTGTTATCAATAGGGATTCCATCAACAACATATAACGGTTGGTTGTTACCGGTTAATGAAGAGTTACCACGGATTAAAACCCGCACAGTCCCAGCAGGTCCTGACGCCGTTCTTGTCACATTTACACCAGCTACCTTACCGGCCAAACTGTTTGCTACGTTTGTTTCTCTGGCTTCGGTAAATTCATCCCCTCCAACTTTGGACACTGAATATGCCAAAGATCTTTTAGATCTTTCAATACCTAGGGCCGTAACCACAACTTCGTCCAAGGTGTTCGCCGATACTTTTAATTGAATGTTTATTTCACTTCTTCCCGCTATAGCCACAGTTTGCGTTTCATACCCTATATAGGATATAGCCAGTTTTGTAGCACTTTCTGGCACGGATATACTATAGTTGCCATCAAAATCGGAGGTTGCCCCAATGACGGTCCCTACCGCCAAAACCGTGGCACCCGGCAACGGATTGTTGTTTTCGTCCAGAATGGTACCTGTTACAACCCCATCCTGAAAAACGCCCGATACCAAACTTTCGTTTACCATGGGTTCATAAATAACCTTGGCTTGAATGGTTGTTGCTGAAATTATACACAGCAATAGCACAAGGTTTGCTTCTAATAATTGCTTTTTAGGCTTTTTCAATAAAAAGAGCATACACCTTTTTAGTTTTCTCATACTTGGTTGGTTTTAATTGGTTTTTAGCAATAATTACAATAAGCTCCTTAAAATAATTAACATGCTAGATAAGTGAATTTTCCATTTGCATGTCATAACTCTTAAAAGGAGCGGAAATTGAATTACCTAAAAGCAATATTACTTCTTCGCTATCCCCCTGTGTTAGAACAGATTCAAAAAAGTGTAACATAATTTCGAGGGATTAACACATTTTTAAGAGGGTTTAACACATATTCGGAATTCTCGTGGGGTTAAATTGGATAATTATTAATTCCAAGGTATGTATGGCTAGCCAATTCCAAATATGATTAGAAGAAGCCCGAACGAAAATGCAAAAATATTATTCGTCAGGAAATAGATTAGGAGCAAGCCTATCTTTGGAATCAAAAAAGAAAAGGAGAAATAGCGGTAGTAAAAAACCGTTTATATAAGCCAAGAAAAGTGAAAATAAAAGTTATTTTTGTTAGCTATTAGGGCTGAAATGCATGGGACTACCAACTTAGGTACTGTAGACAGCGAGTTAATATAATTATATAGATAAAGAAATATATGTTTAAAGACACTACTAGCCAATCTCCGGGTACAAAAGCATAATTAATGACACTAAAACAATTAACAGGCGACTACTCCATACTAGGTAAAAATCAAGATGACACCGAAAACACTTATAAAGGAATTCTATCCTTATCCTTGGATGAGAACAATAGAATAATTGCCAAATGGTTAATAAATTCTACCCAAGAACAAAAAGGAACTGGCTTTTTTAAAGACAATATATTGGTGATTAATTTCAACTATCAAGGTGATGATAATGCCACCTATAAAGGCGTTGCTGTTTATCGTTGTTTAACTAAGGATGTACTAGATGGCTTTTGGTCAGAAAAACACGGAAATCCATTATATTTAGGAGAAGAAAAATGCTTTAGGATCAATTCTGAAACGCTGTTAGTAGACTGATTGAGAAAATATCAAACTGTAAAAACCCACGTTCCAAAAGTACGGCCGGGCATTTAAATTGGTTATCCATGGGCACTTGAAAATCGCCATACTTCCTACTCCTAATTTTAAAACCTCAGGAATTGTCGAACGTTGACAAAATTGTACTCGCTTAAATTTTCCGATTTTATTGGATTACTATTTACTTAGTTTCTTGAACTCCATATTGGATATTCAAATCATTATTTCTTACCTCTTTTAATTTTGCTCGTAACCGACTTTGCATCTCCTTCCTAACCTCAGCATATTGTGGATTATAGGCCAAATTATTATACTGTTTGGGATCATATTCCATATCAAATAATTCCATCCCAGACCCAGCGTCCTCATCGTATTGAATATAAGCCCATTTTTTAGTTCTAATCAAAAAAGATTTTCCTCCCTGACTTACAGAGAAAGCCATATCCCGTACCTCAACAAGAGGATTATCTAAGGTATTTGCGATACTTTTCCCTTGAATGTTTTTAGAATATTTTAAACCAGCTAATTCCGATACGGTCGGATATAAATCCAATAGTTCTGTAAAAGAATGGCATACTGCAGCTTCCTTTCCTGGCATTTTTATGATCAATGGCACCCGTACTGACTCTTCATGTAAACTTACCTTCATCCAAAAACGGTGCTCTCCTAAATGAAAACCATGGTCTGAGGTGAATATCACGATGGTATTATCTTCTAAGCCCTCTTCTTTTAGTGTGTTGAGAATCTTTCCTACTTGGGCATCCATATAAGATACGGAGGCATAATAGGCAGCTACCGCCTTCTTCTCTTGCTCTTCTGTCATTTCCCCATTAACGCTAGTTACATAATTTATACCACGAGCGGGTATATCATCCCAATCGTTTTGAACTTTGGGAGGTAATACTATTTGAGAATGGGGAAAGGGTTCAAAATATGATTTTGGGGCTACAAAGGGTACATGGGGCCTTACCATCCCAACCGCTAAAAAGAATGGTTCCTTTTTATGCTTCCTGATTAATTCTATAGCCTTTTCTGCAGTCTTCCCATCAGAATGTAGTAAATCATCACCATCTGCCTTAACTATAGTCATTACATTGCCACCTTTTCTAGGTTTATCACCGAATGGATTGTTCTGCACCAATTCGGCTTCCCCTTCTGCCTGCCATTCAGGCCCTTGGCTATTAAAACGTTCGGTCCAAGAGGCAGCATCGTCTTGACCATTGGAACCAGTTTCAAAATCTATGGGAACACCCATATGGTAAATTTTACTTACCCGAGCGGTATAATACCCATTGTCCTTAAATAGCTGTGACCATGACTTTCGCTTAGTTCCTACTTGTTCTCGGCCGCTGACATACCCATAGGTTTTGGTTGCATTTGGATAATAACCAAACATTAGGGATGCCCGTGAGGGACCGCAAACAGGATATTGAGAATAGGCGTGAGTATATCTTGTTCCCTCTGTAGCCAATTTATCAATATTAGGGGTACTACCCGCTATATTTTCATAAGAAGATACTGCGGTGGCAGTGAGATCGTCCGCAACGATAAATAAGACATTGTATTTTTCATTACTATTTGTGGACTGGGCAATTCCTTGCATTAGAAATCCCAGTAAAAAAATAAATACGATCTTCCTCATTCAATTAAATTTAATTTACACTTGTTTTTCAAGGATCACAAGGTATAAAAAACCTTTAAAATTTATAATGGGTTAATTACAAAAATTAGCCTTCTGGTACTTATTTAAATTTGAAAACATTTTAGTGAAACTATAAATTGTGATGAAAGTTTCTATTTTAAACCTGAAGTGCTTATTCTTTTTGAAATAACAGGAAGAAGTCAATATTAATTTCCTCCCCTATAAATAGTGAGCAGCTTGTCTTAATATAGAATGCCACGATATGATATCGTCAAAAACTCCATACCTGTAATATCCAACAAACAACTTTTTTCTTGTAAGCACAACCCCGTAAAAATCGTGCCCTATATCTTCCCTAGTCTTGTCCTTTACTTAAAATACAGCTCCGGTTTCATACTCCTCTATCCTTTAGCATTTTAATCCAATTCTCAAAAGACTAGTCCTTTTATAAGTTCAAGTTCCCATTCTCCAAACAAATTTCCAAATCTACGTGAAATGCTATTTCTGCAGTCCTTTTGCTTTTAAATACTTATTTAAATACATGTCCGATATAGAATCATTATCCTTATATTTTTCTCTTACTTCTTCCAATTTATTATGCATGTTTTTTTGTACCGTTGCATATTTTGGGTCATTGTATATATTTTTCATTTCTGTTGGGTCTTTTTCCAAATCGTACATTTCCCAATAATCTTCATCATAATAGAAGTGGATGAGTTTATAACGATCCGTTCTTACGCCGTAATGCCTTTGAACGTTGTGTTCCCCGGGATACTCATAGTAGGTATAGTAAATGGCATCCCGCCATTCTACTTCTTCTCCAGCTACCAATTTTCTGAAAGACTCACCTTGCATACCGGTGGAGATTTCCACGTCCGCATAATCCAAAAAGGTAGGCGCAAAATCCAAATTTTGGACCAATTCGTCAATTACCGTTCCTGCCTTAATCTCATTTGGGTAGCGCATAAGTATTGGTGTTCGGAAAGACTCTTCATACATAAACCGTTTATCAAACCAACCGTGCTCACCCAAATAAAATCCCTGATCCGAAGTATACACTACTATAGTGTTCTGGGTCAACCCTTGATGATCCAAATAATCCAATACTTCTCCAACACCGTCATCAACAGATTGAATAGTGCGCAAGTAATCTTTCATATACCTATTAAATTTCCATTCGGCCAAATTCCTTCCCTTTAGGGAATCTTCTTTAAATTTATCTATGACAGGGTTATAATAGGCATCCCATGCCGCTTTTTGTTTAGCATCCATCCGATCATACATGTTTTGAAAATTCTTTCTGTACGGTGTTTCGATGGTGCCTTCAGAGTCTAACATTTTAAGGTCATATACTAAATCCATGTCTGTATAAATTCCCATTTCATGAGCTGCAGCAGCCGGTCTCTTTTCATAATCGTCATAAAAATTGGAAGGAGGCGTAAATTTTTTTTCGTCAAATAATGTTAAATATTTCGCTTCAGGCATCCATACCCTGTGAGGTGCTTTTTGATGGTATAATAATAAAAAAGGTTTGTCCGGATCTCTTTTATTTTTTAGCCAATCCAAGGCTATATCTGTAGTAATAGAGGTTACGTAACCTGGGATTTGCTTTTTCACCCCATTCTCAATGAAATCTGGATTGTAGTAGTGACCCTGTCCAGGGAGTACATTAGAATAATCAAACCCTTGGGGCAAGCCATCCATGTGTATCTTTCCAATCAAGGCAGTTTGATATCCCACTGTCTGTAAAGATTTCGCAAAATTATCCTGATCCCAATCAAATGCTTGGATATTATCTACCTTTCCATTGATATGGCTATGCTTTCCAGTAAGCATTACTGCCCTACTGGGAGCACAAATGGAATTTGTTACAAAACCTTTGTTGAAAATAGCTCCTTCATTAGCAATCCTATCAATATTCGGAGTCATGTTCAAACCATTACCATAAGCACTAATGGCTTGATAGGCATGATCATCGCTCATTATGAAAATGATATTTGGAGGAGGGTTATTTTTATTAATATTTTCACTTAATTGATTTTTAGATGGGTTTTTACATCCTACATATAGGGTTGCTAGGCTTACTGTAATGGCTAGTTTAACATATTTCATCCTTACTCTGTTTATAGATATTATAATATTTTGAGTTGTACAATAAATGTAGTTAGTTAATAGGTCAGGTAATTTGATGTGGATATAGAAAGGAAAGGTTGTTTAAAACAAACTAAACAACCTTTCACTAACAACTAACTATTAAACAATTAACTCTGAACTTTATGCGCTGACGGACTATTTCGAAGGGATCAATTGACCACCTCCCCTATTATTATCCCTTCCTAATTTATTCCCAACCTGGGTTTTGGGTTAGATTGGGATTTAATGTTAATTCATCGGTTGGTATGGGAAGCAAATAGTCTCTTGTTAAATCAAATTGATATCCATTTGGCAATTCTCCTTGTAGGGGATCTACATATCCGTCAGAATCGAGTAATACCTCCGAACCAACAACCATATCCGGAAACTGTACCGGATCAAACCTCACTCCTTTGTATCTTTTTCCAACTGTAAGTTCATCATGTGCGGCCCATCTATTTATATCATCTGCACGATATCCTTCTGCTGCCAATTCAACATGCCTTTCCCTTCTCACTTCATTGATTATTGGGGACAGGTCTGGAAATAGCCAATTGGGGTCGGTTGTAATACTCCCAATTGCCAAAGGTGGCATTCCGGCACGATCACGTAGTAGGTTTAAGGATATATCCAGGTCTGCCTGTGTAATAATTCCCAATTCGGCTTTGGCCTCAGCGTAAACTAACAGCGCTTCGGCAAATCGGAATATTGGGCTTGAAGTTGTTCCTTGACCGGCACCACTGCGTTGTGCCCAATCTGGGTTTGCTCCTTTTCTTATCTGATACCCGGTAGGGCATACGCTCTCGCCAGAAGCATCTAGAAAGGACTTTTCAAAAGTTTCCACCACAGTGCCGCCTTCTATACGCCAATCTTGTCCTGGCAGCCAAATGGTTTGGGATAATCTTGGGTCCCGATTGGTAGCAACTTGTACCAAAGTAGTGTCTCCTTTGTATAACGGACTTGTAGCAATTGGCTGTCCATCAAGGCATAAATAATCATTTACCAATACCTGTGTAATGCCACGGCCTCCTCCGGAAGATGATAAATAGCGCTGGCCATTATGAGCAGTGCTTAATTCCTGACTATATGACTTCCAAAGCATCACTTCAGAACTACCCGAAAAATCAGTCTGGTTAAATACTTTCCAATAATCTTCCATGGGGTTACCCGTATTGTGAAGGCTATATATACCACTGTCCATTAATGACTTTGCAGCATCGGTGGCTATATTTAGAAAAGTACTTCCATCAGAACCGTCAACCCCAAATGAAGTACCTGCATGATACTTTTCCCATGTTCCTTCATATAATGCCACCCTGGCTTTGAACAACTGGGCAACTCCCCTGTTGAGCCTATTTCCATTATTGTTTTTATCAGCCTGCATATATTCAATAGCCTGGTCCAAATCGGCAATAATATTCTGAGCAATGATATCTCTAGGAGTTCTAGATTCATACAACTCTTCCGAAGTGTCATTCAAAACTTGATTTGTATATGGGTAAGGCCCAAATCTCTTCAACAAACTAAAATTAAAATAAGCTCTAAAGAACAAAGCTTCCCCTACATATTGTTTATAGGTGTCAAATTCGTCCTCAACCTTATCATAATTGGCCATAAAAATATTCACGGTTCTAATGTTTCTAAAATTATACGAACCATTACCCGTAGTTATGGTGTTGTTTCCAGCCAATCTGTCGTCTACATTTTGTCTGATTATATTATCACTATTTTGATCATGCCAATAAATTCCGCCGTTAAACGCATTTGGAGTCCACGAAGGAAAGGCTGTGTAGAATTGGTTGACGTATAGCTTTAAGTCCTCGGACGTTTTCCAATAATTATCTGTCGTTATTTGATCTAGAGCGGATCTCTCTAAAAAATCATCATCACAACTTGTTACAAAAAATGTAAGTGCTGCAATTATCAATACTTTTAAAAATTTCATTTTATTATTCGTTTTAATTGATATCATATCTTAAACTAATGGTTCTAGTACCTTATAAATCAAGATTCACCCCAAATGAAAAAACTTTGGATAGTGGATAAATCTTTCCACCTCCCCAGCCTCCTCCAAGAACTTCTGGATCAAAATTTTCATTGAGCTTTGTTTTTGTCCACAAATTTTCTCCTGTGATATAAAACTGTAATCGGCTCATTCCTATTTTACCCAAAACTTCTTTAGGTAAGCTGTAACTCAATTGCACATTTTTTAATCTCAGGTATGAGGCATCTTGTAAAAATTTAGTTTGAGTTTGTGTATTTTTAAGATGTTCTGCGTTAAAATATGGTTTTGGAAAATACGCATCAGTGTTTTCTGGGGTCCAATAATCTAGAGAAGCTTTAGTTACACTAGTTTGCCATATATTGCCTCTAAAACCATAAAAAAGATTGGTACTTGCCGGAAAATAATAATCTCTTTTGGCTACACCTTGGAATAGTACTGACAGATTGAATCCCTTGTAGGAAGCTCCAAGATTAAATCCGTAGTTATATCGTGCCCTATTATTACCGATAATTTTTCTATCCCCTGGACTGCTTTCTGTATTGTCCCCTCGGGTAATCTCTCCATCACCATCCAAATCTGCATATTGGGTATCACCGGCCAGCCATCTGTTTCGAAATATGGATTGATCTGGTGCAGCTGCAGCATCTTCATCAGAAGCAAACAATCCCACAGTTTCATACCCCCAAATATCACCAATCACCTGACCTTTCCTATAAGAGGAAAAGATACCGGTAGGGTTGTTGTATTTGGTAACCTTACTGGTATTGTCTGATAAGTTTGCCCCAAAATTATAGCTAAAGTTACCGAATTTTTGTTTCCATGAGAAGGAAATTTCCCATCCTTTGGTCGTTAATTCTGCATTGTTCTCCCTAGGTGCATTATCTCCTAATAAGGCGGGCAGAGCAGCTGCAGGTCCTATCATATCTGACGTTACCCGAGTGAAGTAATCATAGGTTACGTTCAGTTTATTTTTGAACAACCCTGCATTAATACCCAAATCCGTGGTAGTAACCGTTTCCCATGTAAGGTTTGGGCTAACAATATTGGGTCTGGTTATATATACAGTTTGTTGATCGTTCATTAACCAATGGGATTCATTGGATCCTAAGGTCTCTTGATACAAGTATCCTAGATTGGTATCATGATTACCAAGCTCACCCCATGAAGCTCTAAATTTTAAATTGTTGACAACTCCTTTTAAAGGTTTCCAAAAAGCTTCTTTGGAAATATTATAACCTATAGAAGCCGAAGGAAAAAATCCCCATCGTTTTCCGTCTCTAAAATGAGAACTTCCGTCATACCTCCCATTGAGTTCCAGTATATATTTTTCTTTATAATCGTAATTAAACCTTCCAAACACACCTTGGGTAGAATAGTGGCGGGCAGTATCCCCAACATAATCTTCCCCCACTGCAGTACTGATGGCAGGAACAAATTTGGTGATAAGGTTTGATCTAGATGCCAGCACATTACTCCATTCATCCAGACGTTGTTCATACCCCCCCAAGATTTTCAAATGATGACTTCCTAGGCTGGTGTTAAAAGAACTTACTAAATTCACCAGTTGGTCTGTACCCTCGGTATAGACTCTCTGGATGTTATTTGGTTTATAACCTACGTTATTAGTAGACCCGTCAGGATAGTTTAAAATAGCTGCAAACCGCTCCCTTACCGCTTGTGAGCCTCTCACTTTTCTATTGTAGCTTACTCGAGTAATCCAATTTTTAACCGGCTCGAAGTCGGCACCCAATTGCACTAATGTGGTATTATAATCATTGGATGTGTTACCCGCGTCCCTAAACCTCAAAATATTGGCATCAATCGCATTTCCATCCGGGTCGAAAGCCGGAGACGTTGGCCATGCCCTAGAGATTTGATGGTAAACTATATCTTTAGTAAAGTTTTGAAAGCCACCAGAAGGAAATATTCTTTTCTCCTTAGTATACCTTGTTGTAACATCAAACCTCAACCAATCTGTAGCTTCGGTTTTTAAGTTTATGTTAAAGGAAGCCCTGTCATATTTATCAATAGCATAATTCATCTGGCCGTCCTGTTCAAAATAATTTCCAGAGATATAATATTTGGTACTTTCTGTTCCCCCACTAACACTTACATTGTGTTCTGATCTAGGTGCACTGTCCCTAAAAAACAATTTCCACCAATCCGTATTGGCAAAGCCACTCCGACCACTTAACCATCTATTACCCTGCTCATTTAACTCCGTAGAATACGGCAACTCGCCGTTTAAATATGCTTTTATTTTGTCCAATGCCTCCTCTTTAAACCAATTGGAAGCGCCACTATTCGTTTGTGCTTGGTTAATAGCCGTTGCAAACTCCAGACTATTGGCCATTTTTGGTAACGAGGTTGGTGAAGAAAGGGCATATTTCGTTGAAAATTTTACAACAGTCCTACCTTTGACACCCCCTTTGGTGGTAATTAATATAACTCCAAATGCAGCCTTTGAGCCATATATGGCGGCGGAAGCAGCATCTTTTAACACTGTTACGTTCTCAATATCACTTGGGCTTATGGAGTTCAACTGGCTGGCAGAAAGAGGAAATCCATCAACTAAGATATAAGGTTCTCCCGAGTTCCCTGTTAAGGTGCCTAAGCCCCTAATGTTCAAATTTTGTGACGCACCCGGTTCACCCCCATTTCCTGTTTGGCTTATTGAGAGTCCAGGAAGAACTCCTTGTAGCATGGAAGTAACATTGGGTACTGGACGTTCGCCAATCTCATCTTCTAAATTTATAGATTCCACAGCACCTGTCACATTTAATTTTTTCTGAGTACCATATCCTACAATGACCACTTCCTCCAGTTGGTTGACATCCTCTTCTAGGGATACGTTTATGTCATTGAAATCTACCACCTCAACTGTCTTGGTCAACATACCTATGTATGAAAACTCCAATACGCTTCCATTAGAGGCCGCAATGGAATACTTACCGTCAAAATCTGTTGTCACTCCTAATGATGATCCTTGAACCACTACTGTAGCTCCAATTAAAGGAAGGCCCGAGTTATCGGTCACGGTCCCACTAATTTCATCTTGAACCTTAACAAAGGCCCCATCGTTGGCCAAGGCGAACATAGACGTCAATGTCCACACCAAAATAAAGACTATACCCCTATTTAGTGCCGAAGTGGGTGTTCCCTGAAATTGTTTCTTCTTTTTTTTGTTCGTTTTTCTCATAAAATTGTATGATTTAGTTTGGTTTAGTTATCCTTCTTAATTCATTAAAAGGTCTGGCTAATCTATTTAGAAATAAGAGTTCTAAACGGTGAAAATCTTCCAGAAGAGGTTTGGTATTGTCAATTTTATGCAGAGGTTAGGTATTGATTGCAAAATGTCTATTATTGTATAGATGAAAAATGTACTACAATTCGTAATTGCACCGTAAATACTAACTTCTGTTCAAAAGTCCTATTAGAATTCAGAGCGTAATGGACACAACACGAGTACACTTGGATGGAAGTACAATAGCTGTCCAAGCCATCGGTATCTAAAAAATTATAATTCCCCCACTAATCGGATTTTCATTAGGATATAGTTAACTGTCTTAACAAGGTCCAATTTTAGACCATTATCTATTCCGATATAGCAATTCCTTTAAGGATGTTGAGGTTTACCCTATTAACGTTAACAGTAAAAGAAGAAGTGTAGAGCTTATAAATCTGGTCAGACAAGTTTCATCAATTAGCAATTCTGTATTTTGACTTGTATTGCAAGCGGCTATTTTTTTTTTAATGATGAGCTTCAACCAAGGTGGCATCATTGTGGGGCATAAGGACTAATTTCTATTGGGAACGACTATATCCTATTTCTAATCTTTATATAGTTGTTCAGATCGATAGTTTGATGGCGTTAGGCCGAATTTCCTTTTAAAGCAGGTACTGAAATATTTTGGGTTTTTGAAGCCAACAAGCAATGAAATGTCTACAATTGATTTCTTAGTATGAGTGAGCATATATGAGGCTTTTTGTAGTCGAACGGAAAGAATCAATTCGTTGATTGTCATGTTCGTTATTCCCCCCATTCTTTTATAAATCAGAGATTTACTCATTCCCAGTTCTCTAGAAAAAATGGGGATATTGAAATCCGGATTATCAATATTTACTTCTATAATGGACAGGCATTTCTTTAAAAACTCCTCATCCGAGGTGCTAATTGTTTCAGCATCCAAAGGTATTTTTAAATCCTCCAGCATTTTTTTACTTTGTCTTTCCTTGCCAACCAAGAGATTGTCGATTCTTGAACGTAATACCTCTAATTGAAAGGGTTTTTCCAGATAGGCATCGGCACCTGTTTCAAAACCTTTTATTTTGTCCTCGGTAAGCGTTTTGGCCGTTAATAATATTATAGGAAGGTTGCTAGTCTTACTGTTTCCTTTTATAAGTTCACATAACGCAAGGCCATCCATTTCTGGCATCATAACATCGGAGACAACGAGATCTATTTTTCTGTTGTTTACAATATGCCAAGCTTCCTTCCCGTGGGCAGCAATAATAATTTTGTGGAAAGGGGCCAAATTTACACGTAAATAGTCCCGTAGGCTTTTTTCATTCTCTACAATCAGAACCGTATGCACCTTTAAATTAATTGTTTCCTTTTCTTTGGAGTGGGGGAATTCTTCAACCGGAACAACCTTTTCCTTTGAATTGTAATAAAAAAGATTATTTACTTTACTCGGCTGGTTTATCAAGGGAAAAACCACTTCAAAACAACTTCCTATACCTATTTCACTTTTAACACCAATTTCTCCCTCATGTGCTTCAACAAATTTTTTGGTCAATGCCAAACCTATTCCTGAACCACCTAAATGACTTTTAGCCTGATAATAGCGTTGAAAGATGTGAACAAGATCATCAGAAGGAATTCCTGATCCAAAATCCTGAACCGTTATTCTTACCTTATCCTTTTCTGAAAAAACAGACATAATAATGTTTTCATTAGGACCACTGAATTTAAATGCATTTGAAAGTAAATTGTAGAATATTGTTTCTGTCATATATTCGTCAAACCACATAAACAGGGAATCTACATCTGACTTAAAAATAAGTGTAATGTTTTTTGATTTTGAAAAACTATTAAAGCTTTCAGAGAGTTCCCGAAGAAAAGCAACAATATCTTGTTTACCAGGTTGCATTTCGGGTTCTTTAAATTTTGCTTTTCTAAAATCAATACCTCTGTCTATTAGTTTTTTTATGCGCAATGCGTTTTTTTGGACAATAAACAGGTTTTCAACGACTTTGCTACTAAGGCCACCCTCTTTAACTATAGCTTCAAGAGGACTCAGGATTAAACTTAGTGGAGTACGGATCTCATGCGATATATTAGTAAAAAACTTTATTTGTTTTTCGTGTATTTCATTTTGTTCCTTGAGGGATTTTTTTTCAAATTCCAAAGCTCTTTTGGATTCTGCCTTTTTTAGTATGAAGTAATTTATAGAATAGATTATCAATACAAGAAAAATGAAAACTCCTAACTTGAACCACAACGTCTGCCACCAAGCAGGAAGTACCTTAATATCAAGTCCAGTATAGGTGTCATTCCAATTTTTTGCGGTATCCGAGGCCTTTAATTTTAAGGTATATTCCCCTGGCTCAAGGTTCATATAGGTAATACCTCTGTTAGAAGTAAAGCGCCACTCATCATCATAGCCCTCTAATTTGTACGAAAAATCAATTTTTTCGGGTTGTTTAAAATCAAAGGAAGAAAAATTGACCGTTAGAACCTTTTGGTTATGGCTTAAAGTGATTAGCTGTGTTTCCTCTATTGGTTTCTCCAGTACCATTTGTTTATCACTTGATACGTCTTCATAATTGACCAGAATTTTAGTAATGATAACTTTTTTAATTTTTGTTTCCGATATAATACTATCTGGGTGAAATGTAAGTACGCCTTTTGTTCCGCCAAAGAACAACTTTCCATATTTATCCTTAAGGACGGAGTTAATTTGAAATGAATTGTCCGTGAAACCATCTTTATAGGTATAATTGGTAAAGCTCTTGGTGTCTATATCAAATTTTGAAATTCCTTGATCGGTCCCAACCCATATATTGTTGGAATTGTCAGAGATAAGCACATTGACTTCTTGGCTATTAAGACCATTTTGTAAGCCATAAAAAGATGCTTCCGTGTTTTTAACATTGAACAAGCATAGCCCTTTCCTTGTAGCCAACCAATAATTATTTCTGTCTAATTTTAGTATATAATTAATGTCCTCGGGAACATTGGAAATCATTTTGAAGCCATTTTGGTCATATTGGTAAATACCTAAAACCCCTCCAAAAAGTAAGGTATCCTTATTGTGTTGAGCATAGGAAAGGGCTCTTAAATTAATAGGTGCTCTATCAGTATTAACTTGATACAAGCTTTCACCTTCGTTTGGTATTGTAGTTACAATATTATTGCTTCCCAGCCAAAATCTCCCATAGCTGTCTTTTTCAAGAAAAGTAATCTTAACATCCTGATTTATGCTTTTAATTATATTTTTTTGTATTGTGGATTTGTTTTTATTTAAATCGAGTGTAGCTACCCCGTTTTTATACGTTCCAAGAATTAATTGTTCTGAATTTACCTCGTTAATGGCCGAAATCGTTTTAATTTTTGAATCCAACACTACGTGTTCCATATGGTTATCTACTAGCTTATAAAGACCATTACCATCACTACCTACCCAAATCCGATTTTTTGAATCCAAGAACAGGGACGAAACCGGTACATTATGCCTTTGATAATCTTCATTTACAAGTAAATTATGGGTAATAAATGGGTTATTGGCATCCAATTGGCTAACACCGTTTTTTATTGTTCCAATCCATAACGTTGAGTTGTTATCTATGTGTGTGGTAAAAATAAAATTTGATCCCAATGAATAATCGTCATCAATATTGTTTTTTAAATACTTAAACCGATTGGTGATCTTATTATAAATATTGATACCGCCGCCATCTGTAAACAGCCAGATCTCATTGTTGGGCATTTGCCTTATATCCAGAACAAAATTACTGGTTAATTGTGGTGTATTATTATGGGGCTCTTTGGTAAATCTTTTATATAAATTACCATTTTGAAATGCAAAAACACCTTTCAAAGTGGCCACCCAAAATTCTTGCTCATTTACAGGGTGTATTCCAAAAACTCGAGTAGAAACGGGCAGTATATGTTTTGAAAGCAATTTTAACCTTTTGGTCTTTACGTTAAACAAAAAAAATCCGGACTTTTCATCGTATAAGGCTAAATTATCTTGATCATAGTCAAACATCCATAGGTTGTTTAGCCTTATGTTCTCCTCATTACCAATTTGGGCGAAGTCAATGGTATATAGAAATTGCAAATCGGCGTCCAAAACAATTATCACCTTATTGTTCGTAAGAACCCACACCTTATTGTCAAAAGTTTCACGAAAACCTTTTAATCTGTAGTTGCCAATAAATCTTACGCGCCTAAATTCTTGGGTTTTGTAATTGTAAACATCAATACCCGTTGAAGTACATATGAGTAATTTATTAGATGAAGTTTGAAAAATATCTTGAATATGATTGTTAGAAAGAGATCTTTCATCTTCAGGAACGTGTTGATAGGTTTCCATTTGAATGCCATCGTAGCGATTCAGTCCATTGTCGGTTCCAAACCACATGTAACCGTAGGCATCCTGAAAGATAGCCCTTACAAAATTACTGACCAGCCCATCTTCCCTATCAAGATTGATAAATCGATTACTTTGGCCTAATAGGCCATAAGAAAGAAATAACAAACAGAAAAAATGAAACAGCTTACTTTTCATATATAAAGAGGACATTATGAATGTAAATCTTTTGGTTCCCTCTCACCAATATTACCAATTATAAAAACATCTACTTATATGTTGTTTTGTTAAATTTAACTTTTTCAGGGGTAATACACTAATCCCAAAAACTACCCTCTTTCTTAAGTTCTTGTTCAAATTGTTCTAATTCAAAAAGTAATTCCAAAGTCTTTTCCGATTGCTGATCAGCCCTATTGATACGTTCTCCTAAATCTTCTTCAACCTGAAATAGGAGGGGAGTTTCCCTTGAGGCTACAAAACCGTAATTGTTTTTCGTTTGGGAACCAATGCGCACATGAAGTTTCCAAGGCCCCTTCCTTATTGCCGAAGGGAGGTTGTCTGTGTAATTATAAAACAACTTAAAGTCATTTATCTGGCTATAGTGACCTTCGGACAATAACAGAGAGCTAATATCACGACCATCAATGGTTCTGTCTATGGGAAGCGAAACCCCTGTAATAGAGAAAATTGTAGGCAACACATCCAAAGTACTAACAGGGGTTTGCTCATTTCTATTGCCTTTTATTTTTGCGGGCCAGCTAATAATTCCAGGCACTCGATGCCCCCCCTCCCATGTAGAACCTTTTCCGTCCCTGAACGGTGTCGCATATCCTACTTTTAATCTGGTATCCCCATATTTAGTGTCGCTTCTATTAGAAAACACAATCCACGGACCGTTATCAGAAGAAAATATAACTATTGTATTTTCCCGAACTCCAACATCTTCCAAAGTGTTGATAATATCACCTATAGAAGCATCCAGTTCCTCCATAACATCACCCAGCTCTCCTTTTCGGGATTTTCCTTGAAATTCACTGCTTACAAAAAGGCCTAGGTGTGGCATATTATAGGCAATATAAGCGAAAAACGGTCTGTTTTGATTACTTCGTATAAAGTTAATGGCTGCTTTAGTACAAACACCAGTTAGTGAGGTTGACGCTGCAATACTTGACGGCAAATTAGTTGCAAGCACATCATATCCCGTAATTGGGTTATTTCCTTCCGGATTACTTTGGATAAGCATAGCATTCTTGTAATCATGAGATACATTGGTTCCAATCCATTCGTCAAATCCATGGGCTAAGGGTAACGCATCGGAGCTGTGTCCATTCTGCTCATTTGGGGTGCCAAGATGCCACTTACCAAACATACCTGTTTTGTAACCAATAGATTTCAGTCCCTCGGCCAGGGTAATTTCCTGTTTATGAATATGTCTTTGGGATCTAGGACCAATTACCCATGAGCCCAATCCAGATCTACCAGGGTAGCGTCCTGTCATTATTGAATATCGCGATGCCGAACAGGCTGGGGAGGTTACATAGAACTGAGTAAAATTAATACCGCTTTGCTTTAATTTTGTAATGTTCGGTGTTTTTATCGTTGGGTTCCCATTATGAGCGTAATCACCATAACCGCTATCATCAAGGTAAATTAATACGACATTGGGACTTACGTCCTTTTTAAGTGTATCTACTTTCTGTGGATAGGCTATACCAACAAATAAAAAGAAGAGCATATATTTATACAGAAGGAAATTCCTAATCATTGCAAAAGCAGTTCCTTTAATTTTTTTACTAAAAGAAAAAAAACAGATTTGATTTGTATTCATTGATGAATTGCTATTTCTCATAATTCCTTTTCAATTTATTTAGATGATCCACGCTGTCACTTAAACCTCCTACCCTATTTCTCATTACCCATATTTCTCGATATTCTGCAATAATTTCTTCCAGTTCTTTCGCTAAGGAATATTTATTTTCCGAGGGTAAATTGTCCAAGATACCATTTGTAGCGTTTAGTTTTTCAATCCCAAGATGACAAGCATGTATAGCCAGTTTTGCGGCGTTAACGATCTCCCTTTTTACAATATGAGCATCCTTGGCAGAAGCTTTTATTCTATTGGCCCTGTCTATTATGGACTTTAGCTCATCAATCGCTTTTTCTAAATTATCCAAGGTTAATTTATTGGTTTGTTGATGTTTACTCAATGGCTCTTTTACATTCTTTAAAAGGTTGTAAAAAGGCATATTAAAGCTACCCCCAGGGGTCAAAATTTGATTTACATTACCCAAATCATATATAATTTGAGAAGTTTTATTGGTATAATCCTGATAGATGTATTTATTGAGCAGGTAATTAATATCCAAATCTCTATTGTTCTCTAAAGACCAGGAGACTGCTGCGCCATAAATATAAGGAGCATAACTACTTATTAGATGCTGAGGGTGTCCACCATCTCCCCAATCGGTATTTAAATATCCAACAGCGCCATATTTTATACCGTTTTCGGCCGCATTGATCTGATTTTTAATTGCATTATCGGTCCTTCCTATTATGGAACGCCATGATGAAGTACCTGGACAAACATAAAAAGGTATGTTTGCTTTTTTAAATTTCGCAGCTTGCCGGTCAAAAGGATGGTTTGCTCTATACCCCCATATCATGCAAGTTATATTTTCGGGTAATTCCTGGATTAATTCAGGATGCTTAAGAATAATATCACCCCAAAATTGGGCTTTTTTTCCGTTAGCCTGTACCAACTGATTAAGTTTTAATAAATAATTCAAGTATACCTGACCCTTTCCTTTCGATTCCACAGCAGCTTTGGATTTTCCAGTTCCCAGTTCGTAGGGCTCATCTCCTCCAATATTAACAAATTCGCTCGAAAAATTAGGGAGCAATTCTGAATAGAGTCTTTCTATAAACACCTTAGAATTGTCATCCACGGCAGAAAGGGTTCTTCTGATTCCCAGAACGGGATGAGATGGGTCTTTTATGGTTTCATTTTCAGCCATGTACCAATACTCCTTATGTTTTAGCCATTGCTCCATATGTCCAAATCCATTCTGGTTTGGAACAAGGTCGATAAATCTATCCTTACAGTAATTATCCAGTACCAAAATTTCGTCCGAGGATAGCGCACTTGCACCTCGCCACACCTTTTTATGATTTTGGTACTGAAAAGTATGTTCTGTGTACAATTGAATTTCATTGATTTTCCAAGAGGAGAACATATCAATATACTGAAATAAAGATTGCATTGTAGGAACCTTGTTTCGGCTTATATCCAAAGTGACCCCCCTTCTGGCAAAATCAGGGTGATCATATATTTCCAAGGCGGGAACCCCCCCCCTTGCCTACACTGTATTCAAGAACTTGTCCAAAGGTCAGAACTCCGTAATAAAGTCCGGCTTCATCATGTGCCGTTATAGAAATATGCTGATCCGATACTTCAAGATGGTATCCCTGAACTTTACGTACCTTTTCCGGATTAATTATCAATTCAATCCTCGGGGACTCCCCATAGGCAATATTACCGGCAATGAAGAAATTCATCCCTTTTTTTGCTAATATATCTTGGAGATATCTTGCTGAGAAACGCAGCCCTCTATTTTTTGCAATTCCATAAGCAATTATTCTACCACTATTATGCGTGAATTCACCCTGACTGATGTTTAAGTCTTTAGGTTTGGGGACCAGATAATCCTTTAAGGACTTAGGATCTGTTGCCCTGACTTTTAAAATTCCAATAAATGCGAAAAATGTAACAAGTATGTATACTTTCTTTATCATGGTTTTAAGAATATTATATTTTATGTGATTTGTAGTTCACTGTATCAAGAAAATGACTTTAGTTCTAATTAGGAAAATAATGTCACAATTCAAGTAGAATCAATTTTGGAACACCAACTGCCTAAATACTCAAGTCATTAAAATATACGTACGACCCCAATAATTGTCTATTTGATTCCTTTTGGTATGCAATTGATACGTAATAGACGGGATGCCCTTAAGTTTATTAAGTGTATTGGAATTATCATATACAATTATGAATAAGATTAATAAACTCTAAAAAATGGGGTTGATAAGTATATTTTATCATTGGCCTACCATTGAAATATAAATTCACTTTATTTTAGACGGCAATGTAGAACACAAAGAACTTTCAGTGGTGTAAAATTTTCCAAAAAAGGTTTAGTATTGTTGTTTTTACACCTATTTATACCCTGTAATTACTATAAATTGAATATAACCACATTCTTGTGGATCTAAACCTGTTTAATCTCGAAAAAATTTGAGGGCTTGTAAATAAAACCCGCATTATTAGTTAAGGTACGTTTTTAAGATTTGTATTTCGTTCCAAAATTCTCACAGTCATATTTCTCCCCACTGTCTGAATGGTAAATAAGTCTCTTGACTATATCCCGATTCTTTATTACCATCCTGCACGCCGAAAGTATGCTTCTTCAGCACTCAAACCACTACTCATGCTCCATCCAATCCCTTTGCGATCGTAATGGTCATAATCCTTAAGGATACAAAAATCCTTCTTTGGTCACTTATAAGTTCTTGCTATTGCCTTTTTTTTTTGATTCCATTTCCTGGGAAACTTTCGGCTCCGAACTCCACCTGCTCCTTGCATCATTTATATAGTTGAACTGGGTATATGTCGTGTCACGAACAAGCTAGGAAAGGCTATTCCGTTCTTTCTTTATAGGCAGCATGGTATCGGTTAGGGCTTTTATAATTTTTTAAAATTAAGAATGTTATTCTTAACTTTATATAATAAATAAGATTACAACTCCTAAAGTCCAATTTGGCTGTATGTCAGGCAAACCTATTTTGGGCATTTATGAAAAATTGATTTAATTAAATTTATATCTTTTCATAGTTGTTTCTAGGCCTATAGATTTTGCTTCCCTTTTTAAGGAAGCCGGAGATATTCCATATTCCTCCTTGAAACACTTTGTGAAGTATTTGGAACTTTTGTAACCGGACATAAAAGAGGCTTCAGAAATATTGTACCCTTGTTCCAAAATCAATATGGCTGCTTTCTTTAAGCGTTGGTTTCTAACAAATTCTATTAATGTTTTTCCCGTAATGTCTTGGCAATTTCGGTATATAGCGGAGTAACTCATATTCATCAGCTTCGATAATTCTTCTAGCTTAAAATCGGGGTTTTCAATATTTTCACAAACCTCTTTAGTTAAGTTTTGCATAAATATTTCGTCTTTGGAAAGAATCATATTCTTATTCGGAATATTAACTAGGTCCATTTTTAACTTGGATAATATTTTTTGCCTAGATATAATCAGGTTTTTTACTTTCAACAATAGTTCGTGATAGTCAAAAGGTTTTTTTATGAATTGCACAGCCCCTGAATTCAGTGCTTTTATTTTTATGTTGTCAGTATTTTCAGCTGTCATTAATATGATTGGGATATGTCCCGTTGATTTTTGTTTTTGTAGTTTTTCACTCATATTAATACCATCCATTTTCGGCATCATGATATCGCTAACAATTAGGTCCGGACTGTTTCTTTCGGCTATAGCCATCCCTTGTTCACCATTTTCCGCAATGAGCAGATGATATTCTTGTTCTAAGATGTTTTTTAAAAATATCTGCATATCTATATTGTCCTCAACAATGAGTATAGTATGTGATTTTTTATCATTGACCTTATAAATTTGGTTCGCTTTTACATTAGGAGTCCATTCTCCAGTCAATTCTTGATTTACAATATTTTTTTGGGTAACTCTAATTTTTTCTTCTTCAGTAAATGTACTTTCTTTTGTAGGTAAAGTAACTTTAAAACAGGTACCGGTATCAGCGGAAGACTGCACATCAATTTTTCCATGATGTAAACTAATTAGTTCTTTCGTAAGGGCCAAACCAATTCCAGAGCCTTTCTGGTGCTTTCCTAATTTAGCTTGGTAAAAAAGTTCAAATATTAAATCTAATTCTTCCTTAGGTATCCCTGGTCCCGAATCCTTAATAGAAATAGTTACATTGTCTTTAGTTGATTGCTCTATCTTTAAAGTTATTTCGCCTCCTATTGGACTAAATTTAAAAGCGTTGGAGATTAAATTATAGCATACGTGTTCGATCTTATCATAATCATACCATATTATAAAGTCCTCTTTTGGAAGCTCCTGGTGAAAATTAATGTTTTTAAAACGCGCCTGTTCCGAAAAAGATAAAGCAATGGTTTTAAGGTGTACTGTTAAATTGTTTTGTGAGGCATAAATTCTCAGGGTGTTTAATTCCTTGTTGCGTATGGTTATTAAATCCGTTACAATTCTCGAGAGTCTATGAGCATTGTTCTTTAACATCAACAATCGCTGCCTTAATAGGGCGTTACCATTGGCACCTTCCCTTTGTAACATATCATCTATTGGCCCTAATATTAAAGTAAGTGGCGTTTGAATTTCATGGGACATTTTAGTGAAAAAATCCATTTTTAAAGCATATAATTCTTTTTCTTTATTATTTTTCCATTCCTCTTTTTCCAATTTATTTTTTAACCGTATCCAAACAATAACTCCATAGAACAATAAGCTTATAAGTATAAAATATATCAGGTAGGCTACCTTACTTTTATACCAAACCGGTTTAATATAAATATCTAACGATATAGGGTCAATATCCCATGTATCTTTGGAAGTACCTGCTTTAACTTCAAAAGAATAAGCCCCGTGGGAAATATTGGTATAGGTAGCCAGACGTTCTTTTTTAGCGGGAATCCACTCTTTATCAAAACCCTTAAGCCGATAGGCATAATGGTAATTAGAGTTTAAAAGATTGTCAATTGCCGAAAACTTAAAAGAAAAGGAGGATTGACCTGGATCTAATTCCAAATATTTCATACCTTCTATTCCATTAGTTAATTGATCACTAATTATTTGAGAAGCACTTTTATTTAAGATTTCTAGGCTATGTAGGTAAAGTTTGGCCGAAGTATCTTTTTTTTCCATAGTACTCGGCCGGAAGGCAGAAACACCCTGGTCTCCTCCAAAATATAGTACCCCGCTACTATCTTTAAAGACAGCTCTGGAATATACATTACCTTGGAGGCCGTCGGTTTGATAAAAAGATCTTATTTTATGATTTTCTAAATTATAATGATGAATGCCGTTTTTACTCCCGAGCCATATGTTTTCAGAGTCTTCTAACAAAAGAGAGGTCAGAGAGAGACCGTGCAAATTTCCTGTAGAGGAATAGGAAATAAAAGATTTATTTCTCAAATCAAACCTTATTAACCTTCCAGAGCTACTAATCAGCCATAAGCCTCCTTTGTAGTCCGGATAAATTGTCTTGATATTATATTGGTAATAAGCTTCATTCTTCTTTGGACCGTATTCAAAAGGAATAAAGGCCGATTTAGATAAATCGTTTATATCTTCATTAAGCCTATATAGACCACTATTACTCAGAGCTACCCAAATATTTTGATTTTCGTCTTGTGAAACGGACTGAGATATGGTTCCGCTAAGACCGTTTTCATGATAACCAAAAACAGCTAACAAATCTTGGTCCTTAGAAAAAACATGAATTGCCGTTGACATAGTTGCCCAAATTCTATCTTTATGGTCCTTAAATAAGCACCGTATATCAGAGGAAGGAATTTCCGTTTCCTTAGTGGTTTTTACTCTAGTAAAGGTTCTTTTGTCTAGATTGTACACCCACAGACCATTTTGGTAGGTACCTATCCAAAGATTCCCTTTACTATCTTCTACTAAACTTTGAACATATTTGCCTTTAAAGTAAAATTCGTTTTTTTCAGAATTATTGTATTGTACTTTTCTGCCATTTGGCATTATGCGAGTCAGTCCTTTCTCGTCTATTCCAATCCATAAAGAGCCATCTTTAGTTTTTAATAAAGAAAGAACCCTTGCTGGAGCATTGTTAACCGTGCTATTAAAATATTTAACGTTGGGATTTTGTTGAGGAAGTATATTGATCTCTCCCTTTTTCAAAACAAACCATTTGTTTCCTTTGCTATCTTCAGTTATAAAGGGAACGGTATTGCTTCCTATCGATAATCTGTTGTATTCTTCATGTTTATAGTTTGTGATTTGGTTATTTTTAGGGTTTATCTTGAAAAGACCATCGCCATCAGTACCGGCCCAAATAATACCTGAGTTGTCACTATATAAGGAAATAATCATCTTAGTTTTTAAGGATCCGTTAAAGCTTTCCTGTTCGAAGGGCTGAGAAAAGGTGTCGGTTGAAGGATTATAAACAAATAGACCTTTTAATTCTGTTCCTATCCATAGCTTTCCTTCTTGATCCTTTGTGGTCTTAATATTCTGTCTAAAATCACTGAATGGCGTTTTTAATTCCCTTAGGATAGTGGTATTTAAAATATGATGATAGATTTTCCCGCGACTAGTGCTTATCCACATATTATCGGGATCGGTTAAGACAATGCCTGCAATACTTTGGTTCCTGTTTAGGTCTTTAGGAAGACTTAGAACACTATCTACTTGCTCTGTTTGTTTAGTATGATTATATAAGATTCCTTTATTTGAACCAAACCAAACATGTTCTTTGTCTGTAGTGATAGCACTTATTCTAACCGGTTTTCCTTTTTTGGATATGTTTTCCTTATAAGAAGTATATATAGTCCCGTTAGTAATTTTGGTCAGCTCTCCATTCAGGGTTGATATCCAAATGTTATTGCTGTCCTTTTCAATAACACTGTGTCGGTCGCCAATAAATCCCTTACCAAATATATGTTGGTAAGGGATAAAGGAAAATTCATATCCATCGTATTTATAGAGTCCATCCTCATTGGTCACCCACATATAACCTAAGTGGTCTTCCAAAATTTTAGACCCACCGTAAAAACTCTTATTTAAATTGATAAAGTTTGCTTTTTCTTGCCCAAACATGAGATTCGCCAAGAACATAAATAGAATTATCATCAACCCAGACAATGGGGAAGTGGTAACATAAAACTTGTTGGAGTTTTTATTCTTTAGACCGCTTTCTAAAACAAAATTTGAAGTGAATGTAAACAATATTAAGTCGTTTTATATTTGAACTCTAGGCTGATTATAGTTTTGCCTAAATTATGGAATTTTATTCATTAATGATAGCTTTTATCCTTTTACAGCTAAAAAAACAACATTTTAGACAATTTTATATAAAAATCCCAATATTCGGCAAATAAGGGTCACATATTCTTCACCTCCCCTCATATGAGGAATATACAGGAGGTTTTTGAAGATTAACTCACCATATAAGTTTTATCTAAAATCCCAAATTTGTACGGGGATATTTTTTAATTAGAATATATACATCTTCTATTATATCCTCTCTAACCTAAATAACAAATTTCAAAACATGAAATCGACAAGAAATTTATTAAAAAATTCTGCCATCATGGGAACCAGAATAACCATTGCTCCGATTACTACCATCCCCATTTAAAAAAAGAACGGTTGCGCTACCGAAGCAGGCCATGGCGGTATAGACATTTTTTTAAATGAACTCCATGGTAAAATCGGCTAAGCAAAATATTGCTCCACTATGGATGTATGTGATGCACTGGCATAGAAAACAGTCACCCCTGTTTCCGCACTAACTAAAGAAAATAACGGAGCCCCTTATAATTGAATGGAAAAAAACTTATTAACCAACAGAATGATTAACTAACCAAATTAAACTAAATTTTATGAAAAAACTATTTAAACATTGTGTTTTGCTCTTCTTGATGGGTGCTCTTGGCACAATCCATGCACAAGACAAAACTATAACAGGAGTTATTACAGATCAAAGTACGGATATGCCAGTGCCAGGGGTAAACGTTGTCGTAAAAGGTACTTCTATCGGTACAGCCTCAGATTTTGACGGAAATTATGCAATCAAGGTAACTAAAGATGCTGTTTTAGTTTTTAGTTCCTTGGGATATTTACCACAAGAAGTGGATACTAAAGGAAAATCTACCATCAATGTTTCCCTTGTAGAAGATGCCGCGATGCTCGACGAGGTGGTTGTAGTCGGGTTTGGCACCCAAAAGAAAGCAAATGTTACTGGGGCAACTAGTTCTGTGGATATGGAAGACATATTGGCAAACCGCCCGGTCACCAATCCTATTGAAGCTATTCAAGGTGCAATCCCAGGACTTCAGATCACTACCAATTCTGGACAACCAGGAGCCTCTGGTCTAGGGATAAATATTAGAGGAACAACTTCCATTAACGGAGGAGGACCACTAATTTTGATGAATAACGTTCCTGTCTCAGTAAGCGATATCAACCCGCAGGACGTAGCCTCGATCACCGTACTAAAAGATGCCTCTGCAACCTCTATATATGGGGCTAGAGCAGCTTTTGGGGTTATCTTGATAACCACGAAAACTCCAGCTAAAAACCAGCCTATACGATTTAATTACTCCTCTACCTTTAGTTTTATGTATCCTGAGGATATTCCTGACAAAGCATCAACCTACGATTTTATCAATGCCGTGAACGATTTTGGGACCAACCCTTTTTGGACTGGCCAAGATATTCCGTCATGGGTAGGGTTTTTAGAAGAATATAGGGAAAACCCTTCCACATATCCCAACGGTTACGCAGAATTGGGTGGACTAAGATATCCATTGGCTGACACTGATCTAATGGGAGAATGGATAAACGATCTGGGATTTACCCAAATCCATAATTTTAATTTTAGTGGCGGTTCGGATAAAACTAGCTATCGAATTTCTGCCGGATATAGTGACGAAGATGGTATTATAGTGACAAGAAACGATAGTTTTAGAAAGTTTAATGTAAATGCATCCTTAACGACTAACCTGAGTGATAAACTGGTCGCGACCACAAATATTATTTACAGAAACAGTACAAGAAGAACACCGTTGGGGAGTTATAGTGATGCTATTTCTTTTAACTCCTTTACCCCGGCCAGTGGTAATCATGTTTTCGATGATGGAACTGAAGTTCCTTATTTTACCCCGGCAAATATAGAACGCCTTAAAGTAGCCCCAAAGATTTTAAATGACAACCTTCGGTTATTTCAAAAGTTGGATTATGCTGTCACTAAAGGGTTAAACTTGGTAGGAGAATATACTTTCGAGAAAAAAAATCTAACTAGAACAACCAGCGACAACCAAATATTAACGGTAAATCCAGAAAGGTTTGTCTTAAATGCCGTAGATCCTGTAAATACTTTTTTTAGAAAAGAGAATACTCAAACCAATTACAATGCTTTTAATTTATATGGAAAATATTCCATTGATCTAAATAAGCATTCTTTTAATGTTTTGGCAGGTGTAAATAGTGAAGAGAACAGTTTTGAAACTTTCATCTCTCAAAGAAATAATCTTATCAATGTAGACCTACCATCACTATCGGGTGCTACAGGAGCCCAAACCACAGATGATTCCTACGGGGAATGGAGTGTTCTAGGTTATTTTGGAAGATTGAATTATAATTTCGATGAAAAATACTTTTTAGAAGTAAGTGGTAGATATGACGGATCATCCAGATTTCCAGAAGGCAACCGATTCGGGTTTTTTCCGTCCTTTTCCGGAGGATGGCACCTAGGTCGCGAATCTTTCATGCAATCCATAGATTTTTTATCTAGTTTAAAATTAAGAGGGTCTTGGGGAGAAATTGGAAACCAAAACACCTCTTCTCTTTACCCAGCAATACCGGGCTTAGGAATTACGGATTTTGGGGACACCGGATCAGTGAATTGGTTAAACGAAGAAACTGGATCTAGGTATGCCACCCTATTGTTGCCTAATTTGGTGAGCACATCTTTTACTTGGGAAACTGTACAAACACTTAACCTAGGTTTTGATGCTAATTTTTTCAGGAATAGGCTTGCCGTCAATTTCGATTGGTTTAAAAGACAAACCTTGGATATGTTGGCGCCTGGTGCTGAGTTACCTGGCATACTTGGTGCCAATGCGCCTTTGGAAAATGTCGCAGATTTGGAATCGAAAGGTTGGGAATTTGCTGCTTCTTGGAATGACAAGATTGGTGAAGTTAATTATAACATTGGAATTAGTCTTTCTGACAACCAATCCAAAATCACTAAGTTCGACAATCCCGCAGGATTATTAGGGCAATATTATGTCGGACAAGAATTAGGAGAAATTTGGGGATATACTACTGATGGGTATTATACCAATGACGATTTTGAAGCTGGCACTCTAAATATGGATCCAAGCAGCCCTAATTATTTAACCGGAGGAACACTAAAGGAAGGTATACCCCATTGGGAAGGTCGTAATCAAAACCCGGGTGATATTAAATATATAGACCAAAATGGCGATGGAATCATCAACTTTGGCAACAATACCCTATCAAATCCTGGAGACCGTAGTGTAATAGGGAATTCAACAAGAAGATATCAATATGGATTTTTTGGAAATGTGACCTATAAAAATTTCGATTTTTCATTTTTAGCCAACGGGGTTGGTAAAAGAGATCTTTATATCAATAACCGCGTTCGTTTCCCTTATATCGATGAATTTTCTGTTGTTTACCAATCTCAGTTAGACTATTGGACACCGGAGAATACAGAGGGTTTTTTTCCTAGAAACTATCCTTTGGGGGGGGTAAATTATGGTATTAGTAGAAGTACACAAACCAAGTACCTTGTGAATGGTGCGTATTTACGAATCAAAAACCTAACATTAGGATATTCTATTCCACAAGAAATATTAAAAAAGAATAAAATAGACAAACTCCGGATTTATATCGCAGGGGAAAACCTTTTTAGTATTAACGATTATCCAGATGGAATTAATACAGAACTGGCCATTCAAGGAAGTGGAGGGATTTATCCTTATCTAAAAAACTATTCCATAGGTCTAAACTTAACTTTTTAATAGCAGAGAGATGAAAAATATACATATAAAAATAGCAGTTTTTTTACTTTTGATTGGGAGTAGTTGTTCCGATGAAATTTTGGAAAAACTTCCTAAAGACCAATTAACGGTTTCTACCACCTTTACCACTAACACTAATTTTGAAACCTATGCCTGGTCTTTGTATTCCTATTCCTTTCCCGGGTATTGGGACCTAACTCCTATTAATAGGGAATTAGGCAGTGATCTTATTGTAAATAATTCAGGTACTCAAGGAGACGAGTTGTTTTGGCAACGGAAAACGGTCCCATCATCATCGAGTTTATGGAACAGTTCCTTTGTGAATATTAGGAGAGCAAACCTTATGCTTGACAATATTGACAACAGTAAGTTAACCGATGGGGAAAAACAACATTGGAAAGGAGTTGGTCTTTTTTTTAGAGCATACGAATATGTACAACTTATAGCAAACTACGGAGAAGTTCCCTGGGTAGATAGAGCTTTATCAGAAGCCGATACGGATGTTCTATATGGCCCTAAAACAAACAGGGACCAATTGGCACAAAATGTATTAAACGATCTTTTAGAGGCTGAAACTCTTATAAATCCTGAAGGCTCTGGTTCTAACACCGTGAATACCGATGTGGTCCGTGCCCTGATTTCCAGATTTGGATTATATGAAGGTAGCTGGAGAAAATACCATGGCCTTGGAGGGGAATTACAATATTTACAAGCCAGTGCCGATGCAGGAGCGAAACTAATAGCAGACCACCCAGAACTACATCCTAATTACGACGAAGTATTTAACAGTGAAAGTTTGGCCGGGGTATCTGGTATTTTATTGTACAAAGCCTATGAATTTGGAGTGCAGAACGGACGTTGGTCTCACTACAACAGAAGTTCTATTGGTCATCAAGACCTGACAAAAAAAGCGGTAGATCAATATTTATGTCTTGATGGTCAAACCATATTTACAAGTCCTCTTTTCGATGGAGAAAAAGATGCCTATGACGAATTTAGAAATCGTGACCACAGATTGTACTATAATACCCCGCCACCATTTAGGGTAGATACTGGCGGTAAAAATCAACTTACTTGGGAGTTCGATGCTGACCCTAAACATAGAGAGTATATAGATTTAATGGCAACCATAAGTGATGATACCCATAAAACATTGCCTACATTAAACTGGAGGGGGCTGGTAGTTAGAACATCACCTCACTTTAGGAAATTTAATGAAGGGCATGGGTATAACGTAACTTATTCAGGATATGCCTTTTATAAGTTTTCTAATAAAATTAGTAGGCTACAGAACAGGGATTCTCATGATGCCCCTATTTTTAGAATGGGAGAAGTGTTTTTAAATTACGCGGAAGCCATGTATGAACTAGGACAGTTTAACCAAGAAATTGCAGATGCCACCATTAACAAATTAAGGGCCAGAGGTGCTGTTGCTCCCTTAGATCTTGGTAGCATTCCCAACGACCCAACAAGAGATGCCGATGTGGCCCCTGCCCTATGGGAAATTCGCAGAGAAAGAGGAATAGAATTTTTGGCCGAGGGCTTGGGAAGAGCTTTTGATATTAAGCGGTGGAAAAAGTTGGTAGAATATGGTTCACAAGAGAAATTAGGAAGATGGGTGGTAAATTCCGAGTACGGAAATAAATTAACGTTACAAGGTGGGGCATCGGAAGGTTATGTATCTCCATTTGGTGTACCACCTGGAGTTCCGGAACATTACTACCTTGAGCCTATTCCATCAGATCAGATCGTATTAAACCCGCAATTAGAGCAAAATCCGGGTTGGGAATAATAAATATTTTATAGGGTTGCCCTACAATAGGGCAACCCTTATATTCAATAATAGAGCTTTCATTTTTTCCCAAATATTTAAAGTCATGAAAAAAACGATAAGGATATATACAGTGATTTTGGTATTACTGTTGGTGTTTCATTCGTGCAAAACTAACAATAAGACTATACCTCAATATTCGGAGAAACAAAATATTATTCTCATTAATATAGACGATCTTGGTTGGCGAGATCTTGGTTTTATGGGTAGCGATTATTTTGAAACCCCTAATATCGATGCCTTATCCAAAAAAGGCATTGTTTTCACCAACGGGTACGCAGCCTCTGCCAACTGTGCCCCAAGCAGAGCCAGTCTAATGACTGGAGAATGGGTGCAACGCCATGGAATTTATACCGTTGGCACTTCGGAACGGGGAAAATCGAAAGATCGAAAATTGGTTCCTACCCAAAATACAGAAACCTTATCCGATGAATTTTTTCTACTACCCCAACTCTTACAAAAAAATGGTTATACTACCATTCACGCTGGAAAATGGCATCTTACTGAAGATCCTTTAAATTCTGGTTTTGTAATTAATATTGGAGGAAGCCATGCCGGCCACCCGAAAAGCTATTACCCACCTTATAGAAATGTAGACCTTCTGGGAGAACCTGGAAAACGATTGACAGATTTGGTGATGGACAAGACCCTTGATTATATAAAAAACACTAAAGGCCCTTTTTTTCTTAATTATGCTCCCTATGCCGTTCATACTCCCATTCAGCCCGTTCCGGAGTTGGTAGAAAAATATAAAAATAAATCTTCAAGCTTGGGACAAGACAACGCTGACTATGCTACTATGATAGAAAATTTAGATAGTAATCTTGGGCGACTGGTAGCTACCTTGGAGGAAACCGGGAAACTAAAAAATACCTTTATAGTATTTACTTCCGATAATGGCGGTCTTTTTTCCGTTAGCAAACAACACCCTTTAAGATCCGGAAAGGGTAGTTACTATGAAGGAGGAATAAGGGTACCGTTCTTTTTTGTATGGAATAATGTTATTTCTGCTATGCAGCGTAGCGATGAACCTATCAGTAATTTAGATCTATATCCAACTATTTTGGAAGTTGCGAAAGTAAAGGCTCCTAAATCGAAGAATTTGGATGGAAAAAACTTGGTGCCTTTATTAACGGGGGAACAGCAAACTTTCAACAGGCCGCTATATTGGCATTTTCCGGTATATCTAGAGGCTGTAGCCTTAGAGAATGAAAACAGGGACCCAAAATTTAGAACACGACCCGGATCAGTGATCCGATTTGGGAAATGGAAACTCCACCACTATTTTGAAGATGATGCAATAGAGCTTTATAATCTAGAGGAAGACCTTGGAGAAAAAAATAATGTGGCAGAAACCCATGGTGCAATAACGAAAGAATTGTTACAACTTTTGATAAACTGGAGGGAAAACACCATGGCTCCTGTCCCCTCGGCTTTAAACCCAGATTATAAAGAATAAAAAGAATGGATGTAAAGAATATTTTGAAATCATAAATTAAATAAGAATGAATCGTTTGTTATCAAATTTTTATCTACTAGGGTGTTTTATGGTACTATTTTCTTCTTGCAAAGAGCAGAAAAAAGAAAAAACAGTCATCAGCGTAAATCAAAAACCTAATATCATTTACATTTTGGCCGATGATTTGGGATATGCAGAGTTGGGGGCCTATGGGCAGGAGCAAATAGAAACTCCTAATATAGATGCTTTAGCTAAGAGCGGAATGCTCTTTACACAACATTATACTGGCGCCCCTGTATGCGCTCCAGCTCGTTATAATTTACTGACCGGGAAACATTCTGGGCACTCTTATGTTAGGGGGAACGATGAGTGGAGAGAACGGGGAGAAGTATGGAATTATGTGGCTGGTATCAAAGACTCTTCCTTAGAAGGACAACGCCCTATACCCATGACTACGGTGACCATAGCCAATAAACTTAAAGAAGCAGGCTATGCCACGGGAATGGTCGGGAAATGGGGATTGGGAGCTCCGCATACCGAATCTGTTCCTACAAATTTTGGTTTCGATTATTTCTTTGGATTCAATTGCCAGCGCCAAGCCCATACCTATTACCCCGTACACTTGTATGAGAATAAAACTAGGGTGTATTTAAACAATGATACCATTGCTCCTAACACCAAATTGGATAAGGGAGCCGATCCTTTCCAAGAGGCTAGTTATGCCAAATATACTCTTAATGACTACGCCTCGGAATTGATGTTTGATAAGATTACTCAATTTGTTGATAACCATAAAAACAAACCGTTTTTTATGTATTGGGCAGATCCTATTCCGCATGCTCCTTTACAAGCACCAAAACGATGGGTAGATTATTATATCGAAAAATTTGGAGACGAGGAACCTTATTTAGGTGAAAGAAGTTATTTTCCAAATAAAAATCCGCGTGCTGCTTATGCTGCTATGGTTTCTTATTTAGACGAAAATGTGGGAAAACTAGTAGCCCAATTGAAAAAGGAAGGGATCTACGAAAATACCTTGATTATGTTTACGTCAGACAATGGTCCTACCTTTAATGGAGGAACAGATTCTCCTTGGTTCAATAGTGCCGAGCCATTTAGAAGTGAGTATGGCTACGGGAAAGGATTTTTGTATGAAGGTGGAATCCGTATTCCAATGATTGCTTCATGGCCCGGAAAAATAAAGGCCGGTACAACAACCGACCTTATTTCTGCTCATTATGATGTTATGGCCACCTTAACGGATTTGACAGGTCAGTCTACTCCCGAAAGCACCGATGGAATAAGCTTTTTGCCAACACTGTTGGGAAATGAAGAAAATCAAAAACTCCACGAGTTTTTATTTTGGGAATATCCAGAATACGGTGGGCAAGTCGCTATCCGTATGGGCGATTGGAAAGTGCTAAGACGAAATCTCAAAAATAAAAAAGAAGAGCCTACCCTTGAATTATATAACCTTAAAGACGATGTAAGGGAAGAAAACAATGTTGCAGATCAATATCCTGAAATTTTGGCAAAGGCCGCCGAAATCTTTTCTCGGGAACATCAAGATGCTGAAGTGGAGATTTTCAGGATCCCAATGGTAGAAAACGGATTGTTACAAGAATAAATAATTATTTTTAATTAACACCAATGCTATCTACTTTTTTACATTTCAAGAGCCTAGAATTAATATTGCGAGTGGCGGTTTTCATGACTTTTATAGGACATGGTATGTTTGCCATTAATGGTAATGCTAATTGGCTAATTTATTTGCAGACGGTTGGTTTTTCTATAGAAGCTTCTAAAAACTTAATTGTGATAATAGGATTTCTCGATGTTATTGTGGCCATAACTATTCTATTAAAACCTTATAAATATGTTGTTTTATGGGCCTTTGTTTGGGCCTTTTCAACCGCAGTGGTAAGACCATTGGCAGGTGAATCAATATGGGCATTTGTCGAAAGAGGCTCGAACTGGGCCGTACCTTTGGTTCTGTTTTTTTTATTGAAGATAACATCAGAAAAAAAATTAAAAAATTAAAAAAATGATCAAATACAGTTACGCCCTATTAGGCTGCTATTTCTTTGTAGGATTAAGTTTAATTGGCTGTATCAATAAAGAAAATGGCAATCTAAGTTTTAAAAGTGATTTTAACACTTCAAAGCCCAGAGCTTATATAGGTCCAGAATATTGGTCCAACCCAATACAGGATTGGCATTTGGAAAATGGGGAGCTTGTCTGCAATGTCAGTAAAGAGAACAGAAATGTTCATGTTTTGACACAAAAATTAGATGCTAGTGAAGGCCAACTGAGGATGAAGGTTCATCTTAGGGTATTGAATGCACAGCCAGGGAAGGACAATAAAAACTGGGTCGGGTTTAGCATAGGTTCTAAAGGAGAGTTCAACGATTATCGTGACAATGCCATTTTTGGAAAGGGACTTGATCTAGGAGTAACCACCCAAGGAAACTTGTTCGTAGGAGAAATTTCAGAAAACAGTTTAAACAATGAGTATCAAAAGATCATACAGCAAGGAGCTTATTTACAATTAGAAGTATCCGAGAGCTCTAATGGTTACCTATTAATACTTTCTTTATTTGATGAGAATTCAAAAAATCCTATAACACAATTGACTAAGCAAGGAGTTGCTGCTGAAAAATTGATTGGGGATTTAGTTTTAGTCAGTAGTTATAAGTTAGATGATGGGAGCCAGAGCAATCAAAAAAGCGTCGCGTTTAAAGATTGGGAGATTTCTGGAACCAAGGTTAAATCGTATCCAGAATATACCTTTGGCCCTATTATGTTTTCACAGTATACCATAAGCAGAAAAGTACTTAAACTCACAGCACAGATGGCACCAATTAGCGATTCAGCTGAAAAGGTTAGCTTTCAGATACAGAAAGAAGGACGTTGGAGCTCTATTCAAGAGGCATCCATAGATAAAGATGCTCGAACAGCCACTTTTAAGTTTATGGATTGGGAAGAAAACAAAGATATCCCTTACAGATTGGCTTATAAAATGGACAAAGGAGACAATTCAAAGGAAGAATATTATTGGGAAGGAACGATACGGAAAGAACCTAAAGACAAGGATGAAATAGTCATTGCTGGGTTTACCGGCAATGATCATATGGGCTTTCCCAATACAGATATATTTAACCAGGTAGCCTACCATAATCCAGATTTGCTATTTTTCTCGGGAGATCAACTTTATGAGCCTAGTGGAGGTTTTGGTATTCAAAGATCTCCATTCGATAAAGCGACCTTGGATTATTTACGGAAGTGGTATATGTACGGTTGGGCATATAGGGAATTAATGAAAGACAGACCTACTGTAAGTATAACTGATGACCACGATGTTTACCACGGGAATATTTGGGGTGAATCAGGAAAGCCCACTCCGCCAGAATATGGCCAAGGTGCCAAAGCGCAAGATGCCGGAGGCTACAAAATGCCAGCCCCATGGGTACGAATGGTAGAGCGTACCCAAACAAGTCATTTACCCGATCCTTTTGATCCTACGCCAGTAAAACAAGGTATAGGGGTTTATTATACCGATATGGCCTATGGTGGAATTAGTTTTGCGATTTTGGAAGATCGCAAATTTAAATCGGCTCCTAACGCCCTTCTACCAAATGCAAAAATAAATAATGGATGGGCGATGAATAAAAATTTCGACATGAAAAAGGATGGCGATGTACCCGGGGCAATCTTACTTGGAGACAGACAGTTACACTTTTTAGACAAATGGTCCTCTGATTGGAGTTTTCAATCGCAAATGAAGGTCTTATTGTCACAAACTATTTTTGCAAATGTAGCCACTTTGCCAAAAGAGGCTCTCACAGGCGCTATTATACCTACTTTAAGAATCATGAAAGAAGGCGAATACCCTGCAGACGATCGTCCAGTATCCGATTTAGATTCAAATGGATGGCCACAAACTGGAAGAAACAAGGCCGTGAGTACTATCCGAAAAGGGTTTGCATTTCATTTGGCAGGAGACCAACATTTGGGAAGTACTATTCAATATGGTGTTGATAGTTGGAATGATAGTGGTTTTGCCTTTTGCGTTCCCTCTATTACCAATCATTGGCCTAGGCGCTGGTATCCTTTAGAAGGCGGAAAGAATCGTCTAGAGGGACATCCAAAATATACAGGAGAGAACCAAGATGGTTTTGGAAACAAAATGACGGTTCATGCAGTATCCAATCCTCTCTATACCGGCATGAAGCCGTCTAGGCTGTATGATAGGGCCGCAGGATATGGGATTGTAAGATTAAATAAAAACAAACGAACTATAACTATGGAGTGTTGGCCTAGGCAAGCCAAACCACAAGACGGTGACACGGCGCAATATGAGGGTTGGCCAATCGTTATCGATCAGGAACAAAACTATGGTCGTGAAGCAGCAGCCTATTTGCCTACCTTGAATATTGAAGGCATGGAAAATCCGGTTGTAAAGGTGATCGATGAAGGTAGCAATGAAATTGTATACTCCTTGCGCTTAAATAAAAAAACTTTTACCCCAAAGGTATTCGAAAAGTCTACAAAATATACTGTAACAGTGGGAGAACCAGACACCAATACTTGGAAAAGTATAAACAATATAGTTCCCGCCGAGGGCATTATTAGTTTTAAATTTTAGGAGATACCATAGTAAACCTATCAAAATCCGATTTGTATAATTTTAAAATCTCAGATTGGGTTTTGATAGCAGATTAAAACCTGATTTCAAACTATGAATATTGTAAATTACAATCTAATAATATGCTAAAAAATTCATTGGAAATACTTATAAACTTTACCTAAGGATACTTAAATATCCTGTAAGATTAAGAATGATACTGTGAATTTTCAATTATTAACTCCAAATAACTTCTTAAATAGTTAACGAGAGTTTAAACTAAGGTACTTCTATTCGTTGATGGTTGACCTTGTTTAAGTCGTATTTATAAATTTTTTATTATTATATTATGTTAAAGACCAATTTGGGAAAAATATTTTTATTGTTTTCCATTATTATGATTTCCTTTGGAAAAGCAAAGGCGGCCGATATCATTCCAAAACCACAGCGGTTTGAGCCTAATGGAGAGGTATTTTTACTACACCCATCAACAAAAATACAGTACAATGATGGCTTGGAAGCCCTGGCAGTTTATTTGGGAGAAACCCTTTCCCCAGCTACCGGATGGGATTTTGAACT
>NZ_JAAXCQ010000013.1 GCF_012272855.1 Arenibacter sp. 6A1 | reverse complement strand
AGTTCAAAATCCCATCCGGTAGCTGGGGAAAGGGTTTCTCCCAAATAAACTGCCAGGGCTTCCAAGCCATCATTGTACTGTATTTTTGTTGATGGGTGTAGTAAAAACACCTCTCCATTAGGCTCAAACCGCTGTGGTTTTGGAATGATATCGGCCGCCTTTGCTTTTCCAAAGGAAATCATAATAATGGAAAACAATAATAATGTTTTTCCTAAAATAATCTTTAACATAAAAAATAATAATTGAAATATTTATAAATACAAATTATATAAAACACACTTAATTAATCTTGTCGCTCTGCTTCTATTTTAACTGTCCTAAAAGGACTAATTTGTACAATTAAGGTACTATGTGATAACATTAGACCCGCTTTAACTCAAAAAGGTAGGTTGAGCACTGATTCGTCCCTTTGACATAGAATTTGAATTAAAAACTCTTTTACCGGTATCGTTAAGAAAAAGTAGGCCTCTTTAAGAGTGAATGCGAATTTAAATATATAATTCATAGTTGGGACCTCTTACATGCCTTCATTTTTAATCCATCTTTCAATAGAACTTATCATATATATAAGCAACAACATAGCCCAACCGAGAAAACATTCCCCATTCCAAGTCCGTTCAAATAACCACTTTCTTATCACCTAAAAACCGTGAGAATGATTACCAGTTCAAAGATAAACGCTCTATTTCCCAAGGCTGTTATTTTATCGATCCTTATTGCAAAGGATGTTCCCTAATCAATTCTTCCGGGGAGTAAAACCCTTCCTTTCCTTTAATTCCCTCACGGACCTTGCCTACCTTTTTCTTTGAAACCGGCGAAGCATTATTCCCGAAGCTATTCCGGACATAGGTAAGCACTGCCGCTATCTCATCATCTTTCAACATACCGCCAAAAGGGGTCATAGGAACTTGTCCAGGATACTTTTTTCCCTTGACCTCTATAGGTCCCATTAATCCTTTTATTGTTAGTTTAATAAGCCGGTCCTCATTTCCCGTTACCCATTTTGAACCCGCCAATGGAGGAAATTGAGCTGCTATTAGTCCCTCACCGTCCGGTTGATGGCAGGTAACGCAAAAGCCTTCTCTATGATAAACTTCCTTACCCTTTATGTACATCTCCTTATCCTTACCTTTTAGCGTGGTTTCCGACTCCTTGTCCTCTTCGGGTTCTGCCATATGCCGATGTCCGTTAAAATGCGCCATGGCGGCCTCGAAGGGAAGTTGCATCCAATCGTCCAGTGGCTTTTTGTCTATCTCCCCAAGAATCAAAATTCCGGCATCCCGTTCTAACCAAGTGGCTGCCGCCAAAGCTTCCAGTCGTACCCTTGGGCTGTCATCGCCTGCCGCTTTCGTTAGCAATTCCATTTGTCCGGATATTTGGTGACCCCCATATCTGGCCACTCTAACGGCGGCCGATCTGGCCCGAAAGTCTCTGGATTCAAATACTTTGTCTAGAAGTTCTTCATCAATTTTATTAAGCCCCCATGTTACCCATAGGGCCTCTACAAGACGGTGTTCGTACCTGGGATCATTTTGATCCAAATTGTTTGTCCATAATTTCAATTTTTCAAGTACTTCTGATGGATTCCTTCCTCTCAACTCCCTTCTAGTTCTGTAACGGGTACGATATTCCGGCAATTTCAAATTATCCAATAACTCTTCAATGGTGGCCTTATGTATTTTTGCTGGCTCCACCAAAGGACGCGAGGGATAGGTCACTCGATATACCCTACCGTGCACATGATCCCGCAACGGGTCGCGGGCATTGTGCTGCATATGACCTATCAATACGTTGTGCCAGTCTATCAGGTACAGAGATCCATCAGGGGCGAACTCCATGTCCACAGGCCTAAAATTCTTATCTTCGGCCGTAATGAGATCCATCCTATGTTCACTAGTGTAGCCAGCCGAGTTGGGATCGTCCTTAATGATATGCTGTTTTGTTCCCAAAAAGCCTATTGTGTTATTGATCAGTACATCGCCTTGGACCTCGTCTGGAAAATGTCGGCTGGAAACGAATTCAAGGCCAGAGGTTGGGCGTACCCTATGATCTTTTTCGATAAGACTTTTAGGAGCAGGAGAACCTTCACCGTATCTAGGTTTTATGGTCCCCGGCAGCATCCAGGTCATTTCGGGATCTGAAGTATAGGCAAAGAAATCCTGGCCCCATTCGTCAAAGGCGATTCCCCATGGGTTTGGGATCGGTAATTGAGCAGTTCGTTCCAAATGGTTCCGTTGCGGGCTATACCTAAAGAATCCGCCATTGGTCCCACGAACCGTACCATAGGCCGTCTCTACATTGCTATGGAGAAATACGCCCTCCCCCATATAAAACGCTCCGGAAGGATCGGCCGTGAATGCACTGATTGCATGGTGCGTATCGTGATCGTCGAACCCACTCAACACCACTTCTCTTACATCGGCCCGATCATCTCCATCGGTATCCTTTAAAAGAACAAGATTTGTACCCTGTGAGACATATACCCCCTCGGGGGCAAGTTCAAATCCTATGGGCAAATGAAGTCCATCGGCATAGATTGTCTGCTTATCCGCCTTACCATCGCTATCGGTATCCTCAAGTATGATCAATTTGTCATTGGGCTTACTGTCACCGGCCTTATAATGGGGATAACTCGGCATCACAGCTACCCAAAGCCTACCCTTGTTATCGAAAGTCAATTGTACTGGATTGGCCAGATCGCCAAATTCTTTTTCCGATGCGAAAAGTTCTATTTTATAACCTGGGGCCACCTTGATCTTTTCCTCTGCCCTTTTCCCATATAGATATTCGGGGTTCCCATTTTTAGTGCTGGGCTTATAGTTCGTTTCAATAATAGGCAACGGTTTCGTTCTACTATCGGCCACGGCCAGATCCATTAGCTCTCCTTTCAGGGATTTCCATATTGCCGTATCCCTAATTTTGGTCATCTCCCTAATTTTTTCAATTTCGGCAGGATAGTTCTTTGGGCCGAAAGGGTCGTACCTTCTTCCATAAGCATGGACCCCATTGGGGATTTTGAAATCGTTCTGCCAAAACCAGTTCTTTTCCATCACCGCTGTATTGACCAACGGACGGTTTTCTTCGGAAACAACATCTACAATACCGAAGATATTGTCGGCCATTAATTTCGAAAACTTCCGGTAACCAAAGTCGTTCAATTGAAATCCATCTATCGTTACATCAACCTTTTCAGAAGCGTACCATTTCTTGGACGGTCCAAAGGCATCAACGAACAAAACATTATTAGCCGCTGCGACCTCTTTCATGGCTTGGGTATACATAGCTAAGTTTTTATTCTCCTCTATGCCATCCGGTAAATCCCTATTCCTGGACAGATCTTGGAACGCGATCGGCGATACGAGTGCCAATTGGGGTCCTGAGGTACCGTTGTAATGCTGTTTTAAGGTATGCTGGATAAATGCATGGAGTTCCGATCTGTAATTCTCCAATCCCGCTTCGCCCGCAAAGGATTCACTATAGCCAAAAAAAGCGACTATAATATCGGCACGTAATTTGGTAAGCCATTCGTCGGGTGTTTCAAAGTGACCTTCGCTAGCTGATTTCAGCCACCCTGTAGAAACCTCGAAATGCTCGATTATGGATTCCTCTGCAAAGTTTTCGGCACCCGGGAATGCCCATGGCGATTTCCTAGAGGAATGAGGTCTAAACCCCGGTGTATTTCCTCCGTTGCACATATTGCGGATATACAGTAAACTATCAGGATATCGCAATTGCATTTCCGTTTCAAAATGGCCGTATTCCATCATTCGGGAACCTAAATTATTACCGATAAGCACAATACGTGAGTTTTTTGCGAGCTTCAGTACAGGAGCGCTAGAGTTTTTAGAACAGCTTGCCAAAGCTAGGATAATGACAAGCACGAACATTTTAGATCTAAGGAGGTCAAAGGTTTTTGCGATATATATATGCATTGGTTCTTTTTATTACTTTAAATTTTTAGATAGGATAGGTAGTTTGGGAAACACCTCTGAGCTCTATTTAAAATCTATGGGCTTAATTCCTTTCTTGTCCCAATATTCCTTTCCCATAAAACCATATGCAGAGCCCTTATAATCGGATATATATTCTACCTTCGTCCCCTTCTTGGGGATTTTTCGGTTCAAAAGATAGTAAACCGCATTGACTACAAGCCTTCTCAATCCTGAATTTTCAAAGTCAGTGGACGATCCCATGGAGGTATGGAAGGCCAACCCTGGTTGGCCATTGTCCGGGTGTTGATAATTTTTCAGCCATGCCACCGGGATCATGGGATCGTTTTTCTTTCCTTCCAAGGGCTGGTCCGATGGCCGCATACCAAAAAACCTGTCGTTACCATCAAACTCCCCCTTACGCTTCAATACCTGTCCTAGCACAAGTGGAGTGATCGGAAGGTGTGACACCCTACATCCATATACATCCGTAGGACCCCATATCTCGCCATCCTCTATGCCCCTAAGGATTTTATGCCCATGTGCGTTTTCCGCAAACATACCCCTGGTGGATTCATGTTTGTGGGCGCCGTGGTGCCGCACATAGTGATCCCCAAAAAGCAGTCCTCCAAAACCTCTGTACCAAGGATGATCTGGATCTTCACTTTGATATTCGGAACTGTAATGGACATAACTCCCCTTCTCGTTCTTAAACCCGTGATTAGAGGTCCTTAATCCCAATACAGGTCTGCCCGATCGGATATACTCGTCGATGTACCTCATTTGATGGTCCGGGAGCTGGCGCCAACGCGTATTGATCAACATCAGATCGGCGGTCTGGAGAAAATGCAATCCCGGAATATTGTTATTAATCTCAGGATTAACGTTTCCCGTCTTAGGATCGATCGCAAACAATACAGTGCACTTGTAACCGTGTTCCTTGGCGAGGATCTTGGCCAACATGGGCATCGACTCCTCTGATCTGTATTCCTCATCCCCCGAGATTAAAACAATATGTTTCTTCTTATCGGAATTTTTTTGGTCCCCATAGGTAATCCATTCCTGCGCATTCAATTTGACGAGGGCAAAACATATTAAATAAATTAATAAGCAACTTCTCATTTAAAAGCATTTTTAATCTTAAAACTATACGCATATTTAGAAGGCAGTTCATCTGCTGTCAGATAGGGCACTTTAAGAATCACATTCTTTCCTTTTTGTTCGTAGTTTACTTTTATATCCGTTCCCAAAATGGTAATCTCTGCCCCAGGACGTAGCTGAAGATCTCTTATTTCCAAGGTATCTTTAGGCCAAGTAGGTACAATAGCAAACAAATCTTTATCCTTTTTTGTGAAAAAGATCTCCCGTACGCCATAACCGGGCTCTGGATCTATAGTTTGTTTTAAGATATAATCGGCAGGCAGGTAATGTGTACCTTCAGGCTTCCAGTCTTTTTTACCATTTTTGGACCACTGGCTGGCACGCTCCCACTTTCGAGTTCCATAAATAGCCTCACCATTAACTTTTAACCAAGCTCCCATAGCCAATAAACGGTCTTGCATAATAGGAGGTATGTTTCCTTCGGCGTCCGGACCAATATCTAATAATAAATTCCCCCCATTACTCACTACATTTAGAAGAAGGTACACAAGAGTGCGCTCGGAAGCGTAATCCCAGGCATCTTCGTTAGTGTTGTAGCCAAAAGAAAAACCAATACCCCTACATTCTTCCCAAGGTTTACTTCCGTCTAGTTCTGATTGATACTCCGTGGTGTAATAACCACCGTGATTAAAGCGAGTACCATCGCCCCAACGGTCGTTAATAACAACCTTATCTCCTACCGCAGATTCATTAAAGAGCCAAGCAAGTAATTCGGGAGAACGCCACTTTTCTGGACTCATATCCCAATCCCCATCTGACCAAATTAGATCTGGCTTATAATTTTCCACCAAATCTTTAAATTGTGGATGCATATGCTCTAGGGCAAATTTTTCCTTGTCCTTTTTCCATAGTGGATTGAACCATTCATAAAGGGAGTAATAGGTTCCAAATTTTACATCTGTTTTCTTTACAGCCAATTCCAACTCTCTTAACAAGTCTCTTTTAGCCCCGACATCCTTGGCATTCCAAGGAAATCCCCATGTCTTATTGGCGGTTTCACTAGGCCATAGAGTAAATCCATCATGGTGTTTAGAAGTAATCATCATGTATTTTGCACCAGCATCTTGAAAAAGTTTAGCCCATTTTTCTGCGTCAAAATCCCGCGCGGTAAACTGCTCCCCAAAATTGTAATAACTAAAATGGGGTCCGTATGTTTTAACATGGTGATCATACACTTCGGTGCCGGAAAAATTGCCATTACCAAATAGGGACTTACTTTGTAACCAATATTGATACCACTCCGAATAAGTTCCTTTTGGGCTCCAGGCTGGGACCGAATAGGGCCCCCAATGGATAAAGATCCCTAATTTAGCATCTTCGAACCAAGAAGGTACGGCCCTGCTATCGATAGATTTCCAATTGGGCTCAATTTTCTTTTGCTGCGCATTTACTTGCTGTCCCCCTGTCATCACTAGGGAACAAACCATTAATAATAAAATATTTACTTTTTTCATCTTTTTATTCCGTAATTAAAGTTAGTTCTACATATCCTGCATTGTTGTTCCCTTCCGTGTTTCTAAGGGCTCTTAACTTTATATAACGAGCCTTCACAACATCAAAGGTTTTTGTTTGCCAAATAGGGCTGTTTTTAATATTTGAAAACATATCCCCATTCTATATCGGTAAAGGTGTTCATACTAAAATGAATGAAGGCATAATATTCCATTTCCTGCCAAATCATTTGGCGTTCTGAGGGAACAGGACCATATGCCACTGGAGGAGGGGGAGCTTCCTCACAGGAAATAAAAAGAGCTAAAAGCCCCATAAGGCCACCCAATAAATTCTTCATTACTAAGTCTTTTTTTATGTTTCCTTAATTGTTCTGCTTTATTGAGGTCCAAATTCTCGTCCGCCATATACGGGCTTCTGATCCACTACTTTAAACCTCAAAACACCCAATGGATGGTCGCCAGAGGAATAAATTTTAAGTTTTATGTATCTAGCTTTGGCAGGTTTGCCTTCTGGCATATACTGTTGGTTAATGGCTAATTCCGAAACTTTTTTACCATCTCCGTAGGAGAACCAGTTATTGCCATCTTCAGAATAAAAATATTCGAATTCATAACCGTTTCTGAAATATACTTCCCGTCTTGTCTCGGGATCAAAGTATCCAAATGCCGAGTTCACGTAGTACACATCTGAAACCCTTTCTAAATCCAATATTAGTTCTCCTTCATTACCTTCTCCCCTCCAGTAAGTTTCAGTTTTTCCATCTGTAGCGAACGAAGCTTTATAATTGGAAGCTCCTCCCACGGCTGTAATGGGCCTTCCAACAGCTACGCCCTTTTTCACAACATTAAATTTAGGTCCGGTAGGCAGTGGCTCTGGCAATAATTTTTCTAATTCCTCTCTACTCCTTAATTCCTTTATTTGAGGCATTACTCCCGCTTTTTCCTTGATCCATAATGGAAAATCACCAACTTCTTTTTTAAAATAGTAGGCGGCTCCGCGTACATTGTAATCATGCGATCCGTTGGCCAGATAAGGTTCATGGGATGATCCTACAACGACATTATCTTTAATTTCAATTCCTCTAGACCCGTTGTCAATATAAACCCCATGACTGTAGGCACTACAAAAACGGGCCTCCGGATGTGCCACATTTTCAATATAATTAGCATACCACTTTGTGCCCGGAGAGGCTCCTAGGTTATATATCGCAGCTGTATCGCCTAATTTTAAGGTGACATTGGTGATTTTGTTATGCGCTACTAAAACACCCCCAACCACTGTAGGATGATTGTAGGCTTTATCAGAGCCATCTTTCCAAAAATCAAAATTGTCTACATCATAACGTCCCCATCCCCAACCAAGGGTAATTCCTCCAGCCGAAGCTCCGTCAATAGAATTATTTACAATAGCGGCATCTTTTACAAAAGTGCATTTAATAGCACAAGTGTCCCAATATTCCACCCCAACATTTTGAATGCTATTGTTATCTATAATGATTTCTCGACTTATATTCTCGCTTACCACATGATGATCTTGAAGGTTTCCTATGGCAATGGCAGAACCCGATATATCTTGGAAGGTATTCCCAAAGATATTGATATATTGATTGTTGGTGTCGAAATTCAAAGCTGTCCCTCCAAGGTGCTGAAAACTATTCCCTCTAAATACGACATTTCTAGAATTTTTGAAATGAATATTTCCCGGAATATCTTCTAATCCTTCAAAAGCATCTTCTATAGACCGATACTCAGGGTCTTTTAAAATAGCTCCAGACTGGATACTAACATAACCTTCAGCAGTGGAAGCCTGGTTCCAATTTGCGTACGAAAAAGTAAGCCCTTCAAAAGAAACATTTTCCACTCCGTCGGCGACAATTAGTTGTTCTACATTAGAAATAACCACCTCAGCTTTGTTTAATTTTTCTCCTTTCAATGGCTTGTAATGAATAGTGTTTTTATACTTGTCTAAAAACCATTCCCCTTCCTCATCCAGAAATTCAATAGCATTTTCTAACCAGTTAACAGCTTCAGTGCTATTGTTGTTTAATATTCCAAAGGGTCCTAATTTAGCAAGGTCCCAATATTTTTGATTTACATAAGCGATCCCATCTTCGATTTTATCGAGTTTACCCCTGTACATTTTCCATCTCATAATATTGACCATTTCAACCTCTCCCACATTGGAGATTTTTGGAAAATCAACAGGCACTTTAAATCCATTAGGTGTATTGGCATCGTCCCTACAAGATTCAGAGCCACATACTTTAGGTGTGTGTGCAATCCTTTCCCAACCGTTGGCATTGACAGTTCTGGCTCTTACAGCCCTTTTTCCATTTACATATAAATGCCTACCAACAACCCCATCCGGAACTTTTGCACTCCATATCCCGTCATTATCCAGATCCTTCCAGCCACTTATTCTGACACCCCCACTGATAATTGGACGAGCACCATCTACTGCCCTAAATAACATATTAGAATCATCAGAATGAAGTTCCAAAGATTTGTTTAGCCTATAAATACCGTCTTGAAGGTTTATAATGACATAATCTTCTATATTTCTCATCTGATCCCTGGCGTGTTCCAAGGTTTTCCAAGGATACTCTTTGGACCCATCCCCCCTATCGCTGCCCGATGGTGAGACATAAAAATTAGTTTCCTGAGCAAAAACACTTAGGGAACATAACAACAACAGTACTATTACATTCGATTTTTTAAGATACATTTTCATTTATTTTAAATTTTAATACGCTAGATTCAAATGGGTTTTATTGAGCTCTCAGAATCTCAAGTTTAAGGGCATTTTCTTTTATAGTTTTACTATTGAGTTTAAACAATCTCACTATTAAGGCTGTCATAATAAAAATTACTGCAGGTACAATTGAAAACACCAATAAAATTCCCTGAATTGCTTCGTTAGACTGTGCGATACCTCCGCTCTTGTAGCCGTAATACCCCATTATGGTCAAAGCAATAGCACCACCAATTGACAGGCCTAATTTTAAGGAAAACAAGGTAAAGGAAAGGGTTAAACCATCAATCCGTCGTTTAAATTTTAATTCCCCATAGTCCACGGAATCTGCAGTAAACGTAAACCATATCGGTGCTATCATCTGGTTAAAAAACCCAACAAAAAATTGGAGTAGCATAATCATCACGATGTTACTATCCCCTATAAACCAAGAAGCCGCAGAAGCAACGGCACATATATAGAGTAATAGTTCATAAGCTTTTTTCTTATCCATATATTTAAGAAGCATTGACGCTAATTGTGCCCCCAACATACCGCCAATCATCCAAACCGATAAAAACATTGCCGAGTATTTTACTGCATCTTCAACATATATGGTTATATAATAGAGTTGGGTTGTGTTTTTCACGGTTTGGGCAGTAACCATTAGAAGTGTGGCAAGGGCTACAAGCCGGTACTGGTCATTTTTTACTACAAATAATAAGTCTTTAAGTACACTGCTTTTTCTCTCTTTTACCTCAACCCCTTTTACCCTTTCCTTGGTAGTAACAAAACAGATCACAAACAGCACCACCGAAAGAATGGCCATCAATATCATGGCATTCCTATAACCGATAGCTGGATTTTCCCATAATTTTGTCATTGGCAACACCAGTGAGGTCACTATTAATCCTCCCCCAGTGGCAAACATAAACCGGGTAGCGTTAATTGAAGCTCTTTCTTTAGGGTCACTTGTCATAACCCCGGTCATGGAGCCATAAGGAATGTTGATGGCCGTAAATAAAAGCATAAGGGTTATGTAGGTAGTATAAGCATAGATCACCTTCCCTTCGGGCCCAAAATCTGGCACCGTAAACACCAGTACACTAGCAATTGCATAGGGCACACATAGGATAATGAGATATGGACGATACTTTCCCCATTTGGTGTTAGTCCTGTCAACCAAAGCCCCCATCAACGGGTCTGTTATGGCATCTACAATTCTAACCACCAAAAATATAGACGCTACCGTGGCGGTGTCCAATCCATAGACCTCGGTATAGAAAAAACCAAGAAGCAATAATACCGATTGATAAACAAAATTACCTGCAGTATCTCCTAGGCCATATCCGATTTTCTCAAGGAGCCCTACTTGTTTTGCACTGGAAGTATTCTTTTGACCACCTTCATTTCTGTTTAAAAGAATTTGTTTTCTCATACTTATTGGTTTAACAAGCCTTCTGGATTAGGCAAAGGACTTAACGGACTGCTTGGTAAGGTTTGATACCAAAACGCCACTGTAGCTATATCATCTTGCCGGCTCAGGTAACGTCGTTGGTCAATATTGTCGAAACTTTTTTCATTGAATTTTTTCCATCCCAGATCCTGCACGGTGACTTTGAGATTGTTTTTAAAGCGAATAGGATCCATTATATGCCATCTATACAATGAAAACCGAGGTTGAATTTTGTACAAACCATCTGGTGCCTCATATTTATGAAATCCACCATAAGGCGAATTGTAGGTGGTATACCCTTTGTTGGTTTCCCAATTAAAGGCTCCCAAGAAATAATCCTCTAGGCCTGTTCCACAAATGGTAGGGAATTCTTTATCTTCATCGATATAGAATTTCACTTCCCCCTCACCCCACCAGCCTCCTGCTCCATTGAGCCCCACGGACATGGCCGTTCCTACGAAGTGTCCTTCACCTTCAATATTATCTATGATCGTATGTACTTCCTTAAATGGCACTGGATTTGACCGGCGAAAAGAAGCGTGGAAATACGCACAATTTTCCGGAATTTGGGTCAATTGGTAATTGATCTGATAATATAGAACCCTTTCAATATCACTTCTATTTTCGATGGTGAAGTAACAACGTTCTTTAAAAGGCATTGACCAAAAACAGTTAAATGCGTTCGATGGGTTCACGGTTACAGGAATTGAAACCAATGGATCAAATTCACCCCCCAACAACACATCCGTATTGTCTACATAACCACTCGCAAAAAAATCTGGAAATGGCACTTCTACGGAAGGATGCTCTTGGTTATCCCAATAGATTCTAATAATCAAATCTCTGGATATAAGACCAGTCATCCAAATACTTTGGATACTTCCCATCTCTTCTATATCTGCTATGACAACTGTTTCTTTTGGGGCAATTGTTATTGCCGGATTTACTTTCCAACCTTGTCCTAGTTCACTAGCTTGAAGTTCGGCAAATCCCTTAATAGCCATTCCTCCTTTTCCAGGTTCCCCTGTGGGGTTTTCAGCGGTAATTGATCTCGACTCCGCATCGGACAAATAACTAAGATTCCCCAGAGACATGTTTAAGCCATTAAATTTCATATTCCTATATTTAGTTTATAATAATCTTTAAAACCCCGACTAGCACTTGTAATCAACGTACTTTTATTAGATTAATCGATTTAGCTGACCAAGATAAATCGATTAATTTATATATAACAAAATTCCTGTCGATTTTTCACCCTAAATAAGACTAGGCTTTATCTTTTTTCAGCAAATAAAAATGATGTTATTACAACTATTTTTTTAATTGACTTAAAGCGCTTAACCATCCACCTGAGTGTGGAAGCCAACCTTCATCTGTAACTTGCAGCCTTAATTTAATAATTATCATTGAAATTTGTTTATAAAACTAATACCTCGTCAATCTTTAAATATGCCTTATCTCCTGCCTTATGGTGCCCCTTAGGTATTTGGTTTAACAATTTAGCCTTCACCTGGATTTTGGTTAACCCAGTAGCAGCACATGGAATTTTACTAACAATTCTATTTCTTCCTTGCACTAAGGCTATATCATATTGGTCTGTTTCTCCTATTTTTCTAAACACTTTACCATCGGTTGAGCCAAAAACCTCTAATTGCAACGGAGGATAAATTCCAAATATGGTTAAACGTAAGCTATTAACTACTACTTCTTCTATATCTGTTGGATGATCTAATTCTATTGTAATATCAAAATCATCATAAAACCCTTGCCAGTTATTGTCTCCGTCCACTTCAACTTGTCCATAATTAAGATCGGTGAGTGCTTGTTCTTTTGCGGCTTCATCGTACTTCGAAAATGGATGATTATAAACAACTTTTGCACCCGCAGCCTTATGGATGGGGAACGTATTTTCAATTACATCTCCCAGCCGTTCCCCGTTCTTAAAAATAGCAGATTTTATCGTTTTTGTCTCCTTCAAAGTAAAAGGCGCCCCATATAGCCTACTTTTTTCTGTTGGCTCGGAACCATCAAGCGTATACCTTATTTCGGGTGAATTAAGTTCCGAATCAAGAGTTATCTCGATGGAGTTACCATTTCCTTTTTGATAAATCCAAGGATTAAAAACACTCTTGGCGTAACGAATACCTTTAGCATCCAGCCTTTTTAGTTGGGGTTTCAATCGATTAATAAAGTCATCAAAATTTTGATTGCTCTCTGGAGACCAGCCATTCTCTGCTACTGCAAATAATCGTGGAAAGGTCATATAGGTAACTTTCCCCCAATCTGAGATAGATTCAGTCCAGAGATTTCCTTGAATCCCCATTATTCTTTGGGCCTCATCTTGAGTTAGCCCTTCTGGAACCACTTTATAATTATAGCACGTTGATAACAAGGCTTCCGAATACCCCAAGTTCGGTTCTGATTCGGACTGCCCTTGCTTTAAATCCAAGTAATTATATTCCATCGGAGTCATAATAACATTGTGCCCTGCTTTGGCTGCTATAATACCTCCTTCTTCTCCTTGCCAGGACATTACCGTGGCATTCGGAGCCAAGCCACCTTCTAGTATTTCATTCCAGCCGATCATATTTTTTCCTTTGGCATTTACCATTTTCTCCACCTGTTTAATAAAAAAGCTTTGCAGTTCTTGTTCTTCCTTCAAACCTTTTTCTTTTATAAAAGCTTGACACTGTTGATGGTTTTTCCAGCCACTTTTATTACATTCATCTCCACCAATGTGCATATAATTTAAGGGGAACAAATCCATCACTTCGCCTAAAATATCTTCCAAAAATTCATACGTATAAGGGTTGGATGCGCAAAGCGCATTGTCCTTTAAAACACCTCCAGTCCCAACATAATATTTACGATCGGGTTCACAGGCTAATTCCGGGTAGGCAGCCAATATTTCAAGTGAATGGCCTGGCACATCAATCTCCGGTAAGATTTCGATGTACCGTTCCTTGGCATAAGCAATGATTTCCCTAATGTCTTCCTGTGTATAATATCCTCCATAAGTGGCTTTCTCTCCTTCTTTCTGAACAGGTCTACCCCACCAGTCATTTAAAGTCTCATCCCTATTTGTATAATCAACACGCCAGGCCCCAATTTCAGTGAGCTTTGGATATTTTTTTATTTCTATTCGCCAGCCTTGGTCATCAGTTAGGTGCCAGTGAAATCGGTTAAGCTTTAACTCCGCCATAAAATCGAGCGCTTCTTTTATTTTGTCTTTCCCGAAGAAATGACGCGATTCATCAAGCATATATCCTCGCCATGCAAAAGCAGGTTTGTCTGAAATTTTAACTGCTGGAATTACATATTTATTATTTTTTTTAGATTTCAAAGAAATAAGTTGTTTGACAGTTTGCAATGCATAATAAGCACCTGCTGGTGAACTTGATCTTATTATTATTCCTTTTTTTGCAACTATTAATTGGTATTCTTCTTCTGAAAGATTTTCTACAGACTGAATTTGAATACAATTATTTTGCTCTTTATCAACTAGTTTCAACTGAAAACCGGTTTCCTTCTTAATTTCTTCTATGAAATGTTTTTCCAGCTCATTAAATCCACCAATAAACAAGCTTGTATTTTCATTTAGTTCAAAGCCTCCTGTTCCGGCCTTTAATTCCTGTGGTTTTGGAATAATATTGAAATCCTCAATATCGTTTTCTTTTACACATCCAGAAAAAACCAAAAAAAAGACACTTAGTACTGCAAGAATTAGTTTATTCATTTTATTGTTATTTACACCCTATAGTTCATTGCCTATCAAATAATACACACCCAGTTTCGCCTCATTGGGGGTAGCTTTATTAGTACCTTTAAGCAAAAGCTTTCATGCACTATTTCTTTTCTATTTCTATATACCTACTTTCCTAAAAACCTGATTTTTCATCTTAAGCTCAGAAAGCATAGCTACAACACTTTCTATGCCCATTGTTTCCTTTTGATTAAAACCACTGATTACATACTGCCTTGGCTGTAAGAAGAAAGTAACATTAAACCAATCCATTTTTTTGAAATTATTATTTCTTATGCTTTAAATAATAAAAAGCCACACTTCTATAGTTCCCTTCGATCGTATTGTTGGTACCGTGTTCTACTGTAACATTAATAGAATCCTTAAATGGAATTGGATCTAACAAATGCCAACGATATGCTGAAGCTTTTCCTATGCTGTCCATTTCATATTCGGGAAATCCGTGCAGCGGGAAACTTCCTGATTTATTCAGGCGGCCTTGAACACCATACCAACCACAGTTAAAGTAATCCTCTGTTCCTGTGCCATGAATCCTCATTTCCCCATCACATACAAAAACCTCATCACCCTCTAACCAAACAGGTAAGTATTCCTCTCCGTGAGTTTTGGCTTCCGTCATTAAAAAAGTTCCTACATAATGACCTTCTCCATTTGTATGGAGCCATACATATGGATTACCCTGATCTTTTGTTGGTAACTCTTCATTGTAAAAAGTGGTTAAGTAGTGCTCTGTTTCATTTGTTTGTTTCCCGATGGAACAGCTAACTTTCAGTTTTAAATCTTTATCAGCAGCTTCAATTTCAATTCTTGCTTTTTTAAAAAAAGGCATAGGCAATTTATTAAACAATTTCCCTTCCCTATATCCGGCATAAAATGAATGATACAAGTTTTTTTCATTCGGAACGGCAAAAAACATATTTAGTGGAACATCAATAGCTGGCTGTTTTTTATCGTCCCAATATATTTTTAGTTGACTTTTTAACAAGCTTTCCAAATTATCAGGTGCTATTTCAATACTTAATTGGTTTATTTGCCCCATGTTTTTATTAATTTCCAAAAACTCCTTTCCTTGAGCAGGGATATTCATCGAGATTTCATTTGTAAATTCGTCTTGCTCCTCAACTCCTCCTAACAAGTTCTTCCCTAGTTTTTCAAGGAGTTGATTTGTTTTCTTATCATTTCTATCCGTAAAACTTTCAACAGTTTTATCTCCTTTATATTTCTGAAAATTAACTTGGTAAAATTTCACCCCATCACCTTCTACCTCTACCCTACAATAGTTAGAAAATGGTATAGGCACATAACAATACCAACCTCCCAGACCTTTTCCAACGAGCCCTAAAGGGAATCCTGGTGTTGTTCCTTCAAAAATTTGTTCTAGTGGCATATCAATGACCGGGGTGGTTTTATCATCTATATATATTTTAATATGCTCCCCTTTTAACTCAAGAAGTCCATCTTTTTTGTGTTCGGAATGCGTAAACCATATTCTACTCAGATATCCGGCCCCAGTAGTTTCTGCCAACACACTATTTCCGTCTTCAAGACGAAGTTTAGAATAGGTTCCAGCAAAACCATCATCGTTACCACCATGGCGGTCGAAACTACTGAACATGATGGCTTCCCAATCAGATTTAGGGCTCGAGATGCTTTCAAAGTTCACAACTTCCTTATATACATTAAGGTTAGATTGACATGAAATGATCATCACAAACCCACAAATGATGGCTATTATTTTATTCAAAATATTTCTATTATTTTTTACTTAATTAGATTTAGGTTTAACCCATAAATTACTGGTTAATTATATTGTTTCTTATTCTTTAATAGGATACAACTTTTCAAAATCCAAAAGCACTGGTTCACGAACCCCGGCATAATCTGGAGCTATATTCGATTCTCCACCGGGCATCATATAATAAAAAGTTGTGGGCGCATAATTCACCGATGCTTTATTCCAATGCCATAATTCCATATCGAACCTTAAACTCGTATTAAACGGCAAGACATCCAATGATCTTAATCTGGTATTTACTGTATAGCCCGGCGTCAAGTTTCCTTCTCCGGAAGGTTGTGCCATAAAAGGATGTGCGAATGTTTCGGGTTTACACCAAGCATAGTTGTAATAATCTTCCGTACCTGTCCCAAAATGAGAGGGAAACTCCTCTCCGTCAATGTATATTTTCTCATCTCCTTCACCCCACCAACAGACATTAAAGCTACCATCTTCTTTTGACCAGGTAGTTTTACCAGGAGGCAAATTATCGTTGAACAATGTTAGCACATCTCCCACATACACTCCTTTTCCTTTAAGTGTTACGTAATTTACATCTTTCACCCCCTTACCTCCTAACATGCCTTTAGGACTTCCTGTATCTGCTTTTGTGTATTGATGCCATGAGGTATAAAAATGCATGGATCTTTGATCCCAATGATACTTAGTAAAGCTTACGGCCCCATTAATACCGACAGAAGTTTCTCCAACATTCTCTAAAGAAATCTTAGCAGATTTCTTGAAAGGCATCATCCATTTAGAGGTTAGATCACCGTCTACACTTACTTTATTAAATCTTGTTTCATAGGCATCTATCCTATAACCGGCCCCAAAAAAATCTCCAATTGGAGCCCAAACAGTTTGCTGATTATCAAAAGTACACTTTATGATAATAGACCTCAAGGACTGGGTAGGGTTGTCTTCCTGTACTCGCATATTTAATTGCTGTATCGCTGCTCCTACCTCTTTTTTTGCAATTACCACTTCTTCACCTGGTGCTAATTTTATTTGAAAATCAACAAGCTCTTTCTCCTTTTTATCTTGCCTAAATTTTCCCTCTAACAACATTTGATTAGTTGCCTGAATAATTGGGATGTTTTTAATTATTGAATTTTTAGTAAAACTTTCAATTTTTATTCCTTCAGAATATTCTCTGAAATCGATATTATAATATAAAATTTCACTTTTAGTTTCCCAAGGATTTCCATCCTTGATCAAATCTGACTGATAGGTTATTTTACAAGATTTCGCATATGGGATTGGCAAGTATAAATTGTGCCCTCTTTCGTCTGCAATGGTTTCTGGCGACACAGAACTACTCAACGGAAATCCTACCTCTTTATTTTCTCCTACAAAACTTCTTATGGTCTGACTTACCACTGGAATTTTACTCCCATCGATATAAATACGCAGGATACCTTGACCCCTATTTTCACCTGCTCCAGTCATCCAGAAGCGCGTAATAGCACCTGGCGATTTTTCATCCATTAAGACATATTCCTTGCCGTTATTAGTTTGCTCAATAGCCTCCCATTGATTCATATCCCAATTATGAAACCAATTTTTCTCTGTTGGAGAAGTACTAGACCTATCATAACTACTCACATGTTTCGTTAGATAAGAAGGCTCTGGAAAACGTGTTAGTTTTTCCCTATCGGTCATTTCCTTGAGAAGCGACTTTACACTCACAGTTTTATTCTTTTGAGCTTGCATATTATTAACAAGAAGAAACAACACACCAAAAAAAGCTACTATTATTCTTTTCATTTTATTTTTCATCTTAATTCACTTGTAAAAAATCAAAACCTAATTTATCTACTTTAACACCTTTCCTTTTCCCTCCTTTTACTTTAAGCATAAGAGAGTTTTCTCCTTTTTGTATTACCTCATTTTCTGCCAAGTACTTTTGTAATGAAACCTTCTCTCCGAACAAGTCCAAGTCTTTAAAAATTATTTTGCCGTTCAGCGATACATCAACGACCACATAATCTGGTGCGTTGGTAAATACCATTACCAATTCCCCCTTTCGCTCTTTTTCTGAATAAAACGTCAAATTAAGGGAATCATTCTTTTTAATATCTTTCCAAAACAAATGATTTCGAGCACTCCAGTCATAGGAGAGAAAGGCTTGCGTAATTACTTCCCCTCCCTTTACTTGCTCAATATCAAAACCTTCTGCTTCAAACCGGTCGGCAAATTTTAACGGGAATTGTACTGCTTCCTTAGATTCCTTGAAAAAGGCCTCAGAATTTTTCGTACCGTACCAATAGGTAGTGGCGGCATAATCCATTTCTGTAGAGGCCCAGTGCCAAATTTCCATATCAAAATTTAAGGATTTGTCAAACGGAATAGCATCTAAGGACCTCCAGCGACTATTAACCGTTAGGCCTGGACTTCTATTTCCTTCGCCAATGGGCTGTGCTATGAAAGGAGTCTCAAAATCGACTACACTACACCAAGCATAGCCGTAATAATCTTCCGTCCCAGTACCAAAATGCGACGGGAAGGTTTCCCCATCTACATAGATCTTTTCGTCACCTTCTCCCCACCATTCATAACTATTGTTAAAAAGAGCCAAGGCATCACCTACATATTTACCCTTTCCCTTAATTTCAATATAATTGATATCTTTTTTTTCCGAGGTACTTATATTTGGGTAATTGCGCCAATTAGCATGAAAATACAAGCTCCTTGAATCCCATTCCCATGGTGCATGAACAAATTCTATATTTTCCAATTCAACATCTTCTTTCCCAAAATTATGTATCGTAATTTTAGCTGTGTTTTGAAACGGCATCGGAAAATTCAACCGCATTTCCCCATCCTTGTTCAATTCGCTCATCCATGTCCTATGTGGTGATAGTTTATAGCCTGTCCCAAAGAAATCTCCTATGGGCGCCCAAACTGTTTTTTTACCATCAAATTCCATAGCTATCACCGTAGATCGCAAGGCTTGCTCCATGTGAGCAGCATTTATTTTTACAGCTATCTTCCTTATAGCCCTGTTTCCTTGTACTTGGGTTGATATCGAATCGCCTGCTTTGACTACACCGTATAAAAAGTTTTTCTTTCCTTTGCTGATGGTGGGGTTATATTGGGCCAGTTTTTTAGATGCAGCCCTAATGTTCCGCTGCAATTCTCTATTTTTCCAATCTCCTTTTTCGTAGGTCTGCACCGATACCTCTGATGAATACTGCCTATAGTTAATTTGATAATATAATACATCGTCTACCGTTTCATCGGCCTTCTGGTAGGTTACTTTACAATGCTTAGCATAAGGTAAGGGGAAATACAGGTTATGCCCTTCAAACCACCCTCCGTTCTCCTGAAAGGAAGCTACTTTTTGAGACAGCGCGGCTCCCACATTTTTATTTGAAGAGATAATTTCATCTATTCTCCCTTCGATCTGAGGCGTTAAAGAATTATCAAAATATATTCTAAGGGTACCCATAGAGAACTTTTGGGCATGCCAAGTACTCCAAAACCTCACAATAGCTCCTGGCCCCTCCACTTCCATTAAAACATACTCCTTGCGACCTTCATTAACCTCTTCACGAATAAACTGACTAGCATCTGCATTATCAAACCAACCCTCTTTATTTTCTGACACCGACTTACGTGAATAACTACTTGCTTGCAGCGTTTTGTAGGCATATTGGGGAAGTTTTGCCAATTCATCCTTATCTACCATTTCGTCTAATAGAGACGCTATGGTAACTTCAGGTTTGGAATTAATATCTTGCGCAATCATTGAACAACATATTAGCACAAACAATTTCGTGACGATAATTTTTCTCATATCTATTTTTTTTCCGCTTATCTTCAAAAATACTATTAAGGTATGTTTATTATGCTACAAGTACTTCCTGCAACTTAGAGACACCCTATCAATTCCATTTAACAAACATTTGCTAAATCGAATTAGCTAATTAACAAAAAATATTCTGAATTTTAAATTCAAATCATAATTTTAACATTACAACTAACACTATCAATATTTGACAAACAAATTCCCATAGACCAAAATTACTATCTATGCCTTAATAACTTTCTATGAAAACCATGGTAAACTAATGTCTTGATTGCAATTATATGAGAGGAGACTAAACATCTCTTAAATTAAAAATAGCCTTAACTGTGGTGTTCATAAAACATTAATAGTCCGGTTTTCTACTATAAAAAAAGGGAGCCCGCAGGCCCCCTTAAAAATTATGCCAACTAAACATAATTTTTACTCAACATGAAACTAACTCAACATGTAAAAATTCTATAAACATCCTATTACCAATTTGGATTTTGTTCTAGACTAGGATTAAGATTAATCTGTTTTTTAGGCAGAGGTCTTAAATAATGTTTCGTTGCATCAAAGGATCGATTTGCTGCTGGTTCGGCCACAATAAAACCTTCGCCATCTACTTGAAAATGGACTCCTGGGGATAGATCAGGAAATACTGTTTCGTATTCGGTCCCTACAAATTTAATTCCTTTTATAGCTTTTGGCATTTCTACTTCGGCCGTTTTCCAACGCATTAAATCGTTAAAACGGAAGCCTTCACAAGCCAGTTCTATTTTTCGTTCTCTACGGATTTCGTTTTTCATATCCAAACCGTTTAACGAAACAAAAGCGTTTGTAAGATGCAACATTCCTACTCTATCTCTCAATAAATTGATAGACAAATCTAAGTCAGCATCGGAGATCGAACCTTCGAGTTCATATTTAGCTTCAGCATAGTTCAATAATACTTCTCCATAACGAATCAAAATATTATCGTACACACTATTTCCGCTCCAAGACTCAACAGATTCTGCCAAGTATTTGTACACACTGTACCCGGTACGGGTCACAGGGCTTACCAAAGAAGGTTTTTCAAAAATCTTTGTACCGTCATAAAAAGCGTATTCTGTTCCTACTTTAAAAACAGTCTGCGCCATTCTTGGGTCTCTGTCCTCAAATTCCGAAGTCATGGTATCGTAGCCCTGAAACAATGGAGAATCACTAATTGGCAAACCATCTGTACATAAATAATCGTCGACTAGGCTTCTGGTCGGATTCATGATGTTTTGTTCTAACCAACGCGTGTGATTATGGGTTCCGTTAATATCTTTCACATACCTTCTAGAAAGAATTACCTCTTTACTATCTTCTCCAGCTTCAACAAACAGTTTTCTATAACTATCTTCAGTTCCAAAGTCGTCAAAAAGTCCATACTCACCACTATCCATGACGGCTTTCGCAGCTTCTACAGCAATTGTTAATCGCTCATTTGCCTGTGCGCCATTATGATATTTTGCCCAAGTACCTTCAAACAAGGCTATTCTACTTAAAAAGGCCTGTGCAGCTCCTTTAGAAATACGCCCTAAATCCCTACTAGCTATATCACTGGCATTCGGCAACATTTCTATAGCTTTTTGCAGATCTTGTATTATTAAGTCGGCTACCTCTTCTCGCGAATTACGAGGCGCGTTTAGCTCTTCACTATCTACCTCTAGTACCTTGGTAATAACTGGAACACCACCAAACTCGGTCAATAAGCCAGCATACTGCCACGCTCTAAAGAAATATGCTTCCCCTACATAGGTTTTAATTTCTTCGGGGTTTTCATAAGTTTCACTCTTTAACAACAAATAATTAATCCCTCGAATTCTAGCATAAGAATTATCCCAATGTCCTGAATTATCAGGTGCTACATAGGTACCGTTACTGACGGCATCGGGACCAGAACCAAAGGTTGTTTCTGCATTATTATCATTATGTGAGAAGTGACTGGGAAAAGTCCCATAAAATGCATTGGCAGCCAATTCAAAATCTTTTGGACTATTCCAAAAAGAACCATCAGAAACTTGATCCTTAGGATATAAATCCAATTCTTTAGTACAGGAGGCCAGTCCCATCGCCAAGCTTAGAATTACTAGTATATATTTTATCTTCATCTTTTTAAATTTTAAAACGTTATATCAATACCAAATGAAACCGTTTTTGCAAAGGCATAGTTCGTCCCATAGGAATTATCCTCTGGATCATATCCGCCACCCATAGTGTGGTAATCCCACAAATCGTTCCCACTAAAATATACTCGAACTTTAGTAAAGGACATTAGGTCGACCAAGGATTGAGGTAAGCTATATCCTAATTGAATATTCTTTAATCTTATATAGGCCGCATTTTCCTCATTATTGGAAGAATGCTCGTAATTCCAATATCTGATATTGCTATGGGATAGTCTTGGATATTTGGCGTCGGTCCGGTCTGGAGCCCACGTATTATTGTAATATAATGCGGTTGGGTGATACCATGGTTGATGAAAAGGGACTCTTGCTGTTCCTTCCCTAAATACCGAACGTTTACCAACCCCTTGAAAGAAAGCGCTTAAATCAAAGCCTTTGAAATCGGCATTTAAATTGATCCCAAAACTATACTGTGGATCAGAAGTCCCTAGAATTACCAAGTCTCCATTTTCTCGTTCATCGCTATACGCGTCTATTCTTCCATTGCCATCAACATCTTTGTACATTGCGTCCCCAATACCTATATTACCAGGAACTCCCCCTAATGTTTTATAGGCATCCAAAGTTGCCTGGTCCTGTATAATACCATCAAATTCATAGCCATAGTACAGGTTGGTTCTATAGCCTTCTCTAACACCATTAAATCCTACTCCATAATTGTCGTAACCACCAAGATTCACCACCTTATTATCGTTGTTACTCAACACCAATCTTGCACCATAATTGAAGTCTTTGATATTATCTTTCCAACCGGCGCTCAACTCCCAGCCCCAAGAATCTAACTCGCCATTGTTCCCTGCTGGAGGTGAAGCACCCAAAACAGAGGGCAATGTTACCCCAAGCAACATGTTTTTATTGGTCTTGTAATAATAATCAAAGGAAAGATCTAACCTACTATCTAGAACCGACATGTCTAACCCTAAATTTCTTGAAAGCAATGTTTCCCAGGTTCTAGAATTGGATACCATTCCGGCCAGGGTGGCAGATTGTGCTTTCTGGACATCTCCAAAGGGATATTGCCCCCCAATATTAATATTTTGTACATAATCATACAGACCAATACCTGCCTGATTCCCTAATTCACCATAAGATGCCCGAAGTTTTAAATTATCGAACCAGCCTGCTTGTTTAATAAAATCCTCCTCTGAAAGTCGCCATGCTACAGAAGCCCCTTTAAACAACTTCCAACGTTGTGCTTCGGCAAATTTTGAAGAACCATCATATCTAAGGTTCGCTTCAAAAATATATTTACTTTTGTAAGTATAACCGATACGGGAAATAAGCGATTGCAAGGCATAGTGGTTTCCTCCTCCAGAGTTCGACATATTATCCGTACTTCCTAAATTGAGTGTAAATAATTTATCGGAAATAAAATCATCCCTATAAGCGCTGAACCAGTCATAATCATATTCTTCATGTACGGCACCTGCCATAGCACTCACATTATGAACTTCATTAAAAATATGGTCGTACTGTAAATAAACCGAATAATTCCTTTGATTCGTTTTAGTAAAAGCGTAATTGGCGTTGCTAGGATCGGTTTGGTACTCGTAATAAGCAAATTTATCGTCCCAGAAATAATAAGGGATTTGCTTTTTAATCAACCTAGAGTCATAGGATTCAAACGTTAAACCTGCCTGACCAGTCAAAGTAAGGTCTTCAAAAATATCCCAATCCAATTTTAAGTTCGGAGAAACTCTATTGGTCCATCTCTCACGTGGATCCCCTGCTCTTGCCAAAGCAATTGGGTTGGCATAACCCCATTGGCTAAACCAATTTCCTTCGGGGGTCTTTACGGGAAAGAAAAGCGGATAATTCGATAATCCACTTATCGAACGCCCAAGATTATAGATCTCTTTAGTTTTTAACCTATCATAACTCAATCTTGCATTTAAGTTTAGATTATCTAAAAGGTGGTAATCATAATTCATTCTGATATTAAATCTTTCGGCCTGATCAGGAGCCTGATCGATCATTCCATCATCCTTATTATACCCTAAGGAAAAATAGTAGTTGTTTTTCTCGGAACCACCACTAACACTTAAGTTGTAGTCCTGTCTAAAACCGGTTCCGTATAATTCCTCGAACATATCAACACCTTCATAGAATTGGAACTCCGGAAACCCCTCAAATCTTTCCGGCGGAGCACCGTCAACAATTTTTTGAATCCTAGCATCATCCCAAAAAGGAGCTGTACCGTTAGCAATATCGGCCTCCTGGTTCATTTGAGCATATTGCAATAAGTTTGGATATTGCACTTTGTTTAACGGTTCTGAAAAAGCAGTATTTGCCGAAAACTTTACGATTTGCTTCCCTTTTCTTCCCGATTTTGTAGTTATCAATACAACTCCACCTGCAGCTCTAGAACCATAAATGGCGGCGGCGGCATCTTTAAGGACCGAGATATTTTCGATATCGTGAGGGTTAAGAATATCTAAATCTTCACTGGGGTTACCATCTATCAATATTAAGGGTGAATTTCCTCCGTTTACCGAAGACAATCCTCTTACATTAATATTAAAACCCGATCTTCCGGGCTGACCACTAGATCTGGTAATGGTAACTCCCGGGATTACCCCTTGAATAGCCGACAAGGTATTAGGAGCTGCCTTGGACTCCAATACCTCTGCAGTGACTACTTCAACGGCTCCCGCCAATGTTGCCTTAGATTTTGTACCATACCCCACCACTACTACCTCTTCCAAAGCATTGCTGTCCTCTTCAAGAACTATATTGATGGTATTTGATTCTCCAACGGTGATAGATTTCTTCTTCATCCCCAAATAAGAAAACTCCAAAACATCGCCCCTATTGGCTTTAATAGTATAGTTCCCGTCAAAATCGGCCACTACCCCTATCTTGGTGCCAGATACTACAACATTAGCCCCTGATAACGGCAAACCGTTTTGATCGGTAATTTTTCCTTTAACTGTTCCGGTCTGAACATTGTTATCAAGACTATACGTCTTAAGTACTATCGGTTTCCCGGTAATTAGTTTGTTTTCTGCATGTGCGTTTACACTGCACATGGATGCAATTAAGGCCAGATAAGCCGATTTTTTAATTGCTTTATTACATATGAAAAGTAAACTCTCATTTAAGCAAGGTTTTTTCATCATAATTAAAATTTGATTATTGGTTGATAGTCTTTTGTTTTCACAAACTGGTTAAGTTTGTCGATTGATCTTTTTTAGTTACGCTACTTCATATCATAGTGGTTTATCGATTAGTAATTTCTATACTCTTATTCATTTCTAATACATCTGTAATTTTTTCCAGCACAAATAGCTAATTCGATTTAGCATGTTTCTAAAAAATATATGATTGCCTTAACAATCTACCTTTCCATTTTAAAACTAATTCGATTTAGCTAATATATATAAATTTCAATACAATTTAAAGTATTCTTAAATAAATCTTAAATTTTTAAACAAGTACTGTCTGACTGAAATATAAACTTGATCAATTACCACTAAGAAAACCAACAAAAGGGTTCACCCTTTGGCTTTATCAAATACCCTGAAATTAAGCTCCATGGTCTGCCGGATGTTTAAAGGCGTTTTAGACAAAATATTCCCAAATAATACTAAAAACCCCGTTATATCGTACCTATAACGGGGTTTCAAGTTTATATACCATTAGGTAGTAAAAAGGAAAACAAACATTAACCTCTTAGAACAACTCTATATTTTATTCCCATTCTAAGGTAGCTAAATACAGTCCTTCTTTATCCCAACCTGTATTAGAAATGTACCATTCGTCTTCACTTACCTTAACAACCTCAGGAGCATGCAATGGCAGAGATGTCACAAAATTTTCTATAGGGAAATCTAAGGGATCTTTGGACCAATACACATGAGTTTCATTATAATCGGTCAGTGCGCGGCACACAAACAGGTAGTATAATCCACCTTTTTTAACTATAAACGGACTCTCGGCATCTCCTGCCCAATCGGCTAAATAAGGCTGGGTATGCACAATTTTTGGGCCACTCCAGTGTTTTAAATCCGGACTTGTTCGCACAGCTACACAAGACCTAATATCCACCTCATTAAAAGTACGTGTATAATAAAAGTAATATAAGCCGTTGTCTTTAAATACAAAGGAATCTCTTGCATGTCCTGGATCACTGAACAAGGGATTAAACTCATGTCTTTCCCAATTGAACATATCATCGGATTCTGCCATACACAACTGCCCCCAACTAGCATAATAAGGTGCTTTTTCCTGTAAATTACCTATATTATAAAACATATAATTTTTTCCGTTTTCATGAAAAACATGCGGTGCCCAAAGTACACGTTCTACTCCCGGCTTTACCTTAAGGGCGTAATCATGGTCCTCCCATTTTAATTGCGAAATACTATCTGCTGAAATATGAAATAGTTTATTCTCCCCGGTCCAAGGATTTATGGGTTTATGGCCAATAATCCCATAAGCGTGCCATTTTCCGTCTTGTCCTTTAGCAAAGGTATGGTCATTGGTATACCAAGTCGTATCTATTTCTGATCGGGTATCATTAGGATTAAATATATGTTCCCATTCCCCTGAAATTCTTGGCGTCTGCACCTTCAAGGTAGCTTCTTCCGGTTCCACGACTTTTTTAGAATCCTGTTTGCATCCTATAAACACCAGCGTACCCCCTGCCATCATTAGGGCTCCCGTTATTTTTAAAAGAACTTTTTTCATAATATTACTTTGTTTCGATTTATTAATTAAGGTTTAAAATTTCGGTTACCGGTTTTCCTCGCCATGATTCTGGGACTTTTAACGATAATAGATATGCAATGGTAGCCGCCGTATCGTATGTCACAATTGTATTCTTAAGTTCTCCTTTATTCAATATTCCCTTCCCATAGACGATCCACGGAATCTGTGTTTCCGCTAAGGTTTTTCCCCCATGGCCCGTGTTTATTCCACCATGATCTGCCGTAAAAATAATGATGCTCTCCTGCATTAAGTGCTCCTTTTCCAAGGCCTCTATAAGATTTCCTACCAGCTTATCTACACGAGCTACAGCACTGTAATATTGGGGCGTATCGTGGCCAATAGCATGACCTGTATGATCGGGCTCATCTAAATGTATAAAGGTAAAGGCCGGTTTTTCTTTTATGATAAAATCTATCCCCATCTGCATCGTTTCTTCTTCCGTTTCTCCATTACTATTTAAATCGACCAAGTCTTTTTCAAAAAGGTACCCTATTCCCGACCAACTATAGGACACCCCCATTTTAGCCTCGGGCATTTGTTGGTCTATAACACTGAAAATAGTAGGATATAGCCCGCTTTCACCTAGTACGGCAGAGGGCAGCTCAGGTGTTTTACTTCCCCATTCTGTAAATCCGTGAAGTTCTGGTCCCGACCCCATAATCATGGAAGCCCAATTCACAGCACTTGAAGAAGGTAGTACCGCTCTAGCACTTAAAGAATATGCTCCTCCCTCCATCATTTTTCTTATATTAGGCATCTCTGCTTTATCAAAGGCATAAGCTCCTAACCCATCGGCCCCTACCAAAATAATATGTTTGGCCAAGGGTTCTTTTTTATTTCCAATAAGCTTTTCAGTGTTAGCACAAGACAGGTTTAATAAGATGCTTACTCCGCCAAGAATAGCCAAAACAATCCTAGATCTATTTATCATACTGATTTACTACTTTAAGGTTATAATTGCTTTTAAAACGTCTCCTTTTCCCATGGTTTTGGAGGGTGTTTTAATGTTTAATTTGGCATCTTTTAATTTAGATTCAACCACTTCAAGAGGATCGCCATTTAATGTAATTTGAAGTTTGGAAACCTTTTTCCCTTTAGGAAGTTCTAGCTGTATTTGGTTCAGGTTTAATTTTCCATAATTCAGAACTAACTGTACTTCCTGAATAGTTTCGGATATTTGTTGACTAAATCCACCCCATCCTTCTGCAGTTATAAAGGCTGATTTAAAGTTTTCAGGATTAATTTTCGGTGCGAAACCAACGATCCCCTTAGGTCCATGATATACAAAACCTGAAGCTGCAATAAAGGGAGCATACCCACTCATGGCCCTAGTGTAATGGTTACCGTATTCTATCTCGTTATATGGATTTCTTCTTTGACTAGTATACCGGTTGTGGATTGCCTTTTCTACCTTCAAGCCTTCCTCTACTAAGCCTTCCGAAATTAGGGTAGCCGCTAACTGGTGTTCCTGTCCGGTCCATATTTCACTAAAATAACCAATAACCAGTTTCTCCCACTCATTTTCAATGATTCCGGGAGCAATATCGGTACCGCCATTTGGAAAAGTCGCCATTATAACCCCTGCCTCGTCCTTATCTGCATAATATCGTTTTACAGGGATGTCCGCATTTTTAAGATAATCCCCGTAATGGTCGACAAAATTATATTTAACAATAGAAGCTAAAGCTTTTTTCGTTTTTTCCGGATCTACAATATGTCCCAAGTCTAGTTGCGAACTCCAGAATTGCCCCAGTAATTGATCTACATGGCAACCCACGTTGGTATTGGGAGCTTCGGGATGCTTGGGATCATTTTGCTGGATAAAATATTCCCCATTGAACAACTCATTAGAGATGTTTTTAAAACTCCTTTTAGCTATTTTATCGCATGTCTTAGCAAAGGCTTTGTCTCCCATCTCTAAAGCCATTTCTTTACCTGCCTTTAAAGAGGCTGCATACAAACCGCTTATCCAAGTTATTTTACCATACCAGGTTCTATCTAAAGTATTGTATTGTGGACCCTCCAATATACCATCGGCTTTTCCGGTCTTCTCCATATCCTGGTTAATCATCACCTGAATAGATTTTTTAATCTTTTGCCAGTTTCTTTTCAAAAACTCGCTGTCAGAAGACATAAGGTGCTCCCTATAAATTCGCATCACAGTTCCTGCATGCCCATCGATGGCAAAACCACGACCATCATGCCGTCCTAAGCCACTAAACTCGCCCCTATAGGAAATAATTCCGTTTTCCTGAAAAGACAAACCCAAATCAACTTGTTCCCTTAAATTTTGGGCTAAATCTGGAAAAACACGTCCCATAGCTTGTTCGTAATGAAATACATGGGTACAGGTCCCTTCTCCCAAATAAACTCCTTCATAGGTATAAAACCTACCCTCGCTTTCTTTCCGATCCTTAAGATCGTCGAACCGAACAGAAGCAGTGGTCGCCAAGGTACTTACATTGACAAATGTTCTATCTAGGAACCATTTAGGCAAACTAGAGTTGTACCATGTTTTATTCCAAATCTTGGTGTTTTCTATAAGTTCTGGCTGTTCCATCAAATATTCAGATACCGCAGCCGCATCTTCAAATTGACCACTGTAATAATGCCTTAAATCTTCCTTATTGGTCCAATGATGTCCCCCATCCCATAAATGAACATTGGGAAAGTACCAACTTAAATGGAAGGTAAATGTCTTTTGCTCCCCAGGTTTCAGAAGTACCTTAGAAGACACACTACCTACTAGTTTTTTTCCAATGGTCGAGGTAGCTTCGGTACTTTCTTTTAACGCCTCGTATATTACCGTCCCTTTGTCCTTACTCGCATCGGCATCTCCAACACCTTCTCCTAAGAGTGTTAAACTCATATTACCGGCATCTGGGTATTGATCAGACTCGACATCGATATTCTCACAAATCAATCTTGTGTATTTCCCCGTATTTACTATCCTATTCTGGTGTTGCCCCTTTAACACTTGTTTTTGAGCGCTCCAATAGATCGCTGTATTTTGTAACCAACCGCTTAAGGCAACATCGAGATCGGTTTTCGACTCATTAGTTACCGTATATTCCATTACAACCACAGGTAGTCCGGAGTTATCAGCGTCTGTAGGAATAAATGGCGTATAGGCATTTAGTTCCACTGTTATCGGTAATTGTGGATCCTTATAAGTTACCTTTCCTACAGGATATTCCCCTTGAAAGGTTATATCAGAAAAACCTAACTTATTTAAGGGTCTTTTATACTCAAATCCGTCGTTATTGATTGTAATCCCAAATCCATTCTCAAAGGTATTTTCCTGTACCAATGGATTTAAATAATAACGATGTCCACCTTCATTTCCAGGCGTTATTTTAGCAATATTAAATATATCCCAATACCACAATTGGCCATCTCCTCCTAAATATACCTGTCCGGCTGCAATCCCACCGATGGGCATGCCTATATACTCTAACCGTTGCTCCCCTGTCCTATGTAAGTTTTGTTTATTTGATTGGGCACCTGCTATTTGTAATCCCAAAACCAATATAAAGACTAGTAATTTTGACTTATTCATGTGTTAAATCCTTTTAGCTATATCGCGCTATTTTTTTATATTTTTAATTATTCTTGTATGATTTTCTCGATACCTTAGCCTTTTCCGGTTGTTTTAACCAGCCCAACTCTGCCATAGTAACACCATGACCATTTAAATAATGAGCATCTTCAGGCCCGCAAGAAGTAATATACTCTTTCCCTTTATAGCTTAAAACCTCCGCTGCATGCCCAAACAAAGTGGTCAAGGTATTATTCTCATAATCAAAATAGTCTGGATCCTCAGAAACCACTACAATGGTTTCCGCATAACGTCTGTGGGCATAGGTAAAGAAAAGGTAATACAATCCGTTTCTTTCTACAAGAAATGGCGATTCTATCAGGGTTGCCCAGTTATTATCATTGATCCCAAGAATGGTCTCAGGGTCTTCAAAAGTGATAAAATCTTTGGTTCTAATTCTCAATACCTGGGTTTGCTTTACACCTTTATTTCCAGTGGCCACCACATGTATCCAATACTTTCCATCATTCCCCTTCATTATATGCGGATCCCTGGTACCTACCCATAATTTGTTAGGTAAAATAGCTTGTTTATTGGTTTCCCAATCCACCAAATCATCAGACCAATACACCTCTAGCTGTCTTTTTTCTCGCCATTGCTCTACCACCATAGCCCAACGTTTTGTTTCTTCATGCCAAATTACGAACGGAGCTCCGATATACTCAGTTCCTTTTATTTCATTAATAGCAAATGGTTCTCGCTTCCAATTTTCGGTGGCACTATCTGAAGTTAAATGCCCTAGATAGGGATGGTATCTATACAAGTCCTTTCCTTTGGGAGGAAACGGATTATTAATTCCAAACCAATGAAGCATTCCTTCTTTATCTACTACAAAACAATGGTCATTGGTAAACCATTTGTTTTCGTCAAAATCCTCTGAAGGTTTTGGATTGAATATCTGACGACTTTCGCCTTTCAAGTAAGGGATTTCAGCACGCTCCAAAATGGTTTTGTGAGAAGTATATTCTTTCTCTTTTTTAGAACCACAGGATAGCATTCCAAAAAAAATGCTTCCTACTAAAACTATATACAATCGTTTCATTTTTATTTCTTCTAATGTAATTGTAAAATAACTTTCTATTCTAAAATATCAATTTCAGCAATGCTTGCCGAAGAACTTCCTCCAGCCCCCCTGTTGGAAACAATTTGAACATATCTTGCCTTTACTTTTTTCACAAAACGAACCTTACGTGCTGTAGGATCATTAATGAGGTTACCTAAATCAAAGGTTTGTACAGTTCTCCATGAAGTTCCGTTTTTACTTACTTTTATAATTCCTTTCTCTATAAGACCTTCTTTAAAATTTAATGGTGGCGTATAAATAAAACCTCGAATCGTTTTAGTTTCTTTTAAATCGATTGTTAATTCTGGCGCTCCACTTCCAGAATTCCAATAGGTTTTTACATCAGCATCTATAGCATTCTCTGGCTTGTTTTTTTCATTTTCATGTGTTCCTTTTACGTTCCAATCCTTTTTAACCAACCCAAACTCTCTTTCTGCCAAACTACCTGTTTGTTCCTTATCAAATGCCTTCGCTTTTACTACTCCCGATTTCAAGAAAAAAGGATCGGAAAACATTGGTGATTTGTCATTCGGTATTTTTCCATCGGTAGTATATCTAATAACCAGGTTTTTGGAAATACTTTCATTTACATCAATACCATGCGTTTTCCAGTCGAAATCGCTTTTTTTAGGGGCAATAGACACCTGTCCATTTAGATTACGGCTAATTTCCAACTGTGGTGGGCGTGGAGTATAATAATGTGCAGAAACATTCGATAAGGAAGGTTTTGAACGAGCTTCCAAAATTCTTATTCTTAATTTATGGGTAGTCACATCAGGAAACCTCAAAATTCTTTTATAGCCTATTGTAGTGCTTTCTACTACTTGCTGCCATTTATTGTTTACCCAAGCGTCCAATACATGTTTCTCTATACGTTGTCCATGAGTTTGAATAGCTTCTTGCAGCAAAAATCGATTTAATGTGATGGCTTGCGGTAAAGTAATGACATAAGTTCCCTTACCGTATTCTCCTAAAACATAGGTGTTTTCATTTGAATCAAGAATAGCAGTTTCACCTTTGGCTCCTACCAACAAATCATTATCATAGGTTTCCCTAATTCTTTTACCAACTTCTTTAAGCACACTTACATCTTCATCAGAAAACTTCCCTTCTCTATTGGGAGGTATATTTAATAGAAAAGTAGAATTACCACCAACGGCACGCTCATAAATATCGAATACATCATCTGCACTACGTACTTTTTGTTCGTCTTCATTTCTATAAAACCACCCTTCCCTTATAGAAGTGTCTGTCTCTCCTGGTAAATAATGTAAATATTTAGCATTTGCTAATTTTTCCCTGCTCCCAATATCACCGTGCAAATCTGGAAAAAGATTCATTTGATGAGGATCTTGATCAAAAGGAACAACATCCCATTCTGTTTCACGCGTTGCTCCAGACTCATTGCCACACCACCGTACGTCTTCTTTTCCAAAGATTACGGCATTGGGGGCTAAAGTTTGTATTAATTTTTTCCATGCCAAATAATTGTATTTCTGACCACCTTTACGTTTTGGATGAGCACCATCAAACCACACTTCATGGATAGGCCCATATTCTGTTAACAATTCAAAAAGCTGATTAAGAAAGTATTCATTATAGTCATCAACATTAAACTTAAATGTCGTTTTATTCGCAAAAGGTCTTCCTTCTACAGGTCTTGGAATAACCCTATCTGTGTACTCACTTAAATTTCCATATAGACCTTTTTCGTTTTCTATTTGATACAAATCGGCAGGTGATAGATACACACCCAGCTTTAATCCGTATTTTTCACAAGAAGCTGCCAGTTCTTTTAATACATCACCTTTGCCATCTTTAAAAGGTGAGGACATAACACCATGTTTTGTATAGCGTGATTGCCAAAGAACAAAACCATCATGATGTTTGGCCGTAAACATTACCAACTTCATTCCTGCTTCTTTAGCTGTACGACACCATTGGTCTGTATCTAAATTTTGGAGATCAAAAACTTTAGGATCTTCAAATCCATTACCCCATTCTTTTCGGGTAAAAGTGTTGACCCCAAAATGAACGAAACACGTAAATTCCAATTTTTTATAGGCATACTGATTGGCAGTAGGAACTACTACTGCTGCTTTTTCAACAATATCTTTATGTGAATCTTCAGGTTCAATTTTAATAGTTCGTTGACCTTGAGCATATCCTACTAAAGATATTACAGCACATAGGAGGGTTGTAAAATTTCTTTTCATGACATATATGTAATTAAAATACAGCTTCAATTTCGTCAATTGAGACCTTTAATATTTGTTTTGAGATTTGATTCAATACCTCTTTTGAACTTTTAAAATGATACATACGCTGCGTATGATTATAACTTTCTCCTGGTACTAATGCCAAGGCAGGTGAAGAGCTTTCCAATTCATAAAAGGGTCCCATTTGAGATCCATCTTCTAAAGGTCCATCATTATATGAATTCAAGGCATCTCCTGAATAAGGATCATCTTGTAATTCCCATGCAGAATTGACATACTTATCCTCTGCCTTTGGCTCCTGAATTTGTAAAATTGTCAACACCTTATTTTGTGCATCATAACTGCCTATAAATTCAGTTGCTCTTAATGGTGAGAACCCAATCTTTCCACGACTTTTACCATCAGCTTTAAAAAACACATTTTGATCAGTACTTTTTAATCTATCATCAGCTACTTTGCCAAAATAATTATCATTAACCTTGATTCCTTTCTCACTTTCTGAACCTACTTTTATGGGTGCTACAACGGTTACTTCAGGAGAAGGAGTCATCATACTCAACAACCAAATCGATAATAGACCGGAATCTTTTTCCCAAGCCTTATCTCCAATATTCTTTACAATATTTTTAGTTTCATATGCCACAGATAAAAAATCATCAGACTCCAATTGTAATGATTCCTTTATTTGTTCTTTTGATAATATGGTTACTTCACGTTGTACATCAATATTGAATTTCGTTCCAGTATAATTTACCAAATTCATTTTTTTTTGGAACGCTACACTATTTTCATTTTTTCCAATTACTTTAAACTCCTCTGTATCTATTGCAGTAGGTACATACCAGTTTTCAAATTCAAAACTTTTATCTTTTGAAAAATAAATTGAAAATTGACCGCCCTCAGGCCCTAACCAAAAACGTTCTTCCCCCCCGGTTGGATTAAAATGTTCTTTGGTTTCTTTTGAACTAATTAAATCATAATTCAACCATCCAAAACTCATCCCTTCAGCTCCGTTTAAGGTACTTGTCATAACACGTCCTTGTAGTTCTGGAGATAAAATAATACTCGATTTTTTATCATGGCTTTCCAAAACAATAGTCCCTTTGTACTGTTCCTTTAAAAATTCTCTATCATATCCAAAACTCCCTTTTTTAAAACTCATTTCCTTCTTGTTATTTTGTGCCTCCTCCTGTTTTTTGGGTTTACATGCCAACAGGGTCATCCCCAGAATCAGGAGCCCACACCAATATTTATTTATTTTCATTTCTCAATTTTTTTTTAGTTTTAAAACAGTACCCTATCTATAGTTTATATTTTATAGACCTGTAGCCAAATATTGCGACTACCACAAAACAAACCAAGGGCAAAACAAAAGAGATATTTACCTCTGGAACTCCTAAAATACGTATATCTTCGTATCCAGGCCCTCCTACATCTAAGATAACCCCTTGAAGGGAAGGCATAATAGCTCCTCCTACAATTGCCATGACCAGAAATGCTGAGCCATATTTAGTATCCTCCCCAAGGCCCTCTAAGGCTATCCCATAAATAGTCGGAAACATAAGTGACATACAAAACGAAATAGCAACCAAACTATACAATCCCCAGATACCATGAATAAAAATTGTCCCAAGCGTACAGATTATAGCAGCAAGCGCAAGAATTGACAATAATTTTCCTGAATTTATAAATTTAAGCAAGTAGGTACACAACCATCGACCGATCAAAAACACCCCTAAGGAAGACATGGCATAATAGACGGCCGTTTGATTATTTATTCCTAAAGTTTCGGCATATTGATAAATATAAGTCCAGCACATAATTTGAGCTCCCACGTAGAATGTTTGAGCAACCACCCCACCAACAAAGCGCTCCTTTTTAAACAATCGCTTAATTGACACCCAAACAGCAGTATCATTTTTATGGGAATTTTCCGGCATATTAGCACAGGCTATCACCGCAAAAAATATAAGGACGAAGCATCCCAAGGCGACATAAGGATCCCGAATCACTAATAAATCGGCTGTCTTAATAGCTGCTTTAGCCTCTAAAGTCAGTGTTGAAAAATCCACATCATCTGATTGTAAAGCTCCTAACACAAATGTCTGAGCTACAAATAAACCAGACAGGGCTCCGATAGGATTAAAAGCTTGAGCCAAATTTAGGCGTTGGGTTGCCGTTCTTGGGTCTCCCATCGCCAATATATATGGATTTGCAGTAGTTTCTAGAAACGCTAACCCAAAAGTAAGTATATACAATGCCGTTAAAAAAAAATAATACTCTTGATACACTGCTGCGGGATAAAACAACAACGATCCTATTGCATATAACCCAAGCCCTAACAGCACTCCTTTTTTATAGGAATATTTTTTTATAAAAATAGCAGCGGGAAGCGCCATGGTTCCGTAGCCACCATAAAAGGCCAACTGCACTAATGAAGCCTGAAAATTATCCAATTCCAGTATTTTCTTGAAAGCAGAAACCATGGGGTTCGTAATATCGTTAGCAAAGCCCCATAAGGCAAATAACGAGGTAATCAGAATAAAAGGCACTACGACCTTTTTGGCTACAATAGGAACTTTTTTCTCCTTAACGATCTCGTTCTCCGTAATAGTCTTTTTAGGTCTTTCCTGGGTTATCGTATTCTTCATAAATATGGTTTGGTTTATTATTTTAAATATCCTAAGCTAGTTCTTCCAAATTCTCATATCACCAATTTTTCTAATACCGCTTACCAAGTCTCATTTTTATAAACTATAACAAGTGCCACTAAAATTAAAAAAAGGCAATTCTCTAAAACGCAAACATATTTTTACTATTGACCTATTTATTTCTCCTACTTTTTTTCAAACTTTTAAAAGAATCGAATTTTTCAAGAAAAGAACAGCTCAAAACACAATTTGCTTAAACGATTTAGCTAAACTACAAATTTTTTATAATACTCAAAACACCAAGCAACCAAAAGGATGTTAAAAACATCCTTTACCTTAAAAAATTATATCATTTTTTTGGAATACGAAATCGGAAGCACCACTTCTTGCGGCTGTATAGTATCCGAATCTATTTGCTTCATAATCAAGTCTACGGCATGTTTCCCTAATTCTTTAATAGGTTGAGTACCGTACACCATAGGAATTTCCATTAGGTCCATCACAGCAAAACTATCGAAGCTGCAAATGTTAATTTTATCCAGTACTGATTTATTGTTTTTAATAATATATTTTAATCCTAAAAAAGCCAATTGATTGTTAGAGAAATAAATAGTATCAATTCTATCTTTCTGCTCCAATAATTCCTTTACGGCAAGCTCGGTCTCATTTTCCATCCCTCTAAAAGAAACATTTTTAACCAAACTATGATCCAATTCTAAACCGTTAGCTTTCAAAGCCTCTTTATACCCAATAAAGCGATCATCCATATTAATTAACCCTACGTTAAAGTTAACCATGGCAATTTTCTTTTTTCCTTGTTTTACTTGATCATTAACTATTTCATAAGAGCCAATTTGATTATTTACAACCACGACATTAGATTTAACATCTGCAAAATACCTATCGACCAATACATAGGGGTATTTTTCCTTCTGGAGTCTTTTTATATATTTAATATCTCCCATTGCCGGACAAATAATCAAGCCATCAACCTTTTTATTTTTGAAGACTTCGATTAATTTTCCAGACTTAATACTATCTTCGTCCGAACTTCCAAAAATCACATTATACCCAAATTCATTTGCCTCATTTTCGATACTTCTTGCGAGTTTTGCAAAAAAGGCATTGGATATATCAGCCATAATCAGTCCTAAAGTATTAGATTTCCCAGTACGCAAAGCCCTAGCTAAATAATTGGCTTTATATCCCATTTCTTTGGCCTTAGCTAAAACTTTTTCGGTCATTTCTTCACTAATTCTTTTCTCCTTAGCCCTTCCATTCATCACAAAAGACACTAGTGTTTTAGAGACTCCAAGTTCCTTAGAAATATCTTCTAGACTTACTTTTTTCATTCAGATTATGCGTTAATTAATGTTATAATGGCAATATTAACGATATAATTCCCCATTCCATACCTCAAATAAAAAAAAACACCTTAGCAAAACCACTAAGGTGTCTTCTAGGGTATTTTTATTAAATGGTATTCAGGTATTTCAAGTAATTTTCTTGATAAACCTTATTTTTTTCCAAATTGGGAACATACACTTTTTCAATGGCCTCCCCCATTTCCTTTTGAGCAGTAACAACTTGGTCGTAGATTTTCCCTACCACTGCGGCGTTCATAGCAGCACCTAAGGCACAAGACTGGTCCGAACTTGCAATTTTTATTGGCAAATTCAATACATTACTCAAGGTTTGCATCACGAAGTCGGACTTTTTAGCCACTCCCCCAACAGCAATAACCTCGTTAATGTTAACATTATGCTCTAATAACCTATCAATTATAGCTTTAGAGCCAAATGCAGCGGCCTCTACCAATGCCTTATAAATCATAGGAGCGGTAGTTCCTAAGGTCAGTCCTGACAAACTTCCTTTTAATAAGGGATTAGCGTCTGGTGTACGTCTACCGTTAAGCCAGTCGGTAGCCATCATATCGTCACGTCTTACTTGCAATTTACTCGCTTCTTCGGACAATCTTTCTAAAATACCATCTTCTATTTTCCTACGTTCTTTTTCCGTTTCGAACATCAGAGGCCAAACCAGAATAGACTTAAACCAGGCGAATATATCCCCATAAGCACTCTGACCTGCTTCCAACCCTATATAGTCAGATAATACCGAACCGTCAACCTGTCCGCAAATTCCGGGAATGAGAGTTTCTTTAAGTTCTTTTTTAGGAACCACCATAATATCACAGGTTGAAGTCCCAATAATTTTCAGCAAAGCTCCCTCTTTTATTCCCCCACCTACTGCACCGGCATGAGCATCCAAAATACCAACACCAACAAGAACACTAGAAGGTAACCCCAGTTTTTGAGCCCATTCTTGTGATAGGGTCCCTACTGGCATATCACTTGTGCAAGTCTCGGAATACAACCCTTCTCTAAATCCTCCTAACAAAGGATCTAAAGAGGTCAAAAAATGTTCTGAAGGCAGTCCGCCCCACTCTTCGCTCCACATAGCCTTATGCCCTGCAGCACACCTACTGCGTTTTATTTCATTTGGAAGGGTGTTACCGGTCACCAATGCCGGCATCCAGTCGCAATGCTCTACCCAGGAATAAGCTGCCTCCCTAACCGAAGCATCTGTTCTAAGCAGCTGTAACACTTTTGCCCAAACCCATTCGGAAGAATAAATTCCCCCCATATATTTGGTATAATTTATATCCCATCTTTTCACTAATTGATTGATCTCTTCGGCTTCTTCAATGGCAGTATGGTCTTTCCAAAGCACAAACATAGCATTGGGATTATCTTTAAACTCGGGCAATAATGCCAAAGGGATCCCTTGTTCATCTACCAACACAGGTGTGCTTCCTGTGGTATCAAACCCTAAGGCCACTATGTTTTCCGCAACTTTACTATCACATTGGGAAAGCGCATCCTTTACCGTAAAAACCAATCCGTCAATATAGTCCTGAGGGTGTTGCCGAAACTGGTTTTTTAAAGGATTACAATATTGTCCTTTCTCCCATCGCTCGTATTTCTTTTCACTGACGGCAATTATTTTTCCATTAGCCGCATCTACAATGGCAGTCCTAACAGAGTCCGTCCCATAGTCAATTCCTATAACATATTTCCTCTCCATAAATGGTTTTATATTAGTTATACAGTGCTTTATAGGTAGAACACGCTCTATAATCTGCACCTTCTGGATCCATACCAAAAGACGACCACGCGCTAGGTCTAAATATCTTATCCTCGTCAACATTGTGCATATTCACCGGTATCCTTAGCATGGAGGCCAAAGTAATTAGATCAGCACCAATATGTCCATAAGTAAATGCCCCATGGTTGGCACCCCAATTAGCCATTACACTGTAAACATCCTTAAAAGCACCTTTGCCCGTTAAGTTAGGCACAAACCAAGTCGTTGGCCATGTAGGATTGGTTCTTTCGTTTATTACATTATGTACTTCCTCTGGCAAGGCTATCGTTTTACCTTCTGCGATCTGTAAAACTGGCCCTATTCCTTTTACAATATTAATTCTGCACATGGTCACTGGCATTTCACCTACTGTTTTAAAGGTTGATGAAAATCCACCTCCTCTAAAATATTCCAATACTCCAGGTCCCCAAGTGGTATTTTCCAAACATTTTTGAACTTCCTCCTCATTAATATCCCACCATGGTTTCATTGCCGGTTTTCCATCCACAGTTTGTTGGCCAGTTCCATCTAATGCAGAAGCGCCAGAATTTATAAGATGTATAAAACCATTGGCCGCATCACCTTTAAGATCGTGGCCAGTTACCCTTTTCACTGCCTCTGGACTCCAATACGTACGAACGTCAGAGAATATCTGAGCCGCGCCGGTCAATAAATGCCCAAACAACATGGATACACCATTGAGACTGTCGTTTTCAGTAGCTACCATAAAAGGCTGTCGAATTCCGTTCCAATCAAAAGAAGAGGTTAAAATAGCCTCCATAAAGTCACCATTTGGAAAATGATCGGTCCATTGGCGTTGCCCTTGGAAACCTCCTGAAATTGCATTTCGCCCCAAAGCTTCTTCACCATACCCCAAAGTTTTAAGCTTAGGATTTCCAATCATTAGATCCTTAGCTATCAAGGTCATTTTAACCACAAATTCCCAATCCTTATCTAATTCCTCTCTCGATTTCTTACGGTGATCGGGGTTATAATCCTTCCCTTCCTTGCAATTCTTTTTAGTCCACTCCAACGCCTTCTCATACTCGTCTTTATCGTAGATTTCTTTCTCTATACGCCTAACAAATTCGGACATATCTATGTTTTCACTACGCATCCCCAAATAGCTTTCGAAAAAATCCGTATCTACTATAGAACCAGCTATCCCCATTGAAACCGCTCCCATTGACAAATATGATTTCCCTTTCATGGTAGCTACCGCCAAACCGGCCTTAGCAAATCGAAGCAGTTTTTCTTGAACGTCTTGTGGAATCTCGGTATCCCCGCTATCCTGTACATCCCTACCGTAAATTCCAAATGCAGGAAGGCCTTTTTGATTGTGTCCGGCCAATGCAGCCGATAAATAAACCGCTCCGGGCCTTTCGGTGCCATTAAACCCCCATATGGCTTTTGGAATTTCCGAATCCATATCAATAGTCTCACTACCATAACACCAACAAGGGGTAACGGTAAGAGACAATCCTACTCCCTCCCTTGAAAATTTATCCGCTGAAGCGGCAGCTTCCGCCACCCCACCAATACAAGTATCAGAAATAACACATTCTACCTTGCTACCATCGGCATGTCTTAAATTATTTTCTAAAAACTCCGCCGCATTCCTAGCCATCTTCATGGTAGCTTCTTCTAGAGATTCTCTCACACCATCTAGCCTTCCGTCAATAACCGGTCTGATTCCTATTTTTGGCAAATGCCCAATTAAATTTTTGTAAGTCATTATTATGATATATTAAAGTTCATTTTAAATCTTAAATAGTATACAATTAACACTCCTGATCAACGACATCCTTCATGTATACTACAATAACAAGGATTTTTAAACCTAGAAACTAGTACTCTATTAACTATGTCATCAGTTCAAATTCAAGAGGGTATACTTTTATGACTACCACCCTCCTATTCATTCCCAAGCCCTCCCATTATTAGCTAAATTGATTTAGCAAATATAATAAAATTATTAATATTCCGATGAGTTTATAAATCAGAGGCCACAGTACTTTTTTTAAACAGTTATTTTCTCATCTAAATAACTACTTAGAAATACTTAAGTATTTTAAAAATCAATTTAAAACAGGCCATCCTTAAAATATCTTATATACCTTTGCATCATACTAACTAGTATGTAATGCAAAAACAGAACACAAGAGTTAAAATCTTAAACACAGCTTTTGAATTAATCTATAAAAACGGATTTAACGCAACAAGCATAGACGACATAATTAAGCATACAGCCTTTACTAAAGGAGCTTTTTATCATCATTTTAAGACTAAAGAAGATTTAGGAATAGCCCTAATATCCGAAATAATAAAACCAGGAATGGAGAAAGCTTTAATACTACCCTTGTCTACTACTAAGGATCCTATTGCTTCAATTTACTACAGTATTAAAGACCTTTTGCTCAATGACGAATTATTTGATATTAAGTATGGTTGCCCTGCTATAAATCTCATTGAGGAAATGAGTCCAACAAACAAAAAGTTCTATCTACAATTATCCCAAATCATCATATCATGGGAAAACGCTATTGAACAGAGCATTGAAAAAGCGAAACAAAACAAAATAATACCAAGCTCCATTATATCAAAAGAAGTCTCCTGTCTTGTTATTAGTGGTTATGCCGGCATACGAAATCTTGGTAAGATAAAAGGGTACGAGTGCTACAATACCTATTTAGGGGTCTTGGACAAGTATTTAAAAAGCCTAACTATAAATCAATAACATACTATTTAGTACGTTAATTTATTTAGTAGCATATCATGAAAATTCAGAAAATACTACTACTTGCTATTCCGATTAGCAGTATTACCGTTCTTCTTTTAGGTCGTAACTTTTTTAGCACCATTAATAATGAAATAAAGTTTTCCCCTACCTTATCTTCCTATGGCTTTTTCCAAGGAAAAATGTCCGATTTACTTCCGGCAACCGATCTTGAAACATTTGAGCTTTCCGCTCCATTATTTACAGATTATGCCGAAAAACAGCGTTTGTTTAAAATCCCCAAAGACAGTACTATTACCATCTTAAGCACAGGAAAACTTAATTTTCCCGAAGGAAGTATTTTGGTAAAAACTTTTTATTATCCCAACGAGGACAACATTAATTCTCGTAGAATTTTAGAAACAAGAGTACTTATAAAAAACAATACACGTTGGAATTTTGCGACATATCAATGGAATGAAACCCAAACCGAAGCTTTTCTAATCCTTGAAGGGGCCGACAGCCAAATCAACTGGACAGATAACAATAATAGGCGTCGCCAAATTAATTACCATATTCCCTCGTCTAAGGAGTGTGTTGCTTGCCATAAGAGTAAGGGAAAAATACAGCCTATTGGCCCGAAAGTAGGTAACTTAAAAAAATGGCTGATAAAACAGGGCGATACTATCGACCAATGGCAACATTTTATTGATAAAAGATTAATCACATCCAATGGTTCCTATGACAGCTTTGAAAAATTACCAGATTATAATGATACCCAAAAAGACCTTACTAAACGAGCAAGAGCGTATTTAGATATTAATTGTGCCCATTGCCATAATCCTTTAGGACTTGCTAATTACAAAACATTAAACTTAGGATACGAGGTACCTTATAAGAAAACTGGAATAGCCCTAAAATATCCCAAGATAATTCATAGAATGAAGGTTTCGGGAGATTTACATATGCCCAAATTAGGCACCACAATCCTACATGATGAAGGATACGATTTAATTGAAGAATATGTTCAACAATTGCACCGAAACAAACCATTTAGATAAATCAATACAAAATACAAGAGTTTTCATTTCTTTTAGATAAGCATTATAACAACAATTTTGTAGAATTGATCGACTGAATAAAAACTTATTTTAATTCTAAAATCTTATATAGTAATTCTGGTTCATCGGTAGAAATGCGTTCTACCTATTGCCGTAAAAGGCCCTTCATATCTTCCTCCTAATTAACGGTCCATGCATTTACTGTCAACCTAAGATTCTGGGCTTGCTTTTTCCATGTTAGATTCTTCTTATAAACCTTATAATTATAATCTAATTTCGTATAACCATCCTTCTTTGCTTCCTCGGGTGTTTAGTCCCCATTGAGATAGGCAACCTAATCTAACTATTTTCCTTCGTAAGTTTTTAAAATTAGCCGTTACAACTCAAATCCCATCATAATTCCAACTATTGGCTGGTTGTCCCAATTATTAGATTTTATATTCGATTGCAACAGCATATAAATAGCAGGTTCAAATCGACATATTTTTCCTTCAATACCCACATAAACCCTATTTCTTGAAAAACCGTTATGGTTAATAAAAATTTCCTCCAACACGTAAGGGTTAAGGTTTAGATTGGTCCAGTTGAAGCTTGGTTTAATCTTCAAGTCTGTCCTATATCGTAGTCTTGTTTTGCCAATTTTAAACATCCTTAATTCAATACGATGCCGATTTCGAATGCGCCAATCTCGAATTTTAATTTTTCCAGAAAACCTTATCATTGGTCTATATTCTACAACTTTCGAACCATTTAAATCATAATATTCCTGGCGGTAAATTGCTTCAACACCCAGCCATTTTGTAATTTTAAAAGCAGATTTCCCCTCTAGAAACCAATCGTAATTTCCATATTCTGAACTATATAAGTTATTAAAAAGAATTTCACCTCTCCACTTTTTATTAAAATTTTTATATACATATAACTCTTGCCAAAGCTCCTTTATCCCAGACTCTCTATTCTGTGCATTTACTTTTCCCACTACCAGGGTTAACAGCACCAAAATAGCAAACCAAAACATTCTAGTTTTTTTCGAAACTCTCATTAATTTAAAATTTAATTTTTCTTTAATTTTGAACATTAACTTCGTTTTCTTTTAAAAAACTCCTTATGAATTTCACTCGATAATGTTTAATCCCCAATTTATTGGGCCCCGTGACAACTCATAGCCAACAAATGGCCCACTTTTGGGAGTTTTATTTATAATTTTTATGGACAATGGTTATCGAAACTAAGCTGATTTTTAGAATCATTTTTTAGTTATCCTCAATGGGTTTATTGTCAAGTTTCCAACTTTTAATATTAGCTGTGTTCAACTCCTAATTGAAACAAACTTGTTATGTAGGGCTAAATTTTAATAATAATTGATGTTTTATCCGCTTTGGCCAACATCAGTTTTCATTTCAAAACCTACTTCCCCATGTCCTGAATCATAGATGATTTTTGGAGCCTTCTTTATTTGTATCATAACCAGTCTCCTACCAAGGAATAATCTAGGACAAAAACAAAGTGACAAAAAATCGCTTCATGACTAGGTTAATATTTCATGCCTATTGCGCAATATTCACTTTTCTCTCCAATTTACCAACTATATATTTATTTTCAATACGTTAGTTGTACTATTAAAACATAATCGATCCAATTATACTTCCTTCCAAAATATACAATCCCATCCCTTCAATCTAAATTCGTTATAAATCTAATTCAACCCATAACTGCTATCCTGTAAATCACTGATATTTAACCTTAGTTGGTTCTTTAGAAGCCAAGATTTTCTCGATTGGATTAAGTTATCGAATTAAACCGATAGTAATATTTTTAAGACTGTCTGATTCCAGGCCTGAAAGAACGATATAACGAACAGCCAACTGAAAGCCGCCCCCTCACTTTAAGTTAAAATTTTGGTGAGGGAGAACTCTACCAAAGCCTTCCAAAGTATAATCATAGGGCCTAGTATATTCTGTCATAAATATACGTGAGCTCTCCATAGAGAATTCCGACATCATTTTGGCCAAGTGCTCTTTGTATTTGACAATAAAGGTATTCTTTCCGAAGTCCCTAAGGACCACTTACCATACTGCTTTCTAAATTTACGGTTTCTAGAAATTTGGTTATCTTATAATTAACTTTTACAGCTTGTAAAAAGAAAAGGTTTAAAAAATCTAACTAAATTTTCATTTTAAACGCAGAAATGGTTGGTACAATTGGCTCATGAGGATGAGGTTTAGGCATTCCCAATTCATCAGGTCCAGGGCCAACAAACTCAGTTTTTCTTGGTTCAAGAATAATTTTATTATTCTTTATCGTCATAAACGTAAACAATGAATCTTTATATTGGACAGTATATTTTATCCAGGGTTGGGTTTTATCAACAGCCTCACTAAAACGCACTGTTTTATAATCACCACCTAACCAATAATAAGATGCGCTATATATTGGTAAGTAATAGATATCATTGATCTGTGTCAAAAATCGGTGTGATGATGTCCACTCCAGCAGCACAACACCTTTTTAAATCCGACTTCCTTATTCGCTTTTTTAAAAATATTTTGAATCTCTTCAAAATTAGCAACACCACCAGTTTCTTCCAGTTCTAATGTTTGATGACTAAAAACAATGGTAGGTTTCTTTGTTTTTGCTAAGTCATCAATTAACCATTTTTTTTGAACGTCGCCTATGTATCGCTTATAACCGTCCCATGGTTCTGGATTTTGATCGTTCCCATCCAAAACAATAAGATGAACCCCCTTTTTATCAAAAAAAAAATACTTTTTAGGCATATTCCAAAAAGCCATCGTTTGTTCTTTGCTAAAGCCATGGTCCATATCATGATTTCCAAGTATATGATATTTATCACCTCGGTAATTACTCCACCGAGCCATAAAACCTTTATTATGGTCGTGGGGAACACAAAAATCGCCCATTTGTATAATGAAATCTGGATCACGTTTTTTGGCAGCATCTAAAAAGGCTTGCAAACGTTCTTCCCCATCGTGCATAACATCTTGATGGATTTCGGCTATTAAACCAATTTCAATTTTTTCTCTTCCAAGGTTAGCTGAAAATGCATCAATTGGTAGTACCATTGCTGCTCCTGCTAACGATGATAATTTTAAAAATTCTCTTCTATTAGTAATTGGTTTTGGAAGGTTTTTAGAATCCATTTCGGATTTATTTTTATTATTAATATTATATTGCCATATAGCATCAACCATATCCTAAATACCTTGAAAGGAAATAATTGTCGATAGATAGATTTTGGCATTCTTTATTTTCGAAGTGTCATTCGCTAAATAAAAAAAGGTTGGACCTTTCAAAGTCCAACCTTTTGTTATTTAAACTTATACAGTTAACGGAATAGTGTCAAAATTAATATATGCTCTAAATCTTCTTTGATTCATTCACTTCAATCTTAACTAATTCCGGTTTCCCTGCAGTTTTTACTTCTAATTTTAGACTTGCCTCCTCGTTTTCTGAAAAGTTGCAATCTATCTTCAAAATGTGGCTCCCTTTTTCAACCTCAAATAATTTAGGATCCACAGATATACTTTTTATTTTATTCCAAGTTTTATCATAAAGTACCAATTCGTTTGTCCCCGAATATTTAAGATGTTCACCCTCTTTAACGGTAATATCAAGAGAGACTTTTTTAAAATCATCTAGTTCAAAAACAATATTTGAAGCAGCGGTATTCTTAGTTGTAAGTATAAACTGTAACGATTGATTGGAGTTTATATTTTCAAAAGAAAAGCTAGACCATACTGGCTCCCCTGGCTGACGAATCTTTTTTTTATGTTCAAATCTTTCGACATGATATGGCGTTAAGTTCCAACTGTTCTCTGAAATTTTTTCCAAAGAAAACTCGTCTTTGATGTTTTCCATGCGCTTCTTCTGATCAATTGTAAAAGCTCCACCCAATCGTGCCTTTTCCCATTCCTTTATTTTTTCCAATATTTCGTTTCCGGAACCATTTTTTTGTACAAGATCAACTGAGGTAACTAGTGCATAACCTGCATCAAAAGCAGCACTTCTGGCCAACATCCATTCTATGTCTTCCAAACTCGTATTATCTCTCATACTAAACCACCCTAACATGGCTGGAATAAAATTTCTCCTAAAATAGTCCTGATTCAACAATCGATAGGAAGTCTGACTTTCCCTAAATCCAGCATACCAAGGCTCGCCCCAGTTCATACGTGTAAACATATGCCAAAAATAGTGCCCAGGCCTACTCGCATCCATGATGTAATCGTTCTTTATTTCTTCATCTAAATTTTTATACCAGGCATCAACAAACAATAATTCTCCATATGCCCCCATCCCTGTAGAATAATTACCTTCCAATCCATCGAACGATATTTGCTTTAAGCCGGTTTGGTTATATAGATCTGCTAATCTTAAGGACATTTCTATTCCAAGATCCATATTGGTCAAAAATGTTTTATAAGCATGGTCTACCAATTTCCCTATATTTTTATCCTTGCTATGACTAGATGCCTTTGTTCCAAAGGCTCCGCGTTGACAGTTCAATAGGGTCCATGGCGCCGTTTCAGACACACTTTCATACCTAATTATTTCCTTTCCAATGACAGCTGCATGAAGACTATTATTGCCCATTTGATTAAAATAAGTAGGGTCAATAATTACTATGTCTTTATCTTCAACACCAATATCCTTGGTAAGCTGGCTGCTCCCCACCTTTGCCAATCGATCATCTGGAATTGGAGTTACAAGTGGGTCATTGGTGGTTATGAAATTAGAGAGGGTATGGATTCCCAGCTCAACTCCTGCTTGTTCTGCCTTTTCCACACATTCTTTCATACTTTCCCAATTTTCGGGAAAGGCTTCTTTATGTAAGTCAAAATGTCCCCAATTTAAAAAGGGACCGGAATGGTATAAATATCCTAAGCCAGCTTTTTTTGTTAATGATATAGCTTCGTCAATTGTAGTTGTACTAAAATCCTGTATAAGATAAGCAGAAGTTGCCTTAGGTGATTTTTTACTCCACACGCCATCAATTGTGGGGTGAGGCAACCCTTCCCCTAGTTCTATAGCTTCCAAAGTGTTAAGAACATCCTCGGGCGCACAACCAAAAAGGGCTATTTTAGAACCTAATATCCCTTTATCCTTATAAGCTGGGGCCTCATAATACTGATGATCCATTGAACTCACGATCCTATCTTTTGTCCTATTCCGTGTATATGCTTGCAAAGAACTACCGTAATCCTTCGGTAAAGCCGTATGACCACGGTATAATATATTTAAAGAATCGGAAACATCTACCAAACTCGTTGTCCCAAATATATCAAAGGAAGGGGTAGAATCATCTTCAGTAGATGGATACCCCCCAAGAGTTCTCATATTCAATGCCTGTATCCCCATTGAAAAATCCTTATTACGAACAACACCTACTGTTTCTCCTACGGTCTCCTTAATATTTGTTTCAAATGGCCCCCACAATACTAATTCTACTTGGTCTTGCTTGGTTATTGAAATTAGTTCAAAAGTGAGATACTTTTCCTTTTTTACAATTTCAATCTCTGCGGCAACTTCATTTTTTGGATATTCCAACAAAAGAGATCCACCCCCGTTTATGACTTCAACCGAATTAGGATATTCCAATTCTCCATCGACCTTAATAGCCAAAATCGATTTTCGATCGTTGCTAGCATATTCATATTGAGTGTTATTTTTAGAATCAATCATACTAGTAATTTCCCCATCCTGATTAATTCCAATATTCAGATTTCCAGCAAGAAAAACAGTATCCACGTTATTGGTGCAGCATACAAAAGCCCAAATCAGACATATTACTGCTATTTTTAATTTTTTAGTTTTCATATATTAATATCTGGTCTTAATAAATTTATTTTCAATTCAAATTATATTTTAATAGAAATTCAAAACCTTTACCTCTCTAGGCTTCATGTTTATTGTTAATTCATCACCAAAACCATATTTTTTATTTTCAAATTCTTTGGAGTTCTTTAAGGGGAATGATACTTCGTATTGGTCTTTACCTTTGATCAATCCAAATTTTCGATCTAATTTAATGCTATACATTTGTGGTTGATCCGAAGGATTATGGAGCGAAACAAATCCTCCATTCTCATTCCATCCGGTATATCCATATACTTCGAATTCCCTGGGATCGCCTCCGTGCATTTTGGCTCTCTTAAAATACGGAAATACAGATTTTACCCATTTTAATCCATTGGCCAAAACATCCCAATCGCTTTCAGAAAGTTCCGGAGTTTTAATATATAATTCAACAAAACCAGTTCCTCTAGAAAGATTCATCCATAAGTATTCCGAAAATGCTTCACGACTTTCCCCGGATTTTACTTTTTTTGGTTCATGATTAAATATCGAATTAATAGGGAATTGAGTGTTTTCTTTTTGCCATGTGTCATAATAAACCCCATCCCTATAAACCAATTCCTGTGATCTATTACTTCCTCCTGCCGCATCCCCTGCATTGATCATCCAGACTGCATCTACGTACATCAGCCACCATGGACTAAGGTAAGCCCCATTGGAAATTACGACATAAACATTGGGATCAACGGCGTGCTGTTTCTTAAAAAGTTCCATCAACCGCTCGGTTCCAGCGACGAGATAATAGGTTTTTAATTCATCAAATTTGGAATCGTTCAGAAGTGGATCCGATGCCGATAATCCATCTGTTCCCAATTGTGGCATATAAGGTAAGCCATATTGGTCTCCATGAAGTTCAAATTCCCTGGTATTGAGATGTCCAAAAACCCCGTCGAGTTTAAAATATTTAACTCCACTAGTGGTCAATTCCAACATCCTGTCCTCCAGCGATTGCATATATTTTGGTCCGGCCATAGACATCCATTTTCCCAGGGTTTCAAATCCTTGTTCCTTTAGTTTCGGCACCGCCGGTTCTGCTCCCAAAAGACATCCTGGGCTCAACCACAATCCGAGTTTTGAACCTGCTAATTCTATTCCCTTGAAACTCGTCGAGAAGTCTGCATCGAACTTAGAGTTTACTTTCCATACCTTTTGGGACCAATCTGCCTTTACGTCTTGCCAACCATCATCAATAACATAGGCACTCAATGGATCAACATTCCTTTCTTCAACCAATTCTTGATGGACTTTCGACACACTTTGGTTAAATTTTTCTTTGTCAACACCACTATAAAAATCAAACCAACTGTTATATTGAACCTGTAATCTAAATGGCCTTATACGAATCCGGTCTATATAATTAAAAAATGTTTCTTGTATGTGCTCTGGATCATCACCCACTCCAATTACCGCTTTATGGGAGGTGTATATTTCATCTGCCTTAATTTCCTTACCCCATAAATAGCCACAATAGCCCTTTTTATCTTCTACATAGTTGTCAGCTGCAGGAAACTCCACGCCAAAAAAAGTGGCGGATTCAGATCCATATAAGGGTTGACCTAGGCCGGGTCGCCATTGGGCCACCCCTTGGGAAGTAATTTGTTTGATCTGGTATGGTTGATAAATATCATTCAGAGACAAAGACTCAACATCTATTCGTTCTATCGTTACTGGTTTTTTAGAACTAATTTTCAGGTATTTACGAATATAAAAATCGCCTTCTTCTACTTCAAAATATAATTCTACTTCTAATTGATGTTCCTTGTTTTTTAAAAGAAAACCTAATGAGTTACTCCCTTCATTTATAACTTTTTTAAAATTGAAATCCTTCGAGCTTAGTACTACATCTGACCCCTCTATATGTGTACCTTCGGAGATCCGAAATCTAAACTCCTCATTATCTCTTGGAGTTAATATTGTACCTGCAATTTTATTATCAATTTTTGAGGTAAAAAGTTGCCCGTCATCACTAATTTTTATAGTTCTTGAAATAGATTTATTTCCAATGGTATATTCACTCTTAGTTTTGCAGCTTCCTGCTATAAACAGGAATAGAACAATAAATAGCTTTATTAGATTCTTCATTTTTAATTATTTAAATAGTCAAACTTGTAGTCTTTAAAACTTAATTTTTCAGGAAATTATTTTTAATAAGAAAAAAGTCAACACCCAAAGCAAACTTATTATTGGTCATTTTTGCTTCTTTGTTGTTCCCTACAAATTGAATTCGAATAACAAAGGCATTATTCACTGGTTCGCATTCTCCTAGGACTAGATATGGATTCGTAACCCCTTCATGTTTGGAATAAAGATCTTGACTATTTTTTTTGACTCCATTTACATAGATATCAAACTCACCGCTGTTAGGTCCAACAGCAGTACATAGATAGATTTGGGAAGTTTCAAATTGTTCTGTAATATTAAACTCGGCAAAGTCCCCTGGTTCCTCAAACCATATGTTTTTAAGCGCCCCAGAGCTAATCTCCCCCCACATTGGGATTTCACTGAAGTCTTCCTTGACGGTTGCGCTTTTATCAACAATGGGGAGTATTTCTGCTTCTAGAGCTCCATCAACCACATATTGAGATCCTTTTGCCTTAACTATTTTCATCTCCAAGTCTTTTATAGACGGTAATTTGGCCGAGGCAAAAGAGGGTAACGCGGGTTTATTGTGGGTTACCCCTGGGGCACCATACCAAAAGGTAGTCTGTGCATATTGAAGAAAATGAGATTTACTACGTTTGCCACAGGAAGATTCCATATCAAATTTTATTTGACTTTTAAAAGGAATCGCATCCAATACCCGGGTTCTTGAACAAACGTTATATCCCTTGGATTTTTCTCCCACTATAATATTACCCAAGAAGGGTTTCGAAAACTGATCAGATGGCGTAGGAACAACACCGCCGGCCCATCCATAATAGTCCTCCGTTCCAGTCCCAAAGTGTGATGGAAAGTTTCTTTCCAGATCATCATCAATGTAGATTTTCTCATCACCTTCACCCCACCATCCTTCAATGGGATTAAGTACTGACCACTCATCACCAACAATGACTCCTTTTCCTCTTGCACTCAAAAAATTATAATCAAACAATGGAAAGGTCGGAGTGGGGTCATCCATTTGCCATGTGGCATAAAAATGCATTGAATTGGGCGTCCATTTCATTCGTTTCGTAGTAACAGACATTTTAATTTTTACTTTTTCTTTTCCAAGATTCTTAACAACCAACTGACCGCTATTCTTATATGGCATTACCCAACGACATTTCATATTGCCGTCTTTAGTAACCGACCGCTCCCACATATCATAACTTTGGATTTTACCTACATTGTTAAAAAAGTCGCCTACTGGAACCCATATTGTTTCATTACCATCAAAATTGGACTGCAATACCACCGAACGCAGGGCTTGAGCCATATCAGAGGTACTTGAAAGCTTAATTTGAAATTCTTGAATGGAATTATTTCCTTTAGGGAGGTCAAAAGTTATGGATTCTAAGGGGGCAATCGACTTTTCTTGTTCTTTTTTGATTCCTTTCGGTATTGTAGATTCGGTTAAAATTTTACCCACTTCGGTTCTCACCTTTGAAGCCTTCTCAAAATCTTCCATAGTAAAGGTTTTCACCTTGCTTCCCAATGGATATTTTCTATAGTTAATAATATTATAGAAAGCTTTCTTATCCATGGTAATCTTACACCCCTTAGCATAAGGTATTGGAAAGTAAAGATTCCCCGCCCTTGCTGATTTATCTGCAAAGGGTGGCTTTACAAAATCATTCCCTTGCACAAGGTCAAAGAAATTAGTAGAAATTACGGGCTTTGGGTTGCCGTCCAAATAGATATTAATATTTGCACCCTCTGTATTGTCCAACCCATAATAAAAGCACACCGCCCAAATTTTAGTGATTACACCCGGACCTATATCTTCCATCAGAACCCATTCCTTTTTACCGTTTACCTCCTCGACCTTTTCATATGAAACTCCATCACTATCAGCAAACCATCCCGGCAAATCAGGAGAAACTGATTCCCTATTATAACTACTTGCCTGTTTGGATTGATAGTTGGATGTTGGAAACTGGGTAATCAAATCACGATCCACCATTTCTTCCAACAAGGTTGAGATATTCACCTCGGCTTCCTGAGCATATAGCCCTGTTCCGAGATAGAAAAAAAATATGATCAATGACAGATCAATGGTAATAGTTTGCTTTTTCATGCTTTAAAGTTTTGATTTGACAAGTAATTATCCCAGTCATATATCAGAGATAGTATTTGATAACAGATGCAAACAATTATAGCAATAGATATGTGCATTTTTTCATTTGTTTCTTTTTTTAGTATCAAAACACTATTTATATAATAAGCTTTCAATTTCTTGGACGTACCTTTTACCCAATAGTATATAAGATTCCCTATCAAAATGAACCATATGTTGGTCTATTGATTTACAATCGCTACTCTCTGCAAACCCAGTATTTTTCACCTTCGAAGGAAGATCTCTTAAAGCTTTTTTTACTTGATCGATTTTTTTTACTCGTTCCGCTGCATTATGGTCTTTTCCCGTTCCATAAAACTCTGCCAAATTCCCTACAATAAAAGGAAGTTTAGGATTGTTTAAATCGGTTCTTAAATCGGCAATTAGTTGATGTAGTTTAGTTTCATAGGAATCCGCCAATTCTTCATCTACTGTGTCCGATTCTCCTTGGTGCCATAAAACCCCTTTTATTTGTCCTTCGCTTTGGGCAAATAATGCTTTCTTAATTGCATCATTATAGGTCTCAGATCCTTTGTTTAAATCATCAATAGCAGCACCTCCCCAAGCGACAGGAATTAATTTTATAGTAACATCAGGATACTTTTTTAAATATGCTTTAGCAAAGGGAAGTCCCAAACCAAAACGGTCAGATGATAGACGGTTATGTAAAGGGTGTGCTGCTGGTTGCCATTTGTATGGTTCCTTTGCCATAGTAGATATCATAAAAACTCTATCAACAGGGATTGTGTCTTTAGGTAAGAGCTCACCATAACCCGCCATATTAGACTGCCCCATTAAAATAAAAACATGGGTTTCTTCTTTTTCTTTTGAGCAACTTATTAGAATGCAAAGGCATAAACTAAGCGCGAATAAATTTAAAATTTTCATAAGTATTGGTTTTAATTCTTAATACCGAGTACATCAACAAGCATATAATCTCCGGACCTTTTTACGACTTTTAAAGTATGCTTCCCGGGTGATAAATTATGGTTTTCATAAATAATTTCTTGAACCTGCCTTTTATATTTATCGTGGGTTAAAAAAACACCGAGCGATTTATTATCTAAGAATATTTCAACCTTGCCTTGATCCTGTGCTTTTGAGGTCGCAAATACAATACTTGTTCCTGTAAAAGAATAGGTAAAATAGTCGCCGTTTTCTTGTGTATAATGCACGTCTTGTTCAAAAGCTCCCGTTTTTCTGTCTTCGGAATACTGCCAGATACCTGAGTAATTAATTTCCGTATCAGTATCATTCACAAGCTGTAAACTTGAATAAGTGGTATCAGCCGTTGTGTTCATGGCATTACCAATTACCTGTACTTGTTTTATTTTTGCCAAAGGCCAATTTCCATTGGGGTTTATGGCAACATCCCAAGTGGATACCCCGCCATTTTCTCTAGCCCTGACGGTGTGATTTGCAACTTCATCGTCTTTAAATCTTAAATTTCTATCGACCTCTCCCCATCCAGCAAAAACGGGATCTAGTTCTGAAAGAAAAGACCAACCAACATATTGTGTAAATTTTTCTCCTTTTCCTTTAGAAGCTCTAATTTTTGGAAGTGGTGGAAGTTCATTGGACTCACCTGCTGAATATTGACTGTATTTGTCCGGACTTGTAAACACTTCACTTCCCAGCCCAGTATTTAAGGTCATTATTGCATTTGGGTTTCCGCTCCGAACGGCATTCCAAATTTTAGTTGCAATTGGGTAATCATTTGCTTGTTCATCTTTACTAATATTCCAATAACCATCAAACCACCAACCGGCAAGAGTATCTCCCCACTTTTTTGATAACTCTCCAATAAAATCATTGATCCACCAATCTGGGTATGCTGGCGGCACAATTTGTTTTCCTGTCCAACGATCGCCTGCATGTGAAGGGAGGTAGGCTATGACTCTAACTCCTTTTTTACTTAAAGCCTTTGCCAGATCTCCCAACAAATCTCTATTAGGAGTATAATCAGCCCGTAAAGTTCCTTCTTGATTTTTACAATTGGGGGTATTGGGTGGACAAGGAGGGGAATTTAAATCGTAAACCTTACTCGTTGTTGCAAGGTACCCTCTATTTTGAGTTATTGTAAATATAACATATCCTACCCCTAGTTTTGTAACTAAATCGGCATAAGCATTGACATCAAAATTAGAGGTATAATAATCCCATTGCTCAAAACTTCTTATATCGTAATATGCTTTATTTAGCTCACCGCCCGCCAAATAATGATGGCTTATACCCCATTTTGCTTCATCGTACATCCATTTTACTTCTTCGGGTAGCCTATCACCATTATTTATTTGTCCAAGACATGTGCTATTTATCCAAAATAAAACTAGGAAAAAAGACGTTACAGTTTTTGTTTTCATTTCTATTGTTTTTCTTATTATTCAATTACAAACCAAGCATATCGATATGCTAAGGCATTTGGATTAAAAGTTGGATGTTTGAAACTGGGTATTCAAATCACCATCTACCATTTCTTCCAACAAGGTTGAGATTTTCACCTAGCTTCCTGAGCATTTAGACCTCCCCTAGAAATGAAAAAAGATATACTTACTAAAAATCCAAATAACTTTGTTTTATTTTTCATCATCTATAATTTTGACGTAACTGATTATTATTTACAATTGAACAAGTTTAAAAAACAAAGCTTTGATTTTAGACCTTAAGGGAGGATTGGGACAATCAAAAATTCTTAAAATGAACCTAATGACCATTGAGATTATTACAATAATTTTCAACCTACATATTCCAGTATCCTTCAACCGCATGAACAAATTGGTCAAACTTGCTCCCGAATTATTTAAAAACAAGCAAAGATCCTTTGTTCTCCCCTACCAATACCACAACTCCAGTTCCTGTCACCTCTTTTTTCACAGCCTTTATATTTCCCGAAACAATAAATCCACTTTCCCTGCTTGTAACTGCTACAAATACCCCTACCTTTAATTCCTTATAATAACAAGCCAGTAGACACACCGGTTCCCATATACATATGCGTAAAAATATAGTAATTGAAGTCCGGGGTTTCCTTTAGTGAATTCTTAAAATATAACTTGGAATACTCCAGTTTAATTTCATTAAACAGGGAGTCTTCCCCCCTGACTGGAACATACGTGCCATAGAAAGAAAAACATATAAAAAGTAAATTTCCTAAAGCCCTTAACTTTTCCATTTTTAATTATTTATTTTAATAAGTTTTGCCGTACCATTATTTACCCCTATAACAAGTGCCTTTTGGTTTCCATAACCAATGAGTTTTAGTTCCTTTACATCTTGAGAAATGTTTAGTCCTGATTTGCCCATAGGTACTGACTCAAAAATAAACTGGCCCTGTCCCTTTAAAAACAAGCCCAAACTCGCATCATTTCTTGTTGTTTCTATTTCAGATCCATATAGATTTCCAGCCACAACAATATCCTTTATCCCATCATTGTCAAAATCATAAATTACTGAACTGTTGATGTTGGAAATTTGGGCTAAATCTGGCAGTTGCCTAATCTCATATTTACCATTCCCCAAATTTTCCATACTAACACTAGCAAAAGTCTTAGCTTGATAATGCAAGGAATTATCCAATTTGAAAACCCCATATACGTCTTGCAAAGTCGAGGACGCAAATTCATTGTAGGTTGCAAATTTCTTTTTAATTTCTGGAATTTGCTGGGAGGAACATGACCTACCTCGTAACGGATATTGTGTCCCATAATTATAATAACTCAACACTATGTCGTTCTTTCCATTTTCGTCAAAATCACCATAATAAACGGAAAATGGTTCATTTGCATTTGCCTTGTACTTGTAGTTCAATCCCAAATTTCCAAACACATAATCCTCATCGCCGTCGGCATCCAAATCCCCCTTAGAAATGCTGAACCACCACCCGGTGGTATTTTGTAAATTGAATTTATCTGTGCTGTTCTTAAATTGCCCTTCAACATTTTCCAAAACAGTAATGGGCATCCACATACCTGTAACCAATAAATCCAAATCACCATCCCCGTCGAAGTCCGTCCAAACAGCGTCTGTCACCATACCCAACCTATCCAATACATTCATATTGGTTTTTACAAAACTTAATGTTCCAGTTTCATTAAGCTGATTTTTTAACAAATAACTATCCGCTGGTTCGGGATAATGCCCTGGAACTTGTCTACCACCCACAAATAGGTCTAAATCGCCGTCATTATCATAATCCGCCATCTTAACCCTTGAGCCACTAGCCATTATTTCAGGAAGGATCCCTATTGATAATTGAAAATTCCCTTCTCCATTATTTATATACAATCTATCTTGGTAATTTTCGGAATCCAATTCAAATTCATTTCCTCCCGAAACCACATATAAATCCTGATCTCCGTCATTATCGGCATCAAAAAATACGGCTCCCATATCTTCCCTGTTTAGGTCGGGAATAAGTTTTAAGGGACTTTCTATAAATGAACCCGTAGGTTGTTGCTTATAAAGCTTGCCTAAACCTTCATCTGGACCACCGATATAAAAATCTTCTAGACCATCACCATCAATATCTGCGACAGCAATTCCTGAGCCTAAGGTAGACATGCGATGGGGCAATAAGACCTCACGCCCAAAATCATCGAACTTATTCTCTCTATGCACATAATTTACTTTGGCAGCATCGGAAACATCTTCAAATAATAGAAAATCCGGTTTATTGGGGAGTCGTTGGCTATTTTTAGCACTGTTGAGATCATACTCCAATGTTCGGTTTACCTTAACGTTTTTATACATTGAGGTCTGACCGTTAAACCAATCTATTCTTAAACTATCTATAGAATTGATTTGATCCAATCCGAAATGTATAGTTTCTTCACTACTGGAATTAATTCCACGAGCATTGGTCAATTGTGAGATTTGCACCCCATTTTTATGAAACAAGGATACTTTTGTACCAAAAAAACTTTGACCCACCTTGCCCCTTTTGAAATTTATCCTTAAATAATTGTTCTTTTTCTTTTCGGATGTGTTATTTCTATATATATGGGCCACCTCATCTATATTGTTTACTACCAAATCTAAATCCCCATCATTATCCAAATCCCCATAGGCAGCACCAGTGGAAAACGTTTTTTGGGATAGTCCCCATTTATCGGACACTTTTTCGAATTTCAGTCCATTTGTATTACGATACATATAATTCTGAATTTTATCGGATGGAAAAAAGGATAGCATCTTTTCCAACTTGGCATATTTCCAAACGTCAAAGTTTTTGTCGCCTTCCTTATTATAATTGGTATCAATATCGCCAACATATTCATCCAATTTCTTAAGGGCATCGGTGTTTCCAATTTCATGTCGTATTCCATTGGTAACGAAAAGATCCAAGTGCCCGTCATTATCAAAATCGGCCAATAAGGGGGACCAACTCCAATCCGTACTGGATATCCCTGCCATTTGTGCTATTTCACTAAAAAGCATATTCCCATGTACATCAACACCATTGTTCAGTTGTAGAGTATTAAACATATATTGATAATGCCCACCTTTACTTACGTTATTCCAAAACTCAGTGGGGTTCATGGAACTCATATTACTTTTAAGTCTGTAGTTATCTTCTGCTACCATATCGAGTACCACAAAATCGAACCAACCATCATTGTTAATATCGCCAACATCTGTGCCCATACTGAAATAGGAAGTATGCTTTATATTTTCATAAATTTTATTGGTAAAGGTTCCATTGCCATTGTTGATGTAAAAAAAATCAGGACCCAAGTAATCATTTGCCACATAAATGTCCTGCCATCCGTCATTATTAAAATCGGCTATGCTTGAACTTAATCCATAACCAAAATTGCTAACGCCTCCATTATCAGGTGTTTCAAAAAAACGATTGTCAATATTCTCCAATAACCTATAGTTCTGGGTCGGCGTAATTTTTTCTTCATCGTTTGCAGGTGCCATAAAAGATGAATTCTTTGGTTGATTCACCAAGAAAACATCAAAATCCCCATCCCTATCGAAATCAAAAAAATTAGCTTCTGTCGTTCTATTCCTATCATTTAAATTGTACTTGACCGCCGATTCACTAAAAGTAAGGTCTCCATTATTGATATAAAGTTCGTTCTCCCGTAGATCTTCTCTACCGTCATAAAGACTTTTACAAACGTAGATATCCTTAAACCCATCATTATTAATATCAACCATGCTTACGTGAGTAGACCAGCCGCCCTTATCCAAGATCCCGGCTGCCAGGGTAATATCCTCGAATTTTAGATTTCCCTTATTGAGATACAACTTATCACCAACCTGATTTCCAGTAAAATATATATCCAAAAGTCCATCATTATTCACATCTCCAATTGCAACTCCACCTCCCTTGTAAAAACCCTTGTAAACAAAAATATTGTCTTCCTTGGTTTGGTGCAGTTGGTTATTGAAGATTATATCTGTTACAGATGGACCTAGTAAAGTAAATACTGTATCCCTGCTATTATTTACTTCTACATCTTGTGCGTAACTATGTATAGTAAGAACAAAAATCGAAATCGTTTGAAAAATGGCAATTCCTCTACTCATTTTTATATTATTATTATTTCTGGATAGCCTTTGAATAAAATCCCTTTTATTTACGAAAGAAACAACCTACCTCCCTCACAGTCATTAGAACTTCATTAGTACATTTCATAAGTAATGGCAAATCAAATAACACTTTCCTCACCAGTCGTACTGAAGGGAAAACGCGCTACAAACATTGACATTATATCGTTTCCTTACCATTACTTATTCATTATGTTACCTGTGTGGCATATTATTTGTTTTATTTGAATATCCTCATTCCCACGTGATCTTCTTTAGATTGTTATGATGAGCGACAAAGGGCATTGGCAAAACATGAGTGACACATTAAATCTAAAAACTATTTTATTGTACGGAAATTAACAATCATTTCAGGGCCCGCATCCCTTCCTTTGCCTTGATAATCAAATTCGATTACGTTTTGACCTTCAGTCACTGTAAAATAGCCCTCATCTAGAATAACTTCATTCTTAACTTGAAGATCTGCGGAAAGATGTTTATAGGTATTGTTTCCTTTATTAATAATATAATCGCCTGGTGCCAATGTAAACGGTATCATAATTTTTTTTGCTCCTACCTTCAAGTAGATACCATTCACACTTTCTCTCGATTCTTTAGGAAGACGAATTACAAATTGCAATTTTTGCTTGGGTCCTGCACAAAAATATTTCCAAATGGCAGCCGTAGGTTGTCCCGGTTCCGTGGTCATATTCGTATGCCTATAATCCAAAGATACAGGAGCTTCCGGACTGCTTTTCAATATTGAAGATGGTAAACTATTAAGATCATTTTCTCCCTGAGTTCTTCCTCCTTCTGGTGCCCAGGATTCAATAAAAACCAAATTCACACCCTCCCCATTTCGCTCTAGACCATAGAAAGTATAAGGATCGCGTAGTTTTTCTTTTTGTGCTTCTGTAAAAAGACCTTCCATTCTTGCATTTTCCCACTTCTTAATTTCTGATAGAATTGAATTAGCTTCTTTGTTGATTTCTTCAATATTGGGGCTAATGTAAAAATCTACACCCGCATCGTAACCGGCACACAAGCCCATTACCCATTCAATATCCTTTTTTGTTGTTTTTGCATTGATACTAAATTGTCCCATTTTACGCGGCAACAAATCTTCTTTTAAGGCTTGTTGCACATCCAATCTATGGTCTAAATGTGCTTCCCTAAAGTTATCGGATGTCCAAGGTTCGCCCCAACTTTCATTAGCAAAATAATGCCAACCAAAATGTGTTACATCCGATGAATTCGCTACAATATTTGGATCTTTTAAATGATCAAAGAAAACCTTCACAAAACGATCACTTCCATAGCGTCCATGCCCGGAAGCAAGCCCACCTTCAATACCATCAAAACTAATTCTCTTCAGATTAGCTTCATTAAAGAATTTGGCTAGATTTTTAGCCATTTGATCTTGTAAGTTAATATCTGGGAAAAATACTTTGTAACCATGAGACATTAGTCTACTTACCTTTTCTCCTTTTTTGTGTTTAACCGCTTTAGTACCAAAAGCACCACGTTTACAATCTTTTAAAACCAATTTGCCTTCGGCAGTTGCATAAGAATACTCTATAATTTCATCCCCTATTCGAACCGCTGTATGCTCGCGCCACCTAGGGTTAACTTTTTCAATATTTGGTTCATGGTATGCCGGTCGCACAACTTCATCTTGCAATAACAATTCATCATCATTTTCAGATATACTTTTTTCAAGCTTGGTGATACCAGCCATAACAAGACCTGGATCAGGTCGAGGAGTAACTAATGGATCATTTGTCGTAATAAAATTTGTTAATGTATGAGCTCCTAGATTTATACCATGCTTTTCCGCTATATCCGAACACTCCCTAACAGATTGATAACCTTTGGGAAAATCTTTATCATTTAACAAAAAAGTCCCCCATGTTTTAAAAATGCCACCATGATAGACAGATGAAATACCAGCTTTTTTCGCAACATCAATACAGGCTTCAATGTTGTTCACATTGTAAGACATTATCAATTTTGACGAACTAGAGTATTTCGAAACTTTATTCCAGACATCTTTCGTTTTAATATAAGGTAGGTCCTCGTTTACAACGATTTCCTCCACAACTTTCAATAATTTATCTGTAGGCACGCAATAGAAAGCAAATTTGGCACCTATTATTTCAGCATCGCTATCCTTAACAGGTACTGCCTGTCCTAACTTTTGCTCCCAATTATCTACAGTTTGGAATCTGGAGCGATCTCGGACAAAACCAGTTAAGCTTGCACCTCCTTCAATTTTCTTCGCAGCATTTCCAAATCTTTCTCTCGTAGCAATTTCAAATCCACCACGACTTTTAAGATTTAATCCCATAAACCCGATAGCCGTATTATCATCATAGGCTATACCAATTGATTGACCTATTTTTTCTGAGGGCAAGACATGATAGGGTCCCCAAGTAACCTTTGTAATAAATTTTCTACTTTTAACCTTTACGATTTCAAAGGTTAAATAGTTATTTTTACTATTCACATTTACACTAATTTCGGCACCTAGTTCCTTAAATTTCAATTTCAATATTTCTCCTTTACGTTCCCAGCTTGTAATCGGATAATTCACACCGTCACTTTGAATGGTTAATAGAGATTTATTAAAACCTTGAATTAATAGGTTTTTACCTGTTTCTTTCTCTAATAATTCCGTTAAATTACCTTGGTTATCAAGGGTTAATTTGAAAAAATCATTTTCAAGAAATTTATTATCCTGAGAATTACCATAGGCCGTCATACATATTGTAGATAAAAAAATCCAAAATAGTTTAGTCATAATTTTATATTGTACTTAATAAGATTCTTATTCACTTATATTATTTAATAAACAACTCATATTGCAATTAAAGAAGGATGGCTTTCTTATATATGATATAAAAAAACAGAAGCCATCTAGGCGGGCAGTTTTAAATAAAGCTTTAATTCCTGGCTCACAATTTTTCAAATTTACTACTCACATTTTCATTTCTATTTGCAGCCTACAAATGTCTTGATTTGTAAAAAGAGGCTATTAAAGAACAGCCCCCTTTTATCAAACCAACTAACTCAAATAGAACTCCTTTTTTCAATTTTTTTTGGACTATTGCAATGGATCAAAAGTCCCACCTGGCCAACCTTTGGTTTGTTCCAGATTAGGGTTTTTATTAAGATCATCTTGTGGAATATCGAAAAAATAATAGCTATCAAGATAATTTATGACACTACCATCATCATCTATATTTCCAAACCTTTCCACACTCCTCAACTCCGTGCTAAAATAGGTGTTGTATACACTTGGATCGTTAAGATCTATGCTTCCATTATTTATCCCTTCTTCTAAAGCTATACGATCGTCCAAAATTTCTTCGGAAGGATCAAGGGCATCAAAAGAAGCAGTTTTGGTAATTCTATAGCCTTGACGATAGGTCCCATTTATGGCATCGTACATTCTTCTTCTTCTAAGATCTGAGGAACGCTTACCTTCAAAAACCAACTCTAGCCTTCTTTCGAGCATTATAGCATTTCGTAATTGGTCCTGGTCCATCCCCGCCTGTAAGCCATACAATCCGTCTAAACCAGGATCAATACCTGCACGATCCCTGATTTGGGATAGTATGTTGTAGGCTTCTATTGACAATCCAACCTCGTTTGCAGCCTCTGCTAGATTTAACAGCACCTCGGCATACCTGATTTCTATCCAATCCGTAGGGGAGGATAAGCTGGCCGCTCCTCCCTCGATGGAGCCATCAATAGCCTTTCTACAATTAAAACTAGTGGGGGTAATCCTGCTATCGGCCTGTCCTTCAATGGCACTTTCCTGAAAAGTCCACTCCAAATCACTTGTCCTATTGGGAGCAGGATTGTTCAATGGCCAAACGGCACCGTTCCAGGCAATAGTAGCGGCAAATCTCGGATCCCTGTCCACCCAAAGGGCGGTTGGGTTATAGGTATAGGAAGAAGTCGGATCATCAATGGCCTTTCCGTCTTTCATCGGAAAAGCATCTACCAGACTTTTGGTGGGCTTATCAAAAGATTCCCCATTGGTTCCGACAATAAATGGCCTACAGCCAGCATCCCGATTGTGCGATTGATCTAGGGTATATCTTTTTACTAGTATTGCCTCAGGGTTTGATTCACTTTCATCGAACCACAGATTTTCGTAGCTGGAATGCAGTCCTTTTCCATTGGAGGATAGCAATTCCACTGCAGCCTTATTTGCATCATATGCCGCCTGCCAACGCCCTTTATCCTGAGCAGGGTCAAACTGTTCACTGGCATAATGCAATAATACCCTTCCTTTATAAGCTATGGCAGCTCCTTTGGTAATTCTTCCATATTGTTCCGCCGCATTGGGATAAGCCACCGGCAAAAGATCGGCCGCATCATCCAAATCATTCAAAATTTGGGCAATACATTCCGATGTTGTATTTCGTGGCACCTGCAGCGCCTCTATCTCCGATTTATCCTTGGCCTCCAATACCAAAGGCACCCCCCCATATGCCGCAACCAATTTAAAATACAAATGGGCTCTCAAAAACAAGGCTTGGCCAGACATCAGGTTTTGGGCGTCTTTTCCAATAGTTCCAGTGCCTATTTTCGCCAGGAGTAAATTTATATCCTTAATGGTTTTATAGTTACCGGAATAAATATTCATTGACCCCGGTTGGGCCTCACCGTACATCAATCCGTTTTCACCATGGGCATCATCGGATAATTGCGAGGCAGTAGTAGCCCAACCTGGAAGGGCCCTACTATAGATATTGTTCAAAAATCCTATGGCTAAATTCTCGTCGTTCCATACTACCTCTTCACTTATTGCCCCTAACGGCCTTTTATCTAAAGGGTCTTCACTACACTGTGTTAAAACCAAAAAGAATAGGAATATTAATTTGTTTATATTATTTATCTTCATCATACCTTATTTTAAAATGTAACATTTACTCCCAAGCTATAACTTCTATTAACTGGTATTCCCCTTCCGGAAGTTTCAGGGTCGAAGGCTTTGATCTTACTATAGATCATAAATAAATTGGTCCCGTTAGCAAAAATATTTATTCTTTCAGCCCCAACCTTATTGACCAAGGAAACCGGGATATCATAGCCAAAGTTTAAATTTTTAAGTCTTAAAAAATCTGCATCTTCCAACCAAAAGGAGGAGTTAGTATCCCCAAAAGGGGAACCAAACCTTGGAAAGGAATTATTAGGATTATCCGGTGTCCATGCGTTAAGCCATTGCGTATGGGAAGATTGGCCAATGGAAGCAAACTGAAACCTGTTATTGCTCGGCTGATATCTTTCATGACCTGCAAATCCCTGGCCAAAAGCCAATAGACTAAATCTTTTATACCTTAAGTTTAACCGAATACCGTAATTAACGGAAGGGTTACTTCTGGCGCCTATATAATCTCTATCGTTATCATCTATTACCCCGTCTGGCGTATTACCTTCTGGGTCTACCGCAGCCGGGCCTCTTAAATCCCTAAAATACAATGCCCCTATTTGAGGATCTTGTCCGTATACCTTATAACCACTGGCTATTAGATTGTTTAACTGTTCCTCTGTCCTAATAATACCTTCCGCCTTGAGTCCCATGATCCTGCTAGTTTCCTGTCCAGATAACAGCTCGAAAGGCCTCCTGGTTTGAGGCTCATCCAAGGTTACATATTCTGCCTTGGAATATCCAATATTAAATCCAACCTCATAGCTAAAATCGTTCGTCAAATTATCCTTGTAGGTAACCAATCCCTCAACACCTTTTATATCTATGGCACCGTAATTAACCGGCCCTAAGATGAGCCCTGAGGATGAGGGTATAAAAACCTGTCTACTCCCGTAAAGATCTGTCTTCTTATTTTTGAAAAAATCAATGGTGGTGGATAATTTATCATCCAATACCTGAAAGTCTATTCCAAAGTTGTAAGAAGTTTGTTTTTCCCAAGTGATAAACAAATCTGGTTCCGCACCAATCGAAGTGGCACTGGAAATAGCATTATTGGTACCGAATATTGGGCCAGTGCCCCCTACATTATAATTTTGGATATAAGGGAATATTGTGGCACCTTGTCCAGTAACATCATCATTTCCTGTGTTACCTATGGAATATCTAAGCTTAAAAAAATCAAAGAAGCTAAAATTGTTCTTAAAAAAACCTTCCTCACTTACTATCCAAGCCGCGGAAACCGAAGGAAAGAATCCCCATCGTTCATCTTCGGCAAATTGCACTGAACCATCATACCTAAAGGTTGAATTAAGGAAATATTTGTTTTGGAAGTTATACCCAAGGGTTCCGATATAGGATTGTCTGCCTGTTTCTCCCGCATTTCCGTCCGCAAATTGATTTTCTACCGCTGGATTGGTCGCGAACAATTGGGATACCAGGGGGGTTAGTAGGCCTCTACGCAGCGCGTAAAAAGATTTGTCATCCCGCTCATACTGTTCATAATTGAACAACGCATTTAAGGAATGATCTCCAAAAGTATTTTCATATCCTAGCCTCGCATTCAGCTGATAGGAGTTTGTCTCTGCAGTAGATTCCCGTAGACTGTTGGAATTGGCTCCATCATCACTTCGAAGCCTTGTTCCAAGAATTTCATCGGTCAGAACAAATCGATTGTTTGGATCAACACCAAAGGTAACGTCCTCCACAATATTTCTTAGCAAGGTTTGATCATTCCTTATATTTAGCTTATTATAGGTCAATCCGGCCGTCAATCCTTCCACAAAAGGGAATTTGTAATTTACGTCTACAATGGCTCCTATATTCCTTGCACTTCTATCCTTAGATCCGGCCCCTTCCTGGGCCAAATGAACAGGGTTCCACCCGTTGAAATTGGCTACATACTCCCCATTGTGGACTGCTGGCCCCCACCGGCCAGTTCTATTTCCTGTTCTATAGAAATCCCCGAAATCCTCATCATCACCGTTCCATCTCCAATAAAACTCCTCGCGCAGATCATTATTGGTATTAAGATTTAAAGATACATTAAGGTCATCAGTTATATCCACATCTACCTTGGCCCTAAAATTTGTTTTCTGATAGGATAGATTACTAAAAGCACCGGTTTCTTTAATATAAGATCCTGACATGAAATACCTAACATTATCCGTACCACCATTCACAGTCACCGCATGTCTATTCAAGACTGGAGTCTCCTCGGCCTGATCTAAAAAAGAACCTATATTCAAATTCTTTAAATATTCCAATTCGGTCTGGTTAAACCTATTGGAATCATCCATGGGTACGTTGTTAAAATCCTGAACCTGTCCTATGATTAAAGCCTGTTCATAGGCGCTAGTCATAGGTGGCACATTAGTTGGTTCTGTGGTTCCAATCGAGGATGTGAAATTAATGATAGGTTTTCCTGTTCTCCCCGATTTTGTTTTTACCAACACAACACCGTTGGCGGCTCTAGATCCATAAACGCCAGACGAAGCCGCATCTTTTAAGATCGACACAGATTCAACCTCACTGACGTCCAAGGCGTCAAAAAGTTCCTTGGTGGAGATAATATTATCAATTACGTAAAGTGGTTGGTTATTTCCAGCAAATTGTCCAGAAGTTGCCCCTCTGATTATAATATCCGAACTTCTACCGGGCTTACCTCCCGCCTGACTAATATTTACCCCTGCAAATCTTCCTGCAACCGCATTACTCAATGAGGTTGCAGGAACCTCTTGAATTTCCTCTGTAGTCACCGCAGAAACGGAACTGGTTAAATTTCGTTTTATAGATGAACTGTACCCTAAAACGACCACCTCATCTAAAGAATTAACATCTTCCTCCATGGAGATTTTCAATTCAATTTGATTCCTGACGACAACATCCTTGGTTTTAAATCCAATATAAGAACACCTTAGTATATCCTCAGTATTGGCCAAAATAGAAAACTTACCATCAAAGTCCGTTTGGGTTCCCATACTAGTGCCCACCACCAATACATTAACTCCGGGCAAAGGAATCCCCATTTCGTCGGTAATAATTCCCGATATGGTTTTTTGTATTGGGCCGCTTTTTTCATTGAATTTTTCACTTGCCTTTAAAGGCAATAATGCAAACAAAAATAACATTGCCAAGGCTGTTCTAATGGACGAAGCTATTATTTTGGTTGCCTTTTTTGATTTGATTAATTTCATTTTTTAGGTTTTGGTTGTTACTTAACATTTCTTTGTCCCTTGCAATAGCCCGGAACTTATATCAGCTTTTAATCGCAGATTTTTTTACATAAACATTACCCCATAGACTTGTTGTTTTAATTATTATTTTTTAAACATTATTGATTTTAATGATATTATATCATTCGCTAGATTAAAGATTTGTTTAATTACTATCGACCCATATTATTTAAAAGGTCTTTTTAAAAATGTCTTATTAAGCATTAGGACATGACAATTAATAGGAAAGTTAATTTAGCCTTATAGCTATGAAGAAGGTCAGTAAGCTTTTCAAATAGGGTAGCTTATGTAAATTAAAAAAAAGGGGAAGTAGCTAGAAGTACATTCCATTGGAGGTGAATTTTTCACCATACTAGCCCAAATTCAAAAACCTGATTAGGTTTAAGGACTTCATAAAATAGTGCTATTTAGAATGTTCATTCTGTTTTGAATTAAATTTCAATTTTTATTTATAAGATTGAGTAAACAGTGGGGATTTCTTCTTGATTTGTCAAAAAGTTTTCAATGGTTCGACCTCTGCGATATTCTTAAGGCTGTTATTTATCGTTTTTATGATGGAACTTTTTCGAAGAAGAATCTTGTTCACATGATCAACTACACATTTTTTAAAGTTGTTTCTGATGCCAAAAACCAGGTGCAGGCTTTGTTCGAAGAGCATTTACACGAATTCCTTAGAGATAACTCCTTTGTCCGAAAATAGACTAGTGAAGATTTTTATTATCTACTTGCCTTCTTTACACCAAGTGACTACTAGGTGGAGAAATCATCCCTTATTGTTGATCACAATATGCTGCTTGAAACCAAAAAACTATTCCTTTATGAGTTTTGCCAGATTGGCAATAGGTATGGACATCTAGTTCGTCTTGAAGGAATTTTTACTGCAATATTATATAATCATTTACTCCACATAGCACATACCTAACCACATGTCTTTAAATAGAGTATCAAGGCCAGAAAACTAGATTGCAAAAATTGGTAAACCGATTATAGGAGAATATATCTTGGAATTCGTCATTTAGGAACCTCTTGATATAATAAATATGTTCAAAGGTCTGGAAACCTCTCAAATGGAAAAGCACGGTATTGCGAAGAATTTAACAATTTGAAATACTAAAAATCCTGTTCCTATGCTTATTTCTGACCAAAATTAACTTTTGGGCAAAGCTGGTTTAAAATTATGCAAACTCATCGAGGGAGTAGTAAATTTCAATGATTTATTTTCAATCTCTGAGAACAACTTGTCTTTCATCGAACTCAGGTTTAGTTAACAATCAATTATCCATGACAAGGTTAGTTGTTGTGACCTTTTCTCCAAAGGTCCAAATATTTTATAAAAAAACCTGACAATAAAAGGAATTCTAATTTTTACAATCTAACCTTAAGTTGACTAATCAGCTATTCTGAGACATTTTTTGATATTGACTAGGAGTTTTTTTTGTAAAATTCTTAAATATCCTATTAAATGCAGATTTAGAATTAAAACCACAGTCGCCTCCAATAGAAGACAAGGTCTGCTTTTGATATTTAGGATCTTTAAGTCTTTTTTTTACTTCTTCTACCCTATACTCATTAATATAATCATAGAAATTTTTTCCAATACAATCATTTAACAACATAGATAAATGATTGGCGCTAACTCCTATTTTATCTGCTAATTCACTTAGACCTATTTCAGAATCTAAATAAACTTTATCTGTTTCCATCAAAGCGTTCAGTTCAGAAACCTTAATAAGGTTTTCTTCATTTAATTTTGGATCAAAATGTTTTATTGACTTTTTGTCCCTTGAACCATTCTCGTTAGGAATACTGTTTATATTGATTTTTTTAAATACTAATAGTCCAAAAAAGATTACCAAGGGAGCTAAAAATACTGTTCCAATTTTCACTATATTATTTTCCATTATACTACCATGGACTATAATGTCCAGGTAAATTGGTTTTTCATTCCAATTACCATCATAATTGGACGCTTTTAAAAGAAAACGATAATTTCCAGGTTTAAGTTTAGAGTATCGAGCACTAGGGTTACTTCCAGATATTATGGTCCAATCTTTATCTAAACCCTCCAGTTTATAGGCATATTGGTTTCGGATTGGTGAGGCAAAAGTTAAAGAGGTAAACTCAATTTGAAATCTATTATCCTTTTTAGGTAGATCTATAACAGCTCCAGATTCTAAAGAGTTTTTAATAACAATACTTCCATTATACTCATGTCCTGGCTTAATAATCTTGCCATCTATCAATAAGTCGGTAAAAACCGGGGATGGGACGTATATTTCCTTTAGAAAGTTTTCCGGATCAAAGAAGTTGATCCCAGCGGCCCCTCCAAAAAACATGATACCCTCCTTTGTTTTCCAACTCGCATTTTTCCTAAATTTTCCCTTTAACACACCATCATAAGTAGAAAAATTTGTAAATGACTCATTTGCTACATCAAACATTGAAAATCCTGTATTGGTGGCAATCCATAGATTCTCGTTATTATCCTCAAGAATTGCATTTACTTCATTATCGGAAAGCCCTTCTTTCTCTGTATACCTTTTAAAATAATATCTATTCTCATTTTCTTTTCCATCATCTTCCATGAGTAAATTCAATCCTGCTCCGGAGGTTCCTATCCAAACTCGATTTTTTGTGTCTTCATAAATTACAAACACTTCATCATTACTCAAAGATTGTAAATCTGTTGGATTATGATTAAACCTTAAAAAAGACTTGCTTTGACCATTTTCTTTTAACAAGCTTAATCCCCCCTTATTCATACCTATCCAAATTCTATGTTTGCTATCCTGGTAAAGAGTATAAATATCATTCAATGGCAATGAATTCGTATTAAATTTGGAATATCCAAAATTTTCAAATGAAAAATTAGCCTCATTCGTTTCCTTCAGCAAGGACAGTCCTCCACCGGTACCAAACCAAATTCTTCCTAAATGATCTTCCAAAATAGCACGCACAGAAGATGATGCAATACTATTGCTATCCCCAATTTCGTGTTTAAAATTTTTAAATACTTTTTGCTTTTCATCGATTAAAAACAATCCATTACTCATGGAAGATATCCAAAGTCTATTTTTTGAATCTTTAAATATACTTGTAACATGATTATTATTTAAGGCTTCAAAACCACTTTCAGTTATTTTGAAATGGGAAACTTGAGGATTGGTGTATCCCTTATCAAACTCAACCAAATCTATACCTTCTCTTGTTCCTATCCAGAGGGCACCATCCTCATCTTGATATAATGATTGTACAAAACTACTCCTTAAACTATTTTCCTTCTCCGGTAAATGTACTAAACTGTTGAACCTATGCCGTGAATAATCAAAATAGTCCAACCCTTCTTGTGTTCCAATCCAAATAATATTTTCGTTGTCTACATATATATCATAAACATCATCACTACTAATAGATAATGGATTTTCTGGGTTTGCCTTTAAATTCTTGAATTCCCCAGTAACTCGAGAATATTTTGTAACCCCATCCCCATAACTACCAAATAAAATATCGCCTTCGGTATTTTGACAAATAGCATTTAAGGAATTGGATTCAAACATTTCGATAAATCTATCACGCTCCGACTGGTATAATAAAATTCTATCAGAGAGGGTTATCCAAATTTCTCCATTAATATTAGAGAATATCTTATCCAAACTATAGGCATTAAATCGACCTACGTCATAAATTTTAACAATGACAGAACTTTCGAATTCATATTTAAGTAATCCCTTATCTGTACCAATCCAATATTTATTATCAATTCCTTTGGTAATGCATGCAATTTTAAAATCCTTCAGAATTGAGGTGATTTCCAAAGTCTGGGTATTAATAATAAAATTCTCATTTTCCGTGGACACCCAGACTTTATTAGAACCATCATAATAAAGTTGAAGGATACTGCTATCCCCTAGTACTTTTTTTATTTTTGCTATCGGAATAACTTCGAGGGTTACGGTATTAATAACACTCAGACCTGAAATGGTTCCTACCCATAATTTATCCTTGGAGGTTGTTAAGGAAAATATTTTATCCCCGACAATTGAAGTGCTATCATCGGGGTTATTTTTAAATATTTTAAATCTATAACCATCAAAGCGATTAAGCCCATTCTGTGTACCAAACCACAAAAAACCTCTGTCGTCCTTAACAATCTTCCGTACTTCATTGTGTGAAAGCCCATCAACTGTTGTTAAATGCTGAAATTTATATTCTTGGGACCAACCAACATAAAAGGTTATCAAAAACACAAAAATTAAGGAAGCATAATTTTTTCGCACTTGCATAGATAAATTTGAGAAAACAATATACAATTTGTATTTCATTTTCAAAACATTGGATATGCCAATCGAACCAAAAACATAATTTTAGATTATTCTTATATGATATAGTCAAATAAATAAAAGTTTTATTCTATAACTAACCAAGAATATGAATTGGCAGGTATTGTAACTTTTAGGGTTATTTCATAATTCCTGTTAAGTCGATATCTTTTTACAGGACCTTCCTTTTCGCGAACCTTAGCAATACTGGTTAATCCGGTATAGTATAACGGTAATTTTAATTCCCTAACTATTTCTTTATTTAGTGGATTGAAAACCATCACCAAACCCTTTTCTTTTAATTTAGGGTTCGCATGTAAAAAGCCATCCCAATCTTTTCCCGAAGGTCGCCTTAGATGTATTATATCACTATTTAAAATATCCCTATACTTTTTGTACCAATTGATTACATTGGTTACTACGGCTTTAGTTTTTGGGGTATCGTAAAGTCTCGGCCCTCGATAGCACGCCTGCACCCCCGCGCCATAGTTCTGCATCATATGGCTTTCATAATCTACCAAATGATCATTTAAAGGCTCTAAGGTAGCGGCCTCCCCACCCCCATGATATTCCGTTAAGGGCACAAAGGTCCAAGACATACTAGGAATAGTTTTCCATAGCCCATCGTATAAATTTTGCCGCCCCAGAACCAATTGCCTTTCTCTCGGAAGAGACCAATTGACTTCTCGATATCCAATACCCGTTTTATTGGATCCCGAATTGATATAGAAATCTGGAATATTCATATATATGCCCTTAGATCTCATCCATTTATACAAACCTTGAATCTGAGCGTATTGCTTCCATTGAGAGTCTTCAAGACCATTATGGTAGGAATGTGATGTTGATGCACATACATTTCCAGGGTAAGATCCATCATTCTCAAAAACGCTCATACCGGTTTCTTTAAAAAAGGTTTTGATTTTTCTGAAATAACTGTAGCCCCAATCCGAACATAAGCAAGGTGAGGATCCAAATATCATTCCTCCTCGTTTTCCTGTTTCTGGATTTATAACATCAACCTGATCACTAATCCATCTACTGGACAATAATGAATATCCGCCAAGTTCAATTCCTTTGGATTTTGCATAATCCACATACTCCTTGAATTTTGCATAATATTCAGGGGATTCTTTCTCCATATTCAGCCCACTTCCAAAACTCAAAATAATCATTTCATATCCTACTTCAGCACACTGATCTACAGCTTCCTTTATTTTTACAGGATCTGTAGAAGTAAGATGAAGGAAAATTGGATTTTCTGTTGTCCAAGGAGAAATAGTCCTATACATTTTTCTAATGAACAATCCTTTTCGTTCCTTGTCGTAACTATCAAATGGGGTCTCCCATACCCTAAAAGTAGTAAGGGTATCTCCTTTAGATATAGCTATATTTGGTCCTAATGGAGGCTTTACCTCTAACATTACCGGTAACTGCATGGCATAATTAGTTTGGGAAGTATAGCGTGGATCTGCTTCCCAGAAGGTTGTCTTATCAGATGTTTTTTGTTGCATTGCACCGAAAGCATAGTCTGTTTCTATATGGATATTTGGTGTTTCAAAATGTTTGGGTACATCTACAAGGCTCTCGCCTTCTACCATTGCCAATTGTTCCAATTTAAATTCGTTTAACTGAATCATTATATCACCCTTGTTGATGACTTCTATCCACTTACTAAGGGTGGGAATGCCGTCATACATTACGTAATGGACTTTTACCAATATATTATCCTTTGACAAGGTAAAAATCAATTCCTTTCCGGTCGGCATATGTGGATTGGAGGCCCAACGAACACGTTGCCATTCTAAGCGATCAGTAATATCCTTTACCTCAAAATCTTCAATTAAAAATGAATTGGGGTCTACAGTCATTTCATCTATCCATTTCAATAAGGTATAAGCATATTCTGGTTGCCCTTTTAACCCCCCAATAGGATACTCCTTGCCATCAATGATTAATACACCTTCATTGGAAACACTTCGCAAAAGGCTTTCTCCAGTCATTTGATTGACATAGTCTATGGTAGCCAAATTGGGAAATAACCTAAAAACCCTAGCCATCAAACCATTGGATATAATTATATCTTGGCCATTATCACTTCGATATACTTCTGCTTTTGCTTTTCCATTCTCTATTAACCAATCATAATCAGGTTGTTTTAATGGAGTTTTTATTTCTGGTAAATCAACAATCATTTTTTTTAATTTTGTATTAATTGTTTTCGATTGTTCCGGAGTTTTCCCTACATAATCATAAGCTACCATAATTGGAGGTATTTCAAAGTAATTTATTTTTGGGTTCAACCATACAGCATGATCACCACTATTACCATCTCCTGCGTCTTGCACTATCATTTCAAAAACGCCTCCTTTTAATTTAACATCCACCTCCTTGGCGGGGTCACCTTCCCTCATAATTCCGCTGTTATAAATCTCTTCCCCATTGTTAAGTAAAAGAAAAACCACAGAGCCTTTATCTACTTCTCCGTCTTGCCCCTCAACTCCAATAAACTGTTTTTCCGTATCTGATATTTCATAAAACATACGTTTACCATCAGTTAGAGGAATAGAGGTGACTCTTTCCGAATCATACTTCATTTTAGCATCATTCACTCCCACTTTCGCCGTAAATTGTCTACCATCATTAACCTTTATTTTAAAGCTTGATCTAGAATGTACCCCGACTCCAGCTTTGAACTTAACTCCTGCTACAGATAGTACTTCTCCTGTTACAGCTTTGTTTTTGACCGGAGCACTATAGGTTTGAAGGGCTGAAGAAATGTGCATTTCCCCAACATCCATAATATTTTGAGCAGATATCGTTGAAAAACCTAATAAACTGATTGAAAGAATTAATGATTTTATTTTTACTTCAGAAGCAAGTTTCATAATCTTTTAAATAATTTTATTTTTATTCTATACTTGTAGAAATCCATCTATAACCTTAAAAAACAAGGTGCAAATAAATTTTAAACGACAATTATAATTAAAGTAAACTAAGTATTCGTCCTAAAGACTAATTTGGGCCGTTTATATTTTTTAGCACATGTCCCAACTAGCATTAGGACTTTTTAAAAACTCATTATCAATACATTATATTTTTATTATTCGAAATATGATTCTGTTTTTATACTTACTTGAATTATTGTATAAAAAGCATTTAGATAATTTTTAATTGTGGCTTACTTAATTTGTTTTCAAAAGACAGCATCATTTTAGATGTTTTTAGCTCATTTTTGCTGCATTAATAATTTGAACAGGATAGTGCTTCTTTATATCAGAATTCTATTTCGAGATAACTTTAACTGATCGTTGTTGTCTAAAACTGTTTAAACCAACGACCCTCATTTCTGCGTTCATAAATTTTTATTGAAAGAAGAACAAACCAACGTAATCCTCGGTAAAACACAAAATATTGTACAGTCCCAATGCTTCTGCAGAATCCTTCAACGCAAAAATTAAAGCGTTCAGGGCACAGTTCAAAGAGTTAAAAAATGTAAAATTCTTCCTTTACAGATTAACCACAATTTTTGCATAAACACAACAATTGGTCATGATCCCAATAAAATCACTACTTTTTGATTCCCATAAGAAACACTAGAGATACCATTTTAGACGGTTTTAAATGATTTTAGATGATATCACTAAAAACACAAAACACTGAAAACCAAGTGATTAACAGTGTTTTGATATCATTTAATTTAGTTCAGTCGGGATGACAGACCTAGAGTCTTATGCATAAATCACTAACTATCAATGATTTAACCCCGTTTTATTAAACTGTTAACCGAACTCTAAACTCGGTTTAAAATAGCATTATTTGGTACAATCTGACATAAAATTAATCCGTCTCTTGCTCCATAAAAATACAAAATAAATCAATACAAAATACTAGAGGTTTCATTTCTTTTAGATAGGCTTTATAACAATTAATTTGAAGAATTGATCGACTTCATAAAAACTTATTTTCCTTCTAAAATCTTATATAGTAATTCTGGTTCATCGGTAGAAATGCATTCTACCAATTGCCGTAAAAGGTCCTTCATATCTTCCTCCTTATTAACTGTCCATACATTTACTGTCAACCCAAGATCTTGGGCTTCCTTTATCCATTTTGGATTCTTCTTATAAACCTTATAATTATAATCTAATCCCGTATAACCATCCTTCTTTGCTTCCTCCGGTGTTTTGTCCCCATTGAGATAGGCAACCTAATCTAACTATTTTTCTTTTGTACGTTTTAGAATTAGCCGTTACAACTCAAACCCCATCATAATTCCAACTATTGGCTGGTTGTCCCAATTATTAGATTTTATATTCGATTGCAACAGCATATAAATAGCAGGTTCAAACCGACATATTTTTCCTTCAATACCCACATAAACCCTATTTCTTGAAAAACCGTTTTGGTTAATAAAAATTTCCTCCAACACGTAAGGGTTAAGGTTTAGATTGGTCCAGTTGAAGCTTGGTTTAATCTTCAAGTCTGTCCTATACCGTAGTCTTGTTTCGCCAATTTCAAACATCCTTAATTCAATACGATGCCGATTTCGAATGCGCCAATCTCGAATTTTAATTTTTCCAGAGAACCTTATCATTGGTCTATATTCTACAACTTTCGAACCATTTAAATCATAATATTCCTGGCGGTAAATTGCTTCAACACCCAGCCATTTTGTAATTTTAAAAGCAGATTTCCCCTCTAGAAACCAATCGTAATTCCCAAATTCTGAACTATATAAGTTATTAAAAAGAATTTCACCTCTCCACTTTTTATTAAAATTTTTATATACATATAACTCTTGCCAAAGCTCCGTTACCCCAGACTCTCTATTCTGTGCATTTACTTTTCCTTCTACAAGGGTTAACAGCACCAAAATTGCAAACCAAAACATTCTAGTTTTTTTCGAAGCTCTCATTAATTTAAAATTTAATTTTTCTTTAATTTTGAACATTAACTTCGTTTTCTTTTAAAAATCTCCTTATGAATTTCACTCGATAATGTTTAATCCCCAATTTATTGGGCCCCGTGACAACTCATAGCCAACAAATGGCCCACTTTTGGGAGTTTTATTTATAATTTTTATGGACAATGGTTATCGAAACTAAGCTGATTTTTAGAATCATTTTTTAGTTATCCTCAATGGGTTTATTGTCAAGTTTCCAACTTTTAATATTAGCTGTGTTCCAGTCCTAATTGGAACAAACTTGTTATGTAGGGCTAAATTTTAATAATAATTGATGTTTTATCCGCTTTAGCCAACATCAGTTTTCATTCCAAAACCTACTTCCCCATGTGCTGAATCATAGATGATTTTTGGAGCCTTCTTTATTTGTGTCATAACCAGTCTCCAACCAAGGAATAATCCAGGACAAAGACAAAGTGACAAAAAATCGCATTAAGACTAGGTTAATATTTAATGCCTATTGCGCAATATTCACTTTTCTCTCCAATTTACCAACTATATATTTATTTTCAATACGTAAGTTGTACAATTAAAACAAAATCGATCCAATTATACTTCCTTCCAAAATATACAATCCCGTCCCTTCAATCTAAATTCGTTATAAATCTAATTCAACCCATAACTGCTATCCTCTAAATCCCTGATATTTAACCTTAGTTGGTTCTTTAGAAGCCAAGGAAAACATATAAGTAGCCAAGATTTTCTCAGTTGGATTAAGCTACAGAATTAAACCTGTAGAAATATTTTTAAGACTGTCTGGTTCTAGGCCGGAAAGAACGGCATAACGAACAGCCAACTGAAAGCCGCCCCCTCCCTTTAAGTTAAAATTTCGGTGAGGGAGCACACTTCCAAAGTATAATCATAGGGCCTAGTTTATTCTGTCATAAAAATACGTGAACTCTCCATATACCATTCCGACATCATTTTGGCCAAGTGCTCTTTGTATTTGACAATAAGGGTGTTCTTTCCGAAGTCCCTTAGGACCACTTACCATACTGCTTTTTAAATTTACGGTTTCTAGAAATTTGGTTATCTTATAATTAACTTTTGTAGCTTGTATTAAGAAAAGACCTAAAAAAACTCACTATATTTTCATTTTAAACGCAGAAATGGTTGGTACAATTGGCTCATGAGAATGGCGTTCCGGCATTCCCAATTCATCAGGTCCAGGGCCAACAAACTCAGTTTTTCTTGGTTCAAGAATAATTTTATTATTCTTTATCGTCATAAACGTAAACAATGAATCTTTATATGGAACAGTATATTTTATCCAGGGATGAGTTTTATCAACAGCCTCACTAAAACGCACTGTTTTATAATCACCACCTACCCAATAATAAGATGCGCTATTTATTTGTACGTAATAGATACCATTAATCTGTGTCATAAAATCGGTGTGATGATGTCCACTCAAGCAGCACAACACCTTTTTAAATCCGGCTTCCTTATTCGCTTTTTCAAAAATATTTTGAATCTCTTTAAAATTAGCAACACCACCAGTTTCTTCCAGTTCTAATGTTTGATGACTAAAAACAATGGTAGGTTTCTTTGTTTTTGCTAAGTCATCAATCAACCAGTTTTTTTGAACGTCGCCTATGTATCGCTTATAACCGTCCCATGGTTCTGGATTTTGATCGTTCCCATCCAAAACAATAAAATGAACCCCCTTTTTATCAAAAGAATAATACTTTTTAGGCATATTCCAAAAAGCCATCGTTTGTTCTTTACTAAAGCCATGGTCCATATCATGATTTCCAAGTATATGATATTTATCACCTCGGTAATTACTCCACCGAGCCATAAAACCTTTATTATGGTCGTGGGGAACACAAAAATCGCCCATTTGCATAATGAAATCTGGATCACGTTTTTTGGCAGCATCTAAAAAGGCTTGCAAACGTTCTTCCCCATCGTGCATAACATCCTGATGTATATCAGCGATTAAACCTATTTCTATTTTCTCTCTTCCTAGGTTTACACCAAGTACATCAAATGGTAACACCATTGCTGTTCCAGCCAAGGTTGATGCTTTTAAAAAATTTCTTCTACTATTTTCTGATTTTTGAATACTTTTAGTTTCCATTTCGAATTTGATTTATTTTTAAATTATCCATGTCTAGCATTAGCCACTTATTGGATTTGGGGAGTAAAAATTGTAAGTATAGTTAGTTGTCTCGTGCTAAAGCTTCTCTCAATTCATTTTCGGAATCTGAATTCCAATAACCACATTCGAGTTGAAAGAAGACCGAGGTATATGGAATTGCTAGGTTTGTTTTAAGAATTAGCACATTAAATAATTTTGCGGATGAATCTAGTTTACGAATAATATCTTCATGCATTATCGTTTTCACAGGTTTTCCTTCTAAAATTGAAAATAAATTGTTTCTATAATCCGTAATTCCTTTGGCATTTTTTTCTGGAACAAAAGTCATTTCCTTATCCACAAAAATATTAGCATCTACATGGGTGGATTTTGATATTAAATCACTAACATATTCTACAGTCTCAAGTTGGGAAGCATTAATTGTAATGGTCTCAACAGCTGGATTACTTTGTTGTGGGTAGGCAGCATCGACAATAACTATCCAGTTTCGATGTCCATATAATTTCAATTTAGCCTCTAAATCTGTTTTCCAATTTGAGGTCTCCTTAACTTCTTCTATTAAGATTGTTTCCCTTTCAGGTTCTTTTCCCATATTGCAGGCACACATAAGCGCCAGGATAGTAATTGCTTTAACTATTTTTATAGTCTTCATTTTAATATTTAATATTTCGTTCCGTAATAGTCGAAGTTATTTTGCCTTCATCATCTAAACCTGCCTCTTTAGGTGAAGGAGAAATATATACAGTTGAACACCCTTCAATATGTATAGTATGACCTTCTGGATCAATGGTCAACATAGTATATAATGGGTCTCTGTACGGAAATGTTAGTTTTAAAATAGGATGTGCATGTTCTATATGCTTTGGAAAACGAATATTTGAATATTTACCATCACCTAAGGATTTATATGACATACTATTGATTTGTATGTAAGCAATATTATTAATAACCCTTACATAATCTTCATGATGATGCCCACTTAAACAAGCAATAACCTTTGCTTTATTATCATCCATATTTGCTTGTTCAATAATCGATCTAATTTGATCCCCATTGGTCACTCCCCAATCATGTTCTCTTTCTAAACTTTGGTGACAAACTATAATCGTTGGACTTTTTGTACCTGCTAAATCTTGTTTTAGCCATTCTTGCTGTTCTTCATCAATATAGCCTATCCATGGAGCACCTTTTTTATTACCATCCAAAACCACAAAATGAAATCCATTACTATCAAAAGAATAATAACGTTCTTTCATTCTCCACCAAGCCATAGTTTCTTCCTTTGTAAATCCATCATCCATATCATGGTTACCCAGTACATGATAGGTAGGGTGTTTATAACTATTCCAGATGTCTAGAAATGGTTCATTATACTTATGAGGAAGGGCGAAATCTCCCAATTGAATTAAAAAATCAGGTTGGCGTTCATTCATATCATCCATAAAATACTTTAGGCGCTCATAGCCATCATGTATAGTATCTTGATGCACATCGGCAACCAAACCTATTCTTAGCTTTTTATGATTATTTGATTGAAACGCAGATAAGGGTAATGGAATGGACAATGCAATACCTGTTTGAATCGTGTTTTTTAAAAATTTCCGGCGTTCCATTCTACCTCTTTTTAAATTTTATTTTATAATCTGACATTTTAGCTGAATAAACCATCCCATCAATTCCTTTGTCCATACCCATTTCGTAAGGAGAAGGTGACATCCATGTACTTTTTACTCCTTCTATCTCCATTGTACCCTTTGCATTTAGTGTTGCAAATGCGTATAATGGATCTTTATAAGCTCCTATTTGGGGAAGATTGCCGTATTGGTCATAAAACTCTTTTGGAAAACGCTGAGTACTTTTATATTTAGCTGACAACCATTGATACGACATGCTATTGATTTCTATATAATCAATTCCGTTTTGATGATGATGATAATCCAAATGATTGTGTCCGTTAAGGCAACAAATCACCTTTTCATTATGGGCTTCCATAATTTTCTGAAGGGTAAGGCGATTTTTAACACCCCATTGGTAGTGCCATAAACTTTGATGTGAAAACACCATAGTCGGGAGCTTTGTAGCCTCTAAATCAGCTTTAAACCATTCTATTTGCTCGTCATCTATAAAGGTTCTGGCACTATCATCTACATAGAAATTTGCATTTTTGTAGTCGATGAACTCCCCATCTTGATATAAGAAATTGGCATCTAATACAATAAAATGATAGCCTCCAAAATCGTATGAATAATATGTTTTAGGCATCCCCCAGAAGTCCAACATTTCATCCTTCGAATTTTTATCCATGTCATGATTGCCCAAAACATGATATTTGGGACCTTTAAACTGTTCCCAAATATTTAAAAAAGCTTTATTTTTTGTTTCTGCGAAACAGAAGTCACCCATTTGAATTATAAAATCAACTTTCTTATCAATAGCTTTGTTGATAAAGGTTTCTAAGCGCTTATCGGCATCTGGCATTAAATCCTTGTGTACATCCGATACAATACCGATTTTAAGCGAATTTGCCCTTCTTTCAGAAAATAGTGATGGTGTAAATGATAATAATGTGGTTGGAAACATTGTTGCTGCTGATCCAACACCTATTTGTTCAATAAACTTGCGTCTTTTCATCTGTTAATTATTATTGTTTTATATCTGTAGGATGTAACTTTCATTTTACTATTCCTAAGTGTATATACTTTAATTATGAATGTTTTTTTTCATTTATAATTAAAACTCACCTCCACTAAATGTTTGTTAAGGGTTAATTATATAAAGGAAGTGCTTTAGGCTCTAAATGTGCTTCTTTTAATATTTCTAGTGCTTTAGCTACGACATCTGGGTGATTTTCTGCTAAATTATTTTGCTCACCTATGTCTTCGTTAAGGTTGTACAACTCTATAGGGTCATTAATATCTTCTCTTACTACTTTCCATTTTCCAAAACGGATCGCTTGACGTAATCTGGTTTTATGAATTTCATAGGTAGTCCCCTTTTCCACATAGTCAGGAAGCTCCCAATAGAGGTATTCATGCTGTTTTTGTATGTTATCTTTACCCATTAAAGCATCTACAAAAGATATACCATCTATTTTTTGAGGAACCAAGTTCTCCTTATAGGCAATTTCTGCAAAAGTTGGCATAAAATCAGGAAAGTAACCTATGTAATCACTAACCGTATTTGGTTTAATTTTTTCAGGCCATTTAGCAATCATGGGTACTCGAATTCCACCTTCGTAGTTCCATGTTTTTCCTTTTTTAAGTTTGCCATTGGCCTCAAAGAAAATTGAAGGTACATCACCCCAAGTTTCTCGCATTTGTCCGCCATTATCTGAAGTAAATATTACCAAAGTGTTTTCAGAAATTCCTGCTTTTTCTAATACTTTTATCACTTCTCCTATCCAATAATCTACTTGAGAAACCATTCCCGCAAAATTGGCTTTAGGCGTACTAGTAGCTACGTGATATCCATTATTTATAGAGTTATACTCTTCCCATCCTAATTGTTTATATGGTTCTACAAATTTCTCATTTGCTAACATTTCAGCATGCGGTAAGCTGAAAGATAAAAAACAAAAGAAAGGTTGTTTGGTTTTGGCTTTTTCTTCAATGAATTCTATTGCTTTAAGTGAAAAAACATCATCGGTATGTTCTCTTCGGTCCTTAATATTAGTTCCACTTAATCCATATGGGCGATTGCCTTTTCTAGTTATATTGTTCAATAAATATTTTTCTTTGTTATACCAAATATAAGCTGGATAGTGAAAATGTCCATGTCCATGCTCAACTAGTCCCATAAAGTTATCAAATCCTATATCGTTAGGTTTTAAACCTGAATTTACATCTTCAGGTCCTCCAATACCATATTTACCAAAGTAACCTGTTTCGTAACCTGCCTCTTTCATTATTTGCCCCAACGTTTTTAATTTGCCATAAGGCGCATATTCTTTTGCTAAATGATTATCGCGGTTTTCACGATACGGTACGTGCCCTGTGTGTAAACCTAGCATAAGTGAGGTTCTGGAAGGGCCACATACACTTGCCCCTGCATAAAACTGAGTAAAACGTATACCTTCTTGAGCTAAATTATCAATATTGGGGGTTTTTATTTTTCTTTGTCCGTATGCACCAAGATGATTATAACCTAAGTCGTCTGCCATTATGTAAACAATATTTGGAGGTGTAGGTGCTAGAGATTTTGTATTTTTGACAACATTTTGACAGCTCACTACTATTATTAGTGAAACTATAGTTTTAACAATAACTACACCTTTATATATGGTCATATTTTTAATGTTCTTCATTATTATGTTTTTATTGAATGGTAACTTCAACTTTGTCACTTTCTCGTAAACCAACCGATTCAAGGCTAACAGTTACTATTTTGCCTTTTTTATCAAATGTTGATTTTATGTCCTTTCCATTAAGGGTTACACTGACCTCATCTTGAATCTCATTTTCTATTGTTAAGAATAGCTGTGAAAGTGTTAGTTTCCCATATTTCAGTATAATGGTATTTACTTGAGTGTTTTCATTTCGTTTCTGAGAAAAATTACCCCAACCTTCTGCAGTAGAAAAGAATGAAATATGATTGTCTGGTTTCCATTTTGGGTCAAATCCAATTATTTGCTCCGGTCCATTGTACTCAAAACCCTGAGCGCTTAATAGAACTGACCAAATAGAGAGCGCCCTTCCGTAAAACTGACCACATTCATCATCACCGAAAGGATTACCGCTAAACCCAAAATTACCCCAGTCTCCTATATAACCTGTTCTTAATTTTCCATCATAACGGTTATAACCGGACCGTAAAATAGTTAGCGCATCTCGGATTTTATTATATTTAATTAAGGAGGCCCCTATTGTATATTCAAAAGTGGACCACACCTCACTAGAATACCCCGACGCGTATTCAGTTCTATCTTTGTTTGGCCACGTACTCACTACCATTCCCGCTTCCTCACGTAAGGCAAAGGTTCTATGGCCTTGATCGTGATTTTTTAAATTACTTTTAAAATTATACTTTAAAATTGCCTCGTTTGCTGACTTAATTTTATAATCGGGATACAAACTTCCTAAACCCAATTGATCTGCCCACCATTGCCCCAATAACTGATCAGAATGACAGGCATTTTCATAATCAGTGGCACGTATTGCACCAGGTATTTGGTAAAAATATTCTCCGTTCCACAGCTTTTCTGATTGTAATTTAGCTGAGTTATCGGCTATATTTTTCCATTCTTCTGCCTGATTGTTATCTCCCATTATAATTGCCATTTTTTCACTAGCTCTTAAAGCTGCTAAGTATAAAGAGCTTAAAAAGGACGGATTCCCTGACATTGAAGCATCGTATGTTGTGTGTTTGGCTGTATCGGATAGCCATCCATCTTTATCTTCATCATACCCATTCACCAGATAGTTCATCGCTTTTTTAATTGTAGGGTATTGGCTTTTAAGCCAAGTGTTATCTGGTGACAATAAATGCTCTCTATAAGCTCCTAATATATCCCCACATTGCCCATCAAACGCTACACTACCCGCAGGTTGGCGATATGGTATTTCACCGTTCTCCTTTATACTGTTAAAGGTTTGATTTCTGATCGATCTTCCCAACTCTGGGAATAACCTTGCATGTGATTGGGCATAATGCCAAACATGATTGCAATTTCCTGAACAAGAACCATCTACTCCCCCAGTTCCTTCCCATAGCCCTACATATCCATTTTTATCGTGAAAAATAGTTCGACTTTTAAGGATAGCCAACTGATTACTAATACGTTCAACTAACCAATAGGGTAAGTTTGTTTCAAAAAACGAATTTGTAAAATTTCGGGTTCTACGGGTCAATATTTCATGGTTTTCTTTTAAATAATTAGTGAGTTCTTTGATACTTTTCCAATGATTCGCATAAAAATTACCATCACCTTCCCAATCACCGTTTCCCCAAGCATCCCACTTATCCGCTTTACCACCATTTCTCCCATTAGGAAAATACCAAACTAATGCCATTTTAACCGTACGAACTTCTCCAGGTTTCAATGTTAATGAGGTATTTAAAGCACCAGTAAATGTGCTGCCTTCATCACTACTTTTAGCAATCAAATCGCCTTTTAATTTGCCGAACTTTTCAAATATGGAGTAGAGTTCTATTTCATTATTCCAACTAGCAATCCCTTTTGTTTTTCCTTCCTTATCAAAAACCACCATTGCCATTTCCCCAAAATGTTCACTATCACTGGGATCATTACCTTCCATTAACAAAATTTCGGCTCCTTTTTCAGAAACTATTGAGTTTGTATTCCCCTTGTAATACTCAAAATTATTACCGGTTACTGGTCTACGATTAATACTATAGTTAAAATTATCGGCAAATGATTTCTCGTGATTTACAAGTGGTAATTTTGAAAACCCCACTGCATTTTGTTGTGAAGCCAGAAGATTCACCGACACTTTATCACTTGATATATTGTTTATGGTGAACACATAAAAAACAGCAGGAATACCAGATTCTTTACTATTAGTTGGTATAAATGGATTGAAGATTTCCATCGTAACTTTTACAGGAAGATCATCATCAAAAATATATTCTAAAAATGGAAACCTACCAATAGCTTCTAAAGATTTCATTGGTTTAAAAGAACCAACTTCTTTGGTTTGCAATGCTCTTACCTTAATCTTTTGTTTTTGTTTTGTGCGAATTGCAAAAAAACTATTTGGGATGAAATCATGCCCCATATTATTGAAAATTTGCCAATATCGTGGTACAGCCTGTCCATCGTATTGAATACTCCCTGTGCCAATACCCCCTACTGGGAATTGGATTGCGGTTAAATTTTCGTCTTTATACACTGTCTGGGAACCGCGCGTTAGAAGTCCGGCCTCATTGCTCAACTTATAGTAGTCCTTTAAAAGAGCGTCTTTATTTTCTAAAGTATTGTTTATTACTGATTTGACCTTTAATTCTTCGGCAACCTGAGCCTGTAAACTGATACTTAAAGCCCCTATAACGATTAAAAAAAATAATTTCTGCGACATATTTTATTATTATTTAATTTCAATCTCAAGTTTATCACCTTTTATAAGCGAGATAGGTTTAAATGATACCATTACTTCATTGTTTTTATTCTTCAACTTTGCTTTTACTTTTTCACCATTTAAAGTCACCATCACGTGCTTTGAGTCCGACAATTCATCCAAACTAACTTCTTGTAGTTTTAATGCACCATATTCAATCACTAATCTCGCTCTCTGCTGTCCGTTCTTTACATTTTGAGAAAATGTACCCCAACTACTTCCAGTAATAAAAGCTGACCTAAAATTTTCAGGGGTGATTTTAGGGGCAAACCCTATTTTTCCATTCGGTTCATTTAATGTAAATCCAGAGGCTGTAATAAATGCACCATAACTAGACATTGCACGTGTATAATGATTGCCGTATTCAATTTCATTATATGGATTTCTTTTACTAGGTGCATAGCGGTCATGAATAGCTTTGATCATTGTCATTCCCTCATCTACCAAGCCCTCTCCGATCATATGAGCTGCTGCCTGATAAGTAAAGCCAGTCATGGATTCACTAAAATAGCCTATCACCAAATTATCCCATTCAGCAGCTTTAGTGCCCTTGGCCTCGGATGCCCCACCTTTTGGAAATGTACACATTATGGTTCCCGACTCTCCTGGTAAGGCATAGAAGCGTACATTTTTAATGGTAGCAGTATCTAAATACTTACCTATATCTTTCTGGAAATTATACTTATAAATTGACTGTAGAGCACTAACGGTTTCTTTCTTGGGCAAAACACGTGGCAGTCCTGTTTGTAAGGCCCAGGCTTGCCCCAAAACCTGATCAATATGACAACCAATGTTTGTATTCGGATTTTCCCTGTTGTCAGGATCGGGAATATTGATAAAATATTCCCCATCGAACAATTGGTCTACCATATTTCTTTTGCCCTTTTCGGCTATGGCCTCACACTCTTCAGTGAATTTTTTATCTCCTAATTCTTTTGCCATCGCTATGCCTGCCTGTAGTGCTGCATTATACATACTACTGATCCAGGTATTTTTTCCATTCCACATTTTATCAAGTGTGTTATATTGGATTCCCTCTAAAATACCATCTGGCTTTATCGACTTTTCTGCATCGTGGGCAATCATGTATTCCAAGCTCTTCTTGATTTTTGGCCAATAGGTCTTTAAATATTCCATATTGGGTGCAGTAGTATGTTCTCGATAAGCTCTGAGAATTGTTCCCGCATGTCCATCCACCGCATAACCACGACCATCATGATCTCCAATATCACTTAATTCAGCCCTATATTTAATTATTCCATCTTTTCTAAAAGAGAGCCCATAGTCTACCTGCGTTCTTAATTGACGAGCCAAACCGGGGAACACTCGGCCAAGTGCCTGTTCATAGTGAAATACGTGAGTACAAGTACCATGACCTAGATACACTCCTTCCATAGTATAGAAACGGCCCTCATTGTCCGGGTCCTCGGTTAGGTCATGTAGCCGATAGCAGGATGTTGTGGCTAGAGTACTTGTGTTAATGAATGTTCTATCTAAAAACCAATCTGGCAATGAGGAATCATACCAAGTATTGTTCCATATTTTAGTGGTGCCAAGGTATTTTTTTTGATCTCCTGCAATGGTTTTTGCCACCTCTGCAGAAGAACTAAATTTCTTGCTGTAATAGTGTCTCAGATTTTCTCTTTTCTTTAAATCATGAAAACCACTTTCTTTTCTATGCACATTAGGGAAGTACCAAGACAAAATAAAGGTCAGAGTATTACTTTCCCCTGGCTTTAATGTTAACTCTTTACCTAATACCCCAGTCAATGTATTTCCCAAAGGTAATTCTGCCTTATTCTTCTCGGAGCCCTTAACTTGCGTAAGGTTATAATCAATATCTTTAGGAGCATTCGGTGAAGCCCAAGCATCTTTCCCCTCTAATAGAGTTAAGGACATATTACCATAATCTGGAAAATCCTTATTATCAGCAACCACATCGGAATCTAAAAACAACTGAGCAATACTATCTGATTTTAATACAGTATTTCGATGTTTACCTATAGCCATATCTGAAGTTTTATAATTAACCATATTCTGCAACCATCCAAACAACTCTACCGTAATATCAGATTTAGAATCGTTAGTCAAGGTGTATTCCATAACCACCGCCGGGAAATCCGAAGACTCATGATCAGTTGGAATAAAAGGAGAGTAGGAATTCAATAAAACCGAAATAGGGAAGTCAGGTTCTTTAAATGTAACTTTCCCTATTGGATATTCACCTCTAAAAGTAATATCTGCAAATCCGTTGCTGTTTAACGGCTTAACTATTGGAGTAATGGTAGTGGGCAGTAATTTATTAACCCTTATCGCAAACCCTTGGTCAAATTGTTTGTCTTGGGTCATTGGATTTAGGTAAAACTTATCACCTGGCCCACCAGGTTCAATACGTTGAATATTAAAAATATCCCAATACCACAATTGACCATCTCCTCCTAAGTACACCTGTCCACTATTCATCCCGCCTACTGGCATTCCAATATATTTTAATTGATTTCCGGAATAAATTTCTGAATCTGGATTTTGAGCGTCTAAATCAAATACTAAAAACCCAATAAACATTAAGGCAATTATTTTTATCATTTTAGGTCATTTTTAAATTGTTTATTAATAAGTTCTACCATACAAATTCAGCTAAAATTGGATAATGGTCAGATAAATAGTAAGTTTCTTTTTTATTAAGCACCGTTGCGTTTACACACTTCTTCGCTAAAAAAGGGGAACTTAAAATATAATCTATTCGAGTAGAGTTTTTATTAGGGCCTTCTCCCTTTTCGGTTTCAAACACCTGTGTGGGACAGCTCAATCTATCCTCCCATCTGGTAGTAAACCTTTGAACAACATCAATTAAAGGATAGCCTAAAAGAGACCCAATTACACCGTATTCCAATTCATCATCTAATAAGTTTCTAACATGGTCGTGTTCTCTTTCCGAAGCTCTTTTATCCTCCAAAAGCCCTGCTTTATCTCTATAGAGATAGGCATCAAAAGGTGACAAAGCATTGAAATCTCCTAAAACTAAATACTTATCCTGCCCAGTTGTAAGATTGGTTAGTTTATCTAATATAATCTTTACTTCCTCCCGTCTTTTTTGATGGCTAAATGGTGAAAAGTGAATTACAAAAACATCAATACCATATACCTTACAATGTAAGGCCCCGTGATGCATATCATCCAATATCCTTTCTTTTACCTCTATTGGTTCCTTTGATGTAATCCCAACCGGATACCCAGAAGTTTTTAAAATTTCAGCATAGTTATGCCCCCATTTCTTAGCATCATCCAACAGTTTTTCCTGTGTATATCCACATAATTCCTGCAGGGCAAATACATCCGGATTTTGGGTGTTTACCCAATCTATAAACTGCTTTTTTCGATCGGTATCTTTACCCCAATCAAAGCCATTCCAAATATTATAACTAATCACCTTTACAGATTTGTTAACTTGTGCGTTGACCAAGTGAACACTTAAAAATGATATAACCACAATCATTCCTATAATTGTTTTTCTCATTGATAGATATCTTTTAATTAGAATTTTTAAATCAAAGTTTCTTGCTTCACAATGGTGACCTCTAAAAACGTTAACGGTTATTCAATAACAAAATCGACCACTACCCCATTATGGTCTAATAAATTAATAGATTCCCATAGATTGCGTTTTGCAAAAGCAAAAGTTGGTTTTAAACCATTTCCTTTAAAATAAACTTGGTCAACACGTTTAATATAATCGTCTTGTCCAGGACAGGTTACTCCATTACCTTTTTTATGGTTATTCGGGAGAAACACCCAAGCATCATTAAAATTGGCATCGATTAAAAATTGTGTGGTTTGCGAACTATACGTATAATCACCAATTTTTTTGGATGAATTGGGAAACTCTGCAGCAGGTGGACTGTTGAAATCACCAGCGAATATTACCATATCGTTGACTGTGACCTCCTTAATAAAAGGCAATGCTACTTTACTTATTTCATCATCAGTGGTATGGTTCCCTATATTTAAATGGGTGTTGAAAATAAATAGCGCCTTATCTTTAACTCTTATTTTAACACCTAATAGCCCCTTGCCCATCCTTTTTTCACTTGTTTGTTGCGTTGTAAAGGTTTCTTCAATTGGAAATTTGCTAAACATAGCTAATGGATAACCACTGTTTGTAGAATTTGGAACATAACCCGTAGTTCCGTTAGGTTTGTAAAAGGCAGAATAAATATATCCCTTTTTAATAAGTTGATTTTTAATACTGGCGTAGGATTGATGATGGGGTGGTTTTTCCAAAGTTACTTCCTGGAACAATAAAACATCAGCGTTATCTTCCGTGACGTAATCTACCAATTTACCAACCGGGTAACCATTAGCGTGTTTATCCCAAAATGGAATGTCAGCAGGGTCCCAAATATTAAAGGTTAATACGCGTAAGTTTTCTTGCGAAGAAACAACACTCGTAATACCAAACAAAAAGATTAAAATAAGATATCTTAAATTCATTTATTTTGATTTATTTGAAAAGTCGTTAATACCGCACCGTGATCGGATGGGAATTCTGGAAAACTCCTGTTTAAATTAGAACTATGATGGACAATGGTTTTAGAATTAAGGGGGATTATATTTTCGCCGGTGCTATATATAAAATCTATTCTAGAAAAAGGATTTCTGTATTCGGGTTCAGGATGTGTATCCGTTTTAATGGGTACAAAGCCCAAGTCAGAATCATACGTAAATTCCAACCCTACAGTAGTCCAAGTATATCCCAAAGTTTCTTGAGTAATTTTAGGGTTAGTTGACCTATACGTATCGGTAAAACTTGCATTGGCCATAGCCATGGAGGTTTTATTAGCAACCAGCCTATTAAAATTCAACCCATTAGCTTTTGTTTCCTCCGTGAAATCCAAATGAGAAACACAGTTGAAATCTCCAGCAACAATTAATGGAACCTGATCTTTATTCACTAAATCCTTTTTAAAGTCCTCATGTTGAATTAACTGCTGAATATGTTCATAACGATTCTCGTCCCCATCATTAAATTCAGTATCGGAGAGTGTTTTATCTTTAATCGCTACAATATGTCTTCCTCCACTGGTTAGCCATATGTTATAAACCCTAATTTTTTGATCACTTGGTAAAATAGCAGTCGCAGCAATAAAAGAAAAAGGTGATAAACCGTTTACATTTCCAAAATCCTCTAAAGGATATCTGCTAAAAATGGTGAGGTTTGCATCTGCCGATGGCGTATAATAGTGAAAATTCAAAGCCTCCGAAATTGCTAGTGCAGAACCGTAAGTTTCCGTCATGGTAATAATATCCGCATCACTATCTTTAATAATGTCAAGAACCCGCTCTCGGGCGGTTTTACCTTCCATGGTATAGCGTGGTTCCAAATTATATCTCCCCCAAATATTCCAGGTCATTACTTTTAATGAAGAAAACTTGGAAGTGTCTAAGGCAGTAGACTTGTTCTTACAACCTAAACTCAGTATTAACAGTAATACAGTCACAATTAGAACGGTATTTTTAAAGTTTCTTCTCATTTATTTCAATTGAAAAATAGTTAAAAAGGCGGCGTGGTCAGATGGAAACATAATAGGGTGATAGTTCACTACTTTAGATTCTAAGGCTCTAATGTTTCTTCCTTTATAGAAAATATAATCTATTCTGCTTTCCACATAGCGCTGCCCAAAACGCCTACTGTAAGGCCATGCAGAATACCCAGGATCAATTAAGGGATTTGGGTTTAACTCTCTATAACTATCGGTGAATCCATGGTTATGCATAACCTTAGTTACGGGCCATTCCACCACATAACCTAAATGGGCGTCTTTGGTTGCTTCTGTCCAATCTAAATGTGAGTTGGTGTTAAAATCACCAGCCATAATAATTGGTGTTTTATCTGCATTGTCCAAAATCGGTTTTATTTCCTTTAATATCTGATTTATTTCATTTAATCGGGTGTCGGCCTCTTCTTTTACCAGTTCTTCCGAAGTTATCTCTCCTTTTATAATATTGCTATGGTAATCTGGCAAATAATGTAACCAGGTGTCTAAGACCACAATTTCTTTGTCCTGATCTACTTGTAATACGACACCACCAAAATTGAACGATTTAAATGCTTTAATGGTCTTCTTAATAGGAAAACGACTCATAATCGAAAGGTTGGAACTTACTAGATAAAAATGATATCCTAGAGCGTCTGCAATTTCTTCACCAGAACCATAAGTCTCAATAAGTGTCACTACATCCGGGTTGGCATCTTTAATGATATTTATTACCCGATCTAAACCTACCTCTTTCCCAAATCGTTTTCCCCCTTGCCAAATATTCCACGTAAATAATTTTAGTTCATTTATTGGATAAATGGGCTTATTTTGCTGAAAATACTTTTGATAGTTTTCAGATATTTTTGCTGTAGGTAGCACCGCTTCCCAAACAGATATGTTATCCATATACCCGTTAAAGGCTTCCCATTGCCCAAAATATTCCCATCGTCCCGATGTTCCAACAAATGTAGTCTCTAAATCACTTTTTAAATCTTTTAGTCCACTTGCGTTATAGATCGCGACGTTAACACCGTCAAAATACATCCATATTTCTTCCTTCACCCTGTCAATAGTAAAGGCAATTTGATGCCATTTACCATCATTGATTTTTTGACGCTTTACTGTGGGCTTGTAAATATGTTGATGCTTACCATCACTAACCGAAAGCGACCAACTGCCATCTTCTTCGGCATAAATTAACCATCCCTTATTTTCAGTGTTTTTATCCTTCTTATTTCCTGCGATAGGGGTCCCTTGCCCTGCGTCTGGTTTTGCCTTTACCCATAATTCAACCGTTAAAGATGTTTTGGCATGGTATTCCAATTCTTCCTCTGGTTTCAGTTTTAAGGGCATTCTTATAGTACCGTCCTTAGAAAAATCTATAGCTCTACCTTCCAATCCTTCAGAAAATGAATGTTGCTGTGCAGCAAATAGATGCTCTGGGGTTTCAGGAATACTAATTCCTTGATATTGATTGTCATGAACATCAAAATCAATTTGAACAACAGGTTCTTGAGCAAAAATTATAATCGAAAATAGCAATGTAACCATTACTATAATCTTGTTTCTTAAATGCATGAGTTTTAGTTTTTAAAAGCTTCTAGGACAGGTTTTCCTGTCCATTGTATTGGAATGTGTTTATCTGCATCCAACAGCCGTAAAATCGTTGCAGGCGTATCATAGGTATTAATCGGTTGCTCAATGGTATGCCCTCTTTTCACATTTGGGCCAATTAACATCCATGGAATGATTATTTCTTCCATAGTACTACCACCGTGGCTGGTGCCAACACCACCGTGGTCTGACGTTACCAATATATTTACAGCAGTACCTTCTTCTTTGTTAAAGGCCTGGAGTTTTTCAAAAAAGACTCCTATAGCTTTATCAATAAGTTCAATCTCATAATAATACTCCTTTGAACCGTGACCGAATGTATGACCGGCACCGTCAACAGCATCTAAATGGACAAACACAAATTTGGGACGTTCCTCTTTAAAATACGCAAAGGCTTTATCCAAGGATTCATCCATATCACTGGTTTTTTCAATATGGTGCAATGATTTATTATTGAATAAATCTTTAATGGTTCCCCATTCATGAAATACCCCTAGTTTAGCTTTTGGATCCTCTTTTTCAATAATATCGAAAACCGAAGGGAAAAATCCATCCCCATCTTTAATAGTAGCTTCAATACTATAATCGTTAACACGCCACCCGTTACTAGTGATTCCATGCTGTTCTGGGCCTGCCCCTAAAAGCATGGAACCCCAATTTGGACCACTACTAGTTGGCATAACACCTCGTGCTTTTAGGGAACTAGCTCCCATTTTTATAAACATATCCATAGTAGGCGTGTTGGCTTTTGTTAGTCCGTCAACACTCAAACCATCTACACCAATAAAAAAAACCGTAGTGGGTTTTTCCTTTGAATTCTGCCCCTTTTTAAGTTGGGTATTGGTTTGAGCAAAATTTGAGATTCCCTGTAATAGGAAAAACAAGCCTAGTAAATTTTTAAAAATTCTTTTCATATTTGGTCTGCTTTAAAAAAGTAAATATTTCCGGCAAAGTCACATATAAAAAATCCATCTGCGACAATTGCCGCCGAGGTAATCACCGGGGCTCCTAAAGAGGTTTTCCATACTAGTTGGCCAGTATCAGCCCGTACCACATATATTTTACCGTCCATTGCGCCAAAAATCAGGTTCTCTCCTACCAGTATAGGCGTGGTTTCTACACTCTGTTGCTGATCTGAAAAATAGGAAGGAGTATAAAATAAGGCAGGATCTACTTGAAACTCCCAATTTTTGGTTCCCGTCTTTAAGTCGAACGAGGTAATACCTGGATGAGACCCGGAGAGGATAGCATTGTCTTGCAATAATATAGGCGCCGAAGTTCCCGTATGCTGCATCCCAGTTATAAAACTATGGACCGTTTTCCCTGTTTTTAGATCTAGTTGATGAAACTTGTCGCGTTCGGCAACCCAAAGAGATTTATCCTTATAACTCAAAACACCATCCCTAAAACGAAGACCTTCATCACTTCTGGACCATAATAATTCTCCCGTAAACCTATTGTGGGCATATATAGCACCCCAATGACGTGATGCAATAAGCACATCATCTGCAATGGTCATTGTGGGTGTAGTACCCTCCCCTCCACTCCAAGCAGTATTCCGCCATAAAACTTTTCCAGTATCTACGTCCAAAGCGGAAAGTGATTCGGAAAATCCAGTGTATACAATTTTCCCGTCAGTAACCAAACCAGTAATAAACCCAGGAGCTCTGTTATATTTTAAATCTTTCTCCCAAGCCAATTCTCCAGAAGCGATATCTATGGCATAGGTATGGCCAATCATATCGGTAGCTATCACTTTTTCTTGAGCGATGACCATCTGATTCTTGATGCCGTTTTTGGTCTTATACCGCCATAGTTCCTTGCCAGAGGTAGCATCCCAACAAACAATAAAGCTGTTCTCCGCATTACTATCATCAAATCCTGCTGTTAATACGTAATTACCCATAATTACCGGTGAACTCATAAAGATATTGCTACCTACATTAGCCGTCCATTCCATGGTATAGGGAGCATGCTGCTTTATATCTACCACAGGGTGATGCTCCTTATTCCCTGCCATATTAAACCATTCACCATTAGATGTACCGCTAACTTTTTTGTCATCTATACTAAAATTTTGCTTTCTATGTAGTACTTCACCACTTTGCAAATAGGCATCTACGACCAACTCAAAGTCCCTTCCATCGTTTGGGGAATAAGTTGCCCTCCAATTCCAATCGGAAGTTTTGGTCATCAACTTAAATTTTGATTTGTAAAGTAGGTTATCCCAGTTAAATTCGTCCTTGCCCCATACACTATATCGGACACTATCTATAGCAGATCCGCTATCGTACACATTAACGGATATCTCAATATTCCCATCTTCATTTAATCTTAGCTGATTATTTTGTGGACTTACAATTTCGATTTCCCTTTCCAGATGACTCCAAATCAACTCGGATTTGGGATTGCCATTTTTATCCACATCAATTACTCTAAAACTTGACGGCGAGTGGTCTATTCCCCCCTTGGCCAGAGTAGCGGTACTATAGGATACTACCCCAGATTTTTCGTGGGTTTTCACCATATTAATATGCCAATGCCCATATAACCACGCTTTTAAATTGTAATCGTCCAGAACTATGGATTCCCTCTTGTTCTTCTTAAAAACAAAACTATCACCGTCCGTCAACAGATCATGGTTAAAAAACATTTTAGGCTGATTTTTATCGTAAGCCTTCATTAAATTTTGAAGCCAACCGCCAATATCCTCATGATTAAAGCCAGGGGGAAAGTCACCACCCATCATAGGGGTAATGACAAATAAAGTGTTGCCCTCCTCAAAGGCGTACCAAGCAGGTCCAAATTTTTCCTCAAAAAACTGCTCCCCATAATCACCTTTTACTAAGTCATGATTACCAAGGCAATAATAAACCGGAACACCTAAATCTTTTTCTGTTAAGTTATCTGCATGCCATTCCATACCCGCCCTATAACAGATATCCCCGGTATGCACAATAAAATCTGGTTTATGGACCTTTACGTATTTCTTTAGATTATCTACCCAATCTCCATATTCATAGGTTTCGGTATCGGAGATCTGGACGAATTTCACCTCTTCTTTCTTTATCTTAGGCTCAACTAGAAAATCATATGATTTTGATTTACCTGTAATGGGAATAAACCTCTTCTCCGATTTAAAATCGCCACTTGGATAAATCGTTATAAATCGTTGTTTTTCCCATCCCGGTAGTTGATAATTTCCATTTTTGTCGGTCCGTACTACGTGATAGCCATCAGAAATCACTGCATTTTGCACTCCTTTCTCAGAGACTTCCTTTTTGCCATTATCGTTGTTGTCAAAAAAAACTTTACCTTTTAATTGGCCGTAACTTAAAAAGTTTATACCTAAAAATAGGATACTTACAATCAACAATTTAATCTTCATGTATTTTCTTTTAAATAGTTTACTTAATTCTTTATTTTGTGATTTATTATTGTTTTTTTTTATTGTCTATTATATACTTTCTCCTAATAGATTATCGGCTCTAAAAGAAAAAGGACGCAACATGCTGATTGTCGGTTGAAAAAAGTCCATCTTCACCCACAATGGGGAAGCGGACTTTTAAATTAAACTAACTGAACCAACTAATTACTTTCTTATATTAAATTCTACTTTCTAAACCGGTAGACTACGCTAGCATATATTAACCATACTAAATAGCCATATACTTCTCTCCTACAATAGGTACGAGTTAAAGGAAAATAACCCTATATGAATTTTAGGATATTTTAAAAAAATCAATTAGGTTTTTATTATTAGTGTTATTACCCTTTGGGTATAATAACATTACCAGTATTAATTTTCGTAATGTCAAGAAAAGTACAAGGTATAAATATTACTAATGTTATATATGGCTTAAACAACTAGGCTTACTCACTTCATTTTAACTTCACCCCTCCCATTCAAAACAAAATTGGAAAAATCAGATAAATTCTATGAAATACCCATGATTTAACACACGCAAACACCGATGAGTTTTTTTCTTAAATTTAGGTTAGGAATTAAACACTTGTCGAATATGAAAGCAATTGACTTTGAGCAACTTATTTCCGTGGGATGCGGAATAGATGTTCACAAGGATGTTATTGTTGCTACCATTAGAAGGAGCAGCAAAGATTTTGAGACCCGGCAGTTTACTGCCTATACAAGTTCTTTGACAGAGTTACGTGATTGGTGCAGGGAAGAGGGAGTATCCCATGTTGCCATGGAAAGTACCGGGATCTATTGGAAACCGGTTTTTAATATTCCGGAGGAATATTTTGAGATTATCCTGGTCAATGCCCGGCATGTCAAGAACGTCCCTGGGCACAAGACGGATAAGAAAGACAGTGCTTGGCTTAGCAAACTCTTGTTGAGCGGGTTATTGAAAGGTAGCTTCATACCTCCCAAAGAGATCCGGGAATTACGGGATTTGATGCGCTATAAAAAGAAAAAGGTCCAGTTTGTGGCCTCTGAGACCAATCGTATTATAAAAGTCCTAGAGGATTGCAATATCAAATTGAGCAGTGTGGTAAGTGATGTAAAAGGAGTAAGTGCCTCTAAGATTATCGATGATATCATTGAAGGCAAGGAGGATGTTGCCCACTTGTTGACCCACGTGCACGGCCGTGTAAAGACCCCTCGAGAGGAAATGGCCGAGGCATTGACCGGACGTATCACGCCCCATCACCGGTTTATGCTAAAGATGATCCGCGAGACCATAGCAGAGAATGAGAAACTTATCACTAAACTGGACAGGCAAATAGATTTGATCGCTGCCCAGTACCAGTTGGAGCTGGATTTATTGCAGACCATAGACGGGGTGGGAAAAGACACGGCCTTGACCATAGTCAGTGAGATCGGTGTGGATATGGAACGTTTTCCCAACCAGCACCATTTGGCAAGTTGGTCCGGGGTAAGCCCTGGAAGTAATGAGAGCGCAGGTAAAAAAAACGAGCACTAGGGTCATCCACGGGAACAAGCACCTCCAATCCGCATTAGTGGAAGCGGACTGGGGAGCTACCCGTCGGAAACAGGGCTACCTAAAGCGGTTTTACCAAAAGCTACTGGTTCGAAAAGGCAGTAAAAAAGCCTTAATGGCGGTCAGCCATAAGATCATCGTAGCAACGTATTTTATTCTTAAGAATAAGAGGCCTATAAAGAGCCATTGTTGCAGATCGCGAAAGCTGACCAAAAGCGCAAACAAAAAGAAGTTCAAAAAACAGTGGGTCACTTGAGAAAACTAGGGTTTAACGTAAGGTTGACCCCTGTGGCCTAAAGATAACATAGTGCTCGTTTTTTTTACTAGGATATCAAACCTGTGTATGAAATTGAGTCGATAACTGGATAAGCACAAACACTTGTCGCAAAAAAGGGTTGCGATACCCTTTGGAAGCACGAATATGAAAATTTACAATTTTCTTATCCTTTTTACTTTTATAAATCACGTATCGCTAAAAAGATAGAATTAACCTATAAAAACACTGGCATAAAGCACAATCCAATTTGTGAAAATTCTATAACGGAGCAATTTGTTCCAAGGAATTGCTTTGGCCTCTAATGACAAAAAATCAAATAAAACACATATGAAAATAAAGTAGACTTATGTTTACGATGTATTTAAGGCCCTTTTATAAAAAGATTTATTTTATATGTTTCAAGTACAGATTATAATACTCCAAGTAATAAATGATAGTGTATTTAGGTTATTGTCATAGGCTTCTAATCTTGAAAACAAATCGGGATAAGCAATAAATTCAGTAATATTTGGATCTGGGTCTACATTTTGCCCCCAATGCACTCCTCTTAATATATCAGACCAACCTCCCCAACTTCCAGTTAAACCGGACGTTGTAACTTTAGGAAAATAGACTCCTTTATTTATCAATTTTTCCATGTTAGGTAACTTCCCTATTTTTATTAAAAGTTGAAAAACACCTGCTCGAATACCATCAAAGCCAATTAATAGAACTTTAGTCTTAGTCTCCAAAATGGGAGGTTCTCCCTTGTCTGGATTAGGATTTGTATCTGGGGTATGAGCTTCATTTTTACTGCATGATAAAAGCATTAATAGAATAATAAAAATCGTGTGATGATTTTTCATTTTTTTATAATTTATATTTCATTTATACTAGTAATAATACTAGATGTTACTATAATTGGTTTAATCGTTTACATTGTTTAGAGACAATTATATAAAAAAAGAAAGTGGTTGTTATTTCTAAAAACCACTTTCTTAAATTAAGTTAAAATTTATTCAAACCTTATTTACTAATTAAATAGTGCATCTACTTGTTCTGGCGATAATGCATAGTTATAAATAACGGTTTCAGCAATTTTACCTATAAAATTATTATAACTACCAGTACCTTCATTACCGATGTTCCAAGGCATTCCACTATTTCTATTACCTTGTGTAGAAATATCAAGAGTCTCCCCTAAAACACCATCTACATATAGAGATTGCGTTCCTTCTGTTCTATTCACTACACATACTACTTTATGCCATTGGCCATCACTATAATCAGCTGATTGGTTATCTACTCTACCTCCACCATCTCCAGCAGAGTTAAATCGGATATTTCCACCACCGTAATAAATACAGAAACCTACATTTACTCCACTTCCCCAATCTTTATCTCCCATAAAGCAAGGGTCACTAGCCATACTTGAATAGTTAGTCCAGAAAGTAAAAGAATAGTCTTCCTCACCTCTAAACGCTAGGTCATCTAATATTTCTACATAAGTACCACCTTGAAAATCGTAAGTAATTCTACCGTCGTTTATTGCTTTAGGAGCATCACCATGGTTAGTTACTGGTAAGTTTACAACACTTTCAACATCAGTTCTTAAGTAAACACCTGTATCTTTAGAAGATAAACTTGCGACCTCATCTGGAGTTAAAACCCAGTCATGTATTAAAACTTGCCCAACTTTACCTTCATACCAAAGTCCATATGATCCTGTTCCATCTTGCGCAATTCGTATTGGATAATCATGTGTCATATTTCCAAAACCAGCGATACTAGCACGATCTACCTCAACACCATCGGAATATAATATTGCATCTCCAGCCGTATCAAAAGTACATGCTAAATAATGCCATTCACCATCATTTATAGCTGGTCCATTAATATCTATCCGATTAGTACTATCTCCAGCATTCATTCTTATTGTACCACCTGTAAGGGCAAAAAGAAAACCAGCATTACTTCCGCTTCCCCAGTCCTTATTACCCACAATAACTGGGTCATCACCTGTAGATGTGGTATTTACCCAAAAACCTACAGAGAAATTACTGTTTTTTATAAATTCTATATCGCCCAAATCATCCTCAACTTCAACTTGATTTGAAGATCCATTAAACTCAACGATATGCTGGTATGCAACATCTTTAACTCTTGATGTAACGTCTTCGGTAGCAAGTCTTAATGGAACAGTCTCTCCTGAACTTTTTTGTAGATATACAAACGTATCGATAAAGGAGTTTGGGTCAATAAACTTAGTGTGCTTTATTGAAAACCTTTTATTTAAAACCGTAATGCCTTCAAAATCCTTGTCTTTATTATCATAATACGCTTTATATGAAAAACTTGTGACGCTAAAAAGGTCAACACCAAGATCTGGAATTGTAGTTGAATATTCTGGTGTTCTATACTCACCATCAATTAATTCTAAATCTGCTCCCGCATACGTTGTAATTAAATCGCCATTAACATCAAAAAACTCAACACGCATTGGTAATTTAGAACTAGCAAAACCAAATACTACAGGGTGGTCTTCATAATATTCTTCAATACTTCCAGGGTCATATCTAAGTGCAGCAAGTTCTGCTCCTGTATAAGGTAATCCTGTTTTAGGATTATCATGATAAATAGAAACCACTTCTGTAATTCCATCTGGTATTTTCAACTGAACAGTAGTATCGTCCTGATCGCAACTTCCTAACACTACAAACAGCATTAGAGCCATTATTTTAATATAAATATTATTTTTCATAATTTTTAATTTAAAATTATTTATTCCCAACCTGGGTTTTGGGTTAAAGCTGGATTAAGTATTATTTCCTCTCTAGGAATACTAAAGTAATAATGCTTATTCTCATTAAACACTCTACCACCTGGTAAGGTGTTTTTGTAAGGATATATATACCCATCTTCATTAAGTAAAACAGCAGCATCATCTGAAGCATCATATAATGGTTCACCAGATGGTTCTTTAAAATCTTTTAAAGCATCCCATTTTGCTCCTAAAACTCTTTTTTCTAAGAAATTACCAGCTTTCCAACGCATTAAATCATCATAACGGAAGTTTTCAGCTGCCAATTCTATACGCCTTTCTCTTCTAATTTCTTCGATTAAAACCGGTACATCTACCCCATACCCTGCACTAGGAACCATATCGCTATCTGGATCACGTTCAAGATCTGCAATCAGCATGCCTGGCATACCCGCTCTAGCTCTTATTAAATTAATTGACTCATCAATTACCGATTGATCTGCTAAACCTAATTCTGCCATAGCTTCTGCATAAACTAATAAAATCTCAGCGTATCTTAAGATTGGTAAATCTGTTTCTGCTTTATCATATTTTGCCACCTCATCTGGCGCATAATATTTAATCATATGATATCCTGTCGTTGTTGCAGACCCATTCCCCAGTGCTAATCCAGCAATACGAGGCTCCGTTTCATCTCCATCATTTTCCACAAAATAGTTTTCAGATTTAGGAAGAAGGGTTTGCGACATTCTAGGATCTCTATCTTCAAAAAGTGCTTCAAAATCATCATCACCTTGATAAAGGGTACTTAATCCTATTGGTTTTCCATCTGTACATAAATAATCTTCAACCATATCTTTTGTCATACCATTTTTAGTTGATTCTGGTATGTACCTAATAAAGTTATGACCGCGTACATCTGGGATATATTGTGCATAAAAAACTGCTTCCGGGTTCCCTACAAGACTAAGTTGTGTAAACATATTTGCATAATCTACTGAAGGATCACCAGTAGAATAGAGTGCATATTGGCCACTATCCATGGCTCCTTTTGCGGCATCTGCCGCAGCTTGTAAGAACTCCTCGGCATTTTCCAAACCATGGTATTTCCTAAAGGTTCCTTCATGCAAACAAATTCTTGCCATAAAACCTTGAGCAGCCCCTTTTGTTAAACGACCTGCTTCTGATTCTTTGGTTGGAATTAATGCAACAGCTTCTTTTAAATCTGCAAGTACTTGCGCCATTACTTCATTCCTAGGCATTCTAGGACCATAAAGCTCATCTACATCGCCTGTTGTTAAAACTTTAGTGGTAAAAGGAATATCTCCATACCTTTTTACTCTTGCAGCTGTAAACATAGCGCGGGCTAATAAAACCTCACCTTTATATTTATCTTTAACACTTTGATCAAGATTGGGGTTTTTATCATAATTTTCTAAAAAGAAATTACAGCTTCTTAAAAAACTCCAACTCCATGTACCATTATCTGCGGTATGTAAACCAGCAGCAACCGTATTAAAACTTTCTGGAGCATTGTTATCACTGTTGTTATCTCCCCAAATATGTTGGCCAGATCCAAAAATACCATATAAACCAGAGGCATAGGCTCTAAGATCGTTTTCTGAATTCCAAAATGTTTCATTAGTAATATCGTCCAACGGGTAGCGCTCTAAGTAATCGTCATCACAGGCTGTTATAGTTAATCCCCCTATAACTAGTAAAACGTATTTATATATTTTTCTCATCTTTTTAATTTAGAAATTAACTTTTACACCTAAGGAATATGATCTTCTAAGTGGCGCCCCAAATGGATTGCCCAAATTTTCAGGATCATATGGTTCTGGTAAACTATGTTCTTCCCATAAATTACGACCATTTAGCGAAAGCACTAGATTGCTAATCGGTAATTTATCCAGTACATCTGATGGTAAAGCATAGGATATACTTAAGCTTTTTAACCTTATATAGGATGCATCCTGTAAATACTTTGTTTGTGTCGCATAGTTACGCGTACCTGTTTCTAGTTGTGGGAAGTACGCATTAGGATTATCTTGAGTCCAAGAACGCCCAACCTGATGCTTTTGTATATTATCCCAACGACTTACAAATGGATAGAAAATAGATCCATCCCCTGTAGGGTTATAATCTCTTTTACCTACTCCTTGAAAAAAAGCTTCAAATCCGAAACCTTTATATGATCCATTAAGCGTAATTCCATAATTATAACGCGCCGATCTATTTCCAATAATTTTTCTATCACCAGAATCTCCTACAAGACCTTCTCCATCATCAACTTTACCATCGCCATCTAAATCTCTATACTTAATATCTCCAGCTTTCCAGTTAGATCCAAAATCTGATTGATCATGCGCACCACCAGCTTCAGCTTCAGCAGCTTCAGCTGCCGTATTGAAGAACCCTTCGGTTTCATAGCCCCAAATTTCACCAAACTCCTCACCTACATACCAAGCTCCACCAAGACTATTGGTTGGGTTGTTATCAAACTTAGTGATATGTGCTCTAGAATCCCATACATTAAGGTTTACACCATAGTTAAATTCTTTTATTTTGTCTCTCCAACTTAATCTTGCTTCCCAGCCTTTAGTTTCTAAATTGGCTGCATTTCTGTCTGGAGCCCCGGACCCAAAAATACCTGGTAATGGATCTCCTGCTACTCGCATACCTTCAGTAGTTCGTATATAATAATCAAATCCAGCTTCGAGTTTGTTTTTTAAAAATGCTGCATCTACTCCATAATTTGAAGAGCTAACCTCCTCCCATGTAATAAAAGGATCTACAACACTAGGTAAACCAACAGTGGTAGGTCTTATAGTCCCTAAAATGTTACTTGATTCTCCAATACTTAAAGTGGAGATGTATGGGTAAGTTCCACCACCATCTTGATTACCAATACTACCATAAGACACTTTAAGTTTAAGATCACTTAACCATTCGTCGGTACCATCCATAAATTTTTCTTTAGAAACTCTCCATCCTAAAGATCCTGAAGGAAAGAACCCAAACCTATTTCCTTTTTTAAATCGAGATGTACCATCGTAACGACCACTAAACTCTAATAAATATTTGCCATCGTAATCATAATTAACTCTATAAAAACCGCCACGAATAGCCCAATTTGAAGCACCATGATTTGAATCAATATCTGAAAGCTCATTTACCAAAGTTAAATCAGGAGCTGGTACACTTTCCGTAATTAAATTATATTTTCTAATGTTATAAAATTCACTAAGATATTGTTCTTGATTATAACCAATAGTAGCTAATACATTATGCTTATCACTGAATGTTTTACTATAGTTTCCATAGACATCAACTAAAAAACGCCTCTCTGATCTTGTTCTTCTATATGCAGATGATCTAGTACCGTTTGGATACCATATGACATCTATAGGAAAATGATAAGCACCATTATCCGCAATAGGTGTGATTTTTTCAAAGTCTTGATTAAGCCCCGCTAAAGAATGAGATGTAAGTGTTGTTACTACATTCAAATTTTTAGCCAATTCCACACTGGTTTTTAAACTAATAGTTATATCGTCATCTTCATATAAATCTCTTTCTCCGGCATTCAATGTTGCTATGGCATGATTTGTAGGAAGATTTAATCCTCTATTTACCAACGGAAAGTAAGTTCTTTGAAAATATGTCTTGTTGTAAACCCAGTTAAAACCAACTAAAGGTGAATCATATTTACGTTTAACATAAGCCATTCTGGTATCTACCTCTAACCAATCGTTAACTTTAGTTGTACTATTTAACCTAACATTAAAAATCCTAAGATTATCATTACCATATCTAAATGCCCCTTCATCTTTAACAAAACCAAAAGACCCATATAAAGACATTTTTTCTGTACCTCCAGAAACACTAACATCATATTTTGACTGTATCATGGATTTTTTAAAGGTTTCTTCCATAAAATTTGTAGTTCCGTAAAAACGATAATCTCCAGAAATAAGGTTACCATTAGCATCGTATACCGGGTTTACAACTTCGTCTACAGGATTATTAAATGGGTCATTATGATAGGCTTCAGCAGCAGCAATCCAATCATTTTGGAAAAATTGAGAATCTCCAGCAGCAGTTTCTGCTATGGTTCTTAACTTCATATGTGTTGGTGTATCAACAAAATCAGGAAAATGAGATTGAGTAGATATTCTTGTAGTAGTATTTAAAGTTACCTTGATTTTCTCATTTTTCCCTGTTTTGGTAGTTACTAATATCACCCCAAATGACGCTCTACCACCATATATAGCAGATGCAGATGCATCTTTTAAAACACTGATACTCGCAATATCTTCTGGATTCATTTGAACTAATATATCTGAATCTACGGGTATATTATCTACCAAAATCAAGGGTGCACCACCTCCACCAATTGTAGTAATACCACGAATATTAAAAGAAGGTTTAGAATCTATAGCACCATCACCAAAATTAACATTCAAACCTGAAAGACGGCCTTGTAGCGCCTCACCGAGGTTGGAAATCCCTTTATTTTCAACAATTTCTTTTGCAGTGGCTGTTTCAACAGCACCTGTAAGGTTAATTTTCTTTTTAGATCCATAACCTACCACGACGACTTCTTCTAATTCGTTAGAAGCTGTAAGAACCACGGTCAATTCAGTTTGATCCGTTACTGTTATCTCCTTTGAGTTATAACCAATATAAGATACCACAAGGATATCACCCATTGATGCCTGAATATTAAAATTCCCATCAAAATCGGCAGCTACACCGGTCGTACTACCCTTAATGACAATCGAAGCCCCAGATAATGGAATATTTTCTTCATCCGTTACCGTACCAGAAATAGTTTTCTGTGGCAATTCTATTTCGGTTTTGGAATTATTTGGTATTTGAGGAGTATTTCTTTTTGAAGAATCAGGCTTTAAAACAATTTGTTTCCCAACAACCTTAAAAACAATATTGGTACCTTTAAATAATTTTTCCAAAACGCTAGAAATTCGCTTTTCCTTTTCAGTTACAGAAACTTTTTTCGATAGATCAATAATATCGGTATCTACAAAAAATTTAAATTCTGTTTTAGATTCAATTTCATCCAGAACACTTTGAATAGTAACATCATTGAGGTTCAGGGATATTTTGGTATTTTGCGAATATGAATTTGCTTGACTCTGCATCAATACAAGCAAAAATAAAAATGTAGTTAGTTTCACCTTTAAGTTGAATTTAGGAATACCAATAGGATGGCACTCCTGTTTTAATAGTTTTTTCATACCTTTGTTTGATTTTTTTGGTTAAAAATTTAGGTTTTTAACTATTTAATTTTCCGGGGAATGTTGCAAGCGTTTCCCGGTTTCTTAAAAATTAAACAGTTTCATGGTCGATACTCATTTCTTTTCAGTTCTTCATTTCGTTGGTTTTAAGGTTATTCAATAATTAATTTATTGTTCTCGATTGTATATTTAATTCTGAAGCTTTCATCCAAAGTTTGCATAACCTCTCTTATCGTCTCAATATCAAAGACAGCATTATAGATTTTCTCATCAAGTAGTCGGTTGTTATTTATAATTTGAATGTTGTAATGCCTTTCCAATTTTTTGCGTATGACTTTAAAGGGGGTATTTCGAAAAACCAATCTTCCTGACACCCAAGCGGTGTACATTTCCGCATCAACAGCTTTTACAATAACGCCCTTTTTCTCCTTGTTCCATATTGCCATATGATTTGGCACTAAAACAGTTGAATGTTCCTTTGAAAACTGCTCTTTATTATGGTAAATACCCACCGACCCCTCAACCAAAACAGTACTAACATCTTTTTCTTCAGGGTAAGCACTCACGTTAAATGCAGTTCCCAATGCCCTAATGTTAGCATTATTGGCATTAACAATAAAGGGGTCCTTATCCTTTGCCACTTCAAAAAATCCTTCTCCACTTAAAAACACTTTTCTTTCTAAACCCAAAATAAAATTTACCGGAAACTTAAAAGTACTTCCTGCATTTAAATAAACATAGGTACCGTCTGAAAGTAAAACTTGGAACGTTTTACCATAAGGCACCTTAATTTCATTATAGACTAAGTCTTCCGCCTTGGAGTTTGCATCAGTTATTGTGTGATTTATGTTTGTTTTAACAGCATAATTTAAAGTATCACCTTTCTGCATACCAATAACCTGACCATTATTACCTACTATAACCTTATCATCAGAAGCATCGATCAATTCCAATTGTCCATTTCCAATATCTAGTGTAATTGAGTCCTGAGAGTTTTGTATAGGACTGTTTTCAATGGTATTGTGAGTCACATAAAAATATGTACCGCACAAAATCCCAATAAATACCGCAGCGTACTTTAATAGGTGACGATTCACTCTTTTTTCACGCTTATCTATAGACTTTTGGATTGATTGCCATGCCTGTGTTTTATTCTCATTAGATTCTGAAGTCATTGCCCATACCTTTATGAGATCTATATACATTCTCTCATTTAATGGATCAGAATTTATCCATTCAAATAATGCTTCAACTTCATCTTCCGATGCTTCTCCTGATAAATACTTCACAATAGCTGACTGATTCATATAAATATGTTACACTTTAGGTACGTATTAGTTTAAATATACCCTATGTGATATTATTAAATTATTTAATATTCTGGTGAGGCGTAGTTTATTCTTACTGTAATACTTGAGAAATTGTTATAAAATTAGAAATACAAATTATTGTTACTTTTCTTATACAGTATTAATAAGAAATAAAACAAACTCCTAAATCACAGAAGTGGGTAGGTGTTTGGTTAAAATTGACTGAAATACATTTTAGAATGCCTAAAATTTGTAAATGGAAATCATTTTCACAATTTATAAAGGAAGTGTATCCAAATTACTTTAAGATAATGTAGATAAATCCCAGTACTTAATTAAATGTTACAATAAAAAACTGCTTATGATAAAAAGTATAAATATGAGGTAGCTAGAAAGTTCTATTCTGAAAATTTTTAGGGCTCGCGTTATATTACCTTCTACAGCCTTAATCGATATATTTAACTCATTTGCTATTTCCCTGTTCTTCTTGGACTCAAAGCGACTCAGAAGAAATACAGTCCTACATTGTGGCGGCAATTTTGAAATTGTTTTATCAACTAGTGCTTCTAATTCCTGAAAGGAAACTTCATCAAAATTCATAGCCTTTAATATTTCAACATTCAAATTAATTTCTTTCTCGTGTAGTTTCAAATTCCGGTATTTAGAAGTTACCGATTGATGTCTTAAAATATCCAAGCATTGGGTTTTAGCAGCTGTATACAAAAAAGATTTTATGCCACTAACTTTCTCAACCTTGCCCCTATTTAACCATAGCTTTATAAAGGCCTCCTGTGCAACACTTTGAGCTTTGTCTTGATCACCCAAAAACTGAATGCAAAAACCTGTAATCCGTCCATAAAAAAAGGAAAAGTAGTATTCAAATGCGAGTTTATCTCCCTTTTTAAAGGATTTAAACCTTTGCTCCTCCGAATTTAAATTTATTACATCCATATTTATTAATCTTTAAATATTGATTTTGACACCATAGCACTTTGAAAATCACTTATTTAAGTTCATATTAAAAATCATGAAAGTTTTACAATAACTAATATTTAAATAGAGTCGCAAAATATTCAAGACAGGTTGAAAAAATTGACATATGGGACATTATTCTTACAATAATTTTAAAGTTTAATAAAAAATGCTGTCTTACTTCCACGAAAAACAAGAATAAAACATAATATTATTCAACTTCCTGCTACATCACTAATTTTCATATTTAAGACTAAAATAGAAAAGCGCCACCATATCAATTGCATTGAAAACTAATACTATGATTCCTTTAACCTCTAAATCTTTGACGCAAAAAATAAATTGCAACAATTATTTATTTTAGATCTGTAACTCCTAAATACACGCTCAAATATTTTTATCTACTTTCAATTTTTTTTCTAGTTCTTTATGCTAGTATCCCCTCTTTAAATTTGAATTAAAAGATTAAAGTCCGATAGCATCCACCACGACAACTGAAAATTTAATCACTTTATTAAAGACCAATATAGTTCCCTAAGTTAAAAGCTCATGAATCAGGTTATTTACTTTACAAGAAATTTTGATACTTCCCAAATCTTCATATAACTCTACATTGTACACAGTCTAATAATCGAAAATAAAATAGATGGACCCACCCTTTAAAATGAGTTATAAATTCACATATATAAACAGCTTTGAAGGAGTAACTGATACCAGTTCATAGTAGTATAACAATTTTTTGAATTGTTAATATTATTGGAACGTTAAAAAAACCAGCACAATCACCTGTTGTAGAGCAAATTTTTCAATTATTAAATAATGGTCAGTCATATTAGTTTTTGGTTCATTAGTGTTATTTTTTTACGGTTTTCAACTACATAAAAGAATGATTAATTCGTGTTTTCCTCCTGCAGGATTTAAAAATATGGTTTTGGGAACTGCTTGAAACATTTATCTGAATATTTTTATGTAAAGCCAGTCCAAATATAATTAATCAACAATTACAATAGTTCATTACCAACCACCATATACTCTATAATATATATTATAAACAGTATCACTACGAAATAATTTATGCTTTAATAAGTAAGTTTTTTTTCCTTATTACATACAATATTTATTGAATTTCAAGATTGATTGCTTATCCACAAAAATCTAAGTAGTACCAATACAAGTATATAACTATAAAATTATATTAACTCCAGTTCTATTTTACTTAATTGGACGTTTAATTACAATATTTATTGGTCTTAAAAATATTTACAAAAGAATAAATACTTATTTGAGTAATTTTATATTTCTAATTTATGTATCACTATTAAGATCCCTATGCTAATGTCTAGAATTATACCCCTAATTATTAGTGTTGTTTTAGTGTTTCTCTAATTTTTCAGCTAAACTATTTAATACGTTTTTACCATTTTCAATCATAGCTTCTACTCCATCTTCAGGACTAGTTGTAATATTAAATTGAGCAACCACCATATTCAAATAGTCTAGATCATCAAGCATGTTCTTGTCTTTTAACACCTTTCTTAGTATTCTGATTTTTTCGGCATCTTCAATACCGTCATGCAAGGATTCAAATCGAATTGAGCTTCTATTGTCTGGATACACAATATAAGTATCTCCCGCAGGCCAAGCTCTAAAGCGGGAATCCTGCAAAGGGTTTTCTACCCAACTGTTATAGGCCCAACGCAAAAAACCATCAAAATCTGCAGCCATTGTGTACCAACCAATAAACACACCTTCCACAGGGGGTGAGAAAGTGAAGGTATTTGGAAATCCATCTGAACAACATACATAGTGTGTACTTATAAAGTCATTAGCTCTTCTTTTCAATAAGTCTTCGTGATCAACAGGGTGACCAAAAGCGACCGACATATCCTTTAGTTCATCGGGGTACAACTTGTAACTTTTATGATTATCAGCAAATGACACCCCAAATTCCGGTGCGTGTTGATCAAGCAATGTCAACATGGCTTTCATTTCTTCCGGACCACGCTCATCCATTGAAATTCTCGTAATGTTATTCCAGCCTTTATCAACCAAATGTTTTTTAAACTCGGTTAAAAAAGGAACCCATAACTCCTCATATTCTTTTGTTCCTGGAGCCGCTTTAATCTTTATTTCCTTATTTTTAGCTTCATCAAAATAATAAAATTCGTTACCCCAAGGCACCATGGAATAACAACTTATTTGTTTTTTAACTCCAAGATCCATCATAAAATCTACCCAGTTATCAAATATGGAAAAATCGTACTCCCAAGTCCCATTAGCTTTCTTTCTCCAATCGACCATAGCTTCAAATTGGTCAAAAGTTTGTCCGCCCCATGGACGTTTGTTAAGCGATACAGTGATAACTTTTTGACCTGCATCTGCCAATCGTTTCATCAAAGGCTTCAACAAGTCCCAATGCTCTTTCGACCAAGGTTCAACATTATGAAAACGAGCAACAGCATATGGATTTTGCCATAAGTCTAAATGAAAATCCCATTCGACTCCTGGCGGGAGAATCATATCAATAACATTCAGGGTGAATTCAAAGGTTTTTGATTTCTGCCCTTCAATATTAATGGTTACTGTACTTTTATAAGTTCCAGATTCAGCATCGCTAGGGACATCAATGGTAATCCATAATGGTCTGGTTTCTCTTTCTTTTACAGCATACGAACTCACATCATCTAAGGCGTCGGCAGCCAGAGAAGATGCAAAGTCCTCCGGTTTTCTGTAACCACAACCTCCAGCAAACTCATCTGTAATTACATATTTCACGAAACGTGCCTTAGCAATACTAGAGGGTAAGGTCTGTCCTGTATCTGATTTAAAATCTGAAATTTCAGTTGTAACAAGATTAATGGAATCATTACTCCATAAAACCAATTGACTAGAAATACGCTCCCCCTTCCAAGCATCACCCGTCCAAGTTGTTTTCTGCTCTAATTTAGGAATCACACTTTTTACAAATCGGATGTTGGTTGATGTTACTGAAGCTTGCAATCCATTTGGAACCGCATCCCAATTTTCATCTTTAATTGGTGATGGATCTATAGGTTCATCAAAAGTATTAGGCATACCAAACTTCTTTTCTTTTTGACAACTAACAAAAAAAACGAAAACAAAACAAAACAAAACAAATTTTATAATTTTCATATATATTATTTAGTATTTTTTCAGCATCATCTTAAAGCTTTATTGTTTTTATTTTTAAGTTGCATCTTATCATCTTCAAAATATTTTACAACTAAAAAAAACATCATGCCGTTTAAATCTCATCTTTCACAGCCTGATCTGCTCTAATTATTTTTATATTCAATTTGATCAATATACCTATTAACATTAGGTACGTATAAAATAGAATTTACCCTATATGAATTTTCATTTTTTTTATCTTAGGACTGCTAATAGTATGGCATTAAGCGAATATTAAGTGTTTGTTAGTTTAACTATCCTGGCCATCTCTCTCTAAAAGGACCATGACATATCATTCAAAACATTAAAAACTAAGCTGTTTAAGTTTAAAACTTTTTAGAATTATGGAGAAGCTGTAATTCAATAAAAACACTTGATTCTAATATCCGAAAGCGATGTTTTACGGATTAACCACAAACAGAAAGGAGGATTTTTGCTAGAATTTACATATTAGAAGCATTAAAAATCCAATAACGGGAGTTTTCCAAAGTTTTACTTAACTCCAAAATATAGAAATCTTGGGGTCTTTTTTCTCAAAACAAAGAAAGCTATGCCTCTTAAAGAACAAACAAGATTTGATTATAATATTTGCCTTCCTAAGACTTACCAACAACCTCTATCAAAGTTTGAAGTATAGCCATGGCATACCCTGAAATACTCGATTTTTTCATACTGTGCATAGCTTCTTCTGAATTGGACAAAAATCCAAGTTCTAGAAGAACGGCTGGGCATGTAAATTGGGTTTCCCTCAAAACTTGAAAATTGGCATACTTCCTTCCTCTTATTTTAAAGCCTAGGGCATTATCGAACTCCAATAAAATTGTTCGTGCCAAGTCTTCCGATTCTATTAGAAGCTTCGGATCCATTTTAATGTGAGGATGCTGTATATAGACTTCAACACCTTGTGCCTTTTTCCTAATTGCTTGATTGCAATGGATAGAAACAAAAACACTTGGACCCAAAGCTTTTGCCAGTTTGGTCCGATCGCCTAAGGAAATTAAAGTATCAGAATACCTGGTTAAATAAATTTCCAATTGGTTGCCATATAACTCCTTATTTAAACGGAGGACTTCCTCCCCTACCGCAAGAACAACATCCTTTTCCATGATCCCATTTACGCCAATTGCCCCTGAGTCTATTCCCCCATGTCCTGGATCCAAGATGATTAAAGGTGACTTGTGCTGTTGTGCCAAACCGGGTCTAATACCAAGGAATAATCCAAACCCAAAACAAACTATCCAAAATCGCTTCATAACTCGGTAAATATTTAATGCGTGTTGCACAATATTCATCGATTTACCCAATTCACCTCCAATACATTAATTTTTAACACTTTAAAATGTTAAATTTTATTCGATTCCCATCATTCTAGCCAATCCTTTAGAAATTCAATAAACAATAATCCATAAGTCGTCCTTCCCCTTACTTATGAGCCGGCTTGAAAAACCACATAGTCATGAAAAAATTTAGTAAATCACTTTTACTGTCCCTCTTGGCAACGGCACCGTCTTTCGCTCAAATTGGGGGCATAGAAGACTCTGTTAACGATGTTTCCGACACCATCAGAACCATCTTTCCAATTATCCTTGGAGTCATTTTCCTTATAGGGTTCTTGTTCAACGCCGGACATTTTTTTGGAGAAAACGCAGATCTAAAAAAGGGTATCACCCGGGTATTGGTCTTTGTCCTTATTGCTGGCGCTGTAGTTGGCATCTTCACCTACTTAATAGGAATTGTAGTCTAATAAAATGAATCAACCAAATCTTGATTCCGACCGAGATGTGTAATGACAAATTAAAGCTGAACCCTAATAAACACTAACTGATGAAAAAATTTGAGGTATACAGAAACATTCGGAAAAGAGCGCTGATCTTCGGCTTGCCCATATCATTTTTCGCCCTACAGATACTTTCAATAATCGGTTCATTAATGGTTATTATATTCTCCTTCAGCCTCACCGTAATCCTAAGTTTATTAATATTCAATGCAATCATATATATAGCCTTGACCAGGATAACAAATACCCAATATCCATTCCTGTTAAAGAGGGTATTTTCAAAAATTATCAGTAATAAAAAATCAACATCCCTTACCTATGGAAAAGATTGATCTTTTTGCCTGTCATCCCATTGCGGATATCCAATCAAATTTGGTTTTTGCCAATAATGGCAATCTGGTATTGTGTTATGAGGGATTGTTACCGGAAATCTATTCCCTTTCAGAAAAGGATTTTGAGGATATCCATGGAACCTGGTTTCAGGCCATAAAATCGCTGCCCACAGGAATGGTTATCCATAAACAGGACGTTTATATCAAAAAAAAGTACTCCTCCGAAAAGTTGCCCAATAGTAGTTTTTTGGAAAAGGCAACGCATCAACATTTCAAAGGTCGCGAGTATATGGAGCATCGGTGCTTCTTATTTTTCATCCTTTCCAAAAATAAAACGTTGAACAATGCCAAATATGTAAACCCATTTCGAAAGGTGCCCAAAGAGATTCATATCGACGCGGACCACCAGGTAAAAAATTTTATCGCTTGTGTAAGCGATGCCGTATCTTTTCTCAACAATAGCCGTAAATTAATTTTTAAACCATTGCACTCCAAGGAAATCCTAATGGTTACCGATAATTACTTTAATGGTTTCAATGAGGATTTCGATACCGACATCCTTTTAGAAAGATCGAAGGTTAGCATCGGAGATAACTATTTTGATGTATTGGCCATAAATAGCGAGCTGTGTTTTGGGGAAAGTGTCCAGAGCAGTAAGACCAATGCACAATTTACCTCGGACGATTTTGTTTTCCATCAGGGATTTATAGATGGTATTGGTCTTACCTTGAACGAAAACCATTTCGTAAATCAAATCATTTATCTGGATGACAAACATAAATGGCGTAAAATCCTGGACAAAAAAATAGAGGAACTGAGCAAAAGCTCTAATTTTGGCTCCCAAAACAAGGTAACCCTTACCAAGGTCCAGCACATCTTACAGCAGATCAATAGTGATGACAGTTCCCGAATTATCAGGGGACATTTAAACATCATCTATTGGGATAGAGAGAAAAAACACCTAGAAGAAATAGGCTCTAAAATAAGGACCGAGCTTAAGGAGCTCGATATATCCCCTTACTACCCTAGGGGCGAGGAACGTAAAAACTATATTCTAAACAGCTATTTCTGTTTTTCCTCCAATTTTTCAAACCTAGACCTTTACGTGACCGACTTAAAGCATGCCCTATGCCTTACTATAAATAACAGCAACTACAAATCCGATGCAACAGGAATCATTTTTAATGACCGGGTACATAATATCCCTGTCTTAAAAGATGTCTGGGATGTAAATAAAAAGCGCATTAAGGCCCGAAATTTTGCCATTTTCGCCCCTACCGGAGAAGGCAAATCATTCTTGGCGAACAACATACTTCGACAATATTTTGAAAACGGGGTTCGCCTAGTCATTATCGACCTTGGAGGATCCTACACCAAATTTGCACGGTTATATCCTGGGCACTATACCGTATTGAGATATGAAAATGGCAAGAGTCTTGGCATCAATCCTTTTTATATTAATTCCCAAGAAGACCTAAGTCCAGACCGCTTAGAGGACCTATCTATTTTTCTTTTTGAACTTTTGGCTTCGTACCAAAAAGCTAGTAAAGAACAGTCCGTCTCCATTAAGAAAATACTTCGATACTACTATCAACATGTCGGTGAAGAACATTCCTTGGATAGTTTTTACCAATTTATTGAACTGCATCAAAAAACGCTGTTAACCAACCTTAAAATACAATCAGAATATTTCAACATCCCGGCCTTCTTGCACATCATGTCAGAATATGTAGGGAATGGACTGTACAGTTTTCTTTTCGAGGTCAGTGAGGACCAAACCTATAAAATTGAAGATAAGAGATTGATCGTTTTTGAACTAGACGAAGTAAGGGACAATAAGGAAATCCTCTCGGTGATGTTGAAGCTGATAAAATCTGCCATCCAACAGACTATCTGGAAAAACCGCTCAGAAAAGGGCATTATCCTATTCGATGAGTTCGCCAAACAGCTCAAGTTTGAGAATGTCCTTGAGAGTGTAGAGTTCTATTATCAGGCCATCCGAAAACAAAACGGGTCCATAGGGATCATCCTTCAATCGATTAACCAATTGCCAAACAATTCCACCTCCGCAAGCATATTAGAAAACACCCAGGTCATCTATAGCCTTAACAATGAAAAAGGGTATGGGGAACTAAAAAATCGGTTAAACCTCTCCAGCCATGACCTGAACCAGTTAAAATCTATTAGGAACAACCTCACGGGATCCCGAAGGTATACCGAAATGTTCATCAAGATCGGAAAGGAAAGCAACATATTCAGATTGGAAGTACCCAAAGAGGTTTATGCAGCCTATTTAACCGATGGGGCCGAAAACGAAACCATCATGGCGCTCTATAACGAACATAAGGACATGGAAAAGGCCATACAGCTTTTTACGAAACAGTCATAATCCGAATTAAACAGTAACCATTAAATCCAGAGAAAAATGAAACCTAAAATCAAGACACTCCTTGTGTTCACAACATTGATCCTACTGACGAATGTCGATGCTAGCGCACAGGGCCTACCTGTTTATGACAACACCAATTTTATCTCCTTTACGAAATCCTTGTTGGAATCGGGAAAGCAGACCTCACAATTATTAAAGACCGTAAAATTTCTACAACAACAGAAAGAGAACGTGGATAAGGTCAATAATGTAATCAAACAACTAAGGGCTGTAAAAGAACTGGCGCTTAGCCATCAGCGCCTATTCGATATAGTTCAGGATGATCTGAGGGAGATTTTCCAATCTACCTACATAAAACCCCATGAAGTCACCCGGATCTCGGAATCCTTCAGCGACATCATAGAAAATTCCTTAATGGGAATGGAATATATAGAGGTGGTACTATCAAGTGATAATCTAAGAATGACGGATGCCGAACGCGCTTCGATCTTGAAGAAAAAAGAACTTGAATCCAAAGAAATGGTGGCAGAGATAGAAACTAAGACCCGACGGTACCGAGAAATTATTGCTTTTAGGGAGATGCAGGACAAAATGAACAATAGAGAAACCAAATACTAATGTCAGATATTTTTTTAGGAATAGGGCTAGAATATGTAGATACCGTTTTTCAGATGGTGAAAAACAGTGAGTTCTCGCAATATACTATTACGGGTATGAAGACTTTAGCTTTATTATTTTTTCTCATCAATATCTTAAAAAAATACAATGAAGGGGTTGCGAACAAAGATGGTTACACCTGGGGGTTGACCCCTACAGAACTGGCAAAGAATTTTACAGTGGTCATTTTGGTTATTTTTTCCACACAGGTTCTAGGGGTGTTCGACAACATTTTGGTAGCTATCGAGGCCCAATATCGTGACACGGCTCCGGCACTCCTCCCGTTACAGTTGCAGGATATTGACATTGAACAGGATGTGGGTGCCTTGGAAGCCGCCAAAAAAGCCATGGCCCTGTTATATGAGTCCTTGGTGACTCCCTTGTACGTATTAAGGTTTGTATCCTTCATTATTGGCTTGTTCCTATGGTTGTTGGACCTTTTTATCTACCCGTTATTTTTGGCAGAGCGATTTTTCTTGTTGGGAATTATGCAGGCTTTTTTTCCTTTAGTTATCAGCTTGGCCGTATTTGAAAAGTTCAGGTCAATGGCCTACAACTTTTTTAAACTCTATGCAGGGGTCTATATGTTGGTACCGGCCTTTTTCTTGGTAAATATCTTTATTAACAACCTTTATACCGAGGTGAACACCAATTTTTGGCCCAGCCTGTTCGGTCCGGATTGGGGTGGTCGATATTACGCACCACTGATACAATTGGCATCTATTGGATTTATTGTGCTCCTTAAGTTCAAATTATACCGCAGGGCCATCTCTTTTACTTTTAGACTTTTTAGTGGTGGATAGGTCACTTTTAAATATAATATGCTGTCTTATTAATCAAAAAACAGAACAGATGAAAACACCTTATAAAAACATTTACAGCCTCCTGAACCAAAACCGCTTTATCGTATGGTCCATGGTTATTGGTACCACAGTGACTTGTATTGTTGCCATTTTATCTGTGGTAAAACTGCATCGGGACACCCTTAACAATGCCTTTATGATCAATACGGACGGGAGCGTAATTCCATTAAAATTGGTTTCACAAAAAGAAAACCTAAGCGTGGAAGCAATGTCCCATTTAGAACTGTTCCACACCTATTTCTATAACATAGATGCTGGCAATTATAAAAAGAATTTAGAGAAGGCCTTATGGCTGGGAAACAGTTCTGTAGACGACCTGTACAGACAAAAAAAATCTGACGGGGTATATAACCGCCTGTTGCAATATTCACTAGTCCAGAAGGTTCTTAAGGTCGATTCCAAAATAAACCTTTCGAAGGAGCCCTATACTTTTAATACCGTTACCAGATTTGAGATTAATAGGGGTACTGTCGTGGACACCTATGAATTAATAACTACTGGGAATTTGATCCATGTAGACCGCAATTTCCCAAAAAACACTCACGGTCTTTTGATCACGAACTTTTTTGAGAAGTCCTTAAAAAAATTGAACCATGAGAATTGAGAAAAACAAAATTGTCTTTAGCGCTGTATTGCTGATCATTTTACTGTTCATTTTTGGTTATGCGCTCTTAATCATGGAAAACGGGAATACTGATAATGAATCATTGGAAGATACCGAAGTTCCGAAATTGGAACAACAACAAAAAGAGTATAATACCAAACTGGAGGCTGTCGATAACATAAAGGAAGTACAATTGAAAAATGCACCTAGTATTTATGATGAAAAGTTATTGGATGCCACAGGCGTATATGACCCCAATTTCTTGGATAAGGATAAACAACGAATCGTAGATAGCATTTACAATCAAGGACGGATCAATTATTCCGAAAACAGGTATCGAAACTCAGTTCCTACTAAGGAGCGACCTATAGAAACTATTGCTTCTACCTCACAAAAGAACGAAGTCGAGACACCTGTTTCTGCCAAAGAATTGGCTTTGGAGCACCAGTTGTTCTTTGCTTCTGCCCCGGTCTCAGACCCTTTCTCATTTTCGCCCAATATCCGAGACGTTTATGTAGAAGTGGATGGCAACCAAGTGGTGAAGGCCAACAGCCGATTACAAATGCGTTTATTGCAGGAAATAAAATTAGGAATAGAGACCTTTCCAAGAAACACCTTAGTCTATGGAGTCGTTAGTTTTCAACCCAACCGAACCCTAATAAAAATCGACAATATAGATCATCTTCCAGTAAAACTAAGAGCCTTTGACCTGCAAGATGGGCTCGAAGGCATTTATGTGGTGAACAGTTTCCGTGGTGAAGTAACAAACGAAGTGGCAGGTGATTTATTGAACGATATAAATATAGCCGGAATTCCCCAAGTAAGCGGTATCAAAAAAGTATTCCAACGCAACAATAGAAGCGTTAAAGTAGCAGTAAGTAACAAATATAAGCTTGTTCTAAAAGCTAATTAAAAATCATACAAAATGAAAAACTCAATAGCCTTGATCTGTATTCTTTGTGTCCTGACATTTTCAAATGCGCAAAATAGTGTGGTCATTGACACCATTTTCGCCAATGACCAAAAGACCGTTTCCTTATTCTTTCCACATCCCATTCGCCAAGGAATTACAGGTTCTACCAAGTACGCTTTTAGTTACAACCGTGATAAAGAACAATATTTTGGTTTACTACAGGCCATCCCCGGGGAAGAAAGCAACCTTTTGGTCGTGACTTCCAATGGCGAGGTGTACTCCTATCTTTTACGTTACGCCCAAAACCTTGATAAACTAAATTATTTTATTACCGCCTCCGAAAGTATCGGAAATGAAAAGTCTGGTGTCGGCCATAAACAGAAACCAAAAAATGATCTGGCATCCCACAAAACGTTACAGGATACTATTAAACCTACGGACTATTCCAAACTCAGCTCCCAAATGCTCCGAAGTCCAATATCCCTCAACCAATTAAAAAACAAGAAAGGAATTTCCATCCGTATGATCAAAAGTTTCTTTTATGAGCATGAGGTCTTTATCCTATTTGAAATCACCAACAATTCCCATATCGATTTTGAGATAAACACTTTAAATCTCTTTAAAGTAAATGGCAACAAAAGACGAAAAGCATCTTATCAGGAACTACCCCTCTCCCCTATCTATCAGTTTAAAATGCCTAAAGTAGTCCTCAAAGGTCAAAGCGTCCAATTTGTTTGTGTATACCCTAAGTTTACATTGGGAACCAATGAAAAACTTAGGGTAAAACTGGATGAGCTGAATGGGGCCCGGGATGTGGTTTTAAGATTGAGAATGTAACATAGATAACCCTGAACTAAACTTAAACGAAAACTATTCTAATTCTGTTGAGATGTTTACCGTTCTTTTATGGTTGTTGGCACTCCGCTAAAACATCCGTTGGTCTTTTTTTAAGGTTATGGTTTTAATTTCATCCAATACCGCTTCCTTTTTAATCGGACCAGCTGTTACTAATTCAGCATATTTCGTTGCCATCTCCTTAGAGCCCATGTGAGTATAGATCAGTACTCTCAAGGAATTTTCCAAGCGGGTATCGATTAAATTGGCATACGGTTTCCCAACCCCCAAATGCTCTGGCCATTCTTCCGCCTCTTCTATTTTTTTAATGGCTTCGGAATATTTGCCTTGCTCCATGGCCTTGTATGCCAACATCAATTTGGTCTGTCTATAATACTTTCGCGAGTCGGAAGCCCCCTCAAACGGAAGAATATATAGGTCAGTTAGTATTTTTTCGGCCTTTTCATATTGGTTTCCCAACATCAACGTATTGATTAGGTCCAATCCTACCACATAATTTCCCTTGTCGCTTTTATAGGTGTTTTCTAAAACCTTTATCGCCTTTTGGGTATCGTCATTTTGAGATAAAATTTGAGCATATATTCTTTTGTAACGCCATTGTTTCGGCTGTAGCTCCATCGCTTTTTTTATCAGGGCCAGCGTTGCTTCTCTCGAAGCTCCTTCGTTTATTCTCGCCTTAAAGATGTAAAAAGGTGCAAAATCTACTTGTTCATACTTATTTAATAGGGAAACCGCTTTGGTACGATTGCCCCTGAAATCTTGAATAAGGGCCATTAGGTAATTGGGTTTCCACGATTTGTTTACCGATGCCGCCCAATTGAGAACTTCAACGGATTCTTCCCGAAAGGGGAAGACAAAATCCAAGGAGGCTTCTTCTGCCTCTTCCAAGTATTTGGTGTAGGCTCCCGTTTCTTTATGCAACCAAGCTAGCCAGTAAAGGCTTTCCGCATTATTGGGTGCCAGTTTTAAAACGGCAATGCTTTCCGAGGTCCTGTTTAGCTTTGCATACCATATTGCCAATTCTAGAAAGGATTCTATGGGCATTTCATTTCTTATTAGGTTTACGAAATCTTCCTCATTTACCTTAGTTGGATCTTGATAAAATTTTTCAAATCGGATAAAATGATCAATGGGGTTCAGCTGACGTATTCTAGCGGCAGTTTCCTTTAAAAGGGCCTCATTATTGTTGAGTCTTGCCAATACATGCAGTATTTTCAAGGCCTCTAAATTATTGGGGTTGCCCTGTAATGCCATATGCACGTATTCTTCGGCTTTCAAAAGATCCATCTCTTTTAAATAAATCCGACCGAGGGAGGTGTAGGCGGCATTTCTATGACTGGGCGACAGACTAGCCACTTCAAATCCATCCAAAGCATCATAGTGTCGGTCGGTTTTAAGGGCTGAAATACCGTAGTAATAATTTGCATCACCATCATAGGTGTCCAAACTCAGGGCTTTTTTGGAATAGTAAAAAGCCGAATCGTATTCCATACGATGCAACTTAAGTTTCGCCATTTCTACCAAGGCAGGAACAAAGGCCGCATTTTTTAATAGGGAAGCTTCTATTTTCTTCGCTGCATCATCATAGTTTCTAAATCGGTAAAGGTCTCTTCCCTGCAGAAAAAGTCCGTAGGCACTTTCTGGATCCAAATCCTGGGAAATTTCCTGTGGCCTACTGAGATTTTGGAGTTCGTTATTTTCTAGAACGATTCTCGCCTTGCCTACTTCCAAAATAGAAGGCTGTTCTCCTTCGGGGAGTGTCAAACTTATCTTTAAAGGCTTTAAAGGTGTTAAAGATATATTAGTGGAAGCTATCTTTTTCCCTGCCTTATTATAGACCTTTAGGGAATCTTGGAGTTGTTGTGCAGGGCTCATTTTAACCTCTAGTTGCTGCCCCTTTCGCTGAATTTTAAATGCACCCATGGTATTAGCATCCGTAAAACCGTTTATTTCTCCGAAGGGAAACCAATATTCCGTCCAGGACTCATCGGCATAGGGTTTAAATCCCATTTGCTTAAATGGTGTTAAGCTGCTGCTAAACACATTCTGATTAAACAAACGTCCACTTTGGATTTCTACATATTGTCCGCTAGTATCTGTTAACAGGTCTTCCCATATTTTACCAGCATCGGATTGGGCCCAAAGAAATATTTTTTTGCCCAATTTATCACCTCGGTTAGAATATCGGATCATTCCAAAGTCGTCCTTTTCCCAAAATCCCCCAAAATAATTGCTGTGCGTTCCCATAACATGAAAGGATTTAGATCCGTCAAAGTTATTTTCCGAATATTTGGATAGATTACGGCCTTCCTTGTCCATTGGCCAATTGTGCGAGCTGCCATCATGGCCAATATATTTGTTGCCCGGATAGAGGAACTGCAGGTCGGCACCCGCAGGGATACCGGCATTCATCCAAGTGTAATAGGGGCGCTCTTCCTCCGTGGCATTAAACCAATAGGAGGTAGTAGTAAAATAGGCCTTATCCTTTTCCAGTTTAGTTTCTATGACCCACCTTGTACGGGTAAGGAGATCCAAGGCACTGGTAAAACAGCTTACGCTGCCATCTTCATTATTTTTCACAACATAATCTACAGGGGTAGCACTGTTCGGGGTGTGTCCTATAATGCCATAGTTAGCCTCAATACCGCCACTTACCCAAGGTCCGCGCATAGCGATATCCCTAAATTTAACCACCCCATTATTGTACAGGAAATCTTTTTGGTGGATTTTGTCATAGGCAGACCATACCTTCCCGCCTATTTCGGGCATGATCTGTACTTTTATATAATCGTTTTCCAATACTACCACTTTCCATTGCTGGGGTTTGCCCTGATTGGTGAATCCATCGAAACGGAAATAGGGATATATTTTGGCCTGGGCTGGAATGAGATCAGGATCCGAAAAAGAATAGGTGCTGTATTCTTTAGAATATTCCTTATAAGTTGCATTGTCCTGTGCAACGATCGAGTTTACAAAAAGGACAGCGATCAATAGTATACTGTGATTTGTCATACTTATTCAATTATTAATAACCAACCTTGATTCTTTTTCACGGGAATTTCATCGCCGATATTAAAAACCGCCGATGGCTGAAAGCTTTTCACTTCCTGGGCTTTTATTTTAGCGGTTTTCGGATCGATTCCTAATTTTTTCCAATCGATGTTCAATTTTATTTTGGTATCGTCTGCGGCCCAACTTGCGATGGCCACCAAAACCTTGGACTCTTTTTTATAAACGGTGGCCAGCACCTTTTCATTATTGGTTTTTATGGGATTATCACTAACCCAATACCCGATCATTTCGGATCCTTTGATACCGAAATCGTCCCATACCTTCCAAATTTGATCTGGTTTCTGCTTTTGATAGGGCATTCTATTGGTCATGCCATAGATCATTCCCCTCCATGGATTTCCACCATCTTGTAGCATCTCTCCCATGAGTCCGAAGGGGATACCGCTCACTTCGGTAAGGTAAAAATCTGGGGACCCGGCTTCATAATCAAAATACTCACCAAACCACAATCTATTAATATAGGGGAAATGCTCCATATACAGGTTAGCACTGTTGTTGAAGCCGTCCCTTTCATTGAATTGATTCGCAGAATGCAAATCGATCAATCCGGAGTGCCCCTCTTTTGTAAGCACCCTTTTTATCCTTTTCATGGTAATCCGGTCGAAGGCCACATCATCCAAATAAATTCCGTCAATACCAATATTTTGTACCAACCAATTCATCCCCTCCACATAATAGTTGTGCCAACGGTTCATTCCGCTATTAATAATCGCAGCATCCTTGTAGGTTGGCACATACCAGGCAGCAATATAATTGTCCTGTAAGTGCTCTTGCAACCAAGAATAGCCACCGCCGGGCCCTTTGGAGAAAACCTCGTTGTTTAAGCTACGTAATGGATATAGTTCATATAACCTGTTGGAGACTTCGCGTACCGTGTTGTATATTTTTACTTTGAGATTTTTTTTATGGGCCTCATCAACATATTCTTTCATTTCCTTGGTGGCAATAAATGGATAATTGATATAGGGGTTAAGCTCATTGGCATGGTGAATATTGATGACGTTAGATCCGCTTTTGATAACCGAATCTATTGGCTTATAGGAGTGAAAGTATCTTTCATTCCATTGGGCATCGGTCTGTAAGGTATGGAAAGGGGTGATCAGAAGCGTAAAATTGTAATATAGGATGTCTCCCTTTTTCATAGCCCTTTTACCACTATAGTTATTGACCATTACGGTATTTTCATCAGTGACGATATTTATTCCGCCCTTATTCTCATTGCCCCAAGATGTGGGTAATGTCAAGGGTTTTTGAAGGTAAAAATTGGTGTTTAGCGGGCGTTCGTAGTGCTCATCCCTTAAGCTCAACTGCATTCCGGCGTTGACACCTCCCAACCATACGCCATCCTGATTTTTATGGGCCACATCCCATTTCCAGTGTAAAGTTTCAGGGCGTTGCCCCCCTTTAAGACCTAGTCCCAAAATATATTTGGACGATTCTTTATGGAAAGGAATATGTAAGGCAATATCTTGAAGATTGATATCTCTTTTTGCAATGACTTTAACTACAAAACTAGCGAATCCATCAAATTCCAACGCTCCGTTTACTTCCATTTTAATTTCTGGCGAATCAGTAATGGCATTCCAGGACACTATGCCCGGTTCCTTTTTTAAAAAGGTGGTGCCATTACTTTCTAGTTTGATTTCCCTTCCATTTTCTCCCATCAATTTAAATCGAAATGGAGCTGTTAAAAGGTCCTTGGAAACTGTTGATATCGAGGTCATTGCCTCCGTAAAAAAACTTTGGATCTGGTTTGGAAATCCGGTGTTTCCAATGGTTACCTTACGTCCTAACAAAGAAATGGTACTATCTGACACCTCTAAAGGCAGGTAAGGTTCAATGACCGAGTTTTGTTGAGCCAATGTAGAATTGATCCAGTTTAAACGAGTTTGTTTCCATGGTTCTGCGATATTATGTTCCATTGCAGTCTTATCCGATACCCTGAGGCTGATAGTAACGATGGAGGGAGCCGCATTTTTAGGGCTTATCGTTACGGTTCCGCTATAGGTGCCGGAGGCAATATCCTCGGGGACCCGAACGCCAAACCATAGGGCCTGTACCTTTCCTTTCCCTACATTGATGGTTTTTAAAAAATCCGTGCCTGTATAATCAATCCCTTCTTTGTTAAAACAAGTGATGTCAGTAGCATTTATTTCGTTCCCTTTTGCATCCTTTAGATTTGAAAATGAAACACCTACATCTTCAAGATCCTGATTAAAGGCCCAAACCCCCAATTGAAAGGTGAAATTTTCCCCTTTCATGGTCTCATCGGAGAAATCCGAGGCAATATCCGTGTCTGCCCATACCTTAGGTAAAAAGCTTTTCATTTTTATAGGTCGAATTCTCTTTTCTGGAAAAACTAGGTACGTCTTTTGGGGGTGCGACGCTTTTAACCGATGTACTTCATTTTTAGTAGCGATAACCTCCATGGGGTCATTGCCGTTAAAAGTATCTACCGATTCCAGTCCGATAACCGTTGCAACTTTGAGCTTGCTAATTTTAAATTGTTTTGTTGCCGGTCTGACTTTATGCTCTTGATGATGATAATTTACGGTGGGATAATTGGCTCTCCCCTCTAACCTATAGGGTAAATAATAGAGTTGAAAAACCCCTGTTTTTTCGGAAGTATCAAATGTGACGACTCCTCTCTCGGGCCCCATTTCCCATAATACAACATTGGAAACCGTTTGGTTTTCCGGGTCCATCACATAAACAGTCTGTTCTGGTTTTACATTGCGGTTTCGCCATTCAATGGCCACCGTAACACTTTTTACCTTTTTGTTTACTTGTACCAAGGCCCTGTGGTTCCCTAGGGAATCGGCATCCCATAATTCCTTTTCGGGAGGGTAGATTTGTTTTTGGGCGGAAACGTTTCCTATGCATAACAAAAATGCAAACAATAGCCATGTTAAGCTTCTAAGACTCATGAGGCAAGAGGAATTCATAGATTTCGTCTTTTTTGATTTCATTTCCTTTGTTTTAATTTGTTTTGATTTTTTTATTACATATCTCTCGTGATTTCAGGACACGACAGGATTCCATTTAATTCTTTTAATCTGGAAAAAATACGTTCTGGTCTAGAAGGGTAATTTCTCTGCAAGTTTTCCGTAAGAACATTGACTTACACGTTGCTAGGGAATCAATCCGTATAATCGTAAGGCTTGTACAAAAATGCACTGATCCTTTTAACAAACCTCCTCTTCTATTGTTTAAAATTGATGTATTTTCTCCAAATGGTAGATGGAACATATTCAGCTCTATAAGGGATAAAATGAGAATTCAATGACCAAAGCACTTTCCCTTTTTGATCGGTAACAACTACTCCTCCAGTTTTGGAGCTAGTTTGCAGGATATTATTATTTGGCATTAAAAACGTAGCCCCCATCCTCGCTGTGTAATATAAAGAGGGCAGGGTAGCATTAATTTTTAATTTGGCCTTCATTTTAACAGTATCTAATTCAAACGAAAGGCTCCTGGACAATTTATTAATTTTTGTGGTGTCATTCGGTGAGAAATCTCCATTATCGAACAACATTAAATCACCGTATTTGTTCAAATGAGCGTTATGTTGGAAATAAAAGTAGGCAGTAGAATCCATTTCAAAATCACCATCTCTACCCAATTTCCATTTTATCTTTCCAGTGTTTGAATCAACCTTCCAGACTTGGTTTTCTACTGGAGTAGAAAGTAAGTAACTCCCATCCGCATCTAAGGATAAAGAATTGAAATGAAACCGATCCCCTGCATATTCTTTGATTCTTTTATCTTTAGAAATATCCCAAACATCCCAAGCGGACCATTTCTTCACAACCTTACCTAGGGTATCCATTATCATTACACCATCACCCCATAAAGTATCCTTTGCCATTCCTGTTCCTTCCAAATCATACATTTTATAGTCCCTAAAAATACTCATCACCTGATTTTTTTGATTCATTTGTAGGTCATGGTGAAATACGATATCTTTTTCTTCTATATTAGTCCGCCATAGAACATTTCCTTCAAGGTCTATCTCTGCTATTTCCGTTCCTCCCACAAAACCGATTTTTCCGGTCCGCAAATAATAAGTGGCAACTCCTGTTTCCTTACCTTTTTCAGTTGTTTTGAATTCATCCCTATTGGCTGGAGCCAAAAGAGCCAATATGGTATTTCTCGGTGTAATGGTTGCCAGACGAACTCCCATTGTCTTATCTTGCCAGTACCATCGAATGGTCCCTTTTCCGTCAACCATGGCAATGTACCCAGGATAACCGCGATAACACAGCATTACCAACCCTTCTCCAAGAGCTGTTGCATCATTAAGTTTTTCTTCTTTTATCCAGTTATGCACCATCCACGCTGATTGTTCCCGCGTTTTAAAAGAACGATGTTTTGTTGACCTATTAAGCAATCCATTAATGATAATTTGATACTCATAAGTGGTGTTCGGCTCCAAAAGAACAAGGTGGACAGTATGGTCTACCTTGCTTTCTGAAACAGGTGTTCTATATTTCTTAGATTCACCCTCTTTCCAATATTCAACATAAAGCGATGATTCCTTATTTAAGGCAATATGGATGTCTTCTTTTAGAGCTGAATTATCTGGTGAAACCAATTCAACCTTTTCGATTTTTATATCACTATTATAGTAGTAGAAACCTCCAAGACATACAAATACTAAAGCGCATCCTACTAAAAAAACTCCTCGAAAATTATTTTGCATTCCTTCATTTTTAAATTACGGCAATCTAATTACGTTTTCTGCTTGCATTTCATCATGAATCAAAGCCTCTTCTAAAGGATATGGGAAATAGCGCATGTTCGGTGTAACAATTGGTGCCAACCCTCTTTCAGTCAAATAAGCGTTAGATATTTCTACATACTTACCTAGGCGTATTAAATCTGGTCTTCGATGATATTCAAAAACCAATTCATATCCTCTCTCATCTACTAGAGCATTTATCATGTCGTCTTGTGTAGCTGGTACCGGGAACTCTGAACTACTTCCATAAGCAGGTGCACCAGCACGTATTCTTACTTCATTTAAATAAGGTAATCCAGCAGCTGGTCCTGAAAGTGCATTCTCTATTTCGGCTTTACATAGAATAACATCTGCCATTCTAAAAACCTGAATAGTCCTACCATCTAGATATGAATTTGAGATCATTTCATGTGAATATTTTTTGGTAGCAACATTTTGAAGCAATCTTGTAGTGTCATTAGGAGGTGCTGTTTCTCCAACTTCCGGAATTTTATAATAAAAACCACTTGAAGTACTACCATCCCTAGGCGAGGCACCTTCGTAGTTGAAATAGAAAAAATCTTTTCGAGGATCTAAATCTGAATACTTTCTCCAAAAAGGAAGTGAAACGGCATAATATTGCCATCTGTTCTGAACAATTTTATGATCACTCGGTCCAAAATGATTTGTGATCTCCCCGCCATTTTGAGAAGCTTCATGTAATATTCCGAATATAAGTCCCATATCCATTTTATTACTTTCTGACCATTCATTCTTGAAATCAGGATTTAAGCTATAAACTCCTTTATCCCTAAGTTTTAACACTTGATCTATATAAATTTTAGCATTGGAATAGTCGTGTGAACGCATATATACTTTACCTGCAAGTGTAAGAGCCGCTCCTTTAGAAGCCCTTCCGATTCCATATTCAGGATCCCACTGTTCAGGCAAATGCTCTGCTGCAAATTGACAATCCTCAATAATTAAAGCATCTACTTCAGAGACCGGAGCAAGTGGCAAATTTTCACTCTCGGTTGGATTTTCTGCACTGGTAATCAAAGGAACAGGTCCCCAAGAATCGGTTAGATCGCGATATGCTAAAGCCCGTAAAAATCGTGCCTGCCCTTTAATTTGATTTTTCTTAGTCTCATCCATGGCAACATCATCAATTTTAGACAAGAGTATGTTGACATTACTAATAACCTGATACATGCTTCTCCAATTTAAACGGAAGTATCTATTATTATCGTCATAGGTGAAATTACTCATTTTGGTTGGGTCTCCTGCGGCAGTAGAAAATCCCATATCTGTGGCATAATCAGAAATCATCACTAAGTAACCAGCATAATAAAGGTAGGCATCTCCAGGATAAGGATTCAACTGAGAATATGTGCCAGTTAACGCAGCATCAATATCGCTTTCCGTACTATAAGCGTTCTTAGTAGTTAAATCACTATATAGTTCTGGCTCTAAGTCTGTACAACCTGTAAACAACAGTCCAAATACAACTGTAGCAGCAAAATTCTTAACTATTCTATAATTTATCATTTCTTTCTTTTTTAAAATTTAGCATTCACTCCAAAAGTAAAGGACCTCATAGTTGGGTAGGAGTTAAAATCCAATCCGGAACCTGCATTCGCAGATTGTGCATTACCTCCATATTTAACCAAGTTGTCATTTTCATAACCTTTCGTATCCACTTCTGGATCCCATCCTGAATAGCCAGAAATTGTTAATAGATTCTCTGCCATTACATATAGTCTAAAAGTTTTAATTACCTCAGATTTAAAAGGCACATTGTATCCTAAAGTGGCATTTTTCAAACGCAGAAATGAAGCATCTTCAATAAAATGAGAGTTGATATAACCTCCATATTGAGAGTAAAAGAATCCATTTCTAGGTATGCTCGCATCTTGATTCGAAGGAGTCCATCGATCCAACGATTCTTCTGTCCTGTTCCACTCTAGATTCATTCTAGTCATATTCAACAAATCATTTCCTAATTTCCCATATAAAAACACCGACAAATCAAAACCGTTAAAAGTCAAGCTATTAGTGAATCCAAAATTCAATTTAGGATATGCAGACCCTATTATAGCTCGGTCAGCAGACGTAATCAAACCATCCTTATTCACATCCTCAAACTTTGGGTCACCTGGCAAAGCATTAGGTTGAGGAGAATAAGACTCACCTTCTTGAAGAATACCGGTATATTTATAACCAAACAATGACCCTAATGGTTCTCCCTCACGAATTATTGCAAAGGCTTCTTCTGACACGTTTCCAATTGGCTTGGATGATGTCAATAAAATTTCACTTTGATCACCTAGTGTTAAAACTTTATTTCTATTTACGGCAAAATTTAATGAAGTGTTCCAAGTGAAATCCTCAGTTGCAATGTTTCTTGATTCCACTCCAAACTCAAATCCTTTATTTTCTATAGCACCAACGTTGCTTAACCCCGAAGTATAACCTGAATACATAGGAAGGTTTACATTTATCAACAGATTGTCCGTCTTTTTGTAGTACCCTTCAAGGTTAAATCTTAATCGACTATTGAAAAGACTAAAATCTACTCCAACATTGTATTGATCGGTTGTCTCCCATTTTAAGCTACTGTTTTCTGGAGAATTACTATTTAAATATGTGCCTGAATTATTGTTAACACCATCAAAAGTATATTTAGCATTAGAAATTAAACCATACGAAGCGTAGTTACCAATTCTTTCGTTACCGGTTTTACCATATCCTGTCCTAACCTTCAGGTCAGAAAATATATCTTGGTCTTTCATGAATTGTTCATTAATAACTCTCCATGCAAAAGATCCTGATGGAAATACACCCCATTTATTATCTTCTCCAAATCTTGAAGAACCGTCACCTCTTATAGTGAATGTAAATAGATACTTAGTATCAAAGGAGTAATTGGCCCTCCCAAAGAAAGACACTAAAAGGTTTTCAGATTTCCCAGATGAAACTCCAGATATAGTGGATGCTGCTCCTAGATTATTAAACCCAAACAAATCTGTCGAAAAGCCATAAACATTTACCCCTTTTCTTTCATTAATATATTTCTCATAAGAATACCCCCCCATTAATTGAATTACATGTTTATCTAATGATCTATCATATGTAAGAAACATATCAATCAAATTATGAGTTAATGAAAAGTCAGAAACATTTGCGACCCCATCGTCAATTCCTCCTTGATAAGATTCCTTTGATAGATATCCCCCTAATTGATCATGTCTTATTTCTGTACCTCCGTTAATTCTAGCCTTTAATCCTTCTGCTAACAAGAACTCCAAATACATTGAACCGTTAAATGTATCTTTTTGCAAATCATTTTGTCTAGCATCTAAATTTGCCAAAGGGTTATCTCCTCTTCCTCCAGGGGGCCTTGCAAATGAACCATCTGCATTATAAACCGGAACCGTTGGATCATATGTAAGAATACTATACAGGACATTAGAATTTAAGATATTCCCATCATATATCTGATAGTTTGATTTTTCCCTCTGTGCCATTATGGACACTCCAGATTTGATGTACTCATTAACTTGATGATCTATATTCACCCTTCCGGAGAATCGAGAAAAACTGGTATTCTTCAAGACACCACCTTGATCAAAATAACCAATACTTGTAAGCACCTTCGTTTTTTCACTACCTCCAGTTATCTGCAAACTATAGTTATGAACCATACTATTTCTTGTCGCCACATCAACCCAATCAGTATTCACATCCGACTGTAATTGAGATGGAGTATAAGCTCCATTTTCCTGATTCTCTTGTCCCGAAATCTCTTTGTAAAGATCATTAGCCAATAACATGTACTCTTTACCATTCAACATATTAAATGGATTGATTACATTTTGAGTACTTGTGTATGCGCTAATTGAAACATCTCCTTGTCCTGCTTTTCCTCTTTTAGTTGTTATCATGACAACTCCATTGGCTCCTCTAGAACCATAAATTGCAGTTGCAGAAGCATCTTTTAATATTTCCAGAGAAGCCACGTCCTCTGGATTAATATTAATTCCATTATCAGTAGGAAATCCATCAACTACATATAATGGTTCATTGGTACTACTTACAGAATTCGACCCCCTGATTCTTATAGACATACTTCCGCCTGGCGCCTTTGAATTTTGAGTAACCACAACACCGGCCGCCCTACCTTGCATCGCTTGAGCCACGTTGCTAACTGTCCCTCCAGAAGTTAGATCTTCCGTACTTAGGGATGTTATTGCCCCCGTTAAGTCGCTTTTTCGCTGAGAACCATACCCTACAACAACCACTTCATCAAGACCAGCTGCACTTTCCTCTAATATAACATTAACAGTAGATTGATCACTCACATTAATTTCCTTAGTAGCAAAACCGACGTAAGAGAATACTAGGATTGATTTCTTTTTATTCAGAACAATAGTGAAATTCCCATCAAAATCAGACTGCGTACCATTGGTTGTTCCTTTTTCAACAATACTCGCTCCTGGTAAAGGCAGTCCCTGAGTATCGGTAATAACACCTGTGATTTGAAATTGTAGATTCTTTAACTCGTCAGGAGATTCACTTATATTCAGTTCTTTAATCTTCTTACTTCTTTTCAAAAAGATTTTTCTATCATCAAGTTCGTAAGAAATATCTGTCTCAGTTAAAAGCAACTCTAAAATTTTTTCTAATGAAGCTTTTTTAACTTTTATAGATACTTTCCTCTTCAAGTCTAATGTTTTTGTATTAAAAATAAACTTGAATTCGGTCTTATTCTCAATTTCGTCAATAACAGTACCTATGGCCACATTTCCGAAATCCAATGAAATTTTGGTCTTCTGAGAATATGTCGAATTTGCCTGCATTACAAAGGATACGGTCATTAAAAAAAGAAGTGATAACTTCATTTTTAAATTTAAATTTAAGCACCAAGGGAAAAACTCCCCTGACTTTGGTGGTTTTTTCATAATTTTGAATGTTTGGTAGTGGTTATACTTAATTTTGGTTTAATCACTTTATAAAATCGGGGGATGTTACAGCATTTCCCGATTTCTTTAAATGAAATTTTAAAATTTCATTATTATTATAATGTGAATTAGTTTTTTACATTGAGTTTATATCATGGGCGTTTTATTTAATTTATTATAATTTTATTTTCAACTATTATATATTCTATTTGATACACTTTATTAAAGTAGTTAAGAACTTGTTCAATGGTTTCATGCTGTGTTTCAATAGTGGCATTAAAGCTTTCATTTGCCAATTTTTTATTGTTGTTGATTATATTTACATTATAATGTCGTTCAAGCTTTTGAATAATTTTTTCAAACGAAAGTTCTCTAAACACCAAATTTCCATTTTTCCAAGACGTATAAATAGATGTGTTAACCTTTTCTTTAATAATTGAACCATCTTCTTTTTTAAAACTCCCTTTAAATCCTGGCTCTAGAAAAATCTCATCCTTTGAATCAGCATGCTTTGATTTATCCAAAAGACTTACAGAACCTTTTAGGAGCACAACTTCAGTTGATTCGTCCTCGGGATAATTGGCAACATTAAAAGTGGTTCCATAAACCATAACCTCCAGTTGTTGCGCATTTATTATAAAAGGTCTATTTGAATCATGAGCTACTTCAAAAAACGCCTCTCCTGTTAAAAAAACTTTCCGTTGCTCTTTAGGTAAAAAGGTTGTAGGATACTTAATGGAGCTCTCTGCATTTAAATACACTTGGGTACCATCTGACAATTTAATAGAAAACTGTTTACCCCTAGGAACACTTAATGTATTATAGCTTATTTCTCTTTCTGTAGTGTTTTCCTCATAGACCAGTTTTTCTCCCTGTTGTAAACCAATAATATCTCCTTCAGAGTTTAATACTTTTGAATTTCCGTCTTCAGAAATAACCTCAATACCTCCGTCGCCAAGTTCCAAGGTTATAGCATCTACATTAGGAGTTATTTTATTGACTGGAATGGTTTCGACTAACGCATGTTGAAAATAGTACCCTACTCCCAAAAAGAAAACTGCAATTGCAGCATACTTAAATATAGATTTAAGCTTAAACTTGTTCAATATATCTTTATCTTTTTGTATCTCCTTGCGGAGCTTCTTTCTTATTTGCTCTATTTCTGGATCATTCATAGATAGGGTAATCGCAAAATGGGTTTTAACATAATCTTTGAATATCAACTCATTACCTGGATATTGAATCCATATATTCAGCCTATCCAATTCTTCTGAATTAGCAGATTGAAAAAGATACTTAGTAATAATATTCTCAATTTCTCGGTTAATCATTTAATGCCGTTCTTTTATATTAATACAGAGCAGACTTCAAATACCCTACCTTTTTAGCAATATTTTTTTTTATATCTATATTATTCATAGTTTTATTTATAAAAACAATAATGCATAAATGAAGACATATAACAATAAAGAATTAACGGAACAGCTTATTCTAGGGAACGAAAAAGCCTATATGCAATTGTTGGACACCTATCACAAAAGACTATATGCCTATGCACTCACTTTGGCAGGAAACCCCCATTCCGGCAAGGATATAGTTCAAAACGTATTTCTAAATACCTGGAAATTTCGAAAAACATTAAATCCTAATTTGTCTATCGAAAGTTTTTTATATAAATCCGTTTACAATGAATTTGTAAATCATTATCAGCAGCAAAAATCTACCATGCTCTTACAAAAAAAATATGTTGAGTTTTTAACAAATATAGTTGAAGAAACAAATGAAAATGATCTAGAACGAATGATTAAGGTGATGAATAAAGAAATTGACAACCTGCCCCCGAAATGTAAGAAAATTTTTATTATGAGTAAAAAAGATGGACTCACCAATCGTGAGATATCAGAGCATCTAAATATTTCTATAAAAGCAGTAGAAGCTCAAATTACAAAAGCCTTCGGAATCCTAAGGCTTAAATTAGGGGAGAAATACAAGATGATATTATATGCTTTTATTGGAATTAACCTCAAAAATCTGGCATAAAATTGATGTCTCTGAATTTTCTTTCTATTGCATTAAGCTACATCAGTCAAATAATTTTTATTTAACGCCCCCCCTCAATTCGCCGGCTCCAAATCCAGTTCCCTTCCCCATTCTACTAGGCTCTTTTCCTGGTAATCTTCATTGTAGAACAGGGTTTTAAATACAGCGACCAGTTCCAATCTTTATCTTCAAGGGCCGCTTACACCTAATTTTCGATTCCTTCCTATTCAATAGGTCTTAGAACAAACTATCTACATATAAATAATGTGCAATATAGTTGAAGATATATAATGAGGATAGGCCTGAAATTAAAAGAAGAATTTATCAATAATTCAGTTCGATTTGAGCGAGGGCTTGTGGTTCTTGTATAATACGATGTTAATACACCCTGTTTCAATAATTTAAAATTGTTTTGACAAGCTAAATTAGAAACCTAATAAACCTTTGGGTTTAAAGTATGATGAATTTATTTAAAGGTTTCTTTTTTATTTCCTAACAATTGTAATAATATTGGATCTAACATTTATAAGCAGATGACCATATCGTATTAGTAAAATAGCTGCCCAAAATGCATTTTATATTATTTGAATATAACTAGCCATCGTCCTTTTAAGATCAATCAAAATAATTTAGCTGTTAAAACGACAACAATATTAACATAGTCACAAAACAATGAAAAATTTAATAATCAAGACAAGGGCAATTCAAATCCTATTTATAATTGGAATACACTTATTAGGTTCTTGTAGAAACGAAAGAAAAAATACCCCCGAAAGCGAAATCACATCTGAAATACAAAACGAAGACAAACATAATTCTACTGTAGATAAAGAACTTCTTGTCGGATCTTGGAAAGACTATTCTGAATTTGCATTACATTTCACACTTTTTAAAGATGGCTCCGCTAGTTCTGACAATATGAAAACTTTACTCTATAAAACCTGGGAAGTAAATGAAAACAAAATCACCTTCACAGTTGAAAGTATTGGAAATGGCACATCCTTTATTGACAATGAAACCTACATTATTGATAAACTAACTAAAGATAGTTTAATTTTAAAAAATGGAGAATATCGATTTGAATACTTCAAAGAATAAAAAAAGTAACGCCCCTAACTAAAGTTGCCCCTCCGAGAAGCCAGGGTTGAGTATCTTTACTTCTTGTAGCCCCCATACTTGAACAACTCTTTCAGCAGTGATGGGTACAATTTTCCCTAAAGGCTCCTGTGCTTGTTAAGAAAGTATGTTGGGGTTATTTACCATAATGATAACGACAAGCCGCTATCCATAATTGTTCATTTTCATACTTGTAGACCAATCGATGTTCTGTTGTAATTCGCCTTGACCAATAACCTTGTAGATCTCCCTTCAAGGCTTCGGGTTTTCCTATCCCTTCAAAAGGTGTCCGCATACAACTTCTAATAAGTTCGTTGATTCGTTTTACTATTTTCTTATCGACTTTTTGCCAAAACAAATAGTCTTCCCAAGAAGAAGTAGACCAAGTTAATCTCATCTATTCGATCAAGTCTTTTTCCATACCTTTTCCTGTTTCCAGTTCTTTGATAGAGTTTAATAAAACATCCCTGTTCTTCCCAGTCAAGAGATAGGTAGTTTCCTTTAATGAATTGTATTCATCCAATGATATCAATACAAGGTCCTTACCGTTTTTACGTTTGATAATGACATCACTTACATCATTGATTACTTTATCGAACCAATGCTTCAGATTAGAACGAAAGTCTGAGTAGTTTACCGTTTCCATACTACAAAGATAATTAAAAGTACTTAAATACGTACATGTAAAATAATCTACCATAAAAAAGGGGCTTACAAAACTCCTTGGTACGGGAAGGAATAATATCCCTCCCAACCGATTATGATGCTGTCAAAAGTGGCTTTATCCACCAAAGTCGAGGCTTCGCTCAACTTAATAGAAATTTATCTATAAATACCTAAATATTAGTTATTATGAAAAGTCAGGGTTAAGTTATTTACAGAATCATTTTGACTCAGATACCCCAAACAGGCTTTAAGAAATTCTATTTCTTTATACTGTTGGTAATTATCAAATACTCTCAAAACCTCAGTTAATTGTTCGGCATTAACTGTTTTTATTTGGGTTACGATTCTATTTCCTTGAGTATTCAAAGTAACATCAAATAGCTCGTGTAAAAACCCAGCTAGCGGATCATTAAAATCTCTATTTGTAATACTAACTACAGTATTGTAATCAGTGGCAATTATACTATGAAACCAACCGGATAGATTTTTTCTTTTTTCATCCTTGATCTTTTGGTATTCCTCCTTAAACTCCAAAAAAATGTCATTGGTTCCTCCGATTAACGTTTTAGAATCTAAATATTTCCAAATCTCATTTTCGTGTTTTTTGAATGGGAAATCGTTGTCCCTTAAAATATCCTTAGCTAAATCTCCGATATGGCTATCTTCCTTTGCACATTCTTGTATGTATTTCCTTAAAGTCATATTATAATGTTTAAGAGTTATCAATTTTTTCTTAAAATGAAACAGGTAGCAGAATTTATTAAATCATAGAAATATTGTTGAACTATCCATGGGTTTCTAAATTAAAAGATCAGACAGTGTTTAAATGAGTAATCTCCCTATCCCCTCAATTCGCCGGCTCCAAATACAGTTCCCTGCCCCATTCGGCTAGGCATTTTTCCTGGTAATCTTCATTGTGGAACAGGGTTTTAAATTCAGCGACCAGTTCCTTGATTGCTTTCCTATCGGCAATCCGGATTCGGGTTTCATAATTTTTTTGGGTTCCACCTCCGGTAAAATTCAAGGAACCCAAATAGGCGATTTCGTCATCGATCAGGTACATTTTTCCATGAATAAATCGGTGGGAATAAGAGTTGTTTGTGGGCGTTGTGAATACCTTGAACGGAAATAATTGTCGATAGGTATATTGGTAGATTTTGGCATTCTTTATTTTCGAAGTGTAACGCCGCACCATAGCCCATACTGGGACCAATGGCATAATCCCCAATAAAATCAATCGGTCCTGCTTCATAAATGCTATGGCACATATAACAAGGATCCCTATAATTAACAAGTAGAGCAAAAGTCGCTTTCTTTTCCTCCATTTTAAACGCAGGTCTTCTACCTCTTTATCGATTGTCCTGTCCTGAATGATGAGTTGGTGAATGTTCCTTTGCCGATCGCCGTAAAAGTCCTCTATGGTATCCATGGTGATCAACTGCACATAGATATTGTTGTAGTGGAGGTTGATCAGTTTTTTTACTAAAAAAGGAGAAAGATATGGAGATACAACTTTAACGGATCGTTTAGCATTCTCGATTTCCTCCATCAGTTTTTTTCCGGCTCCGGTACCGATATACACATCACAAATAGCCTTATTATAATACATGATTTTTAGATTTATGGATAGCTAATAATTTACAAAATTCAGGGCAGAATTCAAAACACATTTCACTTGTAACCAATCAGTTATCAATTAATTATTTTATTTATTTTGAAGCCGAAGAAACTGCCTCACCTCCAAATGAATCCGATCAAAGTTTTCTTTTATAGCACCATCCCCATGTTGGAACTTGGGCATGGGCAGGCTTTTGGCAATAACAGGTTTCGGGAAACGAACTTTTTTATCCTTACCGTCGGCAAAAGCTATGAACTGCCCTTCTTTTAACTTAAAGAATTCCTCTGCCCGGATTTTACTGACCTCCCTCTCCCCTTTTGTTATCCTAGTGTCAAACCCTAGGGTATTCTCTCCCATACTAATACTTTTAGTAGGCCGTTTCACAATCTCAAAAAAGCGTTCGTAATATCTTGCTGTATCGGGGTCGTTCGCCTTCCCAAAAAACTGATAGGAAAGGTTACTAAGGATTGCTCTACTGGCCTTATCGCCATACATCATATCATTCTGTATTTTATCCTGCAGCACATAAATGGTAGCGATATCATAACTCCTCAAGGTTGCAGGAATCCTGTGCATATTCAGCAGACGAATGGTAGGTGCCTCTTCCATGAGCACAAAAGAAGGTCGTCGCCCACGGATACTCAATTGTTTTGTGATGGTATGTATGAGCGTTGCTATCACGGGGGAATAGGCCGTTTCAAATTTTGGATTATTGATTATTGACACTACAGAGGGATGTTGGGGATTATTGAGATCCAAGGGCACCTCGTCCGCAGAAAGGGTCATAAATATACGTTGGGTACTGATTTTTTTAAGGGCATTGGCCAATGTACTCATTACCCCCGCGGTTTGGCGTTCCGAATCCTTGCCAGAGATAAATGCATTTGCCATGGCTTTGGAGGTATAGTCAGAGCTCAAAAACTGTATCAGGTTTTCGGTATCCAGGTATTGAAATATGGCTATTAAATGCGGTAGGGTGCAATATTTTTCATGACTCGTCTTAAGTTTCCAGATAAGTCCCCCCAGGAGCCCCTCCACGGCATCGTTAAAGAACTTTGACGAGCCCATGGCAATAGATTCCCGCTGCTCCAAAAGATTCTCTAAAAGCACTCTAGAAACCTCATTGACGCTTTCCTCGTCTTCCATATATCTGGGCGCTATGGGGTTCACCCTGCAATGGATATCGTCAAAGGAAATAATATGAAATGGAATATTGGCATTTTTAAAAAGAGGAAAAGCCATCTCGGTGATCTCAAAATTTTTATAGTCATGGATAACCCCGGAAAACTGATGTTCATTAAAGTGTTTTAAAAAATTGTAGACCACACTTTCTGTTTTACCACTTCCTGCCGATCCTATAATAGAAGCCCCTCTACGAATATTCCTTAGCACCAGGCTACCGTTTAATAAACTGAACTTGACACGATATGTTTTAGAGGTCTTAGGAGGTTTCAGGTCATAATTGAAGTAAACGAAAAAGCTTAAGTTTATTACTTGGAAGGGCAATAACCATTCTAACATCAATGTGGCAAAAACCTGCCAACCATACATCGATTGTAAAACAACCCCAAGCAGTGATATAATCAGCAGATTAACCGCAAAAGGGTGTTTACAGCTTTTGAAAGTCAGGTATTCCAAAGCTATGGCAAAACAATAGATACAAACAGGTATTAGAATTGAAAGTGTCTCCATTCTATTTTACATTTATTTTATTATAAACTCCTGGCACCTAGAATAGTTAGACACCTATGGAGCTAGAGGATTTGGCTATATCTACAGCCTTTTTAAATTGTTTAATCACCCGAAGCGCGGCCTCTACTTTGTTCGTGGGAATGTTTATTCTGGGCACCGGTAAGCCGGCCGATCCCATGATTTTAAAAGCGGCACTCCGTTCGTTGGTTGGTAGCCCAAGGAGATGAGCGAAATAGAACTTCGGATCCTGAATAAAGGCCTTATAGGCCGCATAGCTTTCCACATAATTACGATTGTATTTAAAGGTGGCGTCAAACTTTTTCTCTGCCCTTTCAATAAAGTAATCACGGTTGAATCCGCGCTTCACCACTTGCCCATTAAGCACCGATTCCGACTCCTTATACTTGCTGCCCGGAGAAAGACTGTATTTGTTGGTGACATCCTTTCTACTGACGATGATATGGATATGGGTCTGTAGCCCTGGCTTTTTCATTCCCTGAGTAATGACTTTTCCATTCAAGCGATGGGGAATTTTTGCCGAAAGCTTTTTGATTTTCTTTTGCAAAGTTTTGACGTTTCCTTTAAGCTCCCCCTTTAATACCATTCGGATATCATTTTCCAATTTGACGATCTTTGCCTTGTACACCTGATTTTCCTTTATCTGTTTATCATACCCTTTAAAGGTGCGTTCATATTCTAACTTTGCATAATATTTAATACTGTCTACGGACACCAATTTTTCCCGATAAAACGACGCAGCATAGTCCTTCATCACCTCTCGCACATATTGTTTTAACAACATGGGATCATTGTTGATATGTCTTAATTCTCGCCTGCTTGGATTGATGGTTAGGGAATAGAACTTAGGTTCCCTTTTTTTCAATTTGGCAGTATTTTTATCTATTTCCTTGACCACTTGTTCTGGGGCAATCCGATCGTTGTACTGATCAAAGAAATGCTCCTGGAGTTCTGGCTCCTTTCCTTCATTTTCTTTTTCTAGATAGGCCACATAATCCGAGGAACTCTGGGAAAATGTCTCCGTTAAATGTTGTTTGGTTATGCTGATATACATATCGCTATTGCTTTTTGGTCCGCTGTTTCAATTCTTCAAAAGCTTCCGGGGTCATATCCAATTGCAGCCTTGGTTTTCCAAAGCCACTTTTCACCAATTGAACTTTGTCAAGCAGTGCAACAAACTCCTTTTTTTGTTGGTTCAAGGCTCGCTTCAGATTGGTATGTTCTCTTTCCAAAACGATCGCTTCTTCTATCTTTTGAAAAAAGACATCGCCTTCCTGACCGCTCTTTGGAGTATCCATTTGTAAGGGTCCTTGCCGAGATTTCTTTTGGGGCGAGTGTTCAAAAAGAAGCTCGAGCATTGCCGTTGTGGGTCGGGTCTGACTCTTTTCAATATCACGGATAATGGAGATCAGGGCTTCTGTCCGTTTTCTATTCTTGAAGATTTCCTTGCCCACACTTTTTTCAAATTTTTCCGACGGCAAGAAACCATGCCATTCAAAAAAATTTAAAATCATCTCCATGGAATCTGAATAGGTACTGCTAATTTTCTTCGAAAAGCGTTTGAACCGCTGGGCGGTATTTCGTTTAAACCGTATCGTAAGAAAACCATCCATGCTGAAATTTTACATTTGTGTCAAATTTTTTCAATGTTTTAGGGGGCTAACCAAGGATTTGACCCAATTTCCCGAAGCTGCCCAAATACTAAAAACATTCCTAACCCCTATAAACAAAGGCTTTGCGCAGCAAAATATAATCGTAACGCCGCTTCGCGTGTTACCCTCTTGCTATTCCTTCTTTTTCGCCCTCAGCGAAAAATTTTCATCCAATACATGAAAATAGCCCCAACTCTCAGGGATCTATCATTAAAAGAAAAAATTAAGATTTTCAAAGGGTCGTTTTTAGTGAATTCACAATGAAATCAAAAAAGTAGTGCGAATACCGAAATTTGATTGGGGATAATTCTTGTAGCTAAAAACTATAAATTTTACTACGATCCCAGAAGTAACATCCAGGAAGATCTAAAGATTCTCCCCGGTCAATTCTCCATCCTGGCTCGCCCGCTCCATCGCTTAATATTCCCCGGGCAACATCAAGGTATTTTCAACAAAGAACAATCGGAGTCGGTCCAATGGAAAATCGGTTGTATGGTAACCATGGGTTTCAAAAATAATCCCATTGCCATCGCTGTAATCAATGGTAGCTTCGTACCCCAATGCTTCTTTCTCCTCCCCAGAATATTTTCTAAAATCGATAGTGATAAATCGGCTTCTGTTGATCAGACTATTGGCGATAACAGAAACATCCGTCACTAGCCAATAACATTCTCCGGCCTTGGCAAGGTATTTTATGCCCTCCGTAAATTTTGTTTTTAAAAGTGGGATTTGGTACAACATTTCAGATCCCGAAAATTGTGCTAAACCCTCCCTTAATCCTTCCTTAACTGTTTCCATTTTTGATAATTTTTAAGTGGTTAATGATAAAATACAGAGGGTGCTACATTTTGGCCAACGCCCTCTTTTTGTTTCTGGCGCAATTGACAGCTGTCCTTTTAGGGCTTGCTTCCAAGTAGCAAGATCTCATCTGCAATCACTTCGGTTACATAACGGGCATTGCCATCCTCGGCCTCATATCTACGAGTCTTTAATTTCCCTGCAACACCGAGCTCCCTACCTTTTCTGGCATACTTCTCTACGATCTCCGCGGTCTTCCCCCAAGCAATAACGGTGTGCCAGTCCGTATTCTTGACCTTCTCACCGTTCGCGTTTTTGTAATCGTCATTGGTGGCCAAAAGAAAACGGGCTACCTTTTTACCGCTATCAAGGTTTGTAATGGAGGGAACATCCCCGATGTTCCCGATCAACTGTACATGATTTCTAATTCTGCTCATAATTGAAAAATTTATGTCTGCTTCCATGCAGACGGTTCATACTGTATAAAAATGATTTACTTATTATATCTCGAGCGTTTTCCTTTTTTGATTTGTTTTGTGCCTTTTCATTTTTAGGATTTGGATACGCTTTCATGATTTCTTGTTTTTGATTTACTTCCCATAGCGCTTTCGCTGTTACCTTTTTTGATGTACTGCCCAATACAATATTCGAGCTTGGAAAGACGTATAAATAAGAGCAGGGCTTAGCCTGGTTTATGTCGTCGGTCTAGGTCGAATATTGTTATTTCGACATCGAAAAAAGGTCATAGCGGATATCTGGCAGTACTACTAAAACAATCAATGAAAGGATCACAACACCGATGGAACGGCACAAAATGCACCAATGGAATTCCCTTGAAGCCTCCCCATTCATTTTAAAGAGGGATTTAATTTATTGGTTCGGAGGATAAGGCGGACTTGAGCAAAGGGTTTAAGGGCATCTGGCACAGTGCTCTTACACCCATTGTTCGTGTCCAAGATTTCGTTCCGAGGCTTATTGACCCGAATGGAATGGAGTGGCAATATGCCGCAGTGAACACACCATAGGAGGTATTATTCTATATCCAGTTTCGCCCAGATCAAGGGATGTGAACTGGCTGCATGCCCTCTAGTTTTCACTGTCGGATATACCTCCCATTTCATATTCCGCTCTGGCCACATCGCTTTACGGTTGAGTCCACAAGAGATGACTCTACGGTTCATTTCATAGGAAAGCAGCATATAATCTTTCTGTTTGATATTTACCCCCATTCGATAGCCTCCCAAACTATAATATCCGGCACCGCTGCCCTTGTCCTTGTCGATCTGACATTTTACATGTTTGGAGACATCTTCAAGATCGGTCTCCCGAAGTATTGGGTAAAGGCAGTTGCTATAGGATAGATCGTTTAAAGTGCCACAGACCAAGATCAACTCTTTTCCTTCGATCAACATATTATCATAAATAGCAGCAACTTTCGTAGCCTGTAGCCTTCTCCTAGATTCGTCATCCGAGGAAAAATGATTGCAAAGGATATGGACCCTTTCGCCATCTGGGGTTACAACAACATATTCCTGACAGTCGACATCAAAAATATGATCGGGCAGGGCTGTATTGTTTACGGCATGGCTTTTTACAGTATCCAAACGGAATCCATTTTTGGTCATGATCCCCATACTCAACCCACGGCTATCGTTCCCCTCCAGGACCATAACCTGGTCAAATGGAGCAATCTTAAATTCTTGAAACAATTCCTGATTAAACTCCATTAACGAAGCCTTGTCCTCTACCTCTTGCAGGATTAATATATCCGGATCTATTTCCGAAATAAGGCGGGCTTTATTCAGTGTAGATTTATGATCAATTGCTATAGTATTTAAGGCAATCCAACCATTCCAATCCGTAAGTTTAGAAGCTTTCATTTCCTGGGCAAAACCCCGTTGTTTTAGAAACAATTCCCCTTGTCTTTTTCTAAGCACCCCGTAGGGACGAATGTTGATTTTCTCAAAACCCAACAAAAAAGTAAGTTCCCGGATTCTGCTAATTTCATTTTCGCTTTTTTGCATTCTTGGCAGTAGGCTGTCCAATTCCACGACCCAATCGGATACGCATTTGCTCAAGGTGGACCTAATCAGGCCCTTGTCCCGATGATATAGGTTTTCTATATTCCATGTTGCTATTTTCATCTTTTTTAATTTTAAGTTCGCTTATCCCTGGTGCTTTTATCAAAGCCTATGAGGTTGAATATTTGGCGCATCCGGCTACGGACCCTTTTTCCGTAACGTTCCTCCAGTTCCTCTGCGTTCAGATTGGTGGTACCATGGGTAATTATTTTGGTTTCCTGGTACAGTTCGTGTCTTGAAATCAACACTTCTCCCATGACATTGCAGTCCATTCCAAAGTGCCTTCCCAGGGGTTCTACCCCCAGATCATCAAAGCAATAGAAACGTCCGTTACCGTACTCTTCGATGATCTTATAGCCGATATGGTTAAAGGCAAAGGTGATGTTCCGGGCCGGTATGATTTCATAGGGTCTTTGGTGTGGGACGATGTGGCGTATCAACCGCATCAGACTGGTTTTTCCGCAGCCGACAGGGCCTGAAAGCAATATCCCCTTATCGGGGTCGATATCGAACTTTTTGCAGTTGTCGAAATCCCGAACCATGTAGTTGCACAGTTTCAGCAAAATCTCCTTGTCCTCGTCGTAGATCTGAAAGTGTCTACCAAAAAGCAACTTGCCTTTGGCTTCGAGATAGACGAGTACCTTTGAAAAATCGTAGTCGATATGCTTGCCGTCAAAATCTCCCAAGGAATATTCCGTGGCTCCTTCAATGATGATGTGTGGGCGTGATTTTTCCATTTGCTCAAAGGGGTTCCCCGTAGTTTTTTTTAATGGTGGTCTGGAGGTAATCTACCTTTCCTTTTTTTCGGGGCTTTCTAGCAGGTTCTTTGTCCGCATTTAATTCATTTGCCTTGAGCATCCATTTCTTGGCAAAAGCTCTCCAATCTTCTATGGAGCTTTTGCCACCAACCTTCCATCCTATCCCTTGGTAATGATTATAAAATCTTGTTGCTTCTACTGCTTCCCAATGGTTGTTTTTAAAAAAATTTAAGACAACTTGTTCATTTTTTGGTATGCTCTCTCTAGAGAGTTTATTATTTGTTTTAATATGTTTATTAATGTTTATATATGATACCACCGCTAGTTCATCTGTAGTATCATTCATGTCCGCTACTTGTCCAGGACTTATCTCAAAAATGGGCATCCTGACACGGCTCCCTTTAAAACGATTTTGAGAGGGTTCATAAACGATATATTCCCATTGGTGCAGATTGGAAATACAGCGGTGATACGTTGTTCTCGATCCTATTTTGGAGAGAAGCATGGTTGAATTCCTATCCACTAAAAAACTGTTCGGAAAACGATTCTCGTTCCACATTTGAAAGAGGGCGAAATACAGACTGATATGGGTGGGATTTAGCCTCTCATCCGACGCAAAAACTTCAAATATGGCATTGAGGTGTTTTATATAATTCATCTCCTTTTGTTTGAAGTTTTCACAGTATTCTCAATAAGGACTTTCTCTATCTCTTCTGCGTCATAAAAAATAAGCCCTCCTATTTTAACAAAGGGTATGGTTCCATTCGCCCGAAGGCTTAACAAAGTAGTCGGGCTTATCTGAAGCATCTCCAAGACATGGGTGCTTTTTAACCATTCCTTTTTAAAGCGACCTGGTCGTTTTTCCCTAATCAATTCATTAATCTCCTGGAGAAGTTCCAATTTGAACTCTCGTAGATCGTCCGTAGTAATAATTTTTGCTGGCATAACTTTGAATTTTATACAAGACCCATACAAATGAATAGATCTTTGGTTCTTTACAAAGTTGAAGAGGTCTTTTGGAATAAATCGTCAATTGACACCCTACTGACATAAGGACTTATCAAGTAATTTTGGAAGAAAAAACTAGGAAAACAACCCTAAACAAGGGTGTTTTAAAGAAGCGTGTTCGTGTTTTTTTCGGGATGCCCAAAACAGTCAATTGACAGTGACCTGACATTTTTCATTCATCCAGTTCAATCGTCCAGTTCTGTAAAGTTCTTCTAAGTTTATCCATGAATTTAGTGGGATTGGCGCGGTTTCTTATTCGAATGGAAGTATGGTGGTAATCCCCAAGATCCATACCGGTTACCCGCTCCAAAAACTCCATAACAGATTTCAAGCTGGTGTTCCCATGATCAATGGCACCGCTATAAAAAAGGGCGAACCCTAATTCGGTAAGTGCGATTTTGGCCTCGGTCCACTTAATTTTAGCTATCGGTGTTTTTAATTCTGATACTAAAGTATTAGGTGTTCGGAGTTTATTATGAAGAAACTCAAAGTAGCCTTTATAACCCAATATATGGGCCAGTAGACCGTCATGGGAAGTACTGAATTCAGGGTCGAAACTTACCCCAATGGCACTGGGACTAGCATATAATTGCCTGTTTTTACGCAAAAAATACTGTGTATCCAATCTTTGGTTTTCCAATTCAAGATACAATATAATGTCCTTATGATTGGATAGAAAAGTGTTTACTTCCAGCATTTTTGCTTTAATAATATCATTTTGCAAATCACCCGAAATATTGACAAATTCAAGTTCATAAAATAGCTGGTGTCTACATCGTAAAAGGTGGCCTAATAGAAAAGGTTTGTGATTTTTAAAAAATTGAATTTCCGACGCTTCATCCGGGAAACCCCGAGAGATTACCGCGACACGGTATTCCTCTAAAATAGTTTGGCAATAAGTGATGGATTTGTCATACGACACTAGGGTATTACTATGCGATTGCGTGATAAGCTGCAATTCAGCTTCAATTTCTTTTTGAGAGCGTATCCATTCCATTTTCCTTTCCTTTGGTTATCCTTAAATCTTTAATCTACTAGTGTTCCTTGAAGTGTTTTTTAACAAGGTCTTATATTATTGAACACTTAAATTTCATTATAAAACGCAGAAATAAAAAGTCGGATTAAAGGCGATTTATAAAGGAAATGGAGGCATTTATAAATCAAGGGGAATTTTGGTGGAAAAATATAATTCTAGGTTAGATGAGATACCCGAAGGTAAAGCAATCATCCTTATTTGAAAATCAAGGAAGGTATGTTGAGAACAGCTTAGATTATCCATACCTCAAACTAAGGAAAAGAAAGAATAAAAAACCAAAAAAAAGGTAGAAATTTAAGAGGATAACACTAATGTTTCATATGCGTTTTAGCAAAGCTAAAAATACGCGCATAGAGTTCAATATAGGCTTCTTGCCCCCCTATATTCTCATGTCCTGAGGTATAATTGATATCCAATAATACAGGAGCCTTGGAAGAGTTCTATTTTTGAAGTTGAGCAATATATTTGCCACTATCCCATAAGGGAATCCGGTCATCATTACTACTTGGCATGAGTAAGGTTGCTGGATAATTCGTTTCGGGTTTAAGATTTAAATAGGGATCTATTAAGTTTGATAGCTGAAATAACTATCCTTACTGTCATTTATGAATGTTTAGCTTTTTCCCTTTTATCTAATTCCTTTAACAATTTAGAAGGATATACCCCTGTCTTTTTATGAAATGCTTTAGAAAAAGACTCCCCTGTTTTAAACCCGAAGGTTTCTGCCAATCCTTGATAGTTATATTTTAATAGTGCTGGTTTCTTGGTAAGCTCCTCTATAGCAGTCGAAATTTTAAGGTCATTAATATATTTCGGAAAATTCATTTGTTTGTAGTGGTTGATAATGATTGACAAATAGGAGGTATTGGTATCCATTTCTTGAGCCAATAGGGTCATATCCAAATCCTTTCGCAAATAGAGATCTGACTTTTCAAAAGCCTCGAGTTTCATTAAAAGTTCATTTCGTATCTCTTTTGGAACAGATGCAGGGTGCTCTCCAACCTTCCGAGGAGGTGATTTTAACTGCTTTGAACCTTCCATCAACATTTTTACCTTTTTTTTCGTTCTATGTGCCTTGACATAAAAGTATGGGCCGACAAGCATACCAAGTGTGGCCATAAATCCTAAGATAAGAATCCAATTACTTTTTACCTTTAGTAGTTCCTCCGCTTTCTTTTTCTGTAATTTTAAATATGGTATATCATAGGCCATAGTAGCCTGCTGAATAACTCCCTTTTGTTCAATAGCCATCAAACTATCGTGAAAAATCAATTTTTCGAGGGACTCAATTTCCTGTTCCTGGTCATCTTGTAAGCTATAATGTATTGCCAATTGCTGATATACTTCCTTGACTTTCTCAAAGGGTTCTTTGGTTTCTTTTATTATTGAATCAATTTGTTTATAATAGGAAATAGCCAATAAATCATCATCTGACTTTTGAGCAATCTTTCCAAGATAATACAACTTCATGGCCTTGCTATTCCCTTCCAATTGATTTGTATATTTTAAAAGAGTATCCTTTGCGTTTTTATAATTATGTTCATAATAATCTAATTGCGCTCCCACTAAAACCATATCGCGATGTTCTATTGTATCATTTTTAATGATTGCCGTTTCGATACCTTTGTTCAAATAAAGTCGAGAAGAGTCTAATTGAGACAACCTTAGATGCGCAAGTGATAGGTTGTACATCAATATCATATAATCCTCATAATACCTGCTTTTATAATCTTCTTCCCCTTTCAATAAATGCAAGGATCTGGTGTAAATGTCTGCTGCGACGTGCGATTGCCCGTTAAGATTTCTTATGGCAGCTATGGCCATGGAACTTGATAATTGGTCATCAAAGTTCTTTTTTTCTACAGCAAGATCGTAAGCTACTATGTAATTATGTAAGGCTAATCGATAATCGCCTATTTCATAGTAAATCATAGCCTTAAGTAGATATCCCAAAGTGGGGTATTTTGGATGCTTGCTGTCTGCAGTCACTAAAATAATTGAGTCAGCATAACTTATCGCTAATTTCGGCTCTTCTATCATCGTACGATAATAATACGCAAAAGCCATTTCCAAAGGATTAGACTCACTTTTAGCTTTATGAACATGGATATCTGTCAATTTTCTTAGACGATTTAGTTCGTTTTTTTCATATGCCTCATCTTCCAGCTCCATGATTTGTTCATAGGTCAGACGAGAAAGTGAATCGGCACTTAGTCCAATAGTAGCCATTGGTTGCGTCTTATCTTGAGCATTACAAACTGTCCCCAAAAAACAAGAAAACATTAGTCCTATAAGTAGGCTGGCGTGATAAAGTCGAAATGCATTATAATTTCTATTCTTCATTCTGTATGGGATTATATATTTATAAAATGCCAAGAAACAACTTGGTTAAGGCTATACGAAAATTCTCTTAAGTGAACGGAATCATTCATTTCCAAGACTTCGGTTACCTCAACTATGAATACTCTTCTATTCTCTAGGCTAAAAATTCTCCTTAGATCATTTAGGTTAACTTCCTTATCCTATTACTTAGTGTGACTTTTTAAGTCCGTAGGTCTGTAATCTGTTGAACTGGGCCAATGTTAGTTGTGAGTTATAACGGCTCTAATTAATTTTTAACATACAGTATTACTCCCCTAAAGTAACTTAAAAATTACCGTGGCATTCTTGATCTCAAAGGTGATTTATAAATGATGGTCAAGTTTCCTATTGTAAAAGGCGCTTTTTTATCAGTCTAAAAGCTAATTATTCCACTTTATTACTAATTTCTATTTTTCCGATAAACTATTAGTATTCCCCCTCCACTTTTCTTCAGCTTTACGCTTTTATTGAGCCTTGGCCACCATGTTATTTATCCATCGCATTTTAGGAATATTATTTAGGGGTTTATTATGTTTTTGAATACTATGACCTTCCTGGGTTGCAGGTATGGTTAAATTGCACCCCAGTTTTTCCGAGTTAATAACGTATTAACGAAGAACATACACTGAATGCAATCCCTTGTAAGTAATAATTCTTAAAATAATTTTAGGGTTTCAAACCAATGTTTTCCTTCAGGAGTAATGATAAGTTGTGGTGGTGAAATAAAAGAAAACTGCCCATTGCCTCCCATAAACCTACGTTGTTTAAAATCTATAAGACCTTTATCCTTCATTTCCTTTGCAATTTGGGTCGCTTGATTTGGGTCTAAGCAAATATGGGTGATTCGCACAAAGCCTCTTTCCTGGTTTTTGTAAAGAAATTCTAGTATGGAACGATATAGATTCATAACTGAATAATTTTATAATGCTGTAGGTAATACATATTTAGCAAAGGAAGCAATTTAACCTACAAAAGGACTAAAATACTAGTTAAAATTCCTACATTTTCAAATAATAAGCTCTTACTTCTTAATTTTTTATAGGTACCCATAGATTGCTATTCATATCATTTTTTCAACGAAAAGGCAGAAAATCTAGGCGTTATTGCCTGCGTTTACCAAAACAAAAAAGCACTTGTAGCGCGGTTATGAGGATGGTAGGCCATAATGAGCATAGTCATTCCTACATAATATCATGATGAAACTTCGTGGAGTCGTAAAAGCACTAAAGGAAACGATGCGCATTTCCCGCAAGAACATATTTTTCCCCTAACAAATTAAGATTACACCTCTTTAATTACAGATTTTTACTTACATAAAAATAATATTTACGATATTAGTCGATTAAAATTTAGGTAGGACTACCGCAGAAATGTAGTTCATAGTAAGAATGGGAAAGTAAAACTGACACCCCTACTATCTTACAGTTATCCAAATTAATATAAAGTATATTTTATACAGATATAACTTGTTATGGGCAATTAAAAAATGACAGAAAATCCAGAAGATATAAAAACACTTGAATCAGAAGTAAAAGCTTTTGTAAATGCTCAACCATATTGGGCTAAATATATCTGTTGTGAAATCCTATCAGGAAATGAAATTACAGATGAGAAAATAGAAACTACTTTTTCTTTTCTTCTTGAAGAATTGAGCCTTAAAGAAGAAACAACAAAACCTGAACTTTCTATTACATACAATCCAAATGCTACAGATGATTTCAAAGAAGAACTAACCTTTGACGCATTAATAGATGTAGAGGGTGTCAATGCTCTTAAAGAAAATCAGCGAATAGAATTAACACCAAACCTAACTATCTTATATGGAGTTAATGGTGCAGGTAAATCAGGTTATATAAGACTTCTAAAAAACAGTTTTTATTCTAAAGATAAAGAACAAATTGTAGAAAACGTAAATCAAGAAAATGCAAATAAACCTATTTCCGCACAATTTCACTTTTCCACAAATGGCACCCACATACCATTAAAATACCCAGAAGATTTAGAAAATGGCATTTTTAATCAATTCGCAGTTTTTGATGGAGAAATCGGTAAAAGGCATTTAAAAAATAGAAACGATTTTTCTTTTAGACCAGCTGGTCTTAGACTATTTAATGAGTTCAATTCTGTACTTGAGAAATTAAATAATCGCCTAATTATAGAAGCTAGGAGTAAAAGTACCCTCAACCCATTTGCTAATGATGATATATTTCAAGGAGAGTCAGAAATAAAAAATTTCCTTTCGTCCCTTTCACATAATTCAAAACTCATTGATTTACAAAAGCACTTACCTTTCACAGAAGAAGAAAAAACTAAAAAGCTTGAAAGTGAAAAAAAGTATGATGATTTAAAAATAGCACTTTCTCAAAAAGATAAAACATTAAAAGAGCTTACGATTATAAGAGAACAATTGACAGCTCGACAAAAGAATCTAGAGATAACAAATCTATGGTTTGCTCAAACTCAATTAGAGTCTGTAAACAATTCAATTTCTGATTGTAATACAAAAAAAGAAATAGCTACGAAACAAGGAATTGAAAAGTTCAAATCAGAAAAGATAAATAACATTGGTTCTGAAGAATGGAAAGTGTTTATCCAAGCGGCTGAAAAATTTGCATTAAAACAAACGAACAATGATACATTCTATCCTGAAATTGGAGATAATTGTTTGTTATGCCAACAGCCAATTAATGAAGATCTTCAAAAAAACCTAATTCAAAGTTATTGGGCTTACATAGCAAGTGTTGCAGAGCAAGAAGCAAAAACAGCCATAGAGGATTTAGATAAAACAAAAGAAGGTTATGAGAAATTAGATTTTAATCAATTTCCAGAATCAGATATATTATCTTCTTGGCTTAAGGAAAACAATGAAGAGGCTTTAAAGTATGGAAAACAAATATTGGAAAATCAAAATACGCTTTCTTTAAATATCATAGATGCCATAAATAAAAATGAAACTCGTCAATTTACTGAAATAAAAACAGACCTTTCAATTTTTGATAACGTGCTAAATGAATTAAATACAAGAATTAAAGCACTAGAAGAAAATGAGCAAAATAAAATCTTAGAATTACTTTTAAAGGAAAAAACTTATTTAGCTCACAAAGAAAAACTTAGTATTAGATATACAGAAATAGAGACCCTTCATAAAAATATTATTTGGGTTCATAAATCAAATTCTTTTAACAAGCAATGGCATAAAACTCAATCTACAAATACTGAAAAAAGGCTATCCAATGATTATTTTAATTCCGACTACATCAACGCATTCAATCAAGAATGTGATAGTTTAAATGGGAAATTTGGAATAATCATTGACGCAAAAAGTTTTGATGCTCAATCAAATAGACAACTTTTTTTAAAAGGAAAAGACCCCTCTGCAATTTTGAGCGAAGGTGAACAAAAGGTAATAGCATTAGCAGATTTCATTGCAGAAACTAACATAACAACTATAAATAAAGGTATCGTTTTTGACGACCCTGTAACGTCCTTAGACGAAGAAAGAAAAAGTACTATTGCTAAAAGACTTGTCGATTTATCAACTCAAAAACAAGTAGTTATTTTTACACACGACCTAGTTTTTGTTTCTAGTTTAATAAATTTTGCGGGAGATAATAATGTACCGAATGAATGTCATTGGATTGAGAATAGAAATGGAATCCCTGGACAAGTTTGGCTAAGAAATTCACCAACTTATGAAAAAGTTTATCGGAATTCGGAACCTGCAAAGGAATTTTATAAGGTAGCCAAAGAAGACGACTGTCCGCCAGCAGAAAGAGAATATCAAGTAAGAAATGGTTTTACAGCATTACGGACTTGTTATGAAGTTTTGGTTATAAATGACCTATTCAAAAATGTTGTACAGAGATATAATGAAAGAGTAAGCGTAGATTCTTTATCAAGTGTGTATTTTGATGAGGAATTGATAAATGAACTTTTAGAAAGTTTTGCCCAATGTTGTCGATATATGGAAGGACATACACATAGCGATAAGTATGCTTATTTAAAACCTGAGCCACAAAACTTAAATGAAGAAATTCAGAGATATGAGACAATTCGGAGTAAAATAAAAAAGAATGACACTATCCCGTAAACTGTGTAAGTTTAAAATAACAGGGGTTGGACTTTTATCTAAAGTCTGACCCTTTTTTCATAGATCGTCAGGAACTGATTTAGGATGATTC
>NZ_JAAXCQ010000012.1 GCF_012272855.1 Arenibacter sp. 6A1 | reverse complement strand
GAACAAGGTATACAAGGAGAAACAGGAGCTACCGGGGCCACTGGAGAAAAAGGTAATCAAGGTGAAACCGGAGCTACGGGGGCGACAGGGGAACAAGGTATTCAAGGTGATGCAGGAGCTACAGGAGCAACAGGAGAACAAGGTATTCAAGGCGAAACCGGAGCTACCGGCGCAACAGGAGAACAAGGAATCCAAGGAGAGACTGGAGCTACTGGAGCTACTGGAGCCACGGGTGCAACTGGCGAACAAGGAATTCAAGGAGAAACCGGAGCTACTGGGGCAACAGGTGAACAAGGTATTCAAGGCGAAACCGGAGCTACTGGGGCAACAGGCGAACAAGGTATCCAAGGTGAAACCGGAGCTACTGGTGTAGCCGGAAAAGATGGTGTTGACGGAGCTACAGGCCCAAAAGGAGATACTGGTGCAACCGGACCACAAGGGCCGCAAGGAGTTCAAGGTGAAGTTGGACCACAAGGACCCAAGGGAGATACTGGAGCAACAGGACCGCAAGGACAAGCAGGAGCTACTGGTGCAATCGGACCAAAAGGTGATCAAGGAGAAGTTGGACCCCAAGGTCCTTCTGGAGAAAGTGAATCCGGTGGAGGATTAGTTCGTGGCATAGCAACTACCAATTCAAATTACACACTAGGTCCAAATGATTTTACCTTAATTGTTAATGGTGATGATAAAACCATTTCTTTTCCTACAACTGGCGTAAAAGGACAGATCTATATAATAAAAGTTGGTTCAAATGAGAATCACACCAACATTAGTTATCTGAATGAAAAGGGTGAACCAAAGACCAAATTAGACGACAAAAGGACATATTGGTTCCAATATGACGGTACAAATTGGCATCAATTAAGTAAGGACTAAAATAAATCGAGTTATAATCGGTCTCCGATAAAGGGCTTTATAATGACTAGATCTAATTTAAATTCGAACAGAAAGAATTATTCACAACATGCATATTATCAAAAACATAATTGTAAGCTGTATTTTTTTGGCTGGTTCATTGGCAAACGCCCAAGAGTCATTCCATAACTATGGCACTATCCAGATTCATGAATCGGCTATGGTGGGCTTTCATATGGATATTATTAACGATGGGACTTTTGATGAGAACAAGGGATTGGTAGGTTTTTATAATGAGGATAATCCGCTAACTATCTCTGGGGCCTTTGCCCCTATTTTTTACGATACTGAAGTGGCCATTACGGATGGACTCTATCTAGAGACGTCCATGGGAGTGAACAACAATCTTAATTTTGTCGATGGGAATATTTATACCCCAAAGAATAGAAGCGATATTGCTGTTCGGTTTTTTGACCAAGCCTTTTATGTTGGCGATGGTATAAAAACTAAAATTGAGGGGTACGCTACCGCAATTAACAAGGACTCTTTTACCTTTCCGGTTGGGTATGACAATCGCATTAGACCTTTGACTGTTACCTCTAACACTATCAATCCATTGCTCAAATGTGCTTATTTCTTTGAAGACCCCAACAGTCTTAAATCAACCCAAAAAATCATTGAGTCCAAGAAATTAGATTTTAACATTAAGAAAGTAAGCTCCAAGGAATATTGGCGTTTAGACGGCGATTTTCCCGTACAAGCAACCCTAAGTTGGGATGCCAAAAGTAATATTGGTAGCCTCGGAGAATATCTTAGTGATCTTATTGTAGTTGGCTGGCATAAAAAAGACCAAATATGGCAGAACCTTGGAAATGCCATTGTGGAAGGAGAAATTGGTATGGGCAGTATAACTTCGAATACATTTTTACCCAACAACTACGAACTGATTACCATTGGTGGAATTCTAGATCTTAATGAAGTATTGACAACAATTGATCTGGGCAATTATTTCTTAACACCAAATGGCGATGGAAAAAATGATTTCTTGGTACTGGACGGTATCTCGGAATCTCCCAATAATCTATTGCAAATATTTAATAGATATGGCGTATTGGTATATTCTAAAGCTAATTATAATAATGAGTTCAATGGCTTATCAAACCAAAAAACACTAATAAATGGTGATAGAGGATTGTCCGCGGGAGTATATTTCTATATCCTCGCATTATATGATTTAAAAATAAAACACCAGGGTTATATGTATATCTCGCAGAAGATAACCCCTTAATTGGCTATCTGTAACATATAGGCTCCCCCTACTCTGTTCGATAATTTTTAAGAAATTCATGATAGCTATTTATTCATCTGATTTCCTTATATTTAAATAATTTACTAGCCTTATGCATAGAAGATCCTTTATAATAAAAAGTAGCTATACTGGCTTAGCCATGTCTATTTTACCAGGGCTTAGCCTTAGTCAAGAATCCCAATATTCGGTCTTGGAATTAATGGGAAAAACTAGTATTGACCTTTTTGGAAAAGAAATAAACCTTAGAAAGGAAGCCCATGATGCTTTCATAGACATGAAGAAAGCCGCTTATAGTGATGGGGTAGATTTAAAAATAGTTTCGAGTTACCGAAATTTTCTACGTCAGGATGCCATATGGGAAGGCAAATACCTACAATTTACGGAACAAGAAGGAATGTCTCCTACTGCAGCAATTGAAAAAATTGTTGAATATTCTACCATACCTGGGACTAGTCGGCATCATTGGGGTACCGATGCAGATATTATCGACGGTTACCCAATTACCACTGGTGATGTACTCGAGGTTGAAAAATTTGAAGAAGGCGGTCCCTTTGCTTATTTTAAAAACTGGATGGATGAAAACGCCCACAAGTATGGCTACTATTTGGTATACACCAACAATCCAAAAAGGAAAGGCTTTAAATACGAGCCATGGCATTACAGTTACGCTCCACTATCGGTTCCTATGTTGACCAGCTTTAGGAGAAAAAATATTTATAAATTGCTGTTGGAAGAAGATATCATAGGAAAGGAAAATTTTAGTTCCGGATTTTTAAAAGACTATATTCGGAACAATATAATGTCTATTAATCCGGAATTATTATAAACATTTACATAATTGTAATTGATAATTAAGCGTTGTGAAAAGAGGCAGTTGGAAAATTAGAATATTTATAGGCGTGGCCATAGTAGCCTTTGCCTTTATTCAACGCTGTAACAATAAAGAAAAAAACCCATATACGGGAAGGGTTCAAAACATTAATATGAATGCGGAGCAAGAAATTGCCATAGGTTTACAAACAGCTCCTGAAATAGCCCAACAATATGGCGGACTTTATCCTGACGAGCACATGCAAGCTTTTGTCGATCAAATAGGAAATAAACTTGTTAATAACAGTTTAGCTAGAGAGACTCCTTACCAGTACGACTTCCATTTACTTGCCGATGACAGCACTATAAATGCCTTTGCCTTACCGGGAGGACCGGTTTTTATCACCTATGCCCTATTTTCTAAATTGAACGAAGCACAACTTGCTGGTGTATTGGGACATGAAATTGGACATGTCATAGGCAGGCATTCTGCCGAAAGAATAGCCGATAGCAATTTTTGGAAGACCGTTACCCTTGGTGCTTCTGTAGGCGCCGATGCTGGGGATATTGTAGGAAGCATAGGTAGAACCACTCTTTTGACCAACGGTAGAGAAGATGAGTTGGAAAGCGATGAATTGGGCGTTCTTTTTATGATAAACTCTGGATACGATCCAAATGAAATGATCAAAGTAATGGAAATTTTAAAAGCGGCTGCCGGGGAAAATAACATCCCAGAATTTCAAAGTACACACCCCAATCCAGATAATAGAATTGAAAAAATAAAGGCTGTCATAAAAAAACACCAAGGGGCAATACAACGATAAATCACTAAAATATAACCAGTTATTCATTATCTTTTAGTAACTTGCGTTCATACCCAAAACTTATTGCTACCTCATACCCAACTCTTATAGCTTTGATTAATAATCATTAAAAAAGGACTATATGGGAACACTATTACATTTTAAAAGTATTTATCTGGAAGCGTTTGAGAATTGTAAGCCAGAGATTGCTGTAGTACTCTTAAAAATTTACTCTATTTTTTGTATGGCCATGATATTTATGGCCCTTTATGCTTTTGTTTACAGAGCATTTACTGGATTTGAATTTTAGATTTATAAATTTAGCAGAACACTAGAAGAGTTAAACATCGTTAAAAAAAAACCTATTGGCAAATCCCAATAGGTTTTTTAACGCTGAAAATTCGATTACTTTTTCAACTGATTTTCAATAATTTTTAATGTTTCAAGAGCATTGGCTTCTTCTGCATATTTTAGGGCCGAATAACCACTATTACATCTTAGTGTAACATCGGCACCATTTTTTATTAGAAGTTCTAAAATAGCTCCTCTATTGTAACGGGCAGCAAAAATCACTGGGGTCTTTCCCAAAGATTTTTGATTGACATCAACGCCGTTTTCTAAATAGCGTTTAACCGATTCGATATCGCCTTTTACAATAGCTTTACAAAAAGGGGAAATCTCCTCGATTTTAATGGTTGTTCCTGAGTCATAATTCACTCCTTTATACAATAAATTTTTAGCACTAAGCCCATGAACCATAAGCAATAATACTCCAGTTGTGATGATGATTGTTTTTCTCATGATGAATAAGTTTTAAGAGTTTTTTGATGATACTTAATAGACCTATCTAGAGACCTTTTGTTTCAGCATAACACATTAAATAACATAATTTTAACAGTTCGGTCTTTTTCGAAGGTTCCATTTACAACATCGCCCCTATCGTATGTGAAATTTTCAAAAAAGCACCGTTATATGCTAGTTCATGAGCTTAAATCGTACTATTTTTGAAGTAGAAAAATATAGAACATGAACAAGAAAGTGATTTTAATGATTTTAGATGGCTGGGGTAAATCTCCAGACCCTAAAGTCTCTGCAATAGAAAATGCCAATACTCCATTTATAGATTCTCTATATACTACTTACGCCAATGCCAATCTTTTAACCGATGGTATGAATGTAGGCTTGCCGGAAGGCCAAATGGGAAATAGCGAAGTAGGCCATATGAATTTAGGTGCCGGCCGCATTGTTTACCAAGATTTGGCAAAAATAAACCTTGCCATTGAACAGGATTCCTTAAAGGACGAACAGGTCCTTAAGGATGCTTTTTTACATGCTAAAAACAATAATAAAGCTGTTCATTTTCTTGGTTTACTAAGTGATGGAGGGGTTCATAGCCATACCTCACACCTTAAAGGTCTTATTAGTGCCAGCGAAAGCTACGGTATAAAAAACACCTTTATCCATGCCTTTACCGATGGTCGTGATGTAGACCCTAAAAGTGGTGTAGGTTATATAGATGATATCAATAATTACTGTGCCGATAAAAATGCCAAATTGGCTACGGTAATAGGACGATATTATGCTATGGACAGGGATAAAAGGTGGGAACGTGTAAAACTTGCCTATGACCTTTTAGTGAATAGTGTGGGAGCAAAAACCCAAAACATTTCTGAAACTATTAAGAGCAGTTATGAAGAAGGTGTTACTGACGAATTTATAAAGCCCATAGTACTTACTAACGAAGAGGGTACGCCTTTGGCCAATATAAAAGAGGACGACGTTGTTATCTTTTTCAACTTTAGGACAGATAGAGGTAGAGAATTAACACAGGTCCTTAGTCAGCAAGACATGCATGAGCAAAACATGCATAAATTAAATTTGTACTATGTTACAATGACCAATTATGACGAATCTTATACAGGGGTTAAAGTAGTATATGACAAAGACAATATTCAGGACACTTTAGGAGAAACGTTGGCCAATGCCAATAAAAAGCAAATTCGTATTGCAGAAACTGAAAAGTATCCGCACGTTACCTTTTTCTTCAATGGGGGTAGAGAAATTCCGTTTGAAGGGGAACAGCGTATCCTATGTCCTTCTCCAAAGGTTGCCACCTATGATCTAAAGCCAGAAATGAGCGCTTATGAAATTAGGGATTCTATTGTCCCAGAATTAAAAAAAGGAGAAGCTGATTTTGTTTGCCTAAATTTTGCCAATCCAGATATGGTTGGACATACAGGGGATATGCAAGCTGCCATTAAAGCCTGTGAGGTTGTAGATAGTTGTGCAGAATCTGTAATAAATGCAGGTTTAGAAAATGGATATACAACATTGGTCATTGCTGATCACGGGAATTGCGAAACCATGGTAAACCCAGATGGCTCTCCTAATACGGCCCATACGACCAATCCAGTTCCGTTAATTTTGGTAGACAAGGAACTAAAAAACATAAAAGATGGTGTATTAGGTGATTTAGCACCTACCATTCTAAAACTAATTGGTGTACCACAACCTAAATTAATGACTAGGGAGTCATTGGTGTAAAGGTTAAACTTTTAATAAACTACAAATCAATACTTTAGAAACCATGCGTTTTTAAAGTATTGTTTTACATTTGTATTCTATGGTAAAAATTAAAACTTTAGAGGAGATAGAATTAATGCGAGAAAGCGCATTGATAGTGAGTAAAACCTTAGGCATGCTTGCTAGTGAAGTTAAACCTGGTGTAACGACCTTGCATTTAGATAAACTTGCAGAGGAATATATAAGAGATCATGGCGGTGTACCTGCATTTTTAGGCCTATACGATTTCCCAAATTCTTTATGCATGAGTCCTAATGCCCAAGTGGTTCATGGTATTCCCAATAACACCCCCTTACAAGATGGTGATATTATCTCCATTGATTGTGGTGTTTTAAAGAACGAATTCTATGGCGATCACGCCTATACGTTCGAAGTTGGAGAAGTGGCTCCAGAGGTTAAAAAATTACTTCAGGTAACCAAGGAATCCCTTTATATCGGTATACGAGAATTTAAGGCAGGAAACCGCGTTGGCGATGTGGGTTATGCTATTCAAAAATATACCGAAGACCACGGTTACGGTGTAGTTCGCGAATTAGTTGGCCATGGGCTGGGCAGAAAAATGCACGAAGATCCAGAAATGCCGAATTATGGGAAACGAGGAAAAGGGAAGAAATTTGTAGAAGGTATGGTAGTAGCCATTGAACCCATGATAAATCTTGGAACTCAAAGAATAAATCAACTACAAGACGGATGGACCATATTAACGGCAGATAATAAAGCTAGTGCCCACTTTGAGCATGATGTAGCCATTGTTAATGGAAAACCCGAAATCTTATCTACCTTCGCGTATATTTATGAAGCCTTAGGTATTAAAAGTAATGAAGAAGACGAATTTCGTCAAAAGGCATTAGTATTGTAATACTCCCTTGCATGTCTTTAGGATTCTGATTAATTTCCTATTCAAAGTACCTGCAGTGCTTATACATTAACAACAAACCAAGTTTTAAATCTTTAGAACTTGGTTTGTTGTAATTTGACTAACCATTTATGAAACGTATTTTTAAGTTTTTTCTTAATACCATTCCACGCCCTTTATTAATAAAACTGAGTTATCTCGTTAGACCTATTCTCACTGTTTTCTTACGGGGAAAGAGGTATACAGATCCAATTGATGGTAAACAGTTTTCTAAGTTCCTTCCATATGGTTATGAGAACCCTAGGGATAATGTTTTGTCCCCTTCTACCCTATCTTTGGAACGCCATAGACTATTGTGGTTGTTTTTACAAAATGAAACTAAATTTTTCACGGTAAAATCAAGGGTATTACATTTTGCCCCTGAACAAGCCTTTTATGATCGGTTTAAATTACTAGATAATATAGATTATACTACTACAGATTTAGAATCCCCCTTGGCCGATGTCACCGCCGATATATGCAGTTTACCTTTCCAGGACAATTCCTTTGATGTCATATTCTGTAATCATGTATTAGAACATATTCCGGATGACACAAAGGCCATGCAAGAATTGTACAGAATCTTAAAACCAGGTGGTTGGGGCGTATTTCAAGTACCACAAGATTTAGAAAGACTAACTACCTATGAAGACGATAGTATAACCGACAAAAAAGAAAGAGCTAAAATATTTGGACAATACGACCATGTAAGGATTTACGGGAAGGATTATTTTGACAAACTAAGAAGCGTAGGCTTCAAGGTTCAGGAAATAGATTATACCAATAAAAACCTCACCGCAGAAGAAATTGACCGTTATCGACTAGCCAAAGGTGAAATTATTCCTTTTGTATCGAAGTAATTACTCTAAGATCATCTCTTTAAAGCCTTCGGTCATATATTCTTGGGTATTCCCATTTTCACCGATATAAATAATATATCCTTCTAGATTATTTTGACCTTCCAAAATAGCTTTAGACTGTTCAAGATCCATTGCCATAAAGCCCGTAGCAAAAGCATCGGCGGTAGCACAATTCTCGGCGACTACGGTAGCGGCCAAGATATTTGAATTTTTAGTAAAACCGGATTTTGGATCTATGGTGTGTACATATTTCTCTCCAGTATGTTTATCGACCCTATATTTCCTGTAATTTCCAGAAGAAGCCATAGCCCTATCTTTAAGGTTAACTAACCTCTTGGACGTTCTGTTTTCTCCCATTTGTGGATCGTCTACAGCCACTAGCCACTGTTTTTTCTTAATGGTATTTTCACCTTTAGCAACCAGTTCTCCACCTACTTCCAATAGGTAATTTGTTATTCCTTTCCGATCTAACATTACCGCTAATCTATCGATAGAATAGCCCTTAGCGATAGCATTGAAATCAAAATAAATGTTTGGATCCTTCTTTTTTATTTTGTTTTCAACTGTAAGTAAGACCTTATTAAATCCGACATATTCCAATAAACTATCAACTTTAACACTGTCCAATGCCAACTGTTCACCCGGCCCAAAACCCCAGGCATTTACAAGGGACCCTACTGTAGGATCGAAATATCCATCGGTTTTCTCATAAATAGCTTTAGACAAGTTAAACACCTCCTGAAACATATGCTCTACCACTAGGGTAGAATCTCCTTTATTAATCTTAGAGATATCAGAATTTGGCATATAGGTAGACATAGAAAGATTAACCACCTCAAAAATAGAATCTATTTCTTTTTCCAGGTTTAACTCGTTATCTGAAATAAAAATAAGATTATATGAAGTTCCCAAGGCTTCCCCAGAATGAACATTTTTAACCAATTGATTCTTTTCGCCACAGCCTAGCACCATAACAATAAATAACACTCCTAGACCTAAAAGCCTTTTAGGATATTTTAATAAGTCCCTCATAATCTTCAATATAATCTTGGTTTAAATAAACAGGCAAATCTTTATCTGTAGCGTTATACAATCCCACGCCAGCATAAAAGGCTTCTGCCTGGTGTTTCTCGGCATGCTCCTTCATCTTATTCATCAAGGCCGGATCATAATCCTTAGGATCGTGAGGATAGGCCACAGCCCTCACTACGATAAAAAACAATTGCTTGTCTTTTAAACAAACATATTGGGGATTTTTCTTGGGCTGACTATTAATTCCCATAAACTCAAAGCCATTTGCCTCTAAGTGCTTGCCAACAATATTCATGGCCAAATTATGCAATTCCTGCTCTGTCAAAGGTGTACTCATACTACAAAATTAAGACAAAAAAAACCGATGTAAAATACATCGGTCCTTTATATTATTATAAGACCTACACAGTTTTGATACCGTGCAGGTCTCTAAAATTTTAATGGTTATCCACCAAAATCGTCAAATCTGATATGCTCATCTGGGATACCGAAATCTTCACCCATTTTCTGAACAGCTTTGTTCATCAATGGAGGTCCACAGAAGTACAATTCAATATCTTCTGGAGATTCGTGATGGTTAAGGTAGTTTTCAATTACACAATTGTGAATAAATCCAACAAATCCATCCCCTGGGGCATCTATATTTTCCTTTACCTTCCAGTTATCTTCTGGTAATGGCTCTGAAAGTGCCAAATAGAATTTAAAGTTAGGGAATTCCTTCTCTAATCTATAGAAATGATCTAGGTAAAATAATTCTCTCTTAGATCTACCACCGTACCAATAAGTAACCTTACGGTTCGTCTTTAAGGTATTAAACAAGTGATATAAATGAGATCTCATTGGTGCCATACCTGCTCCACCACCTACATAAAGCATTTCTGACTCAGATTCATTGATAAAGAATTCTCCATAAGGTCCTGAAATAGTAACAGGATCTCCTTTTTTCAAGTTAAAGATATACGAAGAAGCGATACCAGGATTTACATCCATCCAACCGTTTTTAGCTCTATCCCATGGCGGAGTAGCGATACGAACGTTTAGCATAATTTCTCTTCCTTCCGCTGGGTAAGAAGCCATAGAGTAAGCTCTTTCTACAGTCTCCGGGTTCTTCATCACCAAAGGCCATAGGTTAAACTTATCCCATTCTGCTTGAAACTTGTCTGGCGTTTCGTGCTCCTCTGGATGTGCAGTGATATCCATTTCTGAGAATTTCACCTCACATGGTGGTATTTCAATTTGAATATACCCACCAGCTTTATAGCCCATATCCTCCGGGATTTCGACTACAAATTCCTTAATAAAGGAAGCAACATTATAGTTCCGAACAACGGTACCTTGCCATTTTTTAATACCAAAAACTTCTTCAGGTATGGTAATATCCATGTCTTGTTTCACCTTTACCTGACAAGCCAAACGCGCTCCATGGGTTAATTCCTTTTTAGAAAAGTGTGGTGTTTCGGTAGGTAATGCTTCACCACCTCCAGAAAGCACGTGGCATTCGCACTGAATACAGGTACCCCCACCTCCACATGCTGAAGGAAGGAATATTTTCTGATTCCCTAAGGTAGATAACAAAGATCCCCCTGAACCAACTTCTATTTTCTTTTCACCATTTATCGTAATGGTTACCGGTCCTGATGGTGACAACTTTTCTTTTGTAAAAAGTAAAAGAGCGACCAACAATAACAGTAGTACCATAAAAGCAACTACCGTAATAATTATTGTACCAAGTGTACTTGTAGCTAATATCATTTTTACTCGTTTATTATAGCATTGTTGTATGAAACTGAATTCTCATCAGCTTCTTTAATCGTTTTAACTTCTTCGGTTTTCTGAGCGGTATTCTTTTCAACCTCTGCTGGAGCTTCATCACCACCAGTAAGCATACCTCCGAAACTCATAAAACCAATAGCCATAAGTCCGGTTATAATGAAGGTAATACCAAGACCTCTTAGCGGTGCTGGCACATTAGAATAGCGTATTTTTTCACGAATGGCAGCAATTGCTAAAATAGCAAGGAACCAACCAATTCCTGAAGACAAGCCGTAGTTAAAAGCTAACCCTAAAGATTGAATATCTCTAGACTGCATAAACAATGATCCACCAAGAATAGCACAGTTTACCGCAATTAAGGGTAAAAATATTCCTAAGGAATTGTAAAGTGCAGGAGAAAACTTTTCTACCACTATTTCCACCAACTGTACCATTGTTGCGATGGTAGCAATAAACAAAATAAAGGATAAAAAGCTTAGGTCGTAATCGGCATATTCTGGCCCTAACCAAGCCAAGGCCCCACTTCTTAAAAGATACTGATCTAACAACCAGTTAAGGGGTACCGTAACCGCAAGTACAAATATTACTGCGGCTCCCAAACCTACTGCAGTAGTCACTTTTTTAGAAACGGCAAGGTAAGAACACATTCCTAAGAACGTGGCAAATACCATATTATCTATGAATATGGATTTAAAAAATAATTCTACATGTTCTAACATAACATTCTTTTCTTAATAATGACTACTAGTTTTCTTCTATTAATGCTTTGTTACGCGAGCGTTGTACCCATATAATGATACCAACTACTATTAACGCCATAGGCGACAACAACATAAACCCGTTGTTTTCGTACCCAATAGCATATAGACCAGTTTTTTCGATAGGATCTCCTAGAACCTTAATACCTAATAAGGTACCTGATCCCAAAAGCTCTCTAAAGAAACCGATAATCACAAGGATCAAACCGTATCCGGCAGAGTTACCAATTCCATCTAGGAAAGATTTCCATGGTCCATTCGCCAAAGCGAAGGCCTCAAAACGTCCCATAATAATACAGTTAGTAATGATCAATCCGATGAAAACAGAAAGAGTTTTACTCAATTCATAAGCAAAGGCTTTTAACACTTGGTCTACAATAATTACCAAGGTAGCTACCACCACCAATTGAACAATAATTCTGATTTTCGAAGGAATTATATTTCTCATCAAGGAAATAACAACATTTCCGAAGCCCAATACAAACACAACGGACAATGCCATTACGATTGAGGCTTTAAGTTCTGCTGTAATTGCCAATGCGGAACAAATACCCAATACCTGAATGGTAATAGGGTTATTATCTGCTAATGGATCTAGAATAAGTCTAGAATCTTTTTTTGAAAGTAGTGCCATTGTTTAATTTTTAACTCTTATGGTTTCCAAATAAGGTTTATAAAGGTTTACGCTTTCTTTGATCATCGCAGATAAGCCGTCACCTGTAATGGTTGCACCTGCCAATGCATCAACTTCATTATCGTCTTTGTCTTCATTGGTAGGATCATTATTTCCTTTTGCCACGGCAATACCAGCATAACGATCATTATCAAGGATAGACTCCCCAATAAAATCATCCATAAAATAACGTTGCTTAATATTTGCACCAAGCCCTGGAGTTTCTCCTTTATGGTCAAAATACACTCCTTGAACTACCATGGTTTCATCTAAGGCTACAAAGCCCCAAATAGCATCCCATAATCCTTTACCACGCATAGGAATAATGTAATTCTTCTTCCCATCTTTTTCTCCGATAAAAACAGGCAACCTCCTTGTCTTTCCGTTTTTTGCTCTGGTTTCTTCTGCTTTTAAATCGATCAAATAAGCATTAGGATCCGAAGTAATACTCTCTCCTTCGATCACTAGTTGGTCTTTGATATATTTAGAAAACTCACCAGCTACTTTATCTGTTGAAACAAAATTAACGCTTCCTTCGTCTTCATTCTCATTTACACCCATGGCGTAAAGAATATTTTGTTGCTTTTCCAGTCTTTCGTTTTCACCAATTCTTTCTTTCAAGGATGATGCGAAAAATGCTAAAAGCGACCCAACTACGATCACCATAATAGCGGCGAACATAATTGTGTAACTATTTTTTTCTGTATTAACTGCCATGATTATACTGTTTCTGCTTTTAATTCTTTTGCTTTTCCATGAGCTCCTCCGGCCAAATCTGCACTAGCTTGAAGACGCTTCATTCTTTTATTAACGTTTGCTCTAACCACGTAGTGATCAATAGTAGGAGCAAAAACGTTCATTAACAAGATAGCCAAGAACACTCCTTCTGGATAAGCTGGGTTAAACACTCTGATCATTACTGAAATAAATCCGATAAAGAATCCATATATCCATTTCCCTTTATCCGTTTGAGAACCAGTAACAGGATCAGTAGCCATATATACAATACCAAAAGCCAAACCACCTACAAGTAAGTGCTTCCAGAACTCAAAGCTCATCAAACCATAAAACTTAGACGTTTCTGCGATCCAACCTAGTTCTGCTGCACCATTAAATATAAGTCCCATAACCAAAGCTCCGGCAACGGCACTCACCATAATTCTCCAGCTAGCGATCTTAGTAAAGATTAAGAACAACCCTCCTAACAAAATAAGGAGCGTAGAAGTTTCCCCTACAGAACCTGGGATAAATCCGAAAAACATATCCGAGACAGAATAAGTCATTTCAGATCCTTTTCCTTGTGCTAAAAACCCTAAGATAGTTTCTCCAGAGATAGCATCAGGCCCTCCTGCTTTTTCAACTGCTTGATGTACCCAAACCTTATCACCACTCATCCAAGTAGGATAAGCAAAGAACAAGAAAGCTCTAATAGTCAATGCTGGGTTTAGAATATTCATCCCAGTACCACCAAAAACTTCTTTTCCAATAACTACTCCAAAGACAACAGCTACGGCCAACATCCATAATGGCGTATCTATAGGAACGATCAACGGCACTAACATACCGGTAACCAAATACCCTTCTTCTACTTCGTGACCTTTAATTACCGCGAATATAAACTCTACGACAAGACCCACAACATAGGACACAATTACCAAAGGCAATACTGTCCATGCTCCCATTAAAAAATTCTCCCAGGTAATAAAATTACCAAAAAGAGATGCTTGACGAATAATGCCATTAGCAGCATCTACGGCAGCATAATGCTGATATCCTGCATTAAAAATACCAAAGATAAGCACTGGCACTAACGCCATGATTACCGTATTCATCGTACGCTTCAAATCATCCACGGCACGAATATGTCCGCCTGAGTGCGTAGTTTCATTTGGAGTATATAAAAAAGTATGCAACGCATTAAAGGCCGGAGCCATCTTTTTACCCTTATATTTCTCCCTAAGGTTATGTAAATTACTTTTTAAGCTCATCTTTTATCCTATTTCTTTATATAATAAATCCAAACCTTCCCTGATGATTTGTTGGTGGGGCTGCTTAGAGATGCAAATAAACTCCGTTAGAGAAAAATCTTCAGGCGCTACTTCATAAAGTCCCAATTGTTCCATTTCATCAAGATCTTTAACCATACACGCTTTTAGTAATTGTAATGGATAAATATCTAATGGAAATACCTTTTCATACATTCCAGTAACCACAAATGCTCTGTGCTCTCCGTTTGTATTGGTATTTAAATCGTATTTTTTATTTGGGGTCAACCAAGAAAAAGTAAGTGATCTTGTTGTTGAAATCTTATCAAAAACCGGTTTATTCCATCCAAACAACTCGTAATCATCTCCTTCAGGAATAGCCGTAACGGTACTATTATAATGCCCTAAATATCCATTAGGTGTAGTTTGACTACCCGTTAACACATCGCCATTGATAAGTCTGAAGTTTTCGGTATTCACACCGCTAGCATAAAGGAATGTTGCAATTTCCGCTCCTATTTTAGTAGCATAATATTTTGGTTCCTTCACACTAGACCCTGCCAATGCCACTATTCTTTCGGCATTATATTTACCGGTCAGCAATAGCTCACCAATAATCACCAAATCTTGTGGAGTAACAGTCCAAACAACTTCTCCTTTATTAATAGGATCAATTTTATTTATCTGAGTACCTACCAAACCAGCTGGATGCGGCCCTGAAACTCTATGTAGCTCAATACCGCTCATAGCTTCAAGAACAGACTGACTTCCTTTCCCCACAGAAACATGTACTTTCCCAGAAGTCAATTTCGCCAAGGCACCGATAGCAGCTTGCAGCTCCTTTTCTTTTCCTTGAAGAATATAATCCAAATCTGCCGACAATGGACTCGTCGCATATCCGGAGATAAAAATTGCCTTAGGAGTAACGTCCGGATTCGCAATAATATCATATGGCCTTTGTTTTATAAAAGACCAACATCCAGATTTTAAAAGCAGCGTTTTAATTTCTTCCGTGGAAGCGTTCTGTGGCACGATAGTCTGGTGCTCAACAAATTCCTGGCTCTTATCGGCCAAAATCTTTAAAGTTAAAATCCTTCTTCTTGCACCTCTTACTACCTCAACCAGTTCGCCGCTCACAGGAGAAACAAAAAGCATATCCTCTTTATCTTTATTAAAGAAAAGTGGTTGTCCAGCCTTTACCTCAGCCCCTTGCTTAACTAACATTTTAGGTGTAATACCGTGAAAATCCTGAAGATTAATCGCATAAACATTACTTAAAACAGCTTTGGAAGTTATCTTTTCCGCTTCACCAATAAGATTAATGTTCAAGCCTTTTTTAATTCGAATGTCTTTTGACATATTTAGTAGACCTTAGGTTATCAAAATTTCGAGCAAATTTAGCACTTAAAAGAAAGTTTTCATAATTATTACCCATAAATTTAGAGATTAAGACTTGCTAAAATATTTGACCCGCCATTTTTATTACCTTTACGTAAAATTATCATAAAATGCGATCCTATTTTTATACGATAATATTTCTATTATGCACCTACCAATCTACTGCTCAGGTACAAGAAGAAATAAATCCTCCATCGAATATTAAATCCATAATTTTCAAAGGCCACACTGACGACCAATTCCCCATAGTGTTATTAGGAGACACTATATTTTTAGAATTTGATGACCTTTTCGCTAACGAAGAAGACTATTATTTTAAAATTATCCATTGTAATTACGATTGGACCCCCTCTGCCCTCCTCAAGTCCGAATACCTGAACGGCATGGACAACCAACGAATCACTGATTACAACAACAGTTACTCTACCTTACAGCCATACTCTAACTACAAGCTTTCCATTCCAAATGAGCACGTTAGTTTAAAGGTGAGCGGAAATTACTTAATCGCTATTTATAATAATTATGATGAGCTTCAATTTTCCAGACGTTTTATTGTCTACCAAGACCTCGTATCTGTTCAATCCGAGATAAAACGCTCCAGAGACTTTAATTACCTCAATGAAAAACAAAGCGTACAATTTTCCATAAACGCTAGTGATATTTCCTTGGTCAACCCCAAAAAAGAGGTTAAAGTCGCCATATTACAAAACCACCAATGGCCCACAGCCAAGTACAACCTTACACCTCAATTTATTTTAGGAAACACTTTAAGCTATAAGTACGACAAGGAAACCAGTTTTTTTGGGGGCAATGAATATCTGAATTTTGACACCAAAGACCTAAGAGCTCCCAGTGCTGCCATTTCTAAAATAGCACTGAACGATCTTTACGAGCACTACCTTTTTCCTAACGAATACAGACACAAGCACCCTTACACCTATTTTCCTGATATCAACGGTGATTTTGCAATTAGAACCCTCCAAGGAGAAAACAACTCTACAGAAGCAGAATATTCTTTTGTTCACTTCTATTTACCATACTCTAAGGAATTAGGTCTTAACAACGTATATGTTTATGGCAAATACAACAACTACGCTCTTAATGAAGAAAACAAAATGACGTACAATGAGGACAGCGGATATATGGAGGCTACGATAAAAATGAAACAAGGTTTCTACAATTACAAATACGTCGTTGAAAATAAAGGTGGGACTATAGAACTGAATACAGTATCTGGCAATTTTCATTTTACGGAAAACAATTATTTAATAATGGTCTACTATAGAAAATTTGGCGATTTATATGACAGTATTATAGGTATAGGCTCGGCAAACTCAACCACTTTAACCAATTAAAACCACAAAAAAGTGACTGTTTCCTATCTGCAATCTTTAAAATCGGATTCCTATGAAACATATTACGACTCCGAAAGGGCGGTACAAATTAAAGTATCGAGGTACAAAATGCCTAAACTGTGACCATTCATTGGACATCAGTGATAAATTCTGCCCCAATTGCTCACAAGAAAACAGCACAAAAAAACTCAACCTAAAAATTTATATTGCTGAATTCTTCTCCACCTTAATTTCTTATGACTCCAAAGTAATAAGAACCCTGTCCTATCTCTTATTTCATCCTGGCAAGATAACTAAAGACTACATTTTAGGAAAAAGAGTCAGTTTCACAAATCCATTTCGGTTTTTACTGAGCCTATCAATAATATACTTTTTACTTCTAAACGCAACTGGAGATTACACTCAACTTGACAATATCAACACTTCCGATGATAGCAATTTTTTATTTTCCGGAATATCGGAAATGAATTTCGACAACAACGGCAGTAACACTAAAGGGGTTAACCCCTCAGACTCCCTAAGCACTACTCGAAATTTAATTGATTATAAAAGAAGTAAGGATTCGGTGATACTTCGCAATCCGGCCGCATATTTTGAAACTATAAAAGACACAAACACCTTCAACCGATTTACTAAAAAGATCGACTTTTACAACACGCTTATTAGAAATGAAAAAGTGTATTCCTTTCAGGCACTTCGTCAGAAATACAATATCCCCAACACTAAGGAAAACCTCCTTTCCTATAAAACTACAAAAGGCTTGCTAAAGGCTTTTAATCAACCTGGAAGTTTTATTACGGCGCTTATATCGAGACTACCGTTCTTAATATTCTTTTTACTTCCAATATTTACCTTGTTCATTTTAATGACGTATGTCAGGAAAAAATATAATTATACCGATAATCTAATTTTTTGCTTTCACAATCAATCAATGTTATTTATATTGCTCATTACAAGCCTTTTAATTGATACCACATTTAACATAAGCAGCAATATAGTTTTCCTTTTAATCTTTGGAATATACCTATACATAGCTATGCTTTACTTTTATGGCCAAGGCAGAATAATGACATTTGTTAAATATATGTTTTTAAACGTAGTGTTTCTTATTTTAGCAGTACTTTCAATGGTTTTGCTTTCGTTGGGAAGTATTTTAACATATTAGAATTTATCGTTATGACAACACAGATAACCAAAGGGATTAAAATATCGGTAATCACAAGTTTTGAAGGCACATTTTTCAAAAACTACAAAATGCATTTCGCTTTTGGATATACAATTACCATCGAAAACCAAAGTAAAGATTCTGTGCAGCTCACTTCTAGACATTGGCGGATTTACGATTCTCTAAACGATTTAGAAATTTTAAACGGGGAGGGAGTGATTGGCAAAAAGCCTGTTTTAAGACCTGGACAATCTCACACCTATAGTTCTGGTTGCTTACTAACCTCTACCATTGGAGCCATGAAAGGTCATTACAATATGGTAAACTTAAACAATTCCGAAAAATTTAGGGTACAAATTCCCAATTTCAAATTCAGTGCCCCATTTGTACTAAATTAACCGTAAATTACTTATAATCTTCGCTTTAATTTCGCGGATGCTTTTATTACCTTTGCCTTATTTTTAATCTAAAATTCAAAATCATGGGTAAAGGATTTTTTCAAGTCCCCACAGCGTATAACGAACCTATAAAAAGTTTTGCTCCCGGAACTCCGGAGAGAGAAGCAGTTCTTAAACAATACAAGGCATATTTTAACGACACTGTTGATGTACCAATGTATATTGGCAGTAAAGAGGTTAAAACAGGGAACACCAAACCTATGTCTCCACCACATGACCATAAACATATTGTTGGTCAATACCACCTTGCCAACAAGGAGCACGTTACAGAAGCAATTGACAACGCCTTAGAGTCTAGAGAAAAGTGGGCTAATTTGGCTTGGGAACAACGCGCTGCTATTTTTCTAAAAGCGGCAGATCTTATCGCGGGTCCTTATCGAGCTAAAATAAATGCTGCTACGATGATTGCCCAATCGAAGACCATTCATCAGGCAGAGATTGATGCGGCCTGTGAATTCATCGATTTTCTTCGTTTTAACGTAGAATACATGACCCAGATTTATGCAGAACAACCAGAATCTGCCGAAGGTATTTGGAATCGTGTAGAATACAGACCTTTAGAAGGATTTGTATATGCCATCACTCCGTTTAACTTTACTGCTATTGCCGGAAACCTTCCTGCAAGTGCTGCTATGATGGGTAATGTTGTTGTTTGGAAACCAAGCGACCACCAAATCTTTTCTGCCAAGGTTATTGTTGATATATTTAAAGAAGCTGGACTTCCTGATGGCGTTATCAATGTTGTTTATGGTGATCCTGTTATGATTACTAAAACAGTTATAGACCGTCCGGAGTTTGCAGGAATTCACTATACTGGTTCTACTTTTGTATTTAAAGAATTGTGGAAACAAATTGGAAACAACATCCATATTTACAACACTTACCCAAGAATCGTTGGTGAAACGGGAGGTAAAGATTTTATCCTTGCACACCCAACAGCCAATACGAAGCAAGTAGCTACCGCTATTGTTAGGGGAGCCTTTGAATTTCAAGGACAAAAATGTAGTGCTGCCTCAAGGGTATACTTACCAAAATCGACGGCACAAGAAATTTTAGAATATGTAAAGGCCGACTTAGCGTCTTTTAACAAGCCAGGATCTCCTGAAGATATGAGCAATTTCATTACGGCGGTTATTCACGAAGCCTCTTTTGACAAGCTTGCAAAATATATCGATCAGGCCAAAGCAGATACCAATGCAACCATTTTTGCCGGAGGTAATTACGATAAATCGAAAGGTTACTTTATAGAGCCGACCGTAATCGTAACTACCGACCCAAAATATACCACAATGGAAACGGAACTTTTTGGACCAGTAGTTACCATTTATATTTACGAAGATGCAGAGTGGTCTAATACACTTACATTGATAGATGGTACTTCGGAATACGCCCTTACGGGTGCTGTTATTTCTGGTGACCGCTACACTATTGAAGAAGCGACCAAAGCCCTTCAAAACTGTGCCGGTAACTTCTATATCAATGACAAACCAACCGGAGCTGTCGTAGGACAACAACCGTTTGGCGGCGCAAGAGCTTCGGGAACCAACGACAAGGCCGGTTCTGCACAGAATTTATTGCGTTGGGTTTCTCCAAGATTAATAAAAGAAACTTTTGTTACTCCTGTAGATTACAGATATCCTTTCTTAGGGTAACACTTAATAATATTTCAAACAAAAAAAGGCTGCCCAATGGGCGGCCTTTTTATTTTATCGGCAATTTGTATTTCAATCACCTACAACACCTTTCATTTAAAGGTTAACTTAATTTTATTAACGCCATAATTCTTTTGCATAGATATCTATTAAATGAGTTCTAATATTAAAGGAAGTCTCCAAACTATCTTTTGGCAATTGCACCATCATAACAGTTGAAGGCGTAGTTGGCATATGACATTTAACACAATTATTCCCTGTGTGATCGGCCTCAGTTTTATCTACCTTGCAAGTTGTTGTCTTTCCATCGTGACAACCTATACATTTCAGATTAAAATCATTAACATTACCTCTTTCCTTTTTATGTGGATTATGGCAAGTATTGCAGTCCATTACATCCGTTTCCTTAAAGCATTTGCTTTTCACCAAAAGTCCATACTGGTTGCCATGAACATCTAATTTTTCATTTAAGTTTCCATTATCTAAGTTCTGGGAATGCTTACTCAAATCATCTCCCGGTAAATAAGAAAAAGCATTTCCTTTTAACAAAACACCTCTAAGACCAGAGTGACATTGCGCACATAGATCCAACCGTTGTTGCCGTAAAAGAGTATCCATTTTCACTACAAACTTGCCTTCCAAAGCTTTTGGATTTTCTCTTTGATATGCCACATGCTTTGCCGAAGGGCCATGACATCTTTCGCAATCTATTCCATAAATCATTTGTCCCCTATCAAAACGATTTCCTTTTGGTGTATTTTCACTGTTTTTCGCATAGGTTAGGTGACATTTTAAACAGGCATCCCGTATTGGCCTTTCTACACTATAAGAAGGGAATCCCGGGCTATTTACCCAACTATTTGTTGGCGTATAATAAGAGGCCTGTAATTGAAATAATTCGTCCTTCCTCCAAGACAGATATGTCTGGCCGCGAATTCCTGAACCAATTACAATATCAAATTTTGAGGGCAGTATCTCTATACTCCTATTTTTAATTTTCGTGTGCTGAAAGAACGAATCTCCTTTGGAAAGCATATTAAAAGTTACATCATTCAGATCTAAGGTGTTTTCTCCCTCCTTAAAACTACCCTTAATATTTTGAGAATCGGCTATCCCCGATGTTTTAAAATGAGCAGTTTCGATATGGGATTCATACACGTCAGCATGACATTCCCTACAGCTAACCGAGCCTACAAAGTGCTCCCCACTATCGTGAGTAGCAAGGATGGTTGGTGTATAATAATCTGACTCAATTTTAACATTCTTGCAATAATATATTACACAGGAGATTACTAATCCCAATAAGGCTATTATGATATTCGTATAAAATTTTCTTTTGTTTACAACTTTAAAAACCCCCATCCCTTTTTGTTATAAGCATGAAACAAATTATCCACCTATTTCTAGAATATTAAGTATTCAAAATGTAAAAACTTATTAGCAGATCATTTAAAGGGCTTATAAACATGCCCTATATTCCCTGTAATAAGTTTTCACGTATTGGTTAAAATTCATCAACACTTCATTGTATCACTTTAATCAGTTGCAAATAATCATCATTTTTTGCCACTAAAATGTGCTTCTCCCCTTTAATAGTGATAGTTTCCATACCTCGAACATCCCCTATGATTTTCAATCCGGACTCCGTCATACCATTTACTTTAAAATCTCCTTTTCCATCTCCTTGAAGGAAAAGTCCAAAACTAGCATCATTTCTAGGCGTTTCTACTTCTGAATTATATAAATTTCCAGCCAATACAACATCTAATTTTCCATCCGCATCAAAATCATCTACTACAAATTTGTTTATACTAGAAACTTGAGCCATTTGCGGCAAAGGCTTGGCAATAAATTTTCCATCGATATTTTCTAGATATAAGCTTTCAAATGAAATAATCTCATAACTAAGTGATTCGTCTAAAAGCTTATTGGTGTAAATCTGTTTTAACGACGCACTCGCGAAGGAATTATAATCTTGAAATTTCACTTTAATGGCGGGCATTTGTTGGGATGAACATTGACGTCCACGCACAGGAAATTCAGTTTCCCCTTTTTTATAACTCAATACAATATCTGCGGTTTCGTTTTTATCAAAATCATTCAAATACACCTTAAATGGTGACTCGGAACTGGCTTGGTATTTATAATTCTTCCCCAAATTACCTACAATCAAATCTTGATCCCCATCATTATCAAAGTCTCCTTTTTCTAATGAAAACCACCAACCAGTAGAAGCTCCCTTAAAAAGTTGGTCGGATACATCTTCAAAAACACCTTTTGTATTTTTAAAAAACTTTAATGGCATCCATTCCCCTACAACAACAAGATCTTCCCATCCATCATTATCAAAATCTAACCAGCTAGAAGCAGTTACCAACCCTATAGACCTCAGCTCAGGAAGTACTTTATCTGTTGCATCTACAAATCTTATACCTTCATCCGAACTTACGTTCTCTAATATATAGGAATCGGCAGGGTAAGGATATTTTTTTGGAACAAGGCGACCACCAACAAATAAATCTAAATCTCCATCGTTATCAAAATCCGATGCCGTCACGTTCATTCCGCTAATCTTAAAATCGGGGAGGGCTTCTTTATTACGATTGAATTGATTTCCTCCTAAATTTTCATAAAGCCGATCTTCATACCCCAACGAATTAGGTTTAAATTCATTACCTCCACTTGCAATATAGAAATCCATATCGCCATCATTATCAGCGTCGAAAATTAAAATCCCAAGATCCTCATAATACTTATCTTTAATTAGATCAGGAATATTCAATTCCCTAAAATCGCCCTCGGATGTTTGAAGAAAAACGGCAGTTGGCTGGCCTATTGCTCCACCTACAATATAATCGTCCAGACCGTCCCCATTTAAATCCCCTGTGGCCAAAGCTGGACCTAGGGTAGAATTTTTATGAGGAAGTAGTACCTCAACTTCAAAATCATTAAACACGTTCTCATTGTGCTTAAAAATATCCGGCACACTGATAGTTTCGAATTGATTTTTAACCAGTTTCTTTGACTTTTCTGAAGCTACAAGCTTGTCCTCCGAATAGTTAATGGTTAATCTTTGATTCGCTTTTATTTCATCCAACTTTGTGTAATAGCCATTTGGCCATTTCACTACTAAGCTATCTACCTTATTAACATCTCCCAATCCAAAATGCAACAATGGTGTCACTGAAGAAAGATAGCCACGTACGGTATTATACTCTTGAACCTGCATTCCTTCAGAAGTATATATAGATACTTTACTTCCATTAGGCAACACTTTGGAATCTCCTTTAAGACTTACGGTCAGTTGATTTTTACCGGTAGAATTGTTTTTATATATACTAGCAATATCCTCTAAATTATTTATTACCAGGTCTAAATCCCCATCATTATCCAAATCAGAAAAGGCTACTCCATTAGAAAATGTTTTTTCTTGAAATCCCCATTCTTTGGATTTCTTAATAAAGGTGAGATCTTTATTATTATGAAATATATAGTTACTCAACTTCTCCGACGGCAATTGTTCCAAATATTTTAACAGCCCAACTTCTTCCTCTTTATTTTTATAATTCGGGTCATTTTCCATTTTATCAAAAAACTCCCTGTGTTTGGCGTAAAAATCTTTATTGTTTACATCTCTACGAATACCATTGGTAACAAAAAGATCTTTCCAGCCATCATTATCGAAATCGGCCAATAGCCCTCCCCAACTCCAATCTGTTGAGGAAACTCCAGCCAACCTAGCAACATTACTAAACAAAGGAATCCCTTCTTTAGAATTTCCGTTATTTAATTGAAGTGAGTTTTGCATATATTGATGGTGTAGACCGAGGTCTACCGATCTATAAAAAGCATCAGGATCCATTGCGGACATATTGGCTTTTGACCGAAAATTATCCTCAGCGGACATATCTAACTGAAAGATATCTAACCGTCCATCATTATTAAAATCGGCAATATCGGCGCCCATTCCAAAAAATGAAGTTTGTTGCAGACTATTGTCTATCTGATTAGTAAAGGTCCCGTCCTGATTATTGATAAACAAAAAATCTGGGGCATTAAAATCATTGGACACAAAAATATCGATATAACCATCATCATTAACATCTGATGTCACCACCCCCAAGCTCAATCCAAAGGAGCTTAAACCTGCCTCTAGGGTAACATCCGTAAATTTACCATTGTCGTTTCTATACAGTTTATCTGAATCTTTAAACTCATGATTTTTAAGCATATAGTGATAATATTCAACAGGTGCGGTAAAACTTGTTGGCGGATAATTTATAACGTATAAATCGAGATCACCGTCATTATCATAGTCAAAAAAAGAAGCGTGCATACTAATACCGTCACAATCTACTCCGTACTCTGCCCCTCTTTCAGTGAATGTGTTATCCCGATTATTAATGTAGAGCTGATTGTTGTTAGGCCCGTTCTTTCCTCCTACGGACACATATATATCCGGATATCCATCCTGATTAACATCTACAAAGGTTGCTCCTGAATACCAACGGTCGTCCCCAGCAACCCCTGCACTTACAGATATATCCTCAAATTCCAGATTGCCTTTGTTTAGATACAACTTATTAGCCACCATATTCCCAGTAAAAAAAATATCTTCTAAACCATCGTTGTTCACATCTCCTATAGCCACCCCACCTCCAAGATACATATATGGATAGGTAAAATAATTATAGGTATGTGTTTCGGTAAGCTTATTATTAAAATGAACATTAGTATCCTTAGCATCGAGTTTCGAAAACAAAGTTTCTGACTCTGACTGACAGGACTGAAACAGCAATCCCAAAAAAAGAAAGTAAATAATTTTTCTCATCATAAATAGATATAATCAATAGACTCCTAAAATAGGAATAACCCCGCAATAAGTGCTAAGGGTTATTCCTTTAATTGTTAAATAAAGTTAATCTAGACTAGTAACCTGGATTTTGAATAATAGAAGGGTCCTTATCTATTTCTTCTTGTTTTATAGGCATAAAATAAACATGGTCTTGCCATATCCTATTTTCGAAAACGATATCCGTTGGTTTATAAGTATAATTGAATTTAGCAGTATCCTTTCTATAGTCCGTTACTGTTGTTCCCGGCTTCTGAGTAGCCTGTATAAGGACTTGCCTCACCGGTTTATTCAATGACTGTGGTCCTTCTAACCATCGTTTCATATCAAACAACCTAGCATCTTCATTCACCAATTCCTTATCTCTTTCTCGTTTATAGAGTTCTAATAAAGCTGCCCCAGAAACCGTTACCGGAGGAAGACCATTTCTAAACCTAAGTTTATTAAGCCAAATGATCGCTTCTCCCTCATCGCCAATATTAATGTTAGCCTCCACGTAGTTCAACAATACTTCTGTATAACGTATATATGGGGCATCAATCTTTTGAAGGTTATTAGGCCAGGATGCCGGTTGTCTTGGATCAGAAAATTTCCTAAAGTAATAACCGGTTCTAGAACCATTCCAATCTTCTACAGGACCTTGCCTTGTATCTACACCGTTGATGATGGTTCCGTCAGACAAGGTATAATACCCTGTTTGTATCTCGTTAAATTTATCGTATTTAACAACATCATCTGTTCTTTGTTTCCAAGGACCACCATCGTAAAGGAAGGTAGAATAGAAACGTGCTTCACGATCATTGTAGGGAGCTGCGGCGTGTGCTGGATTATTCCAGTCAAATTTAGTTCCATCGGCAAAATCATATTTGGAAACCAATGCTTCTGTAGGCGTAGTTCCTGCCCACTCGTGATAGCCATTTGGTCCGTGATACAATGCCACCATTCCTGGTCCCTGAGACCAACCATCTCCTCCTGGGTACGTTCTAGAACCAAAACCAAACTCCTCTACCAATCTTCCCCAGATAAAATCCTGGTTTTCATCTCCTTGCAACCATATATCCTCATAATTCTGGATAGCTTCTGCTTGGGAAGCAGGAGCGGTATAATCTAACTTATATCCTGTAGTTGCGTCTAACAAGGCCTTAGAAGCAACCTTTGCTGCTTCCCATCTTTGCAGTTGCGAGCCGCTAGTCCATCCAATTAATTCGGGATGACTATAAGATGCTATTGTTGATACTCCAGAATTCTTTGATTGATGATATAGATCACTAGCGACATGGGTTAACACTCTCGACTTCATAGCCATAGCCGTAATCTTATGAGCTCTTGCCGGATCTATTGGGGCATCTTCCAACAAATCAATAGCTCTATCTAAATCTGAAAGAATAAGATCGACGGTTTCTTCAAAAGTACCACGAGGATTATTAGCCTCACTATCTAATGTCAATGGTTCGGTAAGCAATACAACTCCTCCAAATTGTCGCATCAATTGCGTATAATAAAATCCTCTCATAAAATAGGCCTCTCCTAGCAAGCGGTTTACCAACTCTCCTTCTATTCCTGCTTCGTTAACAGTAAGTTTTTGAATAGCAACATTAGCGCTACGTATAAATGGATATAATTGAGGCCAACTCATCCACTGCATATCCATAAAGCTTCCTGCAGAGTTCATTTTTCCTTCTGTATATCCATCTACCCCCCTACCTGGATGAGTAAACACCGCTTGATCGGTAAAAGCATCTGTTGTTTCTTCACGAGTTAATGTTCCTGCCCATGTTCCTTGATACAGATCTAATACTGCTGCTTCGGCAAGTTTTTTATCTGACCAAACATTGTTTTCCCCAACTTCACTGAGCGGGGTAGTTTCCAAGAAGTCCTCGTTACAGCCCACAACCAATAGTCCGAAGATCATCAAAGTTGCATTTTTTAAAATATTCTTTTTCATTTAAGTGTTTTTTTAAAAAGTTATTTGCAATCCGGTCATAATTGTTTTCAACATTGGATATGCTCCTCCATTATTGACCGCTCCTCCAGTAGCTTGTCTTGTATCATCTACACGCACCCCACTCTGAGACACCTCAGGATCGAAAGGAAAATCGGTGATAGTCACCAAATTCGTTCCTGATAGTGAAAGTCTCAAGCTTTTAACACCAAACTGACTAATAAGTTCCTCATTCAAACTATAGCCTATTTCCAACGTTTTTAATCTGAAAAAATCTCTAGTTATAAGTGCATAATCTGTTTGACCAGAATACCACTGATCTCCTCTATCTGCCAATCTTGGTGCTGGGGCATTTGGATTATCTATGGACCAGGCACGATCGCGGACCTCACGTTGCACATTGGCCAAGGTTCCGGACATAAAGCTCCATTCATAGGTATTATAACCTCCTGCAGAACCTGTCCAGTACATATTGAAATCCAAATTTTTATAATTCATAGCCGTGTTCCAACCGAATTGGGTATCTGCAAAAGCACTACCTCCAACACGAGTCTTATCTTCTGGACCGATTTTACCATCTCCATTAATATCTAGTACTCTTGCATCCCCAGGCTTTAAGGCCGGTGTTACCCCGCTGTAGTCTAAGGTTTCTGCGTCTATTTCTGCTTGGGAACGAAAAACACCATCAAATTTATATCGTAGTGGTCTTCCAATTTCCCCTCCAGTTTCACGCTGCCATGGGCGGTCTGCTAAATCTGGTTCATCAAAAAACACTAATTTATTATTAGAATCACTGAAGTTAAAGGATAGGTTATAATTAAAACCTGAAGGGTTTCCTCCATTAAATCCTACACTTATTTCATATCCAGTATTTTCAAATTCCCCTATATTGACCGCTGGAGCCGCAATACCGCTATACTCTGGCAATGTTTTTTGAGGAGTAGTCAAAATATCCTTTCTAGAGTTTTTGTATACATCCAGACCAATGGTCAACCTATTGTTCAAGGTTCTTAAATCGAACCCTACGTTTTTTGAAGTCGCTGTTTCCCAGGAAATATTTGGATTTGCTACTTTATTTTCAAAGGCCGTTGTAAAAACGGGCCCTAAACCTGTTGCAGACAGCTCATATGTAGCAATATACTGAAAAGGCTCGACATTATCGTTTCCTAATTGCCCCCAAGAACCTCTTAGTTTAAAGAAATTAATAAATGACACACCTTCTTTAAAGAATGATTCCTCTGACACTATCCACCCTGCAGACACTCCTGGAAAGAAACCAAATCGGTTATTCTTTGGAAATAAATAAGACCCATCATATCTAAACAAACCTTCTAACAAATACTTATCCTTATAGGTATAATTTAATCTACCATAATAATTAAGGCGTGCTGTTTCGTAACCATTACCAAAACTATTTTGACCGTCGTTACCTCCCACATCCAATTGAGCTAGATCACTTGATAAAAAGAATCTCCTAAATGCTCCAAAGAAACTTTGCTCGGACTCTTCACGAGTAACCCCTCCTAACAGTTTAAAGTAATGATTCCCAAACTCCTTTTCATAGGAAGCATTTAGAGATGCTGTAAAATCTGTTAAGGTAGTGTGTTGTTGATTTAAACTTGGATCACCGGGTCCACGATCTGCTGCTGTTAAACCAGAAGAGTCCCTGTTAACTCCGTCCCAAGTATATAACTGCCATGGTCGTTGCCATTGTTTAAAGTCATAATTCATTTTGTCATAGGACATATTCCCCATTAATTGGAGGCCCTCCACTCCTGGAACCTTCAATGTTATCCCTATATTACTTTGAACAAAATTAGTTTTATTATCATTATAACCTGGAAGATCGGTAACTCTTATAGCAGGGTTATTTCCATTTTCTATATCCGGTCCGAATTCGCCAGTTGGCCAATAGGCCGGAAACCAAGGATACTGTCTTACCAAATCATTAAAAATATTTCCTGGTGTATTAGTGGCAGTGTAATTCTCTTCCTGACGAGAATACAACCCTACATTCATACTTAGATATTTATTAATATTAGCATCTAGGTTTAATCTTAGGTCGTATTGTGTATACCCTTTAGGAGCGTTTTTAAAATTTACATCTTGTCTTAAGTGACCCAAGGAAGCCAAATACTTTACATTCTCCGTACCACCGGAAACTTGAAGATTTTGACGCTGAATTGGTGCCCCTCTTGTTGTTACTTCTTTCATCCAGTCAGTATCTGGATATAGCCATGGATCATCTCCTGCGGCCGTATTTTGAATTCTTTCTTCGGTATAGGTTGGATTTAAGACTTCCCCATTAGGTCGGGTAAAAGGTCTCCCTCTAACAGCATTCGCATCTGCCCATTCATTGGTAGGAAGTTTATATACATTTAATAAATTTACTAAATCCATATATTCAGCGCCGTTCAACATATCGGGAGTAGTAGTAAAACTTTGCAATCCGTAATTGCTGGTAATTTTCACCACTGGTGCTCCAACTTTTCCACGTTTGGTAGTCACCAAGATTACCCCGTTTGCGGCACGTGCCCCATAAATCGCAGCGGAAGCATCTTTAAGCACTGAAATACTTTCTATATCTGCCGGATTTATCCTTGAAATTCCTCCCGCTCTATCTGGAATACCATCAACAACCACTAGGGCTGAGGAGTTATTAAAAGTGTTGGTACCTCGCACCCGGATACCGGTGCTTTCGGCACCTGGAGCAGAATTGCCAGTATCTACATACAAGCCCGCTACCTTACCTGCAAGTGCAGCACCTAAATTAGGAGAAGAAGACTTTTCAAGTGCTTCACCTCCAACGGTTGCTACAGATCCTGTTAGGGTTGCTTTCTTCTGAACACCATAACCTACAATTACCACTTCTTCCAACTGACTAGCGTCTTCGGTCATGGTTACGCTTACGCTGGACTGTCCGTTAACCGGTATTTCTACCGTCTTATATCCAATATAGCTAAATACTAAAATTGCATTGTTGGCAACCCCGGACAAGGTGTAATTACCATCAAAATCTGTTTGAGTGCCGTTGGTGGTACCTTTAACCAAAACACTAGCACCCGGCAATGGCCCCATATCATCTGCGACTACCCCCGTAATAGTTTGCTGTTGTGATTCTGAATAAACTCCTTCGGCCTTCGGTTTTTCATATGCCGCCTGTAAACTAGACAGGGTCATCGCAAATAATAAAACCGAAAGCCCAAACTTCGATTTCTTTTTTAGAATGTCTTCATGTTGAATAGAAAACTTTTTTTTTCTTTCATAAGGTTTAAAATTGAGTTGGCTGGTTTAATTCGTTAAATTTTAATGCTTAATGGTTTAAAAACTATTAATTAAAATCCTCAACGGCAGTCTATTGATCCATTAATTAGATAGAAATCATTGTCTTAAATGACTTTTAAAATTTAACAGATACCTTTTGAAGGCACATTCAACTAAGAATAACCGTATAATTGACTTTTGCTATAAATTTATAAAAATATTTAACATTATGTTAATTTATGATAAATTATTGTTAACATACTTAGGAGAAAAACAAAGAATTAATTTATTAAAACCTGAAACAGTAGCACCAAAAAAGAGTTCTTCAGCAGAAGGCTGCCTTCACATCTGTTTCTGTTATTAAGAAGCTGTCGTAGGACAACAACCGTTTGGTGGCGCAAGAGCTTCGGGAACCAACGACAAGGCCGGTTCTGCACAGAATTTATTGCGTTGGGTATCTCCAAGATTAATAAAAGAAACTTTTGTTACTCCTGTAGATTACAGATATCCTTTCTTAGGGTAACACTTAATAATATTTCAAACAAAAAAAGGCTGCCCAATGGGCGGCCTTTTTATTTGTTATTTACTTATACAATACTCTAAACTTACAAAACCTACAGAATAAGAATCCCTTTCCCCTATTTATATATAATTTTAGGAAATATCTATCTGCTAAGAATCTTTCCTAGCAACACTTCCTTATACCTTGGCAGAATAGCTTTTGATCAATTATTTCCTAACCTCCAAAACCTCCTTTCTGCTATTCATTAATATTAAAGCAAAAATTCTTCTGTCAGGAATCACACTCCTTCCAGTTAAAATCCACCCCTAATACTCTATAATAAATACAGTAAATTCTCTTTAAACAGACTTTTTCTTACATTTTAGCTACTCCAATGTAAAGTTTAGGTTAATTTTTTGTAAATTTAACGTAAACCCAAATGTGAAATTTGCTAAAACGTAAGATATGAAAACTAAAAATCCAACATACCACCAAAAAACTTCTACATCTTTTTCCTTCAGTCTAATTTTTAAATATTTAAAAGACTACGCCAAAAGATGTAAAGAATCGTACTACCGAATGTTAAGTATTTAATCCTATCCTTTAAACTTCATAGGAAGATACACTAGTCTTTTGGTTTCATAGAACTCCTCCTCATAAATATCGGACAGGTTATAGATTTGCACCGTGCGGTATTCTTTTAATTCTTCTTCCAAGTCGCCTCCTTTTAGATAAAGGATACCGTTTTTACGATCGTGCTCGGAGTTCTTTTTTATCCTACCTTTTACCCAATGAACAAAGGTAGGCATAGCGGCCACGGCCCTACTGACAATAAAATCAAACTGTTCTTTAATTTCTTCTACCCGACAATTTTTTGCGGTTACATTGGTTATTCCCAATCCGTCTACCACTTCTTGCACCACTTTTATTTTTTTCCCGATAGCATCGACCAGGGTGAAATGGGTTTCAGGAAACAATATCGCCAACGGAATACCAGGAAAACCTCCTCCTGTGCCTACATCCATAACGGTAGAACCTGGCTTAAATTGTTGAAATTTAGCTATAGCCAAGGCATGCAACACATGTCGCAAATACAATTCATCTATATCCTTTCTAGACACCACGTTAATTTTAGTGTTCCAGTCTTGGTATAAAGACTGTAGTTTTTCAAACTGCTCTTTCTGCAATTCCGATAGATCCGGAAAGTATTTATATATGATATCGATCCCCATAATTTTCAAAATATTAATTGCAAAAATAGTATTTTCGACGCCATTTGTTAACTTTTAACAAACCATATATATATAATTAAAATATGATTTACCGTATCTTTACAAAAAATTACGCATGAATAATGAAACCGTAAGGTTTTCGAGAAAAGATTCCACTCAATTCTTCAAAACCTTAAACAAAAGAGTAAATTCCTATTTTAAAGATAATAATATTAAGAAAACGGGGAACTGGAGATTGCATGTAAAGACTGCTATTATGTTCGCCTTATTTTTAGCGCCCTATTTTTTAATTTTAACCCTTGGTCTCCCTAATTGGGCCAACTTGCTATTGACCATCGTTATGGGAGTAGGAATGGCCGGAGTTGGCATGAACGTTATGCACGATGGCAACCACGGGTCTTATTCCACCAAAAAATGGGTCAACAAAATAATGGGGGGCAGCATCTATATTCTTGCTGGAAACGTCTATAATTGGCAAGTACAGCACAATGTGCTACACCATACCTACACCAATATTCACGAGCACGATGAAGATTTGGAAGCCGGTAGGATCCTTAGATTTTCTAAACATGCCGAATGGAGAAAATACCATAGATTTCAGCATTTTTATTCTATTTTCCTTTATGGTCTTTTAACTTTTAACTGGGCTATTACTACCGATTTTCAACAAATGTACCGTTACACTAAACGAAAACTGGCTTATGGTAAATTCCCAAATCCATTTATGAACTGGAGTATGCTGGTAGTGACTAAAATTATTTATATCACGATTTGGATTGTACTTCCGATGTTAGTTTTAGACATACCTTGGTGGACTATTATATTAGGATTTTTCATCATGCATTATGTTGCCGGGGTTATTTTAAGTGTTGTTTTCCAATTGGCACATGTTGTAAAAGATGCCGACACACCATTACCGCAGGAAGATGGCAGCATGAAAAATACTTGGGCTATTCACCAACTTTTCACTACGGTAAATTTCGGCACTAAAAACCGAATAATGAATTGGTTTACGGGGGGACTGAACCACCAGGTAGAGCATCATATTTTCCCTAACATCAGCCATGTACATTACACAAAAATTGCCAAAATTGTTAAAGAGACAGCAAATGAATTTAATTTGCCGTACAACGAATATAAAACTACTAGAAAAGCTATAATTTCGCACTTCAAGCATTTAAAAGAACTGGGCAAAAACCCTGAAATACAATATCAGTAAATTTAAACATCGAGATGAAAAACCATTTATCCAATAGGATTAACTCAATGGCTACTTCGGCTACTTTAGCTATGGCCGCAAAAGCAAGAGAATTAAAAAGCGAAGGAAAAGATATCATTGGGCTTAGTTTAGGGGAGCCTGATTTTAACATTCCTGATTTTATCAAGGAAGCTGCCAAACAAGCCGTAGATGACAACTACAGCAGTTACTCTCCTGTTGATGGATATGCAGACTTAAAGCAGGCAATTGCCAACAAATTTAAAAGAGACAATGGTCTTACCTACGGTCTTAATCAGATTGTGGTTTCTACTGGAGCGAAACAATCTTTAGCCAACATTGCTATGGTAATGTTAAACCAAGGTGACGAGGTTATTTTACCTGCACCTTACTGGGTAAGCTACAGCGATATAGTAAAACTAGCAGAAGGGGTACCTGTAGAAGTTGCTACAAGTATAGAAACCGATTTTAAAATGACCCCGGAACAATTGGAAAAAGCGATTACACCAAAGACTAAAATGATTTGGTTTAGTTCTCCATGCAATCCAAGCGGATCGGTATACAACCAAGAAGAATTGGAAGGCTTGGCCAAGGTTCTAAGAAATCACCCTAATGTTTTTGTTGTTTCTGATGAAATCTACGAGCACATTAATTTTAGAGGAGGCCATGTAAGCATTGCCAATATTGAAGGAATGTACGAGCGTACCATTACTGTTAACGGTGTTTCCAAGGCATTTGCCATGACCGGATGGAGAATTGGATATATCGGTGCTCCTGAATGGATTGCCAAAGCATGTACCAAATTCCAAGGCCAAATCACTAGTGGTGCCAATGCTATCGCCCAACGCGCTACCATTGCCGCTCTTGAGGCTCCTGTTTCTTCTATCAAATACATGATAGACGAATTTCACAAAAGACGTGACCTTGTATTAGCCTTATTAGGTGAAATAGAAGGATTTAACCTGAACGTACCTGAAGGGGCTTTTTACGTATTCCCAGACATTTCTGGTTTCTTCGGAAAAACCTTAAAAGGATCAGTTATCAACAGTGCTTCTGACTTTTCATTATACTTGTTAGAACACGCCAATGTTGCAACCGTAACCGGTGAAGCTTTTGGTAACCCTAACTGCATCCGTATTTCATACGCAGCATCGGAAAAAGAACTAAGGGAAGCGATCGCCAGAATTAAGGCTGTTCTATAACTTGTTTTTATATATTTTTATAAATATGGCTGCCTCTAAATGGCGGCCATATTTTTTTCACCCCTACTCTCCATTTCCTTAAAAAACACTAGCATTTCCTAAGAAACCTCCCTTAGGCCATTTTCATAAACCCCCTTGATTCATTACCCACCATTAGTCGCAACCTTACCAATACATTAAATCGTTGTCCATGAATTTCTATACGATCGTTTTTTTGCGTTAGGGACCGCGGCGGCATCCCCGCAGCGGAGCAAGGGATACAGCCAAGGGCCCGCCCGACAAAGGAGGGAACGCCCATAACAACATGCTAAAATCTAAGGAAAGATTTCACTGGGCTGTCCTTATAAGTATTCTTAAAAAATTTTTGATTTAACACAGGAGAAATCCTTCTCCACCAAACTATATACGTCAAAATAGTCCAGTGAAACCACGATACAAAATCTAGCTGTAGCTTATAGAAGCACAGTCACTAGTTAGTTTTCCAGAAATATGGTGTAAATAATATGAGGACGGTAAACAGCTCTAATCTTCCCAACAGCATTAAAAAACCACACCACCATTTACCCAATTCCGGAAGACTGTTATAATTGCTTACCGGGTTTAAGCTCCCCAAGGCAGGCCCTACATTCCCTAAAGAAGAAGCTGCGCCTCCGATGGCACTGGTAAAATCGAGTCCTAGTGCCCCCAGGCCGAGTGAACCAATTATAAACAGTAACATATACAGCACAAAAAACGCGATGATGTTATATACGATATTCTCATCAACGGTCTTATTATTATACCTTACCGGAATAATGGCATTGTTGTGAAGGGTACGTTTAAACTCTAACAGGCCATTCCTAATAATCAACAAATGCCTCATTACCTTGATTCCACCTGAGGTAGATCCGGCGGAACCACCTAGAAACATTAGCCCGAAAAAAAGCACGGTAAGAAAAGGAGCCCATGAGGTAAAATCGGCCGTCACAAAACCTGTGGTGGTAATTACAGAAACTACCTGAAACAAAGAATGCCTGAAAGCACTTTCTGCCTCTCCAAAGACCATTGGATGAAAATCAGACAAGGGCACATTGGCCTTTAGATAAACTACCAAGGCCGCGATTAAGGAAAAGCTGATTATAAAAATGGAATACATTTTAAACTCTTCATCAAAAAGAACCTTTTGAATTTTCCCTTTAAAGGCATAATAACTCAATACAAAATTACTCCCTGCCAAAAACATAAATAAAATAACTATATACTGAATCAAAGGCTGGTCGTTCCAATACGCCATACTTAAATTCTTGGTAGAAAATCCGCCTGTAGACAAGGTTGCCAAGGAATGATTAATAGCGTCAAAAAAGGACATTCCTGCTAATTTTAACAGCAGGGTCTCTGCCACGGTATAGCCAAAATAAATCAGCCACAGTCTCTTTGCGGTGTCGGTAATCCTAGGATGAAGTTTATCGGCACTTGGACCAGGGGCTTCGGCTGCGAATAGCTGCATACCACCGATTCCTAAAAGAGGCAAAATAGCTATTGCAAGGACTATAATCCCCATCCCCCCTATCCAATGGGTGAGACTTCTCCAAAAAAGAATTCCTTGGGGAAGCGCTTCAATATCATCGACAATGCTAGCACCCGTAGTGGTATACCCTGACATAGTTTCAAAAAAAGCATTGGTAACCCCTGGTATAGCTCCAGAAAAAAGATAAGGCAACATACCGGAGGCAGACATAACAAGCCACCCAAAAGTAACGATAATATACCCTTCCCTACGTTTTACTTCCTTCTTATGAGTACGGGTATAAAACATGGAAACGGTACCAATTAGCATGGTAATAATACCTGCCAAGGATATATCCAAAGTAACGCCATCGTCATAAATACCGCTTACAATGGCCGCCATAATCATAAAAAAGCCATTGCAAAGCAACAGCAATCCCATGAGGTGAAATATGATTTTTAAATTTAAACGCATGAACCTAGAGGAATAACTTTTCTATTTTTTGAATCGCGCTAGGCAAACAACAGACTACTACCCGGTCTCCCTGCAGAATCTCAAAGCCCCCTAATGCAATAATCCCTTTATTATCACGTATAACGCCGCCGATGGTAGCCTCTCTAGGAAACTCTAATTCCCGTATCAATTTTCCGTTGACCCTAGAGGTTGGTTTTACCACAAATTCTAATATTTCGGCATTTAAATTATTCAACCTGGTCACTGCCACTACTTCTCCCTTGCGAATATGCCTAAATATATTATTGGCCGCCAGCAGTTTTTTATTGAGCAGGGTATCTATTCCGATAGAATGCGAAAGCTGAAAATAATCCATGTTTTCGACTAGGGCTATCGTTTTTTTAACATTCTTGGATTTAGCGACCAAACAGGACATGATATTGGTTTCCGAATTACCCGTCACGGCAACAAAGGCATCCATAGCCTCTAAATTCTCTTCTTCGAGCAATTCTACATTTCTTCCATCGCCATTAATAATTAAGGCATTGGGAAGCATATCGGCAAGATCAAAAGCTTTTTCCTTGTCCTTTTCGATTAGCTTCACATTGAACTTATTGACACAAAGATCACGAGCGGTTTTAAACCCAACCTGACTCCCACCTAGTATCATTACATTTTTTATTTCTTTACGCTCTGTACCGGTAAGCTTATGAATTTCTTCGACACCTTCCTTAGAGATAATAAAATATACCTGGTCCTTTTCCTTAAAAACCGTATCGCCTCGAGGCACGGTGGTATATTGAGTACCGCTTCGTTGTAGTGCTATGGGCATAAAGTGCAGTTCAGGAAAAATCTTGGCAGCATCTTTCACCATTTTCCCTACAAAGGGTGCTGTTTTTGGCATGCACACCCCAACCATAATTAGGGCACCATCTTCAAATTCGTAGGTATTATTAAATCCGGATTGATTTAATAATAGTTGTATCTCCGTAGCCGCTAAGGCTTCTGGAGAAATTAATTCATCTATTCCTAGGTCGGAAAATTTTAGATCTTCCTTATTATGAATAAATTCTGCGTTCGAAATCCTAGCAATGGTTCTTTTACTACCTAATTGCTTTGCCAACATACACAAGGTAAGGTTAGTAGTCTCCGAAGAGGTTACCGCAATAACTAAATCCGATTTTCCTACTTGGGCATCTTTTAGCACTGCAATAGAAGTAGCATCTCCTCTGAGCACCCGTATATCCAAATGGCTATCGGCATAAGACAAGCTGTCTTTATTGCTGTCTATTAAAGTAATGTCCTGGGATTCGTAAGAGAGCAATTTTGCCAAATGAAATCCTACTTCACCAGCCCCCGCAATAATAATTTTCATCTATTGAGTAAAAAGTTTTTCATAACATTAACCTGCATTATTAACCTGGAAATAAAATTAATTAATTTAACTGTCTCGATTAATAAACTTGAAGGAAAAGCATGGCAAAACTACATAATTTTATTGTGTTGCCACTGTTTATCCCCGAGAGAAACGCCCCCATCCTACCTTAAGACAAAGATTTACAGGGTTTTCCTTCCCTATTTAAGGCTATTTGAAAGAAATAATAGCTATTTTAAGAACCCTATGGAATCAAATCCTTTGGAACTAGTTCATCCAAGTAGCTCTGTATATAAACCGTTGGACATAAATTTTCCTTCTACTTTAATATCTAAACCAAAGTTGCACCGTAACTTTATCGGTAAATAGTATCTTTACCAAAAATTTTAAAAATGAACAAAAAAGTCACTCCATACAGCGATTCTAAACTTGGCAAAAAGGAGCAAGTAACACAAATGTTCGATAATATTTCCGGGGATTACGACGGACTTAATAGGGTTATTTCTTTTGGTATTGACATAAAATGGAGAAAACGGGTTGTTGCTATCATTGGCAAAACGAATCCGAAAAACATCTTAGATATTGCTACAGGTACGGGTGACCTTGCCATAAACATGGTTAAAACAGGTGCTAAAGAAATCATTGGCTTAGATATTTCTCCTGGCATGTTGGCCGTAGGAAAGAAAAAAATAGCTGATAAAAATCTAGACAAGACCATTAAAATGGTCGTCGGAGACAGTGAAAAATTACCGTTCCAAGACAACACTTTCGATGCCGTTACGGTAGCTTTTGGCGTACGTAATTTCGAAAATCTTGAAGTAGGGTTATCAGAAATATATAGGGTACTTAAACCCACGGGCACCTTTGTGGTATTAGAAACTTCGGTACCAACAAAAACACCTTACAAACAGGGCTACAAAATATACACCAAATATATTTTACCTACCATTGGACGTTTATTTTCGAAAGATCGTAGTGCTTATTCCTATCTTTCAGAATCGGCCGCTGCTTTTCCACACGGACAGGCCTTCAACAATATTTTACAAAAAACAGGGTTTATAAAGGTAGAGAACAAACCTCAAACCATGGGTGTTGCCACTATTTACGTTGCTACAAAATAACAGATGAAACAGATTCTTGTCCTTTTTACCGTTTTTGTGTTCCTAGGCCCTGCCCTTAGGGCTCAGTTTAATGAAAAGCCCGTATTAAACCTCCAAAATGAGGATGAGGCTCTTTTAAATTGGGGCTATTTCCTAGGTTTTAACCAATACGATTTTAAGTTCAACTACAAGGAGGACACAGAAGATATTTTGGTTCGCAAATCTATGGGCTTCAACGTGGGGCTTATTGGAGAATTGCGACTCAACAAGTTTATGGATCTACGTTTTGAACCTGGTCTGCATTACAACCAGCGCGATTTAGGGTCCCGTAGTTATTTCGAAGGCGAAGAGGAAGAAGCTGTTCGGGAGGTAAAATCGACTTATATCAATTTCCCCCTATTATTAAAAGTAAGCACCAAAAGATTGGGCAACTGGAAACCATTTATCATTGGGGGAGCATCGACCTCTTTAAACCTTGGCAGTAACGAAAAAAGCGTAGAGGACAATGCAAGCGGAACCTTCCGCATGAAAAAGAACACCTACTATTACGAAATGGGCTTTGGCATCGATTTCTATTTGGAATACTTTAAATTTAGTCCCTCTATCCGTGGCGTTTTCGCCATCAACGACGAATTAATTCGCGACAACGACCCCAATAGCAGATGGACCGGAAATATAGATACCATGAAAACCAGAGGGCTTTTTGTGAATTTTACTTTTGAATAGAGCTACTTAACCCCTTCTAATTTCATTCAATAAAATTGCGGTAGCTGTAGCCACATTAAGGCTTTCTGTTGCAGTACCGCCAAACTGGGGAATACTAATTTTTTTGGTAACCATGGCTTCAATACTTTCAGACACCCCATTGGCCTCGTTCCCCATAATCAAAATCCCTGCCTCTGGCATTTTTTCGCCATAGACTACCTTTCCTTCCATAAAAGCTCCGTACACAGGCACCTTTACCTCTTGAAGGATGCTTTGCAAATTAGCATACACGATATTCACACGGGTAATAGACCCCATGGTGGCCTGTAGCGTTTTTGGATTATAGCAATCTACCGTTGCCGAAGAACAAAGCAGTGTTGGAATCCCAAACCAATCGCAAAGACGGATGATGGTTCCTAAATTTCCTGGGTCTCTAACGTCGTCCAATGCTACTACCCAACTGGAAAAATCTATTTCTTTCTCTTCGGGCATATGAAAAACCCCCAACACCTTATTAGGAGTGGTTAAACTGCTCATTTTTTTCAGATCGCCCTCGGCAACCAATGTCACTCCACCCGTATTTGGTGGCAATACAGAAGGGTCGCTCACATAAACCTGGTAGTTTTTTAAGCTGGATGCTAATAGTTCTTTTACGGTTTTTACCCCTTCTACCACAAACAACTTATGTAGTGCGCGGTATTTTTTTTGCTGTAAGCTTTTTATAAATTTTATTTGGCTTTTACCAACCATTCAAATAACGTATTTTTGACTCCTATGAGGACCCGATTGTCTATGATTAAAAACTTCCCAAAAATAAGCTTAATATTCCTAGCAATTGCAATCACCTCTTGTAATGCTTTAAAAAGGGTTGGTAAGGACGAACTGTTACTTTCCAAAAACACCCTGTACGCCGACGATAAAAAAATCACCAACGAGGATATCCACAGTTTAATTGTTCAAAAACCAAATAGCAGGGTGCTAGGATACCCCCTGCGCCTAAACTTGTACAACCTCGCCAAAAAAGACCCAGATTCTTCTTTTCAGGCATGGTTGCACAAAAAAGAAAAAAGGGAACAACGCCTCATTAATTTTTTATCCGAAAAACAGGTAAACCGCTTAGGAGAGTCCTTTCTTGTGAAAGGCGCCAGCGTTTGGTTAAAAAATATTGGCGAGGCCCCAGTGGTCATAGACACTGCGAAGACCAACAAATCCTTACGAAGGTTAAATGCCTATTATAAAAGCAAGGGGTATTTTAACAACAACACCACTTTTGTTATAGACAGTAACAAACAGAGAGGCCGCATCACTTATAAGTTAGACTTGGGCGCCCCGTTCCTTATCGATTCCATATCTGACAAAATCGCTTCCAAAGCATTGGATTCCATCTACCATTCGGAGAAAAGGAAATCCTTTATTAAAAAAGGACAAAAAATAGATTTGGACAATTTTAATAGCGAAAGGGAAAGACTGACAAGTTTATTTAGGAATACCGGGGTACATAATTTTCAAGAAAGCTCTATTTCTTATGATTTAATTGGCGACACGACAAAAGTTAGTGGCAACCAGAAATTGGATATTCTCTTAAATATTGAAAACCTACGCAAAAGAACCGACAATAATATTACCACTACAGAGTATCGGGTATATAGATTTAAAGATATTAATATCTACACCGATTATCTTTTTAATTCCGATACGGACAGCTTACAATCTATCACCTATAACGACTTTACCATATATTATAAGGACAAGTTACGATACAAACCAAAAGCCATCACCGATGCCGTCTTTTTAAAAAAGGATAGTATTTACAGGGAAATTGACAGAATTAGAACCTATAGACAGATCACCAATTTAAATGCCTTTAAATATCCCAATATAGAATTTAAGGAAGATAGCATTCAGCCCTATTTAACCACTAATATATACCTTGCCCCAAGGCCCAAATACTCGTTGGGAACAGACCTAGATATTACGCACTCTAACATTCAATTTTTAGGGCTAGGCTTTAGTCCCTCCTTACAGGCTAGAAACTTATTTAAAGGAGCCGAACACCTCAGTATTTCTGGAAGAATAAACCTAGGAGCATCTAAAGACCCAAAAATAACGGACAATCGTTTTTTCAACATTTTAGAATTTGGGGGCGATGTTAACTTAAACATCCCAAGGATTTGGTTTCCGTTGGTAAACACCAATAAGATTATCCCCAACTATATGTTACCACAGACAAAAGTGTCTATGGGTACAATGTTTCAACAAAATATAGGTTTGGACAAGCAAACTTTTAATGCCGTCTTCGGATACAATTGGTCGCCAACAGATTTCAAGAAAAACAATATAGAATTATTAAATGTTCAATTTGTACGCAATGTAAACCCCAACAGGTTTTTTATGGTATACCAAAATACCTATAATAAATTAGACAATATAGCGGACAATTACCAGGACAATGCAGCCCTTGCCGAATATTTCGAAACTCCCGAAGGGGACACTGATCCAACCCTTATTATCCCGGAAGGCACCACAGGTTTTACCAACGCTATTTTAAACAGAGAAGTTGCTTCTTCTTCCCAGGATTACACCGAAATAAGTAGCATTGAGGAAAGAAGGAAAAGGCTTTCTGAAAATAATTTAATCTTTGCCAGCAACTACACCTATAACAAAACCAGTAAAAAAGGTATCACTGATAACAATTTCTATCAGTTTAGATTCAAATTAGAAAGCGCTGGAAGTCTCCTAACGGGATTGTCAAAATTAATCGACTTTAACAAAAACGAAGAAGACAAGGCTTTGGTATTTAAGGTTCCATATTCCCAATACTTAAAAACAGAATTAGACTTTATAAAGCACTTCACCATATCTGGTTCGGATGTATTTGCCTTTAGAAGCTTTTTTGGCATCGCCATCCCTTACGGCAATTCGGACAACATTCCTTTTGTAAGGAGTTATTTTGCCGGAGGATCGAACGACAATCGCGCTTGGCTGCCCTATTCCCTTGGCCCTGGCGCTACTAAGGATTTAAATGACTTTAATGAGGCCAACTTAAAAATAGCCCTTAACCTAGAATATAGGTTTCCTATTGTTGGCAATATCAAAGGAGCGCTATTTGCCGACGCCGGCAACATTTGGAATGCCATGGACAACGTTAAGGACAGCGCTGCTACTTTTAACGATTTTAGCTCATTGGCCGAAATAGCTTTAGGGACCGGCATAGGTTTAAGGTATGATTTTACATACTTTGTTTTTAGGCTAGATATGGGGCTAAAGACCTATAATCCTGCCGAAGAAGCGGGCAAAAGATGGTTCAGAGATTACAATTTAGCGAACGCCGTCTTCAACATAGGGATAAATTATCCTTTTTAGAGCTAATTATTTTATTACTTTTGTCAATCTTTTAATTAACTACACTAAAGTAAGATTATGGCACACGAGATTAAACCAGGGGTTGCGACCGGAGATGAAGTACAGGCAATTTTTAAATATGCAAAAGAAAAAGGATTTGCCCTTCCTGCTGTAAACGTTATTGGTTCTGATACCATTAATGGAGTTTTGGAAACTGCTGCAAGTTTAAACGCACCAGTTATCATTCAGTTCTCCAATGGTGGAGCACAATTTAACGCTGGAAAAGGATTATCTAACGACGGACAACAAGCGGCCATCCAAGGAGCTATCGCTGGGGCCAAGCATGTACACCAATTAGCAGAAGCTTATGGAGCTAGCGTAATTTTACATACTGACCACTGTGCAAAAAAATTATTGCCTTGGATCGATGGTTTATTAGAAGCTAGTGAAAAGCATTTTGCAGAAACAGGAAAACCTTTGTTCAGCTCTCATATGATCGATTTATCGGAAGAGCCGTTAGAGGAGAATATTGCCATCTGTAAAGAATATCTTGCTAGAATGAGCAAGATGGGCATGACACTAGAAATTGAATTGGGAATCACAGGTGGTGAAGAAGACGGTGTAGACAATACCGACGTAGACGATTCTAAACTGTACACCCAACCAGAAGAAGTTGCTTATGCGTATGAGGAACTTTCTAAAATAAGCCCTAAATTTACAATTGCCGCTGCTTTTGGTAATGTACACGGTGTTTACAAGCCTGGAAATGTTAAATTGACTCCGAAAATTTTATTGAACTCTCAAGAGTTTATTTCTAAAAAATACGGGGTTGAAGAAAACCATATCGATTTTGTATTCCACGGAGGTTCTGGATCAACTATTGAAGAGATTCGTGAAGCTATCGGTTATGGTGTTATTAAAATGAATATCGATACAGATCTACAATATGCTTTCTTATCTGGGATCAGAGATTATATCCAAGATAAAAAAGACTATTTACAAGGACAAATTGGCAACCCAAATGGTGCCGATGAGCCTAACAAAAAGTATTACGACCCACGTGTTTGGTTAAGAGAAGGTGAAAAAACTTTTATCGAGCGTTTAAAGAAAGCCTTCGAAGACCTTAACAACGTAAATACGTTATAATCCGCAAACCTTAATACAACATTTATGTCATCTTGGTTCAAAAGAAAGGAAAAAGGTATACAAACTGCCACAGATCAAAAAAAGGACACTCCTAAAGGCCTTTGGTATAAATCCCCTACGGGAAAAATTGTAGAAGCCGATGAATTGGCCAAAAACTTTTATGTAAGCCCCGAGGACGATTACCATGTTCGCATCGGCAGTAAAGAATATTTTGAAATTCTTTTCGACAATAATGAGTTTAAAGAGCTAGATGCAAAGCTTACATCCAAGGACCCTTTAAAGTTCGAGGATACTAAAAAATATGTTGACCGATTAAAGGCGGCCGAGAAGAAAACAGGATTAAAGGATGCTGTAAGAACCGGTGTTGGAAAATCACTAGGCAAGGAAATCGTCATCTCTTGTATGGACTTTAGCTTTATTGGCGGGTCTATGGGTAGTGTCGTTGGTGAAAAAATCGCTAGAGGAATAGACTATGCGATCAAAAACAAACTTCCATTTGTTATGATCTCAAAATCTGGGGGTGCCCGTATGATGGAAGCTGCCCTATCCTTGATGCAATTGGCCAAAACATCGGCTAAATTGGCGCAACTTGCAGAGGCTGGCTTGCCGTACATTTCGCTATGTACCGATCCTACCACTGGAGGAACCACTGCTTCTTATGCCATGTTGGGAGATATTAATATTTCCGAACCAGGTGCTCTTATCGGTTTTGCCGGACCAAGAGTAGTGAAAGAAGCTACTGGAAAAGAATTGCCAGAAGATTTTCAAACAGCAGAGTTTTTGCAAGAACACGGTTTTTTAGATTTTATAGTACACCGTAGAGATCTTAAAAAGAAAATTAATCTTTATATAGATCTAATAGAAAACAAGCCTGTAAGGGCTTAATCATTTTCTGTTTGTCATTTATCGGCAGACTATAAAAAAATAATCGTATATTTGCGCCCTTGACCGAATTTCGGTCATGTACATAAAAATCATTAAAACAATATTGGAATGTATTTAACTAAAGAAGTAAAAGCTGAGATTTTTCAGAAGCATGGTGGTGAAGCAGTAAACACAGGTTCTGCCGAAGGACAAATTGCTTTGTTCACTTACAGAATCAACCACTTAACAGAGCACTTAAAAAAGAATCGTAAAGATTTTAACACTGAGCGTTCTCTAGTAAAATTGGTAGGTAAAAGAAGATCTCTTCTAGATTATTTAATTAAGAAAGATATTATTAGATATCGTGCTATAATTAAAGAATTAGGAATTAGAAAATAATTCACAAAAAGGGGGAAAGTTGTACTTTCCCCCTTTTTTACAATACCCATAATACTGATTTTCAATATTATGGTCAAGCCCTTAAGGTTCCTTAAGGCAAAACAAAAAGCTTACTTATAGTTTTTCATTGGTCCACAACACACAACTACAACACAACAACTTCGTTTCTACAAGGCGAAAGACCATTGTTTAACAAACCTATAATGAGATAGGTTTTAATTCGTATTTATGATACCAAAAGTATTTAAAGAGGTCATTGACCTAGGCGACGGTAGGGAAATTTCTATCGAAACCGGAAAATTGGCTAAGCAGGCCCATGGTTCTGTTGTTGTTCAATCAGGCGACTGTATGTTATTGTGTACCGTTGTTTCTAACTACAAGGCCAGTGATGTAGATTTCCTTCCCTTAACGGTAGATTACCGTGAAAAATTTGCCGCTGCCGGACGTTACCCAGGTGGGTTCTTTAAAAGAGAAGCCAGACCTAGTGACGGTGAAGTATTGACTATGAGATTAGTAGACCGTGTTTTACGTCCACTTTTCCCAAAAGATTACCATGCAGAAACTCAGGTGATGATTCAGTTAATGTCTCATGACGACAATGTAATGCCAGAAGCGATGGCCGGTTTGGCTGCTTCTGCTGCCATTCAATTATCTGACTTTCCATTTGAATGTGCCATTTCTGAAGTACGCGTAGGACGTATCGATGGTAAATTTATCCTTAACCCAACTAGAGAACAGTTAGAGTTATCTGACATCGATATGATGATCGGAGCCTCTGCCGATTCTGTAATGATGGTAGAAGGTGAGATGAAAGAAATTTCGGAAGAAGAAATGGTAGAAGCCATTGAGTTTGCTCACGAAGCTATTAAAGTTCAGTGTGCTGCCCAGTTGCGTTTGGCCGAAGCTTTCGGAAAAAAAGAGGTACGTGAGTACACTCCGGAAAGAGAAGACGAAGCCTTCGCGAAGAGAATCCACGATATGGCATATGACAAAGTGTATGCTATTGCTAAAGCCGGATCGTCTAAAAAAGAAAGAACTACTGCCTTTGCTGAAATAAAAGAAGAAATTAAAGCTTCTTTTTCTGAAGAGGAAATAGCTGAATATGGTGACTTGATTTCCAAGTACTACTACCAAGCAGAAAAAGCTGCCGTTAGAGACCTTACCTTAAACGAAGGATTGCGTTTAGACGGTAGAAAAACAGATGAGATTCGTCCTATCTGGTGCGAGGTTAACTACTTGCCTTCTACCCACGGTTCTGCAATCTTTACAAGAGGTGAAACCCAGGCCTTGGCCACGGTAACCCTTGGAACTTCTAGAGAAGCCAACAAAATAGACATGCCGTCTTTTGAAGGCGAAGAAAAGTTCTATTTACATTACAACTTCCCTCCTTTCTCCACTGGTGAAGCTAAACCAATCAGAGGTACTTCCCGTAGAGAGGTAGGACACGGAAACTTGGCACAACGCGCCCTAAAAGGAATGATCCCTGCAGATTGTCCTTATACCGTAAGAGTAGTATCGGAAGTATTAGAATCTAACGGTTCTTCTTCTATGGCTACCGTATGTAGTGGTACAATGGCCCTTATGGATGCCGGTGTTCAAATGATCAAACCAGTTTCTGGTATTGCTATGGGATTAATCTCTGATAGCGAAAGCGGTAAATACGCCGTATTATCGGATATCTTAGGTGATGAAGATCACTTGGGAGATATGGACTTTAAAGTAACCGGAACTGCAGATGGTATTACCGCCTGTCAGATGGATATTAAAGTAAAAGGTCTTTCTTATGAAATTTTGGTGAACGCTTTAAAACAAGCAAGAGCCGGACGTTTACATATCTTGGAGAAAATCACCGAGACTATAGCTACTCCTAACCAAGATGTAAAAGCACACGCTCCTAAAATGGTTACTAGAACTATTCCTGGACAATTTATCGGGGCTTTGATCGGACCTGGTGGAAAAGTGATCCAAGAATTACAAAAAGCTACCGATACTACCATCGTTATCAATGAAGATCCTACTACAGAAGAAGGTATTGTTGAAATTTTAGGTACTAATCAGGACGGAATCGATATGGTATTGGCCAAAATAGATTCTTTAATGTTTAAGCCAGAATTAGGTAGTGCTTACGAAGTGAAAGTAATTAAAATGCTCGATTTTGGTGCGGTAGTAGAATATACCGACGCTCCAGGAAACGAAGTATTGCTTCACGTATCCGAACTAGCTTGGGAACGTACCGAAAATGTATCCGATGTCGTAAAGATGGGGGATGTTTTTGACGTGAAATATTTTGGTCTTGATCCAAGAACTAAAAAAGAAAAAGTATCTCGTAAAGCGTTACTTCCAAAACCTGAAGGATTTGTCGAAAGACCTCCAAGGGACAATAAAAGTGGCGGAAGAGATAATCGTGGCCGCGACAACCGCAGAGACGACAGAAAACCAAGAGACTAATCTTTCGGTCTTTTAATTACCATAAAGCCTATTCATTCCAATGGATAGGCTTTTTTTGTTTCCCCTTACTTTTAAATTTATAATCGGCATACTACTTTGGGCGTTCCCTCCTTCGTCGGGCGGGCTCTCCGCTATATCCCTTGCGCCGCTGCGGGGATGCCGCTGCGATCCCTAACGCGGTATCTTTTTTCCCGGATCATATTCCATTAGAGCCTGCACATAAGCCATCTTTAAGGCAATTTTAAAAATTCCAACCAGGAGGGTCTAAATCACTAAATCCTTCTATACCATACGGCTAACAAAGTTCCAAAGGTGTTAAAACCAGCTTTTTTTGACTTTTTTTCCTTATTTATTAAAAAAAATTAATTAAATTGTAACATTTTGTTCTCTTCGAACGTATAACCTAATGCAGCCCATGCTTACTGCACTTAATTTAGAAAGGAAAAACTTCGATGAGACAGCTAAAAATTACAAAACAGGTTACCAATAGAGAAACCGCTTCGTTAGATAAATATTTGCAAGAAATTGGAAAGGTAGATCTTATTACTGCGGATGAAGAGGTTGAATTGGCACAACGGATCAAGGCCGGAGACCAAGTCGCTCTTGAAAAATTGACAAAAGCCAACTTGCGATTTGTGGTTTCCGTAGCAAAGCAATACCAAAACCAAGGTTTAACCCTACCCGATTTAATTAACGAAGGAAACCTTGGACTTATTAAGGCTGCCCAGCGTTTTGACGAAACTCGTGGATTTAAATTTATCTCTTATGCCGTATGGTGGATTCGTCAATCGATACTTCAAGCTTTGGCAGAACAATCCCGTATTGTTAGACTTCCTTTAAATAAGATTGGATCTATCAACAAGATCAACAAGACCTTCGCCTTCTTGGAGCAAGCACACGAAAGACAGCCTTCAGCAGAAGAAATTGCCAAGGAATTGGATATGACTGTTGAAGACGTAAAGCAATCCCTAAAAAACTCTGGTCGTCACGTATCCATGGATGCCCCTTTGATCGACGGAGAAGATTCTAACCTGTACGATGTATTGCGTAGTGGAGAATCGCCAAACCCAGATAGGGAATTATTACATGAGTCTCTAAGAACAGAAATAGAAAGAGCTTTAGAAACCTTAACCCCAAGAGAAGCCGATGTTATCCGTTTATATTTCGGATTGGCAGGACAGCATTCTATGACCTTGGAAGAAATTGGAGAAACTTTTGATCTTACAAGAGAAAGAGTTCGTCAAATTAAGGAAAAAGCCATCAGAAGATTGAAACATACTTCTAGAAGTAAAATACTAAAAACTTATTTAGGATAAATCCATACATGTATACAATTCCTGCAACAAAATTCCATTTGGAAAGTTGGTGCTAAAATTATACATTGTGAACCGTAACAACAGTTATCATGACTGTTCGTTTTTTGATTGATGAATAAACTCCGGCTGATTACCGGAGTTTTTTTTTAAACCCCTCATTAATGCCCTACAACATTGTTCTTATTGAACCCGAAATTCCGATGAATACCGGAAACATCGGTCGCTTAAGTTTAGCCACCGGAGCAAACTTACACCTGGTAAAACCCTTTGGCTTTGAATTGGACGACAAACGAGTAAAACGTGCCGGCCTCGATTATTGGCAACATATTTCACTTTTTACCTATGAAAGTGCCGAGGAGTTTTTTGCCGCCCATAAAGACAAGGAAATGGCATTCTTCTCTAGTCATGGAGATAAAGACCATTGGTCTATAGACTATAAGGAAGACATGTTTTTTATTTTTGGTAAGGAATCTAAAGGCCTATCCAAAGAAATCACCGATAACAACCAAGACAAATTGTATAAAATACCCTTATACAGTCCACATATACGCAGCTTAAATTTGGCCAATGCGGTGAGTGTTGTTATGTATGAAGGATTAAGAAACCTTCGGCCATAAAGATTTACTATTGGAAACCCAGCGATACAATACCAATCTCTAAGCTTTTAATTAAAAAAACATCCTGGAATTGGACCCAATCCCCACTCCTCAAGAAGTTTTAAGGAAAGGCATAGTATTTTACTATATTTGTGCCGCTTAAAAAAATAAAACCTTATGAAATACACCTTTTTTGCCCTAGTATTTGCCTTGTTTATTTCGTGTGATGACGATAAGAAAGCAGAGAATATAGATTATACAGCCAAGAATGAATTGGAAATTACCGAGTATATTAAAGACAACAATTTAAATGCCCAAAAAGGCGATTATGGACTGTATTATGTCATCGATGAACCGGGAGACGGAAAACAACCAAGTGCTTCTTCACAAGTAACCGTTGCCTATAAGGGAACATTTATCAATGGAGAAATATTTGACCAAAGTGGTGCAGAGGGCATAACTTTTGGCTTAAACCAAGTCATTAGGGGCTGGACAATGGGGATTCCTTATTTTAAAGAAGGTGGTAGCGGAATGCTATTAATTCCGGCCCATTTAGGATATGGAAGTACGGATCGCGGTCCAATCCCTGCCGGTTCTGTGCTTGTTTTTGATGTAAAACTCATCGCTGTAAAATAACATCAATGCTGTAATACACAGTATATACCATAGGAATAAGCGCCCTTAAAGCGCTATTCAAAAAAAAAGCCCTTTTAAAGGGCTTTTTTTGGGACTATATTTTAATGTTTAAGTCCTTTCTTCCATGACTCCTTCTAATCGTGATCACGGGACAATTTTTATCTTAAGGAGGCCTATTTTGCGTTAGGGATCGCAGCGGCATCCCCGCAGCGGAGCAAGGGATATAGCGAAGAGCCCGCCCGACGAAGGAGGGAACGCCCCTATCAAAAGACGCTTGATACTTCAAAATAACCAAATCGATCATTCTTTGAACTACAGCTATTAAAGTGTGGGGAAAAATAATGGGAGCTAGCTTTATGTATATTGCCTTGCCCTACCGAACAACACAGCAAAACCACTTGTTAAAAAGCATATTATTCCTTAAAATTTCCTTTATTTTTGCACTGACTTTAGACGATCTTAATGATGCTGTCTATCGATAAAAACCCAAAACTTTTGAAAGACATTCTCCTTCTTACGCCTCCCTTTACCCAATTAAATACCCCTTATCCGGCTACCGCCTATATTAAGGGTTTCTTAAACACCAAAAACATTGGTAGTTTTCAGATGGATTTGGGTATTGAGGTTATTTTGGCCATTTTTTCAAAAGAAGGACTCGGAGACATATTTGCTTTGGCCGAAAAAAACCAGCGTATAGTGACAGAGAATGCAGGGCGTATTTTTGCTTTACAACAAGACTATTTAAAGACCATAGACCCTGTAATATCTTTTTTACAGGGCCATAATGCCACCCTTGCCAGACAGATATGTACTGATAATTTCTTGCCACAGGCATCTAGATTTCATCAGTTAGACGATATGGAATGGGCATTTGGCGCTATGGGCACCCAAGACAAGGCCAAACATTTGGCTACACTGTACCTAGAAGACCTCTCGGATTTTATTGTAGAATGTATAGACGAAAATTTTGGCTTTAGCAGGTATGCGGAACGCTTGGGAAGAAGCGCCAATTCTTTTGACGAACTGTATCAGCATTTACAAAAGGAACATACGTATATAGACCGTATTACCCTGGATATTTTGGAACAACGTATAAAAACCGTGCAACCAAAACTGCTCTGTATTTCTGTTCCCTTCCCCGGAAATTTATATAGTGCCTTTAAATGTGCACAATTCATAAAAGCCCATTATCCAGACATAAAGACGACTATGGGTGGCGGATTTCCAAACACAGAATTGCGATCGCTTACCGATATCAGGGTTTTTGAATTCTTTGACTTTATTACCCTAGACGACGGAGAGCTGCCAATAGAACTATTGGTAGCGCATATTACAAATCCCGAGCCAACATTAGCCGAACCAGCATTAAAGCGGACCTTTGTACTTCAAAACGGAGCGGTATATTACAATAACTCATCTCCAAGACCAGACTACAAACAAAGTCAGGTAGGCACCCCTGACTATTCGGATCTGCTATTGGACAAGTATATTTCCGTAATAGAAATTGCCAATCCCATGCACAGCCTTTGGAGCGATGGCCGCTGGAACAAGCTGACAATGGCTCATGGTTGCTATTGGGGAAAATGTACCTTTTGCGATATCTCCCTAGATTATATTAAAATCTATGAGCCCATTGCTGCCAAACTTTTGGTAGACAGAATGGAAGAACTCATAGAAAGCACCGGAGAAAGAGGCTTTCATTTTGTAGATGAAGCGGCTCCACCGGCCCTTATGCGTGCTTTGGCCCTAGAAATTATAAAGCGGAAATTAACCGTTACCTGGTGGACCAATATCCGGTTCGAGAAAAGTTTTAGCCGCGACCTATGTGTATTGTTAAAAACATCGGGCTGTATTGCTATTTCGGGTGGATTGGAAGTGGCATCGGACCGATTGCTAGCCTTGATTAAAAAAGGGGTTACCGTTACCCAAGTGGCCCAGGTAACCCGAAACCTGACAGAATCGGGAATAATGGTACACGCTTACCTAATGTACGGGTATCCTACCCAAACTGTTCAGGAAACCGTAGATAGCCTGGAAATGGTCCGACAGATGTTTGACCTTGGCGTATTACAATCGGGTTTCTGGCATCAATTTGCCCTTACGGCTCACAGTCCCATTGGCTTAAATCCGTCGGAATACAACATAGTGCCACAATACGAGGAAATAAGTTTTGCCAACAATGATGTGCAGTTTATTGACGATACCGGTATCGATCATGAACAATTTAGTTATGGGCTTAAAAAATCGCTCTTCAATTTTATGCACGGCATTTGCTTTGATTACCCCTTGCAAGATTGGTTCGATTTTAAAATCCCAAAAACTACTATCGCCCCGAATTTTATCGAAACGGCACTAGAGGCCGAAACCGCGTTTACCAATAAACCAAATGCCAAAATTATCTGGCTGGGAAGTACTCCATTAGTACAAACCCTGACCAAATCGAAAAAAGGACAAAGTTGGGAGTTATTAAAACTGACCTTTCACGATAAAACCAAAACAGTGGCAATTTCGGTAGACAAGGAAAAAGGAGAATGGCTGTTGGGTGCTTTAGACAAAATATCGCCTTATAGTGATCAAACCCTTACTTTTTCCCAATTAAAAACAGATTTTGAAGCTACTTTTGATGACTTCGAGCTGTTTTGGTATTCTAAACCCTTGTCCATTCTAAAAAATCATGGCTTATTAGTGCTTTAAGCCTAAAGTGAATTCCGTTTGGACGAATCGTTTTTTTAGTAAAATCAACCACTCGCTGCAAACATCTCTCTTTTTTGCAATACCACGTTTTTACGCCAAGTTCCTTTCCTGATTTATTATGGATAAAATTGGCTATAAGTTGGGTAGAAAAAAAAGTAAACAACGAATTTACCGTACCTTTGTACACATATTTTAGAAAATTAACATCCATGAATTTTAAAGAGTTAAAGCTTAATAAACCTATCTTAAGAGCTATAGCAGAAAAAAATTACGACGCTCCTACTCCGGTTCAAGAAATGACTATTCCTCTTGTACTCGATGGGAAAGACGTTATTGCTTCGGCACAAACGGGTACTGGTAAAACAGCAGCCTTTGCTTTGCCTATTCTGCAACTTTTGTTCGACAGGCAAGACGCCTCTAAAAAAAAGATAAAGGCTTTAATCATAAGTCCAACTCGAGAGTTGGCCATGCAGATTCAGGAAAACTTTAAAGATTACGCCCAATATACCAACCTTGTTTCGGCTGTTATTTATGGTGGTTCGGCTATAGAACCACAGATAGAAACCCTAAAAAAAGGAGTCGATATCCTTGTAGCAACCCCTGGTAGGTTATTGGACTTGCACAAACAGGATGTTATCAATTTAGATTATATAGAGACCTTGGTTTTGGACGAGGCAGATTTAATGTTGGACATGGGCTTTATTGACGATGTCAAGAAAATAGAACGTCTATGTCCAAAAGGAAAGCAAATTTTATTGTTCTCTGCCACCATGCCTTTTAAAGTGGTTCAATTGGCAAATAGCATTCTAAAAGATGCCGAAAAGATTGCCGTCACCCCTACCTCATCGGCGGCAGCAAGGGTACATCAAACACTTTATTTTACGCCAAAACCCAAAAAAATAGAACTGTGCCTTCACCTTTTAAGAAATACGATAAAAGGTAATATTCTTATTTTCAGGAGAACCAAACACGGTGTCGATAAACTAGAACAAACCCTTCTTAGAAACAATTATAAGGTAGATAGCATTCATGGCGCCAAAAGCCAGGATGAAAGACAAGAAGCCTTAAACAGGTTTAAAAATAAGGAAACCAATATTCTTATAGCCACAGATGTTGCTGCCAGGGGTATTGATATCGATAACTTGGACAGTGTGGTAAACTTTGATTTACCAAACATTCCAGAAACCTATGTTCACCGAATCGGAAGAACGGGAAGAGCGGGCCAAAGCGGTACCTCCTACTCCTTTTGTTCTGCAGACGAAAAGCAATATGTCATTAGCATTCAAAAATTGATGCAAAAACATATCGATGTAGAAGAAGACCACCCTTATCCATTAGATCCGAAAGCCCAGCCCGAAGTGCACAAAAGAAAAGGCAGTAAACACAGAAAAGGCAGAAAATCTGAAGGTTCAAAAAAGAAAAAGAAACGCTGGTATTAATAATTGTGGCATTGCCCTAATATTTTTAACAGCAAATATGTTTTCCCTAAATACGTAGGAATTATAGAATTCATCTCCTAATGAAGAGATCGTTTTTTAGGAAACCTATCAAATTATTATCTTTATACCATAAAATTATAGCGACTGAAAATGGATAAAAAAATCATAGCACCTTCCCTGTTGGCTGCCGACTTTGCCAACCTACAACGAGATATAGAAATGGTAAACAACAGTGAGGCAGATTGGTTTCATATCGACATCATGGATGGTGTGTTTGTCCCTAATATATCTTTTGGCATGCCTGTTTTAAAAGCCATTACGGCACATGCCCAGAAGACTATAGATGTACATTTAATGATTGTAGATCCAGACCGTTATATCAAAACCTTTGCCGAGTTAGGAGCTCATAATTTGACGGTACATTATGAAGCGTGTACACATCTGCACCGAACCCTACAAGCCATAAAGGCCGAAGGGATGACAGCTGGAGTGGCCCTAAACCCACATACCAATATCAATCTTTTGGAAGATATTATCAATGATATTGATCTAGTATTAATTATGAGTGTAAACCCAGGGTTTGGCGGACAATCTTTTATTGAGAACACCTACGATAAAGTAAAGGCACTAAAAGAACTCATCAACCGTAAAGGGGCTCATACCATAATAGAGATCGATGGCGGTGTTAGCTCGGAAAATGCCAAAAAGCTTATCGATGCCGGTGCCGATGTATTGGTAGCAGGGAGCTTTATTTTTCAAAGTGACAACCCTACCAAGACCATCAAAGAATTAAATGAATTAATTGGGTAATGAAGAATTTTGATATTGTCATTGTTGGAGGAGGACCTATTGGTATTGCATGTGGCCTAGAAGCTAAAAAGAAAGGTCTTTCCTATGTTATTCTAGAAAAGGGATGTATCGTCAATTCCCTTTACCATTACCCGCAAAACATGCAGTTCTTTTCTTCTTCGGAGAAATTAGAAATAGATAATATTCCCTTCATAAGTATTGAGGCCAAACCTAAAAGAAATGAAGCCTTAGAGTATTACCGACGCATTGTGACCAGCAATGAACTGAACATACAACTGTTTGAAAAGGTAGGATCCGTCCAAAAAATCGACGGGTATTTTGAAATCCAATCCTCAAAAAACACCTATCGTGCATCCAATGTTATTCTAGCAACCGGATTTTATGACATCCCTAATAAGATGGATGTTCCTGGGGAAGACCTGGACAAGGTATCGCATTATTACAAGGATCCCCACTTTTATTCTAGCCAGAAAGTAGCCGTTATAGGCGCCAGCAATTCGTCTATAGATGCTGCCTTGGAGTGCTACCGAAAAGGCGCCGATGTTACCCTTATCATTCGTGGTCCAGGGGTAGGAGAACGTGTAAAATATTGGGTAAGGCCCGATATTATCAATAGAATTGAAGAAGGCAGTATAAAAGCATACTATAACAGTACCGTAAAAGAAATTACCGAAGAGGAAATTATAATACAATCGGCTACGGAGACCATAGCCTTGAAAAACGATTATGTATTGGCCCTTACGGGATATATGCCAAATTTTGGATTTTTGGAAAAGATAGGCATCCAACTATCTGAAGACGAAAAAAGACTCCCACAATACGACCCGGAAACGATGGAAACCAATGTAGAAGGTATTTATTTGGCTGGAGTTATTTGCGGGGGGATGGAAACCCATAAATGGTTTATAGAAAACTCTAGGGTTCATGCCAACATGATCATAGGTTCTATACTTCAAAAAAGAACCGTAAACTCCTAAAAAACGCCTTAAAACAAAAACCCAAGGAGACACTATACACAAGCGTCTTCTTGGGTTCTTTATTCAAGAATACTTAATACGGTTTATCAAACAGCTCGCTCGATGAGATAGTGCTATTGGTAGGGAGTATTACTTTTCTTAAAAACTTAGTGTCGTTGGTTTCCTTGCACCATTCTAAAAGCTTTTGACGATACTCATCCAATTTTTCCAAATAGGCACCTGAATGTACAAGGTTATTCATTTCAAAAGGATCGTTTTCTAGATCAAAAAGCTGCTCCCTATTTTTACCCCAACTGTACAAAACGTACTTATATTTTTTACCGATCAGGGCCCTTCCCAGGGTGCCATAGGCCTGCTTCCCTTCAAATTTAGTCTCTACCACTACAAATTCTCTCTCTTGACTCTTCTTGTTCCCTTCTAGTCTTGGTTTAATACTTTCTCCGAGCAACCCTGCTGGAATAGGAATTCCGGCATAATCACAAATAGTAGGGTACAGATCTAACCCATTACTGATCAAGCTTTGGTCTACCCCTTTTTTAAAGCCTTTTTTTCCTTTGTAAGTCATAATAAAAGGCACTTTAACGCTTTCCTGAAAAAGGGCTGTTTTTTGGTTCCAACCATGGGAAGCATTTCCGTCGCCATGGTCACTGGTAAAAATAATCAGTGTATTGTCACTTAAGCCCATAGCATCAATGGCGTCTATAATTTTTCCTATCTCTCGGTCTACTTTTTCTACCAACCTATAATAGGTATAGCGGTACTGTCTCCAATCTTCTTCGGTATAATTTTGGGTCGGGTACACCTTCTTATCTACGTCTTGCTCTATTTGCAAAGCTTCGGGAAAAGTTTCCGATTTCTTGAAATTAGGGGGCAGCCCTGGTGTTTCGCTAAGGGGAACCATGGGGATATTCCCATAAGGCAAGGGTTCGTTCCTGGCCCATTCGCATATATTATGCGGATTGTCAAAGGAAGCTACCAAAAAGAAAGGCTTGTTGCCATCTTTTTTAGATGCCATATAATCGATACATTTCTCTGCCAAAGGGATATCCCCGAAATCTGCGATCTTCTCAAAACCATTTCCTTCGGAGATAGCTGCCTCATGGGCATGCCATTTACCACCATAGGCACAGTCATACCCTGCCTGTTGCATGATATGCCCTAAGCCCATTTCCTTATTTTCAGCGGACATTCTATTATCACCAGAAACATTGGAATTAACCCCTAGAGTATGTGGCATTTTCCCCGTGAATATGCTAGAACGAGAAGGACTGCACAAGGGAAAAGTAACATAGGCGTTGTTAAAGCGAACCCCATTTTTGGCTAATTTATCCAAATTAGGGGTTTCTAAATCCGTATTCCCGGCTATACTCATTGCCGCTGCTTGGTGTTGATCTGTCATAATCAACACTATATTAGGCCTGTCCTTATCCTTTGCCCCTGTTGCAGACGATTTCTGAGCTTGGCTTACTTGGAATACCAACAACACCACTATAAAAATTAATGTATTGGATACTTTTTGTAAGAAGTTCCCTGAATTGGCAACCTTCCTAATATTTTGAATTGGTTCAGTATTCATATTTTTAGTTCAATTGTTTTGTGAAATATTTTTTCCTTTTAAATACATCATTTAAAACCATATTAAATTTACTATTAGCTGTACGGCCTAGGGGCTGTCCTCACATTTCTGAGCTTCCCTATTCAACAATATTTACCTCGTGAACATTGATAAAGGAGCCTTGGGTTACTTTTGCCATTTTCTCTTGTAATTCGGCTACTTTTTCGGGCATCTCATTCGCTAGATTATGTTGTTCATTAGGATCCTCTAGTAGATTATACAATTGCGGCTTAGTTTCAAATCCCGTCTCAATTTTAGGTCCCCATGGCACCATTTTAGGTCCATCGTGGGGCAGTATAAATTTCCATCCGTTCTCTATATAGGATAACGGACCTTGGAAGCTCTCGTGTATCAGCGACTGTCTACCAGCCTGGTCTTCGCCATTTAGGACAGCCAGCATATTTTGGCTATCTACAGCTTGGCTCTTATCTACATCAACGGCTAACAATGTACTAAATGACTTAAGAAAATCGACCTGACTAAACAGTGCGTTAGAAATGCTTCCCTTTCCTTTGGCATCGGGCCATCTGATGATCATGGGGATTTTTGCTCCCCCGTCATAAGAACTGTATTTACCTCCTCTTAAGCCCCCTGTAGGTTGGTGGTCGCCGACCAATTCCCTTGCCTTATCATGGTACCCGTCGTCCAAGACAGGACCGTTGTCACTAGAAAAAACAACAATGGTATTATCCAGTAAATTTTGGGCTTTTAGTATTTCCATAATTTCCTTGACGGTCCAATCTAACTGAAGAATAACATCGCCTCTTGGTCCCATACCACTTTTACCTTGGAACATTTTATTGGCAACTCTTGGCACATGTATATCGTGTGTAGAAAGCAGCAGGAAAAATGGTTGATCCTTACTAGAATCAATGAATTTTTTAGATTTATCAACCAATTCCATAGGGATGGTTTCATCATCCCACAAGGCGGCTTTTCCACCTTCCATAAAACCAATTCTACTGATACCGTTTACAATGGTATTGTTGTGGCCTTGAGAGGGCTTCATTGTTAATAATTCCGGATTGTCTTTCCCTGTAGGCCAATTTCCAATCTTTTCCTTGTAATTTACTTTTACAGGATCGTTAGGGTCTAAATTAACAATATGATGATTTTCGACAAAAACACAGGGAACTCTGTCCCCTGTGGCTGGAATTATATAGGAATAATCAAAACCTATTTCTAAGGGTCCCGGACTAATTTTACCATTCCAGTTAGGTCCATTTCCATCGCCCAAACCTAAATGCCACTTTCCTACGATACCTGTTTTGTATCCCGCAGTTTTTAAGACATCTGGCAAGGTGGTTTTCTTGGTATCAATAAGAAGAGCCTCATCGCCGGCAGCAACACCAGTTCCTTTTTTACGCCAGGCATAATCGCCGGTTAATAAAGAATACCTAGATGGTGTACAAGTAGCCGCGGTGGCATAGGCATTTGTAAATAGAATGCCTTCCTTGGCCAGGGCATCAATATTAGGGGTACTAATGGTAGTGGCCCCATAGGAGCTGATATCGCCATACCCTAAGTCATCTGTGTATATGAATACGATATTGGGCTTCTTTTTATTTTGAACAATTTTGGTGGAAGATTCTTTTTGCTCTTTGCAACTCACCATGGCAATACCTAACAGTATTGCTATTATATAGCTTTTTTTGATTCTCATAATTACAAATATTGGTTTCCTTATTTAAGTTTTTTATTTTTTTTCGCGCTCCTATTCTAGCGTTAAAGTCTTTTTATTTATAGCACTGCTACTTAACTGTCATTATGCACAGAGTTGTATTCCAATCCAACCCTTACAAAGCCATTTGCCTTTCTATTTTATCCCATTCTTTTTTAGTAAACATTTTTGAACTTTCAATGCCCTTGAAGCAGAAAGTTTTAAATACTATATTGGTTATTAATTTTAAATTCTTTTGACTTCAAAATTTTCTATCCTCATATGATTGTTCACCGTTCTAAATCCAAAATATCCGCGGGTATAAGGTTGTGGATCCTTAACTTCATAAATCACTTCCCCGTCTCTCGAATAACTTGTGAAATTATCGTTGACTATAATTTCAATTCTCATTTTCTTATTAGCTATAATCATAAATTTCTTATCCGATAGATCGTGTTCTGGCAACAACGGCCTATCGACATTGCCATTATAGCGCCTGAATCTAGTTTTTGTATTATGATGGCCACCATAGCCCACATAGTAGGATGTAAAATGATGATAATTGGGAAAATGACCCGCTCGGTTCTTAGAATCTTTAAAAAAATCATCAGGGTTTTTAGGATCATTTGCCATCCAAAGGCAATTCATGTCCGAAACCCTGTCGTATATACCACCTTGGTCTATAATAGTAATATCGTATGATATTTTCACTGGTGCTAGTAATGGATTTTTAAACCAAATGGTGCAACCTTTGGCATCAATTACTTCTATGCCTTTGTCAGAAAAAATAGTTCGTCCATTTGGTTGCTGTTCAACCACCCAATTTTCTGAATCATGGAGTACATTTTTATATAATGTATTGTCATAACCACAGCCATAGATTAATAGAAATAAGATAATAATAGGTGTGATTTTCATAATAATTTCTGATTATAATTTTAAAGAGTTTAGGCAGATGCACTTTAGTCTTTTTTAAGTTTATATTTTAGACATCTCACCTCCCTTACATTCATTTTCTATCTCCTTCCATTCTTTCAAACTTTTGGCAATCCACGCTGGAGTTTTACCTAATCTGTGTTTTAATTGTGCTTCGTATAAAGATTCAGGAAAAACGGCCTGTCCTAAACTTTCAAAATAGCCAAGGTTATCTTGATTGAAGCTCGTTCCTGAACCATGCATACCTACTACGGTAGGATTCACGACAGAAAAACCCCAATACAAATGTTTGGGTCCTGACAGTTTCCAGAAATCGTAATTATCTTGTGGTTCACCTACTCTTTTATAGTTCCATAAGGTTAATCCTTTTAAGTGATGCGGCTCATTTTTGTAATACCCTCCGTGGCTGGTCATTTTTGAACCTTCGTACATATCCACCAAATTATTGATTGGAATGTCGGCATGGGAATCCCATCCTTGTTTTGGCGTTTTTACGCGCCAAATTACAGATCCCGATGTTTTGTGAGACATAGATGCGCCATGGAATTGCCCATAATTGGAAGTATCCTTAATTAAACCCGTTAACACCCGTGTAGACTGTGTCACGTTCGTTAATTTATGTCCGCTGTTCTCTTCGACCCATAACATTAAAACAGAAGATGCATAACTATTACTAACAGAAACAGCTCCACTTACACTGCTAAACCGGCATCTTCTAACCCAAGAGTTTGCCACTCTTTGCATAGAAACCATTGACCAAGCATTGTCGTGCAAAAAATCTTTATGGTGTACAAATGTATCCTTAAAATTTGCTTTGAAGAAGAAATCTTCTACACCCACATTTTCTAACGGATAAAAAGGTTTTGCTTGCCAATTGTAATCGGTATTAATCGAATTTATCAACGGATCCTTTAAGGTGATTTTATTCCCAGAAATACTTTTTATTTCATGGTTCTCAATAAATGTCACTCCTTCTTGTTGTATCTTTTCCCAATGTGGTCTTGGTTTCTTTCCTTCAAAAGATTCTTTTGCAGCAGTGACATTATAAGGCATTTGTAGTTGTATAAACTTTGTATCCTTAAAGATGTCTACATTTTTCACAACAATGGTAAACGCTCCTTCATTTGCATTTTCTGTGATCTTTGTTTGTTGTTTTTCTCCTTTTTTTGACGAAAATGTAAACATATAACTCACTTTCCATTCAGGTTCATCGGGCGTTCGTTGCAACATGTGATCTTTCATATTAATCACCGTTCCATTTTTCCCCATGCCACTTCCTTTTAAAATAATATTAGAAGATGATATTTGAATAGGATTGGTTTTTTTAGGTTTCACATTCACCATAAATTCTCCTGGCGGAAAAAACACAATGCCGCCCTTGTTTAATTCTGCTGCGTTTATAGCAGCCTCAATAGCCTCTTGGTCCGAAATACTATCATTGGGAATGGCGCCAAAATCTAACACATTAAAAACCTTTAAACCCTTATGCTTTTCGGGGATTCCTTTTTCACCAAGTTGATATCCGGCATAGGAATAATCAAATAGCAATGGAATTTCAGGGTCGTTTATTTCACCTGTATATTTTTTCCATATAAGCGCTTCTTGAGCAAAGGACGGGCCTATGTTAAGTATGAAAGCTATAAAACAAGTAATAAAAAGTACACGCATTGTTATGGATAATTTCTCTATTTAAAGACTTAGAAGCAATAGGATGCCTTCTTGACCTAAGAACTTAATTTCATCATTTTAAACACCCTTGGAAATCCATCTTTACACTCTAAACTAATGACGGTTTTCGTACCAGAATTATCGATAGCGGTTATAAAATCGGCTGGCAAGGCGCTCCATTTCCCTTCTAAGGTAATGGTCAGTGTAACTGGGGTGCTGTAATTCCTATATTTATTCGGTTGGTATTCCGGAAAATTCAAATCGGGCTGCACAGCACTGATAGTTATATTTTTATCAGAATCCTTTCTTACCATAATTAATGTAGGTTCCGACACTTCTGATAAATAACCGCTATCCAATTTTTTCTTAGCCTCAAAAACGGCGTATGCCGTGGTGTTCGACTTATGGTCCGAAACAATATGAGCTATACTATCGGCTCTAATAATGGAATAAGAATCATCGGCCTTTGCCTTTTTTTCGAACTTCTTTTGATCTTCCTCCTTCAGAAAGGGATAAATAACATATTGATAGTTGGCATTTTTAGGAGCCAATCCATGATCTATCCAAGCAGCAGCATAATCGGCCTCCGTCTCTTTTGCTCCTTTGCCCTTGGCATTCATTCTCCCGGTATTGATCGAGTACTTGTTGTGATAAGAATGTTGATGTTCCTTCTTTAATTGTACGGCGGTATTGGAAAGGATATAATACCCATTCCCATAAGGATCTACCACCCAGTTATTCTTTTTCACATCAGAAGCCAATTCTGTTTTAACCGGAAACTTTGTTATGGTTTTATTAGATGTGTAGAGCGGAATTTTTGGATCTATTAACAAAGACTGAAAAAGATTGGTCTGTACAGGATTATTTTCGTCTATACTAGAAATATTGGTTCCTATTGCTATCAGCTTGTCACCAAATGAAAATACCGATTTCTTAGCATACAATTTTCCTGGAAATCCCACTTTCGTTTCTGGCCATTCCGAATTAGAGCCTTTGCCTTCATTTAAGATCATTCCAAAAACGCCGTTCCCGTCCAATTCTGTAGCCCCAGCAAAGGTTTCATTGGAACGGAACATTATAAGGGGCATTTTTGGTTCCAATTCTTCAAAAGGCAAGTAAATTACGGTAGCCCCCGGATATCGGTTCCAATCCCAACCTTCTTGTTTAAATCCACTACCAGCTTCGCCTTTATGGTTCAATAATTGAATAGTTCCGTTGGCAGGGTATCTACCGTACCTGTTTTCATCTACATAAATTTCTGATGCCCATACATATTTGCTATATCCTTTCACAATAACTGCCCAATCGTTGCGTCTATGGATTGCCGTTGCCGCATAGGGCATGGTATGGTAGCCAGAGAGCTGTTCTGGACGTATTCCGTTAACTTCCCTAAAAAGGGTGCTATTGAGTTTATCTTCTTTTCCCCATAGCCTAAGATATGCAGCGGCCACCTCCTTATCAATTTTCTCGGTTCCCTCCGGATTTCCTGCATATGCCATTAAAAGATACTCTTCCTTTAAGGATTTAATACTGTTGGCTTCCAAGGGATGTCGTCCTGCATTTCCAAATCCCCAATCGTACAATTGGCTATAAGCTCTAGTATTTAAAAAAGCCTTTTTAAAATTCTCATGTCCGTCCGTTTTTATTCGAAACCTAGTCCCTGACAAGGTTCTGATTACTTTAGGGACTGTTTTAAAGGCACCATAACCGTAGGCCGGATAGTGACCATTGTGATGCCATGCCGTACCATCTACCTTAAAGCCCCATTCTTCATTTTGTTGTGCTAGGGTTATAGAGATATAATTAGAATAAGCATGTAATAAGGCTGCTTGCTTTTCCTGGCTATCCATAAGGAAAATCAACATTAAATGATAATAGGATTGTGTGTTTAGGTAATCGATATTTACATGAAAATTACTTTCATCGTCCAAAAGCATTCCTAAGTTAAACAACCAGTGCAAACTTGCGCCAATCTCATTTAACAAACCGTTATCGTATAGCAATTGACGCATGGTAAAAAATGCCTCGGTAATGTCCCTAACGTTATACCCAATATGATGCCTTGTACCGCCAGCGGCACCAGACACCCAACCTTGATCTAAAAAGTATTTAGTCCCAGTCAAAAACATTTCCTCAATTTCCTGTTTCTGGGAGGCATCTGCCCTATCGTGAAAATTAGCTAGTTTTTTTAATACTTTCCCCAAATCCGACACATCATTAACCTTTAATGGCCCATGTTGTTTCTCATCATAATACTCCTGCTTTATCATAAAAGTTAAAGGAGGTCCTATTACCGTCTCACCCGTATCCTTTATATTTAATTTTTGAAAATCTTCCCGTAAAGACTTTATATACACCTTGTATTTCTTATCGATCCTTAAATCTGTGTCAATTAATTTTTCGAATTTTTGTAAATCCATCCTCACAGCCATAGAAATTGGGGATACCTCTAAATTCTTAATGCGTTCGTAATTGCTTATCAAAGGCATCCAATGATCACTGCCCAAATTAGTATCTGCCTTAATAAAGGGCACCAAAAGATCTGGGTATTGATGCCTGTCATCCTGGTATTGTGAAAAAACAATGTCGTCTAGATATAGTTTTCCCTTTTCTGCTGAAGTACTAATTCTAAAATAATCATAATCTACTTCGGCTCCCTTCTCTGGAGCATTTCCTTGCATTTCATAAAAAGGAACCCAAATTCGTCGCCATCCTTTAAAAGACAATGGAACATCAAACCAAACCGCTACTTTTCCTTCTTTTTCAAAGGAAATAGTTAGGGTATCGTTTTGTGGTGTCTCGTTGTAAAGGGAAATCGCTGTAGTGGGACTAGACGGAAAGTAATTTCCGTACCGCAATGGACTTTCTGCATGTGACAATATCCTAAAATTTGAAGTCCCTAGACTACTTTCGCCTTGCCATTCCCATTTCAATGACGATTTTCCTAACCTCATATGATCAGTACTGATTGCCAAAGTGCTATTAGAACTCTGATATAGCTCTAATACGTTGCTGGACTCAAAAGATTCTAAGGCGGGTAGCTTCGTTTGTTGTGAAAAACCTATACCAGTGATTAAAAAAAGGATCATTTTAATTGGCATATGTTTTCTTGATTTATAAAATAATGATCTCATTAGTTTCCTTATATTTTTATATTTCTAATAGGCATATGTCATGGCTTCTTTTGCCAATACACCCTCATGATTAATATATTTTCCAATCTTTAAACCAAACACTTTTTGTAAAACTGCTTTGGTCTTTAGCATTGCTTTGAAAATTACTCACCAACGCCAAATCGCCCTTCCACCTTTCTATAGCTACATGGTTCTTAGATATATTGGCCAATAACTTACCCGTACTAATGTCGGAGATAGCAACATCTATCACATAGTTGTTTGCCTCTGGCCTAAGTTGCACTTTTAGTTTCACTCCAGTAGCCAATGCTTTCATCACATTCTTATTTTTAGGATTGGGGCTTGGCGTTCCTATAAACAATACCCCGTTTGTACTGACCCCTATATTTAAGCCTTTTCGATGCACCGCATGATCTGAACTTAGGGTATCTGCCCCCAAATTAAATCCGGCCCAATTCTTACTATTCCCGGCCAAATCTCCATAATAAAAACCAACCTCAACTTCCATTTCAAAGGTTCCCTCTCTTAACTGAGGTGTTAACAGATGAACTGTTCTATTTTCCCTACTGACCAAACATTCCAATTTCCCATTGGACACCTGCCAATCTTCCAATGGATAAGGCGTATACTCTGGCCCTACCCTTGAAGGTGTTGCAGTGCCCGTAAAATCACTTTTAAAGACAATCTTATTTTCTGTCTTGCCTTTACATCCCAGCAAGGTATAAAGCAAGATAATTAAGCATAAAAGTGTCCTATTAAAACTCCAGGCATTCATTGGTCTCGATGGTTTACTTTGATAGTACCGTTTCTGAATCACTTAACTTTTGGAATCGGTTTAACCAAGGGTCCTTTTTATCCTTTAATTGCTTTAAAAGTTGCTTTTTCAACCCGCTTTTCAATTCCGTATCCTTTTCGGCAATATTATGTTTTTGAAAAGGATCGTTTTTATTATCGTATAAAAATTCACGAGCTTGGTTTTGGTCATCCAAGGTGATCACATAAGTATGGGTATGGGTCCTTATTCCACGGTGTCCCGATGCTGGCTGCCCTTCTTCTATATAGTAATACAAGACAGAACTTGGCCTTTTCCCTTCATTTTTTAAAATGATGGACGATAGGTCTTGGCCATCTAAATTGGAAGGAATGCCATCTGTAGTACCTAGCATATTTAGGATAGTCGGCATAATATCCGTGGCACCAATAAGCAGATCGTCTTTTTGGCCTCCCTTAATTTTAGCAGGCCATCTAATGATAAAAGGAACGTTTATAGCTTCTTCATACCATACATTTTTTGACATCAAAGCATGGCTACCCATCATTTCGCCATGATCTGAGGTAATGACTACTATAGTGTTATCTTCCAATCCCTCTTCTTTCAAGGCCTTTAACACTCTCCCTATTTGGTCGTCTACACCCGTCACCATAGCATAATAATTACGCATATGATCTTTGGCTAATTCGGTTCTTTTCCTGGTTGCCCCCTTATGGAAGGCCAATTCTTGGGCCTCGCTATCCAAATCTAGATTCCCCCTATTGAGCAATTCCTCCAAGGATTTGTCCTTATAGGGTGCTATATATTTTTCAGGCACATAATGATATGGCGGATGCGGAGGGTTTACCGACCAAAAAAGCGCAAAAGGCTTGTCTTTAGTCCTTGTTTTCTCGGAGGGGTTTTTAATATAATCGATGATCACATCTGCTTCGTGCTTAGCAGACCATTCGTTGATATACGTCAGCTCATCCTCCGCAGCATCGTTGATCCAATAATGAGGTGTGTTGTGCTCATCAAAAGTACCATAAGCATACCAAAAATTAAACCCATGCCGAAATTCCTTAGGGGTATAAGCATCCCATAACACCGTATCCTTATCCGCAATAGGCGGTGGGGAGGTTAAATGTAATTTCCCCACATAACCTGCGTCATAACCGTTCTTCACCAAAACATCGGAAAAACTAATATCGTCTTTTTGCCATGAATTATTGTACTTATACCTATTGGAGTTACTATTGGTCAGCACCGAATTATTATAAGGTAATTTTCCGGTCATCAACATAGCCCGGTAAGGACTACACAGCGGAAAATTACTTATAGCATCTGTAATCACCATTCCTTCTTTAGCCAGTTGATCCATATTAGGAGTCACCACCGGATCCTGTCCATTGATCCCAATAGCCGAATTTCGCAATTGATCGGGAAAGATAAATAACAAATTGGGTGCTTCCTTTTGCGAGGAATTTAAGGTAGGCTTACAAGAAATCATAGTGCCGAACACCCAACTAAATAGCAACAAATACCGAATTACAAAATGCATGTTCATAATATCTAGTTTACTGAATTCATTTTCTTTAATCTATCCAAAGCCTCAATATAATAATAATCGGCATAGATCAGGGCAACGTCAATTTCGTGTCCCAATGATTTTGCACCTGTCGAATGAAGTAAAAAAGAATCGGCTTTCCCTACTCCCGAATATTTTTCGGAACTTAATGAAGCTAACATTTTCAAGGCCGCATTATAATATTTATTTTGCAATGCTTCGTCTTCCATATAGGTACTAAGTTCTAGCAGGCTAGAGGCTACAACAGCTGCTGCAGAGGCATCCCTATCATCATCTTTTGTAGTGTCAATATCAAAATCCCAATGAGGTATGTAATCTTCTGGAAGTAGTTCTAAATACTTATCGGTAATCTTTTGTGCAAAATCTAGGAACTTTTTATCCTTTGTTTCCCTATACATCAAAGTATACCCATATATCCCCCATGCCTGTCCTCTAGACCAACGGCTATCATCGTGAAGACCTTGTTTGGTATGCTTGTTCAATACCTTTCCGTTAATGGAATCGTATTCTACGACATGCCAAGAAGTATTATCGTCTCTAAAATGATGTTCCATGGTCGTTTCCGCATGTTTTACAGCGATATCATAGTGACTTTTATCCCCACCATTTTTAGCAGACCAGAACAGCAGTTCCAAATTTAACATGTTGTCTATGATGGTGATATGTTGTTGCCAACGAGGATGCATTTTATTAGACCAAGACCTAATAGTTCCTACCTTAGGATTATACCTACTTGCAAGTGATTTTGCAGAAGTCAATAATATATCCTTATACTCCTTCTTGTCTCCAAAAAGGTACCCATTGCCATAAGCTGGAAACATCATAAATCCTATATCGTGGTGTTCGGTAATGGTTTTAAAATCCTCAAAAACTTCAGTTCTTTTTATAGCTTCTTGTTTCCATTTTTCATCCTTGGTAATTTCGTACATATACCAAAGTATGCCTGGATAAAATCCGGAGGTCCAAACCAATCTTCCGTTGGGTATTTCTTTCCATTCGGTTTCGTTTGTTTCTATTAACCTAGGGTGCTTGGAAAGATCGGTTAACTTGGGTACGGCTATTTCCAATTGTGACTCGCAATCTTCAATGGCACCATTCAAATCGAATGCCACGCTTTTTCCATTTAGGACTTGTGCCGTAGCAGTTTCTTTTTTCTTTTGTCCAGATTGGCAGCTTGCCAAGCAAATAACTAGGGACAGTAATAATAATCTCATTCGTTTGCATTTTTATGTTAATACTTTACTTTTTTAATCTTTGGTTTCCGTTAGATGATGATTGTAAAAAAAACACCCCACATATTTTTCTATGGACAATACGGGGATGTTCTAAACTCAACTCAATCAACTAACTTTTCAATGGTGCTTTGAGACCTATTTTACTTTTAGGTTTCAGGGCCTAAGACAAAGTTGCAGTATATTCATAAAAACTAGAGGGGCTAAAAGTTCAATAAAAGGGTGCTCACTGACCAAAGCCATCAAAAACACTTAAAATTCAATATTTTATAAAAATCCCCCCTTCCTCGCTTTCAAAGAATGGCGTTTATTTTTTTAAAGGTTGATTGATCTTATAAATTTGAAGCGGGCCATTATTTTGGGCAAACACCATCAATTGATCCAAACCTCCTTGCCTCACTACGGCGATATCCCGGATTTCTCCGGCCAATTGAAGTCCGCTTTCCAGATTGTTCACCGCCTTAAAGCTTCCTTTTCCATCTCCTAAAAGCAATAGTCCTTTATTGGCATCATAACGACCGTATTTTACCCGTGTGCCGAAAAAATTCCCCGTTAAAAGCAAATCTAAATTTCCATCCCGATCAAAGTCCTTGGCAACCATACCGTAAATGGGGCTAAACTGTGCTTCTTTTGGCAAGGGGGAAAGCTGAAAACGACCCTCCCCTAAATTCTCCATATAACTGGTTTCAAAATTTTTAGTTTCTAATACCCTTGCCTCCTTTAATTGATCGGGGGTAAAAATGTCGGTAATTTTTTCATCGGCATAATCTACATAATTAACGTACCTGCCTTTTAACTTGTTCAACTGCCCCAATAGATCGTCCTTAGAAAACACCGGATAACTTTCGTTCTCGATATAGGAACAAAGAATAGGATCTAAAGAACCATTGCCATCAAAATCGCTGTCATACAAACTCACCGGTTTATCTTGGGATGCTTTTAACTGTGAATTCAGTCCAAAATTTCCTGTCATAATAAAAAATCCCAATCAATACATGAAAATGTACCGGTTGGGATTTTAACAATTAATTATGATTGGTTATTCGGTAATGGTTAATTCCTTTACCTTTTCTAGTTACCTCAATAATATTTCTTTAAGTAATTAAAGAAAACTTCCACTTATAAACAGTATCAAACTTTATTCATTTTTTCAGTTACTAGTTTACCAAAATGTTATTGCATTTTTATTCTCTCAATTGAGGCGCTTTGCTAAGCTCGGACTCCGGGATTTCTGCAAAATAATTTGAAGGGCTTTGATCTCCGATAATAGGACCGACTAGTTCTTCTGGAGACCTATTAGCTAAAGCTTCGGCTACCCTTTCCAACCGGGTAAGATCATCCCATCTTTTATATTCTCCTGCCAATTCCCATTTTCTTTCTGTATACGCCAATTCTGCTAAATCACCGTTAGTCACATCGACTAGGACATCTGGAGTATCAATTGGTAAATTATTCGCTCTTCTACGCACCTTGTTCAGGGCTTCCCAAGCATCGGCAGAGTTTCCTCCCGATCTTCCTTCAGCTTCTGCGTAATATAATAGGAGATCGGCATATCTCATAGAATAGGTATTCATAGAAGTAATTGAATTATTCGTTTTTATCTCATCCTGATAGCCTGTTACTTTAAGGAAAAGTGGGTGTTTTTCATCTTTAAAGTCTTCCCATTGAATTGTTTCATTCTTAAATACCACCTCGGTTCGGAAAGTATTATCCTTTCTTGGGCCCTCCGGAAAATCGTTAAAAAACCCTATTTCTGCAAAAACCTCGGCCCATCCCTGAACATCCCCGGGATATCCAACTCTTCCTGTATGCCTATTGGAATAAGCATTATTCAATGGTTGGTTGTGGGCCAAACCAAAAACCATCTCGGAATTGAAACGGTTTTCATCCTTTACGGACCATAAGGTTCCCATATCTGGTACTAACGCAAATCCATGTGAAGTAGCATTGTCTATAACAGTCTTTGCGCTGCTTGCCGCCATAGCGTATTTAGAATTATCTTTTAGCGGCCATCCTGCCCAATGCATATATAACTTCGCTAAAAAGGCACGAGCCGAACCGCTATTAGGACGAATAGCAGCAGGAGTTCCCAAATATTTTACAGGTAATAAACTTTCTGCCATTAAAAAATCACGCTCTATCTGCTTATAAATTTCTAATATTTCTGAACGCTTAATGTCGGTATTTCCTGGTATATCCGTAGAAGTTAATAGAGGAACCTTTCCAAAGGTCCTAGTCAAATGAAAATAACAAAAAGCCCGTAGGAAATACGCCTCCCCTATCATGGCGTCAATCTTTTCCTGATTGCCACCCATAATATTTTCACGAACCGAAATAATATTATTGGCTTCCTTGATCGTTTTATAAGGCCCATTATAGGCTAGTGCAATACCACTGGTCAAAGAAGACATTTTCATTTGATCGGCATCTCTAAATCCTTGTTTATTTTTACCGCTATGGGTTGTAATATCATCACCTCCAAAAGAACGCATCCAATAATGCGCCCACTGCATGGACAGGGTAAACTGATGGTACATTCCGGCTGTTGCTGCTTCTAGAGCATCCTGTGAGTTTAAGGCTTCGGGAACCAGGCGACCCTCTGTAGGGTTTTCATCCAAAGTACAGCTATTAAAGACTATCGGGGCTAAAAATAGTACCGTTAGAATACGTAATGATCCTATTATTTTATTAGTTTTCATACTCCTTTATTTTCTTTTTTATATTAAAATCCTAATTTAACTCCTACGGTGTAGGTTCGCGAATTGGGGTTGGCACCATAATCTATAGAAGAAGCAGATCCGGAACTTGCACTTATCGAGCTTGCCTCAGGGTCATACCCTTCATAGCCTGTTAATGTAAACAGGTTTTGGGCACTAGCATATATCCGAATTGATTTGAAGAATTTAGGATCTGGCATATTGTATCCTAACGCTATATTACTCAACTTAACAAAATCGCCCTTCTCCAAGAACCGAGTCGAATTCACAAATAAATCCCCAGAAGCAGGAATATCAGTTTCATTTTGAGCTGTCCAGCGATTTCTATATTCCCCATAGGTAGCCAATGATTGTACGCCACCTGCCATGGAAATTTTTGCACGGGTAAAGTTAAATACATCAAAGCCATGGGCTCCCCTTAACAAAAAGTTTAGATCGAAACTCCCCAAGGTAAAGGTATTGTTTAGGGCCCAGTTATGATCTGGAACACCATTACCTATAACACCAAGTGCTATATTACCTTCTTCATTTAGCTCATACCGTGCATCCCCCGGATTTCCTCCTGTATCCCCTGTTTTATAGGTGCCTAAAAATGTAGCCCCATACAGTTGTCCTAATGGTTGTCCTTTTTCTATACTTACATAGGCACCAGTAGTATTGGATATATTACCCAAAGGGCTCACCAAGATTTCGTCCTGACCATCTGCCAAGGCTTTCACCTCACTTTGGTTATAGGAATAGTTAAAATTTGCAGTCCAATCAAATGTATCGTTACTAGCAATCACACTTTCTAGATTAAACTCCCAACCACCGTTAAACACTTCACCGACATTGCTAAGAATGGAGCTCCCACCTGTGAAATCGGGCAGTGGAACCTCTAACAAAAGGTCCGTCGTATTTTTCCAATATTTGTTTGCCGAAAAATTGATCCTTCCGTTCATAAAGGTGGCGTCGAAACCAAAGTTGGTTTGTTTTGTGGTTTCCCAAGTAAGATCTGGATTGGCAATATTCCCTAAGATAACCCCCCTTGTTTCACTACTACCATCCAAAGGATAATTTTGTCCTGTAAGTAGGGTATTGTAGGTAGAGTAAGGCGCTATTGCCTGATTCCCAACCTCACCATAACCTGCCCTTAATTTTAGACGCTCAAGTCTATCGCCCAATAGATTTCGGAATTGATAGGCTACAGATCCGGAAGGAAAATAACCAGTTTGGTTCCCTGGCCTAAATCTTGAGGAAATATCTGCACGTAGGGTCCCTGTTAAATATAAGGTTTGGTCAAAATTATATTCGGCCCTCCCCATATAGGAATGTATTTTGCTTTTGCTAAAATTTGCGCCCACAGATGGTGTAGTTCCAAGCTCCAGTGAATAAAAGTTGGCCGGTATGGAGTACTCTCCTGCATTGGCATTGAACCCCTTACTAACAAAGTTTTGAATTTCAAAGAGCGCTGTCGCTTTTAAGTTATGGTCATTAAAACTCTTGTTCCAAGTTAAAATATTACTATTTTGTAGGGTTGTATTATAATTGGTACTCCCCCCTCCTGTTGGGCTACTTAAAACAGTTCCTGGTGGTACGCCTCTATAGGTTTCGTACAATGAATTTGTGAATAACAATCCACCGATAACGGTTAAGTTTAAGTTATCCGTTAAATCATAGGAAAGATTTACATTGGCATTTACGCTATTGATGGTACCGTTAGCTTGTGATTCCAATCTTTCTGCGATAGGGTTAATAAGACCAGAACCATTTGAACTAATAAGATTATAATTTCCATCGATATCTTTAAGGGGCAAAGTAGGATCCCATCCTAATACCGCTATAATACCCGCCCTGTCGTCCGGAGAAGAAGATCTCCCTCCTGCGACCAAATTCAAAGTCTCCTCACTACTACCATATAAATTTAATCCTACTGATAGTTTGTCTGATAGTTGAGTATCAAGATTCGTTCGAAGGGAATAACGTCTATAATTAGAATTGATAGCGACTCCTGATTGATCCAATAGGTTGCCCGAAATAAAATAACCTATGTTTTCTTTTTTTCCACTGATCGCTACTTGTACGTTTTCCGTGATTCCGGTTTTAAAATATTCCTTTTGATAATTGGTTCCCCCATCGATAACCGGCAGGTTGTTGATAGCTCCAAATTCTTCGGGCGAAAGCACATCTAATTTATTTGTAATTTCAGAGATAGAGGAAAATGCATCTATATTTATACTAGGTTCTCCCGACCCTCTTTTCGTAGACACCAAAATAACCCCATTGGCACCTCGGGAGCCATATATAGCAGTTGCTGAAGCATCCTTTAATATTTCCATGGATGAAATATCGTTGGTATTAATTGCTCTAAGATCAGCCCCAATCACTCCATCGATGACTACTAATGGCTGGTTATTTCCATTAATTGAGTTCGCACCTCTAATTCGTATTTTTATTTCAGAGCCCGGTGCTCCAGAATTTTTACTCACCTGAACCCCAGAAGCACGCCCTTGTAAAGCATCTTCGACTCGAAACACAGGCTGTTTTTCAAAATCTTTCGCCGATACGCTTGCCACAGCACCGGTAAGGTCACTTTTTTTGGTGGCTCCATACCCTACCACGACTAACTCATCGAGCTGAAAGGCATCTTCGACCATAGAAACATTTATAATATTCAAGGCCCCCACAGTGATAGTTTGTGATTTCATTCCAATATAGGAAAACACCAATTTGTCTCCTTCTTTTGCATCTATGGAATAGTTTCCATCGAAATCATTTTGTACACCATTCGTTGTTCCTTGCACCAAAATATTTACCCCTGGGAGAGCAAATCCATTGGAAGCATCGGTAACCTTTCCCGATATCGTTTTTTCCTGAGCCGTTATACTTTGCGAAAGAAGCAATAACGCAAAGACGAATAAGCCATTAATAATTCGTTTCATACTATTTTAGTTTTGGTATTTGGTTAAATAATAGAGGCAAATATTACTTTAAAAGCATCAAAAATAGCGGGCCAATCTGTTCATTCAGAGGGGGTTTTCTGTTCAAATAATTCTATGACCCCCAGTATTTATAACTTTTTTGCCTACTCAATAAAAAATCCCAACCAATACATGAAAATGTACCGGTTGGGATTTTACCAATTAATTATGATTGGTTATTCGGTGACGGTAATGGTCAATTCCTTTACCGTTTCTTGACTTCCATGAATGGTAGTATTTGTTCCTACCAAGGTTACAGTATAGGTTCCTGGTGTCTCATAGATATGAGTAAAAGATTCTAGCTTTTCAGAAAACGATTTTAAGGGTGTTCCTTTGTCCGGATTCACTTGGGTTAAATTTATGGAATTAGTAACCAACCAATCCTCGTTTGCGTAATCTGACGGTCCTCCTCTAAACCTCCAAACGTCATTACTCGAATCGAAGTACCATTTCCCTGTATTCCAAGACTCTACTACACCTTGTACGTCTACTGGCAAGAATCCTGGTGCATCTGTTGTGGCAACTGTCAACGGAGCCGGAGCATCCTCGGTAGACAATACAATATTGAAATCGGCGATACGCCATTCGGGCTGCCTGTGACCGTTCCCTTTATGATCTTCTGCGTAAAACTTAAGAGCAAAGTAGATCGGGCTCCCAGTAGTCAAATCCGTTATATCCGCTTCTCCAGATTCTGTCCAAGCAAAATCATAGGCCGTCGCGATATTGAAGCGATCAGAAATATCCATCCATGTAGCGTTGGCTATTCCCTCGGGTGTTCCAGAACCATCGTAGTCTGTAGATGCCATTACGGATAAGGTACCCGTGGCATTATTGTTTAGTCCGTATTTTTGTGCATTTTTAAAAGACATTGAAACCATTCCTTCTGCCTCGGTTCTGTCCCTGAATTTGTATTTATGCCCAAAATCGCCGGCATAGAATTGTAGAAAATTAGGAGCGTTATGGACCATAAATTCTACTGGTTCCCCCACTTTTGCAGTGACGCTGGTTGGTATTACTGTAAAATCGGGCACTTTAACCTCTTCAAAGTCCTCACATCCTTGAAAAACGAAGGCGAAGAGCAGTAAGACTGACATTATATTTATTGATTTTTTCATAGTTGATTTTTATAAGGTTTATTATCAAGATGGATATATCTTTTACCAACCCGGGTTTTGAGTTATCAGATCATTAGCTCCTATTTCCTGTTCTGGAATTGGCAACAGTTGGTGTTTAGAATCTACATAATTATTATAGCCATCTAAATAATAATTTTCCGTAGTGTTTGTCCTTGTTGCTGGATTACCACTTCCGTAGATTGGCCAATCAGTATTTTCACTTCCATCCGCGGCTTGTAGAGCAGCTTTGGTTTCATTTATTTTCTCTTGTAAGATCCCCCAACGTATCAAATCGTACTTACGAAGTCCTTCAAAACACAGTTCCAAACGACGTTCTTCCTGAATTAATGCTTCTGTAATTGGGCCAACCAATGGTGTTGCCTTTGCCCTGTTCCTTACTTGGTTTACGGCATCCAATGCCGCTGCGGATCCAGGATTCAGTTTATTTTCCGCTTCGGCATACATTAATAAGACGTCAGAATATCTCAAGACAGGAAAATGATGTGGTCCGTAGCTACCGGTTCCCCCGCTTTCTAGGAACCTGCGATATTTTGATGCAGGATAAGCTGTTTGGTTAAATTGTGTTCTAAACTCACAATTGTTATTGTTTGGCACATAGTAAGGAGAGACATTCCAAAGACCTCTTTCATCAGAAGGATCGTTTCTATAAGCATCTGTCAATGTTATAGCGGCAGAAATTAAACCGTACCCTCTGTTATTACAAGAGCCATCATCAACCCTCATTCCTATCGTGGATCCGAGTTTATTGGATTGGTTCTGGTCTTGATTACCGAAGTAAAATCCGATTTGAAACAATACTTCTTTAGTATCGTACTGTTCTGTTGCCAATTTATTAAAAATATCCTCATAGCTAGGGTTCAACTCCTGATAGCCATTCTCCATTACTTTTTTGGCCCAATCCCTTGCTTTTGTATAATAGTCACCATCATTGGTAAAGGGAGCTCCCGCCCTGAACAAATTCACTCTGGCTAACAATGCTTGTGCGGCATCTTTACTGGCTCTCCCTGCCGTGGCTTCCTGAATCCCTGGTAAATTTTGCTCGGCATATTCCAAATCGGCAATGATTTGCGCATACACATCTACCCCTTTTGTTCTTGGCAATAATTGTTTTAGGGTGTTTTCCGTTGGCAATGGTATTCCTTCTAATCCTCCAAAGTTCTTTTGTAGTTCAAATAGCAGATAAGATCTTAAAAAACGTGCTTCGGCCTCAAAAACAGCCTTAGAGGTTTCGCTGATGCCCGTTGAGTTTTCCAGCTCGGCCAACATGATATTCGCAGCATATACCCCTTCATATAATAAGGTCCAACTATCTAGAATCTGCGCATTGTTACTCGCAAAGCTGTTCTCTAAAAAGAATCGGTTTACACTTCTATTCTCAAAGCCTTCATCTGTTACAGCACTCGGATACATAGCATTAAGGATAGATTCTCTATAGGCCGCAACAAACCTACTGTAAACACCAGAAAGTCCGGCTAAGGCTCCAGCATCATTTTGATAAAGAGTAGCAGATCCTAGGCCATCTTCTGGCAATATATCTAATTGATCGTCACAACTTTGAAGAAACAATAGACTCGATAGGGCAAATATTAATATTTTTGATTTCATGTGTCTTTTTTTTTAAAATGTTATGTTTAATCCTAGGCTAAAGGTCCTACTTACAGGGTATGACGAATAATCGACCCCAGGCATAATAGCAGATCTATTCACCGAAACATCAGGATCGAAACCACTGTAATCCGTCCAAGTAATTAGGTTTTGACCCGAAAGAAAAATCGATAAGCTATTAACTTGTAGTTTATCCAATACTTTTTTAGAGAAGGCATAAGACAGGTTCACTGTTTTTAAACGGATATAAGATCCATCCTCAATGACTCTAGAAGAGACATCTTCAAACCCTCTTCCCCTAGCTCTAAACATATCGGTATCTTGATTGGTAGGTGTCCATCTATTTTTTACAGAGGCATATTGATTTTGTGCACTATGAGTCATTTCTTCAAAAATTAACCTATTGGCATTCATTACATCATTACCATAAGACCATTGAAAAAAGGCACTTAGTTCTAATCCTTTATAAGAAAATGTATTTCCCAGACCACCAAAATGCTTTGGCAATCCATTTCCTATAATTGTTTTATCATCAGGGGTAATTTTTCCATCTCCGTTCAGATCCTTATATTTTTCATCTCCTGGCTGACGTATAGGGGAACCACCATCATAATCTGGCTGACCAGCAATTAAGGTGTGCGAGGCATCGTCTTCATTATAATTTGCAAAGTCTTCTGGTTGGTATACCCCATCGGAAATATAACCGAACATATTCCCCAATGGCTTTCCTTCCTCTACAATAAATTGGTTGGAAGCATACCTCCAATAATAATTAGGGTTTCCAAAAATGGGCTTCCCTTCTGGCAAGGACAACACTTTGTTCTGGTTAAAGGATATATTAAAATCTGTCGTCCATCTAAAATTCTTAGATTTTACATTAATGGTACTCAGAGCTAACTCCAAACCTCTGTTTCTTACGGTTCCGCTATTTTTCCAAACTCTACTAATACCTAAAGAAGGTGGGGTATCTGCATTGATCAACAGATCGTCGGTTGTCTTTTCATAGACTTCGGCGGTTATTGCAATCCGACCGTTAAATAAACCTAGGTCTACACCCGCATTATACTGGGAAGTAGTCTCCCATTCGATATCGGGATTAGCTCCGCTCGAAGTAGGACGCTGTCCCAAAACTTCTGAACCATTTAAAAAATAGGACGCTAAATTAGACGTAAACAAGTCGAACCTTGCATCCCCTGGAATTCTGTCGTTCCCTGTTTTTCCATAGCCTCCTTTAAATTTAAGCTGAGAAATAAAGCCCAGATTTTTTATAAATTCTTCTTCCTCTGCTTTCCAAGAAAGCGCTAAGGAAGGAAAATATCCAATATTATGTCCTGGTCCAAATTTGGAAGATCCATCTCGCCTTATAGAAGCCGTTAATAAATATTTGTTGTCATAAGCATAGGTCAATCTCCCTAAAAGCGACTGTATTCTTTCTTCAGAACTTCCTAACAAATCATCTGTACTGGACAAGGTGCCCTCATCCATAGCATTGATTCCTTGACTCTCGGCATATTTCGGAATTTGTATAGAACGTATAAAGGTTCTAGTAATTTTTCTACTGTTAAGCGAGCTACCTACCAATACGTTTAAATCGTGTTTTCCAAATGAATTGCGATACGTCAGGGTATTGATATTAGACAAAGTCTTGTAATTGTGGTAATCCATGGTTCCGTTAATTCCATTAATAGGATTTATTAACCTTCCATATACGGTATTACTATTATTAAAAACTCCCGTTTGTCTAAAATCTCCGTTATAGCCACCTTTGGTTTCAAACTCTAGGTTGCGGGTTATTCTATATTTTATAGAAAGATTGGCGATAAATTGATTTGTTTCTCTTTTCCGGTATTCATTGTTTAAGGACACTATTGGGTGCCAGTTAAAAATGTTATTGACATCGAACTCATCTGGATTAATCCCGTACAAAGGATTGCTATCTCCATAATCCTTAAACTTGTTTACCACATTTGGATACGTTATAAGGTTTCTCATAAATGAATAAGAAGAAGTTCCTTCGGTATCAAGCCCCAACCTTTCTGTATTGGCATATATAGTGTTTAAATTAAAGTCTAGTTTATCATTAACTTTATGTCTAAGGTTTAACCTACCATTAATCTTCTTGAATTCGGATTTAAGCAAGGTTCCTTCGTCATTCACAAGATTAATCGAAGCGTCAAGTTTTGTCGCTTCACTTCCACTAGCCACCTTCAAGGTATGCGATTTGGTATACGCCGTTTTAAACGCTTCATCTTGCCAATTGGCAGTAGGAGCATTTAGATAATCTTCCACTCCACCAACAACGGCACCGCTATCATCACCGAAAAACTTTTCAGAGGCTGAAGACGGATTGATCTCATCGGCCAATTTTACAAATTCATAAGCATCTAGTACCTCTAGTTTATTGGCAACGTTTTTTACATCGAGCCTTGTTTCGTACGAGATTCTGGTTTTTCCAGATTTTGCCTGTTTGGTAGTAATCAGCACCACTCCGTTAGCACCCCGTGCCCCATAAATAGCAGTTGCAGAGGCATCTTTTAGTATATCGATGCTTTGGATATCCGTAGGGTTTAAAATACCGGGATTAAAATTTTCTATAATAAAACCATCTAAGACATACAGAGGGGAATTATCTCCGTTAATGGTATTCCCTCCTCTAATGGTTATCTGAAGTCCAGCTCCTGGCTCTCCAGTATCGGAACCCACTTGAACCCCAGTAACCCTACCTGCCAAAGCTTGGTCAAAGTTAGCTACAGGCGCCTCGGTCAACTTATCCATTTTCACGGAGGCGACCGAACCTGTCAAATCTTTTTTCCGAACGGTCCCGAATCCTACCACGACCACATCGTCCAATTGTTGGAAATCTGGATCCAACCCTATATTATAGGTCAATTTATCGCCTTGAATGAGTACCACCTTAGTAGTATAGCCAACATAACTAATAGTAATGGAAGCTCCCTGATTGACCTGAATGGTATAGTTGCCATCAAAATCTGAAGTGACCCCATTTTTTGTTCCTGTCTCCATTACGGTTGCGCCCGGTAGCGGAATCCCTACCTCATCGGAAATGACCCCCTGAATGGTTTTTACCTGGGCCTGAGCCGAAAAGCTGCACAAGACCCCAAATAGAATCATCAAAAAAACGAGTAGATCGCTTTTCCGTTTCTTAATAAAAAGTGTCAATTGATTTTTCATTTTTATTTTGGTTTGATTTTAGTTTGGTTATTAATTTCAAGTATAAAATTATAGAGATGCTTGATGAAAAATGAGGGGGTTTGGGTTCATTTGGGAGGGGTCTAGCGTTCATTTCACCTGAAAAGTTGATTTTTAACACCCTAATTAACTATACCCCAATAATTCATTAACATTTGACGCAACCAATACGGCGCACATTAAATTTTGATAAATATTAGATTTGACGGTTTCAGAAGAGAAACGTACATAAAGTAACATTTTATCATTCCTATTGTCCTTTTATTCTATATCTAGAAAAGGGATTGGGAACCATTATTTTGTTTACATTTTTTGCGTTAGGGACCGCGGCGGCATCCCCGCAGCACAGCAAGGGATATAGACAAGGGCCCGCCCGACGAAGGAGGGAACGCCCAAAGTACAACAACATGAACTATTGATTTTTGAAGGCGAACCGACTTCAACACGAACAATTGGAAAATAAAACATCCTACCTATTACTGTTTCAAAAAAAATAGGACAGTCCAAATCATATTTAGAAAGCCCTATTCCTTTTTTATATAAAAATTTCAATATTTTCTAACTTAAAAAAAGATATCATTCTTTTGCTCCTCCCTTCAAGATTACCTAGACAATAATTGTCTCCGAAAGATGGAACCTATTAACTAATATCGCTTTTTTCTGTTTTACGCTCACTGTGGTTCAACCGGTACTCCGAAGGCAATTCATTGAACACTTTTTGAAACGATTTTCTAAAGTGCTTTAAATCATTAAAGCCAAGGTCAAAGGCAATTTCAGAAATATTCAATTGCGATTGCAGGATCAATTGCCCCGCTCTTTTAAGTTTCACCGTTCTAATAAATTCGGTTATCGACTGGTTGGTGAGCGCCTTCAGTTTTCTGTATAGGGCAGAGCGACTCATATTCATCTCCGTAATAAAGTCATTAATCGTAAACTCTTGGTTCGATATATTTTCTTCTACTAATTTAATCGCCTTTTGCAAAAACAATTCGTCGGGAGAGGTAGCCGTTAATTCCTTAGGTTCAAGAATAATATCTTTTTTGAATTTGTCAATTAGAAATTTCCTAGAATTCAGTATGTTATTTACGCGTAACTCCAATAAGTTTGCATCGAAAGGTTTGGTGATATAAGCATCGGCACCCGTGGTAAAACCAGATTTTTGGGCCTCTTCGGAAGTTTTTGCAGTTAACAAGAGAACCGGAATGTGACTGGTGGTAATATTTGATTTTATTCTATTACATAATTCTACCCCATCCATAACGGGCATCATGACATCGCTAATTATTAAATCTACCTTTTGGTTATTCGCTATTTCTACAGCGCTAGCACCATTTTCAGCCTCTAAGATATTATAATTACTTTCAAAAATAGTTTTGATGAACGCCCGTACTTCCATATTATCCTCAACTAAAAGAATGGTTGCAGAAACGGTATCAACAGTAGTGCTTTCTTCTTCCTCTTTTACTTCTTCCTCTATCAATTCGTTCACCAAAAAGCTTGGCTTATTAAAATATTGGGAACTGCTGCCCAATTCTTCTTCGGTATTGGATATCATTTGATCTTCGCTCAAATGATCATTGCCCATTGGCAACAATACTACAAAAGCCGTTCCTTGACCTACCTTGCTTTTGGCTTTTATGGTTCCTTGGTGAAGTTCTACAAGACTCTTGGTAAGGGCCAGCCCTATTCCCGTTCCTGATCGGGTGTTTTCATCTTGCCCCAACTGAAAAAATCGATCAAAAATAAATTTCTGATTTTTTTTAGGAATCCCTTTCCCATTATCCTCTACCACCAGCTTTAAAAATTCTGTCGGAGTACCTTTGCGTTTTCTTTTGGTAACCAAGCTAAGCGTTATTAATATTTTTCCCTGGTCAGGGGTAAATTTAAAAGCATTGGACAAGAGGTTGAAAATTATTTTTTTCAAATTTATTTTATCGAAATACAGCTCAATAGTATCGGAAAATGGCTCAAAGGAATACTCTATCTCCCTTATTCTTGCCAATTCTTCGAACGATAGTTTAATATTTTCTATGAATGGAACAATATTCTCCTTGGATGCCTGCAGCTGTAATTTCCCAGAATCGCTTTTTCTAAAATCTAATAATTGATTGATTAGTTGCAACAGGACACTAGCGTTTCTATGCATTATCTCGTGCTGTCGTTGCACAAAGGAATCCCCAGATTTATTGCTTAACATTCGCTCCAAGGGCCCAATAATTAAGGTTAATGGGGTTCTAAAATCGTGGGATATATTGGTAAACAACCTCAATTTCATTTGATTTATTTCTTCTATCCGCTCTTTCTCCAGTCGTTCTTGCTTTAGTTCATTTTTCTCGTGCATCCTTATAAGGCTATATCTTCTTATGGCTAAAATAGCGGCCACCAATAAAATAGAATAAATGAGATAGGCCCACCAGGTCTCCCAAGGTGCAGGTAATATTTTGATTTTTATGGAGGTTCCCTTTTCATTCCATAAACCATCACTATTTGAAGCTTTTACTTTAAAAACATAATCTCCATGATCTAAATTGGTATATGTCGCCGACCTATTATTCCCAATATAGATCCATTCCTCATCAAAGCCTTCCAATTTATAGGCATATTGGTTTTTACTAGGTTGAGAATAACTGAGCGCCACAAAGTTGAAGTTAAAATCATTTTGATTATACTTTAACTTTATAGACTCTCTCCTAAAATCGCCATCTACAAACGGTTTATTATTAACATGCATCCCAGTTATCTTCACCGGGGGTATAAAGGAATTTTCTACCAGATCGTCAGGATCAAAGTAATTAAGCCCGTTGGTACCGCCAAATACAAGTTTATCATTCTTTAATTTTGTGTAGGACCCATAGTTAAATTCGTTCCCTAAAAGACCGTCCGAGACATCGAAATTTTTAAACTGAAACGATGCTAGGTTTAATCTGCTTAGGCCGTTATTGGTACTCAACCATAAATTATTCAGGTCATCGGGCAGCATACCGTACACAACCTCATTGGGCAATCCGCTTGTACGTCCGTATTTAACGCTCCTTTTGATTTCGGCATCGTAATAGTACAATCCATCGCCCTCTGTACCAATCCAAATATTGTTCTTTGGATCTTGGTAAACACTCAGAACGGCACTTATATTATAAGCGTCTTGCTCGTCTTTCTTATATATCACCGGAACTATGGTTTGGCTCAGGATATTAATTTTTGCCAAGCCGTTACTCCCACCGACCAGCAGCACGTTCTTATCGGAAGTTTTGGCAATGGTGTATATAATGGCCCCTAGGACATCATCGGAATCTTTAATCCTGTGAAAGGACTTTTTCTGGTTATCAAAAACATTTAAGCCCCCGCCCGAGGTACCTATCCAAATATTGTTCTTGTGGTCCTCGAAAAGGGAAATCACCCTGTTATTACTTAAACTAGTACTATCTCCAGGTATATTTTTATATTTTTTAAAATTGAAAGGTTTCTTTTTTGGATCTAGAAAATTAAGTCCGCCGTCGTGGGTGCCGATCCAAAAATTCCCAGATCGAGTTTGGATCATAGCTTTAACATTGTCTGTACTAAGGCTTCTAGGATCTTTTTCGTTATGCTTATAATAGGTAAAAAGACCGGTTTCCCTATTCATAAAATTAATTCCCCCTCCTTCGGTAGCGATCCACAGATTTTGTTCCTCATCTTCAATGATAGAACTGGTTACCTTATAATTAAGCTTTGTTCTATTAGCTCCAGAAGAGATGCCCTTAAAAAGGTCATAGCTCCGGTCATAATAATTTATCCCTCCGGCATAGGTCCCTAGCCATAGATCTCCTTTCGTGTCCTGTAAAATTTTATAGATAGAATTCTGACTTAAACTTGTGGGATCGTTTTCGTCGTGTACGTAATGGGAGATTAGGTTTAGGTCCTTATTAATCACATAGAGTCCGTTATAGGTACCCACCCATAAATTCCCCAAATAATCCTGCTCCAAACTTCTAATTTCATCCGTGATTTGGTTTATTCCGGAAGACGCGATGCGAAATGATTCAAACATATCGCGTTCTTTATTAAATTGGGAAAGACCATTATTATCTCCCAGCCAAAGATTTTTGTTTTGATCTTCAAAAAGAACCGGAGTATAATTCCTGTTTATTTTAGTTTTCTTATCCTTGGGATAATAGTACTGTTTAAAATGGTTTGTTTCCGGATTGTAAACATAGATATTATTCAAATTACATATCCAAAGCATACCATCGGTTGTTACTAATAAAGACCTGATTTTAGTATTTGTAATCCCCTTAAAATTGTTTTTTTCGGTTTGAAAACGAACAAACTCCCCGCTATTGACATTAAATTTCTCTAGGCCGTAGTTGGTACCCAACCATAAATTCCCGTTCCCATCAGAAACAATGTCCCAAATATCATTCTTGAAAACACTATTTTTATCCCTAGAAAAATGAAACCTCTCGAACCGGTCCTCTTCTGAAAGATATTTGTTTAAGCCATAATTAGTACCTACCCATAGCGTTCCTTCCTCATCTTGGAATAGAGATCTTATATAACTATTGCTAATACTATATGGATCTACGGAATTATGCCTATAGGTTTTAAAAGAATGTCCATCATATTTATTCAGTCCATCCCTAGTGCCAAACCACAAAAACCCTTTATTATCCTGCAAAATCTCCAATACGGAACTTTGCGACAAGCCTTCGGCTATAGAGAAGTGTTTAAATTTTAATGTTTTTTGTTCTCTGCTCTCAATTTGACCAAAAACTGAGGATATTATTAAATTAAAAAAAAGAAATAATAAGTGATTTCTTAACTTCATTTGGTTGGTATTTTAAATGCAAAAAATGTAATAATTATTGGTTGCACTAAAGATACTTTATTTGATTGACGATCTTCGTTCTATCAAACTTGGCTTTAATACAATGGTCTCTTTCAGTATCTCACCAGCCTTATTTTCTATTTGGGAAATCAATAGGTTGGTTGCCAACCTACCCATCTCAAAACCAGGCTGATCAATAGTCGTTAAAGATGGCTCAATGATCCCTGAAATAGGTTCGTTACTAAAACCTACGATCGCAATATCTTGGGGAATTTTAATTCCTTTCTCCTTAAAATATTGCATAGCTCCAATGGCGGCAACGTCATTGGCCGAAAATAAGCCGTCGACCTTGGGCTTCAGAGCAAGAATAGATTTTGCACTTTCGGCGCCATCCTTCTCCATCAATCTAGAACTAAACACCATTTCTTCCCTAAAAGGGATATGGTGTTTCGCTAGCGCATTTTGATATCCTTTAAATCTATTCTTATAAATTTCCACGTTTTGAGGCCCGGACAAATGGGCTATATTTTTACATCCTTGCAATATAAGATGCTCCGTTGCCTCAAATCCAGCTTGAAAATCATCAATCAATACCGTATTATAATCGGGAATATCACAATGTCTATCAAAAAACACTAAAGGCACCCCTCTGTTTTTTAATCCTTGAAAATGCTCGTAGTTTTCTGTTTCCATCGATATAGATACCATAACCCCATCTACCCGGTTTGCCAGAAGGGTGTTGACTAAATTTTGTTCGCGTTCCAATTGCTCCAAGGATTGACAAATAAAGACATGATAACCGGCCTCATAGGCAGTTTCCTCTATTCCTGCAATCGCCGAAGAAAAGAAATGACGCGATATCCTGGGAACTATGATACCTATGGTATGCGTTTTACTGGTCCGTAAACTAGATGCCAAATGATTTCTTTGGTACCCCATTTCATTAGCCGCGGCAAGAATTTTGTCCTTGGTCTTCTGCGTAACCCTGGGACTATTGTTTAATGCCCTAGATACCGTAGAGCTATTAATATTTAGTTTTTTGGCGATATCATGTATCGTTATTTTATTGTTTTCCATTGTTTAACGCTATTATAAAAAAGCTTCCCTTTAGATGAATCACTCCTCAAAAAAAAGGGGGTCTACAAATATATATACTGTCCTGATAATTCCTTTGACCACAGTAGCAAGATAGTCTTCCAACATGTCATCCCTTCTTTTCACCTCCTTCTTCCCTCCTAAAGGTAGACCAACGAGAAACATGATTTTTAGCTTATCCAAAGGGATTCTTTACAAGCTGTATTTCCCAATGCTGCTATTGGTATGATACTTTTTTTGGCCTTTAAATAGCCCCATAATCTTCTAACAAATATACAATTATCATAATACAATCGATTGTATTATGATAATTATTATTACATTTACAACAAATGAAAAGGAAAAACCTGTTCTAAGACACCTCTTAATAATCAATAATCAAACATATATAAACATGAAAAATCAATTCCAAGTACGATATGCCTGCTCTCCTAATGAGACAAAAGAACTAACCACAGAAGGGTTACGAAAGGAATTTTTAATTCAAAATTTAATGGAGGCCGATTCCGTTAATTTAGTATACACCCATTTTGACAGATATATTGTAGGTGGAGCGGTTCCGGTTACTACTTCCTTAAAATTAACCACCATAGACCCATTAAAATCCGATTATTTTTTAGAGAGAAGAGAGATCGGTATTATCAATGTTGGCGGAGCTGGTACTGTTACGGTAAATGGGGAAAAGTATCCATTGGCCTATAAGGAAGCCCTTTATATAGGTAGGGAGAATAAAGACGTGGTATTCTCTAGCGACAATGCGAAAACCCCGGCCAAATTTTATTTAAATTCTACTCCGGCACACAAGGTACTGCCTACCAAAAAAATCAGTCAGAGCGATGCAGAGGTTGTAGAACTAGGGGCTATGGAAACTGCCAATGCCCGAACCATTAGGAAATTAATTGTGAACAGCGTGGTAGAAACCTGCCAAGTACAAATGGGAATGACCGAATTAAAAACCGGCAGCGTATGGAATACTATGCCCGCCCATGTTCACGACAGAAGGATGGAAGTTTACTTTTATTTTGAAATTCCACAAGATCAGGCCGTTTGTCATTTTATGGGGCAACCCCAAGAGACCAGACATATATGGATGGGCAATAATGAAGCTGTAATCTCACCCCCATGGTCTATTCATTCTGGTTCAGGAACCAGCAACTATACGTTTATCTGGGGAATGGCCGGAGAAAACTTAGACTATAGCGATATGGACCATTGCAAAATAACCGATTTAAAATAACCTTTTTACCCCATCACGATGTCTACAAATTTATTTGATTTATCAGGAAAAACTGCCCTTATCACCGGTGCCACCCATGGCCTAGGTATGGCTATGGCCATAGGGTTGGGAAATGCAGGCGCTACCTTGGTTATCAACGGTGCGTCTTCCCAAGAAAAATTGAACAATGCCCTAGCAGAATATAAGGCTTTAGGATTAAAGGCACATGCTTACCTTTTTGATGTAACCGACGAAAAGCAGGTCATAGAAAATATTGCTAAAATTGAAAAGGAGGTCGGCCAAATCGATATTTTAGTAAATAATGCCGGTATAATAAAGAGAACCCCTTTGGAAGACATGGAGGTTGCCGATTTTGAACAAGTGATCAAGGTCGATTTAGTGAGTCCCTTCATTGTTTCCAAGCATGTTGTCAAGGGTATGATCGCCAGAAAAGAGGGCAAAATTATCAACATTTGTTCTATGATGACCGAATTAGGCCGAAATACGGTCGGTGCCTATGCCGCTGCCAAGGGAGGCCTAAAAATGTTGACCAAAAATATGGCCACCGAATGGGCCAAGCACAATATCCAGGTCAACGGTATAGGCCCCGGTTACTTTGCTACCAGCCAAACCGCTCCCATACGTGTCGATGGGCACCCTTTTAATGATTTTATAGTGGGCAGGACGCCTGCCGGTCGCTGGGGAGATCCGGACGATTTACAGGGAGCCGCCATTTTCTTGAGCGCTAAGGCCAGTAACTTTGTCAACGGACAGATTGTCTATGTAGACGGCGGAATTTTGGCCACTATAGGAAAACCATCCAACGAGTCTTAACTCCTCTAAACCGGAAACCATGAACACATTTAAAACCCTAGGGATATTAGCCGGTATAAGCATGCTGACCGCTTGTTCCGAACCAAAGAAAGAAACGACCATTCTTGTGACCAACCAACTAGATAAGGAAAGGACTTTCGAAACCGTTAGCTTAACCAAAGATTTCTTAAAGGTCAATGATTTGACTGGACTTGGCGTTCGGGAATTAAAAACGGGCACACTTCTAGTAACACAAAGCGTAGACACCGATGGGGACGGCACTATGGACGAACTATTGTTCCAACCTACAATTGCCCCTAATTCCGAACAGAAATATGAAATAGTCCCTATTGACAAGGACGCCCAACCAACGGCTCCTGAGTATTGTTATTCGCGTTTTGTACCAGAACGCACCGATGATTATACCTGGGAAAACAACAGGGTTGCCTTTAGGGTCTATGGACCAACGGCTCAAAAAATGATCGAGGACAAAATTCCCGGGGGAACTTTATCTAGTGGCGTCGATGCTTGGTTGAAAAAAGTTGAATACCCCATTATTAACAAATGGTACAAAGAAACCTTAGACGGAACCGGGAATTACCATGAGGATACCGGGGAAGGCCTTGATGATTTTCACGTAGGTGTTAGTAGGGGCGTCGGCGGAATGGCAGTGAGGCAAGATACCGTATACCACCTGTCTAAAAATTACACCGGATGGCGTACCATTACCACAGGCCCCATCCGTACTAGTTTTTATTTAGAATATGAAAATTGGGATGCAGGTGGGAAACTTATAAAAGAATCAAAAATCATTAGTTTAGACTTGGGAAGTAACTTTTCAAAATTTGACGTTTCCCTGGAAGGGAGCAATGAAGTTTCGGCCGGACTCACGTTACATGAAAAAGATGGCGAAGTCACAGCAAACACCGATAAAGGTTGGGTGAGTTATTGGCAACCACACGGAGATTCCGAACTTGGGACCGCCATAGTTGCCGCTAAAAGCACTTTTATCGGTTTTGAGAAGTACGATACCGAAACCAAGGATCTAAGCAACGCCTACGCTCATTTAAAGGTAAAAAACAACAAGACGGTATACTATGCCGGATTTGGATGGAAAGAAAGCGGACAATTCGGTTCTCAACAAGAATGGGAGGCTTATTTGGACGAATTTTCAACAAAGATCAATAATCCTTTAGTCGTTACGTTAACTCCCTAAGAAACGACCCTTTTCATATACAAAATACTGCAATACCCCCATTCATTCAAATGTCTTGGGGTATTGCTTTTTTTAGGAGTAATAATTGTATCCTTTCCGGTGTTATACAGCCATTGATAGGCTTTAATTTCGTATTTTTAAGTAAGCAATATTCCCATGAAATAAGGAATAAAAACTTCATTTTACCATAATTAAACTGATGAGATATGACCTTGGAAAAACTAGAAAAGGAACTCGAAAAAATTCATGAGCAACTCCTAAAACAAGAACCAGTTGCCAATGCTATTGCTTCTTCCGTGCACCCACAATATAGGGCTAGCGCCAAAAACTTATACCGCTATTTACAATTGCGAAATACAGATATTAGGGCTATCCAAGATGGATTAGCAGAACTTGGCATATCTTCTTTGGGAAGTGGTGCCGGTTACGTCTATGAAAATATTTCCAGTGCCCTTAAGCTTGTAAAAGTACTCAACAACAAAACCTGGGAGAAAAACAAGGATATTGAATCCATCGGCTTTGCTGGCAGTAAAAAGTTATTGGTACAACATGCCAATATGCTTTTTAAAACCACTTGTAAAGTTCACGATACCGAAATTATGGTGACCATGCCCGATGAAGCCGCAACAGATAAAAAGCTGATCCGAAAACTACGAAAGGCAGGTATGGGGATCGCCCGGATAAATCTCAGCCATGGCAATGAGAAATTGTGGAAAAAAATCCTTAAAAAGTCGCACAGTGTCGCCCAAGAAATTCAACAACCCATAAAAATCTATATGGATCTTCCCGGCCCAAAAATTAGGGTCGCTAATATTTACATCAAAAAAGAGGATGACCCCTCCTTTTCGGCCACTCCATTTATACCCATCGCTAAGAAATCGCCATTGTTGTTGGTAAAAAACAACTCCCCTTACCTCTCCAAAGGCAAAAAGAAGCAAAAATCCCCTTCAGACATCCCCTTGATTGAAGTAAGTATTCCTGAAATCATCGATAATTTAAAGGTCGGCCAACAGGTTTTTTTCGATGATGGCGCTATAGAGGCCAAGGTGCTCTCTTTAGACAACAACACGGCCTCTTTGGTCATTAAAAATGCTTATAAGAAAAAATTACGCACTGAAAAAGGTATTAATCTGCCCAATACAAAATTAAATCTGCCATCACTGACTAAGGAAGATCTTTCCCTCTTGCCGTTTATTACCGCACATGCCGATCTAATGGGCTATTCTTTTGTCAGCAATGCAGAAGATGTATCTGTGCTTTACAAGGAATTAAAAAACCTTGGCGATACGGATACGGGGATTGTTTTTAAGATAGAGAACAAAGAAGCTTTTGAGAATTTACCTGCTATCCTTTTTAGGGCCATGAAAAGACCTAATATAGGCGTGATGATAGCGCGAGGAGATTTAGCTGTAGAGATAGGCTTTGAGCGTATTTCAGAGGTGCAAAATGAAATCTTATGGCTATGCGAGGCTGCCCAGATACCGGTTGTATGGGCTACCCAAGTGCTCGATCATATGGCAAAAAAGGGAATGGCCACCAGGGCCGAAATCTCGGATGCCACCATCAGCGCACAGGCAGAATGTGTAATGCTCAACAAAGGTCCTTATATCGTAGAAGCCACCAAAACCTTAAAGAATGTGCTTTTACGCATGGAAGCCCATTCACAGAAATCCAAGAATACCCTAAGAGCGCTTAAAGTTGCGAAAAAAGGACTGACGAATATCCACAAGGAATTTACTAAAAAATAGAACGATTATTTGGGCGTTCCCTCCTACGTCGGGCGGGCCCTTAGCTATATCCCTTGCGTTGCTTCGGGGATGCCGCTGCGGTCCCTAACGCGGAAATCAATCTAACAATTAACAAACTAAAAAAAATTCGCTATCAATATATAAATACGAGCAACAGGAGGTTCAATGATAGCAAAAGCTTAAAAATCATTCCCAGTACTTGATACTAAAAGATAGGAATTATAAAAAATAAGAAAAGGCTGTCTACGATAGACAGCCTTTTTTTATAATATATTTTGATTAAAGCTTATAGCGATGCTACTTGCTTAGTAAGCTTGCTTTTTAAGTTTGCAGCTTTGTTATTATGGATAATGTTACGCTTTGCTAACCTATCGATCATGCTAAACACACTTGGCAATAAAGTTTCAGCAGCCTTCTTATCTTCCTCAGCACGCAATCTTTTTATCGCGTTACGAGTCGTTTTGTGCTGATATCTGTTACGCAAACGCACTTCTTCGTTTCTTCTAATCCTCTTTAATGCTGACTTATGATTTGCCATTTCTATTTAATTTTGTTTTTTTTAATCGAGATAAACTCCTAAATATACTATGTAGTCCGTAGGGGAATCGAACCCCTGTTACCAGGATGAAAACCTGGCGTCCTAACCCCTAGACGAACGGACCATTAATTGATTTTGAGAACGCACTCTGCACCTCGTCGGCACTGTCTCAAATCCAAAATTTCAAATTACTTCTTTTGTAGTCCGTAGGGGAATCGAACCCCTGTTACCAGGATGAAAACCTGGCGTCCTAACCCCTAGACGAACGGACCATTAATTGATTTTGAGAACGTACTCTGCACCTCGTTGGCACTGTCTCAAATCCAAAATTTCAAATTACTTTTATATTGTAGTCCGTAGGGGAATCGAACCCCTGTTACCAGGATGAAAACCTGGCGTCCTAACCCCTAGACGAACGGACCATTAATTGATTTTGAGAACGTACTCTGCACCTCGTCGGCACTGTCTCAAATCCAAAATTTCAAATTACTTCTTTTGTAGTCCGTAGGGGAATCGAACCCCTGTTACCAGGATGAAAACCTGGCGTCCTAACCCCTAGACGAACGGACCATTAATTGCTTAATTGCGGATGCAAATATACAACTAATTTTTACTGCAGCAAGTCTTATTCGATTTTTTTGAAAAAAATTAATAAGCCTTCGCAAACAGTACCCTTTTTGCCGATGGTTTTCCAGTAACCATACAGCTTCCGGCCTCTTCTTTTGCCTCCAAAGGAATGCAACGGATAGTTGCTTTAGTCTCTTCTTTTATACGTTCTTCGGTCTCTTCGGTACCATCCCAATGCGCCGATATAAATCCTGGCTTAGTTTCGAGCACCGTTTTAAACTCTTCATAAGAATTTACTTCAGTAATATTGTTTTCCCTAAAGTCATATGCTTTCTTATAAATAGATTTTTGAATATCCTCTAATAAGAACTCTATTTTGGCAACAACCTCATCGGCATTTACTGTTTCTTTAGTCAAGGTATCTCTTCTAGCTACCTCATAAGTTCCGTTTTCCAGATCGCGCTGACCAATAGCCAAACGAACAGGAACCCCTTTAAGTTCGTACTCATTAAACTTAAATCCGGGCTTATGAGTATCCCTATTATCATATTTAACAGAAATTCCCTTAGCACGAAGTTCTTTCACCAAAGGATTTACCTTTTCAGAAATAGCATCTAATTGATCGTCTCCTTTATATATAGGAACAATAACCACTTGTATTGGCGCCAACATTGGCGGCAACACCAAACCATTATCATCACTATGGGTCATAATCAAGGCTCCCATTAAGCGAGTAGACACTCCCCATGAGGTTGCCCATACATGTTCTTGTTTTCCTTCTTTGTTCGCAAACTTCACATCAAAGGCCTTGGCAAAGTTTTGTCCCAAGAAATGCGAAGTACCGGCCTGCAATGCCTTTCCGTCTTGCATCAAGGCTTCAATACAATAGGTCTCCAAAGCCCCGGCAAAACGCTCACTAGCAGTTTTAACCCCTTTTATAACTGGCATAGCCATATGGGTTTCTGCAAATTCGGCATAAATATCTACCATCTGTTCTGCCTCTGCTATGGCCTCTTTTTCCGTAGCATGGGCAGTATGCCCTTCCTGCCATAAGAATTCTGCGGTCCTTAAAAACAATCGCGTACGCAATTCCCATCGCACTACATTGGCCCATTGGTTAATTAGTAATGGTAAATCTCTATAGGACTGTATCCATCTCCTATAGGTATCCCATATTATGGTTTCAGAAGTTGGCCTAACTATAAGCTCCTCTTCTAATTTTGCATCTGGATCTACAATAATACCGCTACCATCCTCGGCATTTTTTAATCTATAATGCGTTACAACGGCACATTCTTTGGCAAAACCCTCGACATGGGTCGCCTCTTTGCTTAAATAAGACTTGGGGATAAACAAGGGGAAATACGCATTTTCATGTCCGGTTTCCTTGAACCTTTTATCCAAGGCGGCTTGCATTTTTTCCCATATAGCATACCCATAAGGTTTAATTACCATACAACCCCTAACTCCCGAATTCTCAGCTAAATCCGCCTTTACCACGAGTTCATTATACCATTTGGAATAATCCTCTTCCCTTTTCGTTAACTTTTTACTCATTACTTGTAGTTTGGCACAAAACTTGCGACTTTATATTTTAGAAAATAGTTTGGTAAAACTAACTATTTTTACCATGTTCAACAATAAAATTTACGATGATGACACATTCTCTACTTCCCGGAAGAACATATTTGGCAGCCACAGTTATGGTTCTTGGTATATTATTGGCTTCTTGTGGATCTTACCAGCAGGCATCATATTATGACAATGACGGCATATACGGTGATGGTTTAGAGCAACAAGTCACCATTGTTCAAGAATCTAGACCGCAACAAGTTTCTCAAGAGGAGAATACTTTTGGTGAATACTTTGGTCAAAAAGCTAATGAATACGACAACATTCTTGCCGATGAAGTCTTTACCGATGTCGATGGTTACTACGGAAACAACATGAACAACGGTATGGATGACAATTCAGAGGCGAACTATTACGACTCCAACAATACCTATAGCGGGTATGGTGCTTGGGGCGACAACCCTACCAGTGTTAACATCAACATTTATGATAATTACGGATGGGGAGGCTACTACAATAATTGGGGCCGTCCTTGGGGATTCTATGCTGGCTACTGGGGTGGTTATTACAGCCCTTGGGCATGGAACTACTATGGTTATGGCTACAATAATTGGGGCTGGCCTGGGTACGGTTATGGGTACGGATACGGATGGGGACACCATTATTATCGCCCCTACTACCACTACCCTTACTATTCATCTTACAGACACTATCCTAAGTACTACAACAACGCCTATTCCTATAATAATAGCAGAAGAGGCTACTACAGATCTAACGCCATTAGTTCAAGCAACAACCTAAGAGGAAGATCTAATCTTAATAACGCAAGAACTAGCGATGCTACCAGATTAAGGAGCAATGCCCGTTCTTCGAACAATAGAAGCAATATCTCTAGTAACAATAGCCGATATAGAAGCGGAACGAGCTCTAGAAACAATATTGGTGTAGATGCTAAGGTCCGAAATCAATCCTATAGAACTAGCAGAAGTACTAGGGCCACCCCTAGATACAACTCCACTTCTAGGAACAACAGCACCTATAAAAGTACTGCTCCGGCAAATAGGACCTACAGAAGCAACTCTAGGAGCACAAGCCCTAGCCGTTCTACTTACAGGAGTTCCAACAGCTCTTCCAAACCTTCGAGCAGCACTATAAGAAGTTCAAGTAGCCCTTCAAGATCTTCTGGCGGAACCATAAGAAGTTCTAGCAGCTCTAGAAGTTCTAGCGGAAACACACGAAGTTCATCTTCTAGCTCTTCAAGCAGAAGAGGTGGCGGGAAATAAAAAGCAGGGCAATAAAATCAATTAAAACATATTAAAACTAAACCGATGAAAAGAAATATCACCTTCTTTCTAATGTTGGCCTGTGCTATCGTAAGCGGACAAAACATTAACGATGTGCTTCGTTATAGCGGCGAAAATTTACAAGGTACAGCGCGTTTTCAAGGATTAAGTGGTGCCTTTGGAGCCCTCGGGGGAGATTTATCATCCCTAAACGTCAATCCGGCCGGTAGCGCTGTTTTTAACAATAGCCAGTTTGCCCTAACCGCCTCTACCGCCAACACCAAAAATAATTCCTCCTATTTTAACGGCAATACTTTCGCTTCCAATCATGCCTTTGAAATCAATCAGGTTGGCGGCGTGCTCGTATTTAAAAACACCAAAAACCCTAATTGGAAAAAAGTATCCTTGGCCTTTAATTATGATCTGGCCAATAACTTTGACGGAGAAGTTTTTATTGCAGGAACCAGTAATCAGGGTATTGACAACTATTTTTTAGCGAACGCCAACGGCGTGCCTTTTGGACCATTATTGATACAAAATGATGAATTCATAGAAGAAGCCTACTTGGACATCGGGGCTCAGTTAGGCTTTATAGATCAACAAGCTTTTTTAGGGTATTATGGTGGTATAATAGACCCGATTGACGAAACAAACGACAATAACACAAGCTATGTATCCAATGCCAAGTACCGTAGTGTTAACCAAAATTATTCAGAAACCACCCTTGGTCACAACGGAAAATTTACGGCAAACTTGGCCTCACAATACAATGAAAACCTTTCTATAGGGGCTGCCATAAATATCCACAATGTATTCTATGACAAACTGACCAAATTCACTGAAAGCGGATACGATTTAGATTCAGCTATAAAGAACACTAGTTTTGACAATCATTTAAAGACTACGGGAACGGGCTTTTCTTATAGCATGGGTGCCATAGCAAAACTAAACCATTATATCAGGGTCGGTGGAAGCTATCAGTCACCAACTTGGTATCGTTTATCCGATGAGACATCTCAGCGAATAAATTCTGACCTAGCCGATGACGATATAGGCTTCATCAATTTAAATGTGGTTAATATTTTTGATAAATACACCATTAAAACTCCCGAAAAACTCACCGCTAGCATGGCCGTTATTTTTGGAAAACAAGGGCTGTTAAGTTTTGATTACGGATATCAAGACATGTCAAAAGCAGAATTAAGACCTACTTCGGATCCAAGCTTTGCTTCAGAAAATGCTTTTATAGCTAACCAACTGGGGGTTGTTTCTACTTTTAGATTAGGTGGAGAGTACCGAATTGAAGCCTTAAGTCTAAGGGCAGGATATAGGTTTGAAGAAAGTCCGTACGCCAATGGCGTTACTATTGGCGACCTAAAGGGATATTCCTTAGGTATAGGATATGATTTTGGCGGCGGCAAACTAGACTTGGCTTACAGTTATGCCTCCCAAGAGAGAAACAAACAACTATACGATGTTGGCTTACCAACACCGGCTACTATTAGCACCAAAAATACTTTCGTTGGTTTAAGCTACATCTTGAACTTCTAAAAAAAAACACTATTTATATTAAAAAAAGACGGGCATATACCCGTCTTTTTTTATATCCTTTATTTAATAAATACCCCCAAAACAAACAGCCTTTAATTCCGAGGCTATCGTTTTAAGGAGAAATGACTATTGATATATTTAGCATATAAGCGCTGCCCATTGGTATCTACATAACTTAACTTAAACCAATAATCTGTAGCTGGCAACACATACCCATCTAAAGTGCCATTCCACCCTATACTATTTTTCGTCAATTGTTTGATTAACTTCCCATACCTATCATATATAAATACCACAGGATCTTTTAAACTAGAGACCCCACTGATATGCCATAAATCATTAACGCCATCTCCATTGGGTGTAAAAAACTTAGAATACCCAACAACCACAATAGTTTCTGTAACCGACCCACAACCTCTAGGATCGTTTACCGTCACCCTATGCAAGCCCGGGGCTACATTATCAAATACTTGCTCTGCCTGATAAGGCCCGTTATTTAGTTTAAATTCAAATTCCCCTTCCCCAACAGGCACTATAGTTATGCTATTATTATCTTGTAGGTCGCTTATTTTTATGTTTTTTATTCGAGGTGTTTTTGAAGCAATCACCTGTATTTCAAAGGTATTTTCGCAAATACCATCACTTTCCCCATCATAGATAGAAAGCGTATACGTACCACCTTGAGCCACACTGATACTTGAAGATGTTTCGCCAGAATCCCATTGATAGTAATACTTAGGATCCGGAGACAAATCGCCAATAATCACATTGGTATTGTCTTCACACAAATAGACCATCAAAGGAAAATCTTTCACCAATGGCTTATATACTGTTATGGAAAATTCTTCGGACACATCGAAACAGTTAGAATTTTCCATTGCGGTAGTCCTGATAAAAATTTGATGTTCGCCAACGCTCAGCGGATAATTCTTGGACAATGGATTTGTACCATAAAAAGCGTCTGAAGGAGTACTATGATATGTCACCACAACCTCTTCCGAAGATTGGTCTCCCAATACTTGGGCATCCTTATCCGATAAATTATAGGTATCTAGCTCACCAAAGCAAAAATACTCGTCACTTACCCCAAAAGTTTTTGGTGTTTTCGTAAACGCCACCTGTACATCGCTAATGATATCGTTTTGATTTTTTGTCTCTACCACAACCCTATACATAGCGGGATCGCTCACTTGGAGCGTTTCCGAAACTTCACCCAAAACAACTGTAAATCCGCTCCCCGTATCCTTATACCAAGAATATTTCAGGGCATCGTCCGTGGTTGCGTCCAAGTTTACTATTTCGGTATCACAGGCTGCTATTGGCGGACCTAAAAGATTATTGATAATAGAACAATCTAAGGCATCATAAGGGTTGGTAACAAATAAGTTTCCAGAAAATTGTATGGAAAAACCAGAATTGACATTACTAAAATTATTAACCATCAGGTAATACTCTTCCCCAGCCTCTACTTGCAACCATTCTTCATACTGAACATTATTTGTATGTGCGCTTGGATCTTCCCCTACCCCTATATAGGTGTTTTGCTCTTTATTATCGTAAAAATTACAACGAATAGGATCTCCTAGGGCACCGCAATCACTTGCCCTGTACAGTGCAAAATCCCAATCTTCTTCAGGATCTATACCAATATTAAAACCTAACTGACCAGAAGCCCCAGTTTTAAACCTATACCAGGCCGAATTAGACTCAATAGCCCCAGAGAGTGTTTTTTCTAAACAACCAGAGGTTTCCACCTCTTTAAAATCGTCTACCCCATAACCATCAGTACCCCCATTCACGGGGGTATTATTACAGATTGGCACAGCATTGGCGCAATCGGAAGAAACTTGCGCCCAGGCATTGCCTGTGTTCACAACACACATCACTATAAATACATAAACTAGTTGCCTCATGAACCCATGTAAATTTTGTGTCTTATAAAAATAGCTAGCTGTTGTACTTAACACTAATTTATGTTGTGTAAGCACGTAATCGTGTTATAAAGTGGCATATAATGTATATCTTTGCAGCCTTAAAAAGCCATATTTTAATGAAAATCGACAACGCATTGGAAAAGCAATTTGAAGAATTAGGAGACGATCACGTATCGGCAGCAGAAGACACTCCTTTACGCGAGGACGCATTTGTGCTTAGTGATGAAGAGAAAATTGCAAAAATACAAGGGAACGTAAACGAAATTATGCTTACCCTAGGGCTCGACCTAGAGGACGACAGTTTAAAAGGCACCCCAAATAGAGTAGCCAAAATGTTCGTAAGCGAAATATTCGGTGGATTAAACCCAAAGCGTAAACCAAAATCATCTACTTTTAGTAATAAGTATAAGTACGGTGAAATGTTGGTTGAGAAAAACATCACCTTATACTCTACTTGTGAACATCACCTGTTACCGATAGTTGGTAAGGCACACGTAGCGTATATCTCTAAAGGGACTGTTGTAGGCTTATCGAAAATGAACAGGATCGTAGATTATTTCGCCAAGAGACCACAGGTACAGGAGCGTCTTAACATACAGATTGTAAGAGAGCTCCAAAAAGTATTAGGAACAGAAGATGTTGCCTGTGTAATAGACGCCAAGCATTTATGTGTGAACTCTAGAGGTATCAGAGATATCGAAAGTAGCACGGTAACGGCTGAATACGGAGGAAAATTTAAAGATGAAGCGGTAAGACGCGAATTTTTAGACTACATAAACATAGACACCAAATTTTAATTCTTTTAGCTTAAAATGCATTTGTACCAAAATCAACATTTAAAAGTTTATAACTCCTTATCTGGAAAAAAAGAAGATTTTAAACCTTTAAACGAAGGTCATATAGGCATGTATGTTTGTGGACCCACGGTTTACAGCAATGTACACCTTGGCAACTGTCGTACCTTTATGTCCTTTGATATGATTTTCCGGTATTTTAAGCATTTGGGCTATAAGGTACGCTATGTAAGAAATATTACCGATGCCGGTCATTTGGAAAACGATGCCGAAACCGGTGAGGACAAAATTGCTAAAAAAGCCCGCTTGGAGCAATTGGAGCCCATGGAAGTAGTACAGCGCTACACCTTGGATTTTCATACTATTTTAGAAAAATTCAATTTTTTACCTCCAAGTATAGAGCCTACGGCGACTGGTCATATTATTGAGCAAATCGAAATCATAAAAACCATCCTTAACAAAGGTTTGGCGTATGAAATCAATGGTTCTGTATATTTTGACGTTGAAAAGTTCAACAAAACCAACGAATACGGAAAGCTAAGCGGCAGGAAATTAGAAGATATGATCTCTAACACCCGCGAATTAGCTGCTCAGGACGAGAAAAGAAATCCTCAGGATTTCGCTTTATGGAAAAAAGCCGAACCCCAACACATTATGCGTTGGCCTTCTCCTTGGGGCGATGGTTTTCCGGGATGGCACCTAGAGTGTACCGCAATGAGCACCAAGTACTTGGGAGAGACTTTTGATATTCACGGAGGTGGGATGGACTTAAAATTCCCGCATCACGAATGCGAAATCGCCCAGGCAGAGGCTTGCAACGGGCACGCGCCTGTAAATTACTGGTTGCACGCCAACATGCTTACCCTAAACGGAAAGAAGATGGCTAAATCTACGGGCAACAATATTTTGCCACATGAGATTTTTTCTGGTGAGAATGAAATTCTCAGCAAAGCCTATTCTCCTTCCGCGGTACGGTTCTTTATGATGCAGGCCCATTACAATAGCATTTTGGATTTAAGCGATGAAGCGCTATTAGCTTCAGAAAAAGGATTCCATAAATTAATGGAAGCTTGGGAGAATTTAGCCAAACTTCCTACTGCTACTGTTAGTAGTTTTGATGTTGCCGCATGGAAACAGAAGTGTTATGACGCCATGAACGACGATTTTAACACCCCTATTTTAATTGCCCATTTATTTGAAGCGGTCAAGCACATCAACCTCATAAAAGAATCTAAGGAAAGTATTACCGAAAAGGATTTAGAAGTATTAAAGGGCGCCATGAACGATTTTATTTTTGATATCCTAGGATTAGAAAACAAAACTGCTACGGCCTTGGACAACGGAAAACTATCTGATGTAATCGGTCTTTTAATCCAATTAAGAAACGATGCACGGGCCAATAAGGATTTTGCCACCTCTGATAAAATACGGGAACAGTTAGAAACTATGGGCATCCAATTAAAGGATGGCAAAGACGGTACTACTTTTAGTCTTTCTTAACCAAGGTTCTACTTTTTTATATCCATTGCAACAATGGCTCATAACAATACGGGATACCGACATTAATAGCAGGCTACAAAAACAACCTAAATATTGATGAAGAAAATACTTATTGCCCCATTTTTACTTTTGGTAAAACTCTACCAAATCCTAATCTCGCCCCTAACACCCGCTAGTTGTCGTTATTCGCCCACATGCTCTCATTACACTTTGGAAGCACTTAAAAAACACGGACTTTTCAAAGGCGGTTGGTTAGCCATCAAAAGAATCTTTAGTTGCCATCCATGGGGCGGTAGCGGTTATGATCCCGTACCCTAACTAGAAAAGTCCAAAAGTCTATTTTCTTTATTCCCTTTAGGAATTATCCATTAATTCATAATTCCTAATCCTTATTTCTTGTTACTAATTACTTATCTTAGTCCCTTAAAATTAATTGCAAATGTATTTTTTAGGCTTTACCTGGAACCCTGCCGATACCCTTTTTAATATTGGGTTTATACAAATAAAATATTACAACCTTCTTTGGATCATTGCCTTTGCCCTTGGCTGGTACATTATGAAGAAAATTTTCCTGAAGGAAAAGAAATCTCTGGAGCAGTTAGATTCTTTATTCATATATACTGTTTTAGCCACCATGTTGGGTGCACGTTTGGGACATGTCTTTTTTTACGATTGGCCCTATTATCAAAACCATTTGGCAGAAATATTACTTCCTATTAGAGAAAGTGCAGACAGCAGGCTCTTTGGCCTTTTTCCAGGCTACGAATTCACTGGTTTTACCGGATTGGCCAGCCATGGTGCCGCGATAGGTATTATCATAGGCATGTACCTGTACACTAGAAAATTTCCTGAATTTAATATGTTATGGATTTTGGACCGAATTGTTGTTCCTGTTTCCATAGGGGCCTTTTGTGTGCGTTTAGGAAACTTCTTTAATTCGGAAATCAACGGTAAAATAGTAGATAAATCATTTCTTTTTGCAACGCGATTTGTTCGCGATTCCGATGATTTACACCCTGCACAAGCCTTGGCAGTTACAAAACAAAACACGGTTAACGCCGCGTACGACCTAATTGAGAAAGACCCTCGTTTTTCTGAATACCTAGAAGCCATCCCATACAGACATCCGGCACAACTATATGAAGGGATATGCTATATATTTATATTCGCCCTTTTATATTACCTATACTGGAAGACCGACAAAATAAACAAGCCAGGCTATTTATTTGGACTATTCCTAGTATTGCTTTGGACCGTTCGCTTTTTTGTAGAATTTGTAAAGAAAAGCCAAGGCGGATTTGAAGAATCCTTGGGATTATTGGCAACCGGGCAATGGTTAAGCATTCCTTTTATTCTTATAGGCCTATTTTTTATGTTTAGAAAAAGATCAGGAAATACCATATAAATTTCCTATAAAACACCTTTAAGGCAGTACAAACAGTTTATTTTTGAATAGCTTGTTTGTCTGCCTTTCCATTTAAATAGCTATTGCTTGTAAACGACATTGTCACTGATGACTACTCATAAATCAACACCATTAAAAACAGGTTTTTTTACTGTTATCTTTTTCGCCTTTTTTACGCTTCTTTCCTGTAAGGAGCAACCCAAAAATGTCGTTGAGCGGGCGCCTATTACTTTTACCAAGGATGGAGAACTGAGTATTTTAAAAAAAGATACTGAAACTGCTTATATTACGTTCGATATAGAAATCTCCGAAAGTGAATACGAGACACAAACTGGACTTATGTATCGCAGTTCGATGGAAGATACCCAAGGTATGTTGTTTATTTTTGAGGATATTGCCGTGCGTTCCTTTTATATGAAAAACACCGAAATACCATTGGACATTATTTTCATAGACGAGAACATGCATATAGTAAGTTTCCAGAAAAACGCCAAACCATTTGATGAAACCGGTTTGACTTCTACCGTTCCCGCAAAATATGTTTTTGAAATTAATTCAGGCTTAGTAGATTCTCATAATCTTGAGGTTGGAGATCTTGTGCAATTTGAACGAAATTAGCACAAAAGAGGTTCTTATTTAGCAGCTTGAGAACTTAGAACATTGCCTTTTTTTGCGTTGAAAAACATAGGCTCCACAGCACCCAACTTATGCCTCCATACTTTTTTTAGCCTCGGTTAAGATTAGTAAATTAGCTTTCTTTCAGTATTGAATACTTATTGAAACAACTGCATATGGAGCCAAAAAAACATTGGGCTGTTTTCACGGATAACAGTTCTAAAAAATCTCATTTTATACATCGTATTTTATCAGCTAATTTTCCGGTAGGATTTGAAGCACTTGCCAATCAAAAGGGTCTTTTATTCTCTAAGGCCATCATAGATCGGTATATGGACGAGGAAGATAGGCACGACACTATTCTTATAGATCAAACAGGACAACAATCGCTACGGACCATGTCTAGCGGCGAACAGAAAAAGGCCCTACTACAATTCCTGATCACTAAAACACCTGATTTCTTAATCCTAGACAATCCCTTTGACAATCTCGATACTGATTCCCTAAAAGACCTAAAAGACAATCTAACACAGCTACAGCATAAAATCTCTACCATACAACTGGTCAGCCGAAGAAGTGATGTATTTTCCTTTACTACTTCTACGGTACGCCTAAGGGAGCGGAATATTATTCCTTACAGCGAGAAGGATACGGCCGAGGGGCAAGTTTTGACGGATTCCTTTTTTCCATCTAAGATTCCAGCTCCCTTACACTGTAAAGATTTCCCGACGGAAACCTTAATAGAATGCAGAAATATTTCTGTAGACTACAGCAGCAAACCAATATTACACGCTATTAATTGGACAATCAAGAAAGGTGAATTTTGGCAACTTATTGGAAGGAACGGCAGTGGAAAATCGACGCTACTTTCCATGATCACAGGAGATAACCACAAGGGTTACGGACAAGAGCTTTATCTCTTTGGCAGAAAAAAGGGCAGCGGAGAAAGCGTTTGGGAAATAAAGGAAAACATAGGGTATTATACCCCTGCAATGACCGATAAGTTTTCGGGCTTACATTCTGCACGGAATATGCTCATCTCTGGTTTAAACGACTCTATAGGGCTTTACTTGTATCCTACGGAGAATCAGTTAAACTTGGCTAAACAATGGTTGCAACTATTGGGAATGTGGGAGCTAAGGAACGTTAATTTCTACGAACTCACCCTAGGACAACAACGTCTGATTATGGCAGCAAGAGCCATGATTAAACACCCTCCTCTACTGATATTAGACGAACCCACAGCCGGATTGGACGATCGCAGCGCTGCCTTATTTGTATCCCTGGTCAATAAAATTGCCGAAGAGAGCCAAACCGCCATCATCTTTGTATCGCACCGAAAAGAACCCGGTCTATTACCGCATCACTTCTATCAGCTCAGCATGACCCCTCAGGGGTCAATAGGAGAAATACTATAACAAAAAAAAGAGCCGCTAATCAGCGGCTCTTTTCATATAACATTATAATGTAATCTTATTTATTCTACTGTTTCTCCTTCTTGAACCTTCTTTTTCAAGGTATCGAACATCACTGGAGTTGCGATGAAAATAGAAGAATAAGTACCTACAATTACCCCTATAATCATAGCGAACATAAATCCTCTTAGCGATTCCCCTCCGAAGATGAAAATAGCCAATAATACTACCAAGGTAGTCATAGAGGTATTCAAGGTTCTACTCAAGGTACTGTTTATTGCCAAGTTGGTATTTTGACCAGCACTCCAACCTTTTTCTGCAATGATTTCCCTAATACGGTCAAACACTACCACTGTATCGTTCAAGGAATAACCGATCACCGTTAATATTGCTGCAATAAAGGCCTGATCAATCTCCATGTTAAAAGGCATTATTTTACCTAGCACAGAGAATACTCCCAATACGATTAAAATATCGTGGAATACAGCTACCACAGCTCCTAATGAGAACTGCCATTTACGGAACCTAAGAAGGATATATAGGAATACTACCGCTAGGGAACCGAAAATCGCTAAGAAGGCATTCTTTTTAATATCATCTGCGATGGTTGGACCTACTTTTATAGATTGCATGATACCTACAGATTTCCCAGTGCTTCCTACTGTAAATTCGTCGAAGCTAGTACCGTCTGGCAAATACTTTTGCAGGGAAGTGTATAACTTCTCTTGAATTTCATTATCTACTTCAATACCTTCTACATCTACCTTATAAGGTGTTGTAATTTTAATTTGATTTGCATCACCAAATGTTTTCACATTGGTTCCACTACCAAATACAGTATTTAATTCCGAAGCAATTTCAGAAGGACTCACTACCTTCTCGAATCGGACCGTGTAAGAACGTCCCCCTACAAAATCGACCCCTTGCTGTAAACCTGGTCCAAAAAACAAGGAGAACAATCCGATAGTCACAAAAATAGAAGAAACGATATAAGCGATCTTTCTTTTTCCTAGGAAGTTAATATTAATGTTCTTAAACAAACTTTTAGTGATGTTTGTAGAGAAGTCCAAACTTTTCCCCTTACCAGAAACATACCAATCTACGATCAGTCTAGTAATGAAAATAGCCGTGAACAACGAAGTTACAATACCTATAAGTAAGGTAGTAGCAAATCCTTTTATTGGTCCAGATCCAAATACGAATAATATTAATGCCGTAAGACCTGTTGTGATGTTAGCATCCATAATTGAAGAAAGAGCGTTTCCAAAACCGTCAGCAATCGCCTGGCTTTGTCCTTTTCCTTTCGCCAATTCTTCTTTAATACGTTCAAAGATAAGTACGTTAGCATCTACCGACATACCAATAGTTAAAACAATACCTGCAATTCCCGGCAATGTCAACACAGCATTTAAGCTCACCAACACCCCAAATATTAATAGGATATTCAACAATAGCGCAACATCAGCAGCTATACCAGCTTTCCCGTAATAAAACACCATCCATACCAAAACAATCATCATGGCAATCATAAAGGAAGTAAAACCACTATCGATAGCTTCTTGTCCTAATGACGGTCCAACAATTTCTGATTGAATAATATCTGCAGAGGCAGGTAATTTACCAGCTCTTAAAACATTGGAGATATCTTTAGTTTCGTTAATAGTAAAGTTTCCAGTAATCTCAGAACGTCCTCCTGAAATTGGACCTGAAGAAACTCCCGGTGCGGTATATACCTTATTATCTAAAACAATAGCAATACCCGTTTGGTTATTAAAAGCATCACCTGTTAATTTTTCCCATTCTTTAGCCCCTTTTGTATTCATGGTCATAGAAACCGCAGGCTTATTAAACTGGTCAAAAGTATCGGTAGCATCCGAAACAACATCACCACTAATTCTAGGAGTATTGTCTCTATTAGATTTTAATGCATATAGGTCTACGATCTCTGCCCCTTCACTTGGACGTTCCCAAACGAATTTCACAAATTGGATATCTGCAGGGATCAAACGACGAATTTCTTTCATTCTTAGGTACTCACCAATTTTGGCAGTATCTTTAATAGCAGCACTTACCAATGCATTTCCGTTAGGATTTGTAGGTAGCAACAAGCTAAACAAAGGGTTCGCCTCTTGTGAGAAATCTAGTGAATCCTGAGACACATCGGACAATAAAGAATCTAATTCAGATTCTGGCTTAGCGTTAACCTCTGGTTTCTCTACTGTAACGATTGTTTTTAATTTTTCGTTAGCAGCTTGTAAAAAAGCACCTAAGCTTGGGTTGCTTTGTTTATAAGTTTCCCAAAACTCCAATTGTGCAGTACTCGATAACAAATCCTGTGCTCTAGCGATATCTCTTGCCCCTGGCAATTCTACTAAGATACGACCAGAATTTCCTTCTCTTTGGATGTTAGGCTGTGTAACTCCAAAACCATCGATACGCTCGCGCAATACTTCGAAAGCAGAGACAATAGATTGGTCTATCTTGGTTTTCAAGATAGGCTTCACCTGCTCATCGGTCATTTGGAAGTTAATTACATCACTTAGGCCTTTATTGGCGAAAATGTCTGGAGAAGCTAATTTAGTGTCCCCTTTAATTTTATCAAAGGCTTCAAAAAACAAATCAATATAAGTAGCATCACTACTTTTTGAAGCTACATCTGCATCAGCCAAGGCCTTATTGAAGACGGCATTTTTGGTATTCCCAGCCAAACCTTTTAAAATATCCTTTACAGATATCTGTAGGGTTACGTTGATTCCACCTTTTAAATCCAGTCCTTTGTTAAGTTCCTTCTTTTTAGCTTCGTGATAAGTGGTATATCCTAGAATAGAGTTATTTCCTATGGAATCCAAATACCTGGCTTCCAATTCCTCTCTTTTTTCGATATAATTTTCTTCTGATTCTGGAATATTGTTGGTAGCAAAGACAGTAGCTTCCTTTTCAACCTTATTCGTAATAAAAGTGTAGGATAGCTGATAAATACTAACTAGCCCAAACAAGAAAGCAAAAAGCTTTATAAGTCCTTTATTCTGCATTGGTTATATTAATTTATAAATGGTTTTCGTGAATAGCGTGCAAATATATTATTTCCCTAAGGAACTAACAATTATATTTTTTTCAAAACCAAGGCACCCGTCCCAAGCTGATTTTCATCAGTGGCTATGGTGACGGATGCCTTAAATTTCAATCTCATTAAAGCTTATAATTCCAAAAGAGCATTCGTTTTTCTTACTCCTTCTGCACTTTGTTGCATTTTGTTTTTCTCATCTTCGGTCAATTCGATATTGACAATTTTCTCGATGCCATTTTTCCCTAAAATTACAGGAACACCAATACAAATATCATTTAAACCGTATTCTCCTTCCAACAATACAGAGCAAGGGAACATTTTTTGCTGATCGCAAGCAATAGCATGTACTAGTGAAGACACGGCTGCACCTGGGGCATACCATGCACTAGTACCCAATAACTTAGTTAGGGTAGCACCTCCTACTTTAGTATCTTCTGCTACTTGAGACAATCTTTCTTCTGACAAGAATTCGGATACCTTAATACTATTTCTAGTAGCATGGGCCGTTAAAGGAACCATCCCTGTATCGCTGTGACCTCCGATAACCATACCGTCGACATCAGAAATAGGGGCCTCTAAAGCCTCTGCCAGCCTATATTTAAAACGGGCACTATCCAAAGCTCCACCCATTCCTATAATTCTATTTTTAGGCAAACCTGTAGTTTTGTGTACCAAATAGGTCATAGTATCCATAGGGTTACTTACAACTATCAGGGTCACATTTGGTGAATGCTCTAATAAATTAGCAGAAACTGTTTTTACGATCCCAGCATTTATCCCAATCAATTCTTCACGGGTCATACCTGGCTTACGTGGAATACCAGAGGTGATAACCGCAATATCGCTTCCTGCTGTTTTGCTATAGTCATTAGTAATTCCTGTGATTTTGGTATCAAAACCATTCAAGGAAGCCGTTTGCATTAAGTCCATGGCCTTCCCTTCAGCAAAACCTTCCTTAATATCTAATATTACTACTTCCGATGCAAAATTCTTTATAGCGATGTATTCTGCGCAACTTGCACCTACAGCACCTGCTCCAACTACGGTAACTTTCATTATAATGTTAGTTTAAAATTATTTTTAATCTCCCAAAAATACAGATTTTTGATAGAACAATATCGACTTTAAATAAAGTAAAAACAAAAAAACCATAAATAAAGGGTCTAAAATCCTTCTTTATAATGGTATTCCTTACATTTTTCCGACTAAGCCATAATTATAGGCCCCTTTTGACCGGTTTATTATAATAATCCTTGGTCCTAAAACGTTAAACATATAAGATCCATTCATAAAACAACTTCAATATGAAAAGATTATATTGTTTCTTAGTCATTATGGTTATTCTATTAGGGAGTAAATACACCAGAACAACAGAAAGCCATGAGACCGTTAGTGAAGCACATTTTAAAAGCTCAAATTCCGCCACTGCGATCTTAAAATACGACCCGTAGAAAATTTAAGATTATCAGTCCTATAACCTTAATAAAACAGTACTACACAGGCTATCTACTTCCTGTATTTCAAAAAAAACACCTCCAAACCCCCACCCTTTACATCTTTATTCGTTTCAGAATTGGCACATTGCCTTTAAAATCAATAAAGGCACCAATTTCATTAAGATTCTTATAACTAAAAAATCCGTCTTGAATTGAAAAACCAAAGCTTTTCAGGAACGAAAAGGCTTTAAGTCGTTGAATCCAAGGCGGAATATTTAAGTACTTCTTTAGAACAGCAACTTTCTTATGATGCTATTATAAGGTGAGATTTATCTAAATCCAAAATTAACACCAACGGTAAGGTTGTTAAAGTCTGCAATGGCATAATCGACATTTAGCCTAAAAAAGCCTAGTTTCAATTTAGCCCCAATGGTAGCATTCATCCCTTTGGCGTCCTTTTTCATAGAAAACGGATCGACATAGGTTTGTTGAAAAGGCCCGCTTTTCACGGTATAGGTTCCCAACACATCGGTATTAGACTTACCGGAAATATACCCTAGCCCACCATAAAAGTTAATTATTTTCAACCTAGTGGAGGCCACCGCCTGAAAAGACCATACGTTCATATCTATTTCTACCCTTTGGTTTTCACCATCTACAATAATAGAATTGGTAAAATCATAGGTTGCATCTAAATGCGTAAACCCGACAACTCCGGAAATAGCCACTGGCAAAACATCCTCTGCCGGTAAAAGGGACGTAAAATCGTACTGCAATCCAGCGCCATACAAGCCTAAAGCCACTTCTTCGGTGTCTATTTTCGGTAAAAACCTGGCCTTTATCTCCATTCCTTTAACAAGTCCAAAACTTAGCTGCAAAAAGGCCGTTGGGATAAAGTTTATCCCTTCGGAAGCGATTCCGGTAGGCAACTCAAATTCTTCCTTAGTATTAACTCCAGGCACCACTTCGCCCTCCACATAGACTCCGATTCCCTCTATATCTCCCAGCGCGGTAGACACGAATTTAGAGGCACTTCCATCTTGAAATTTCAGGTTTTTATAGTCGGCCGTATCTAGATTGAATTCCATTTTATCTCTCTTATTCTTAAAAGAGGTCATGTTTCCTATCAAAGAAATTTCGAATCCGCCTAAAGGTTTCGTCTGAGCAGAATTATACCACCCATTAGAGAGCCCATAGATAGCCGCTTCCGAAACTGGCGAAAAATAACTGTTTGAAAATTTCTCCGTATCCTCAATCCCGGCAGCAAACACCTCGTTAATATTGGACTGGGAATACAGCACAGGTCCACAAACTAAAAAAACAAAAGCAATTACATTTTTCATAGAATGGTTATTTATATTTAGTAGTTATCTTTTTTCTTCTCCATTTATTTACTTAGCCTTGCACTAGCAAAGGATACAAATGTGACGCAACAAGATAAGGAATCCCTATATGATCTAAAAACAAAAAACCCGCACCAAGGGTACGGGTTTTTTGTTGTTTTTACTATTATTTCCTATGCATCAATATTTGCATAGACTGCATTTTTCTCAATAAATTCTCTACGAGGTGGTACTTCATCTCCCATTAACATAGAAAATACCCTATCGGTTTCTGTGGCATTATCTATGGTAATTTGCCTTAAGGTTCTAAAATCAGGGTTCATTGTTGTATCCCACAACTGCTCGGCGTTCATTTCTCCAAGACCCTTATAACGTTGAATAGAAACACTACCGTTAAAAGTAGCCGCAATTTCATCGCGTTCCTTATCGGACCAGGCATATCTTTTTTTAGTTCCTTTTTTCACCAAGTAAAGTGGCGGTGTAGCAATATACACGTGACCTCCTTCAATAAGTTCTCGCATATATCTGAAGAAGAATGTCAATATTAAGGTTTCGATGTGACTACCGTCAACATCGGCATCACACATAATAACTACCTTGTGATACCTCAACTTATCTAAGTTCAGCGCTTTGCTATCTTCTTCCGTCCCAATGGTTACCCCTAGTGCGGTATATATATTTTTAATCTCCTCATTTTCAAAAACCTTGTGTTGCATGGCTTTTTCCACGTTCAGGATCTTACCTCGCAGGGGTAGAATTGCCTGAAAGGCTCTATCTCTACCTTGCTTTGCGGTACCACCCGCCGAATCACCCTCGACAAGGAACACTTCACAAAGTGCAGGATCTTGTTCTGAGCAATCGGAAAGTTTTCCTGGCAATCCGCCCAAGCTCATCACGGTTTTACGCTGTACCATTTCACGGGCCTTTGTAGCGGCGTGACGGGCCTGCGCTGCTAAAATCACTTTTTGTACAATGATTTTGGCATCATCTGGATTCTCTTCCAAATAATTCGTCAACATTTCTGAAACGGCCTGACTTACTGCGGCAGAAACTTCCCTGTTTCCTAATTTGGTTTTTGTTTGTCCTTCAAATTGAGGCTCTCCTACTTTTACGGATATAATAGCAGTTAAACCTTCTCTAAAGTCATCTCCTTGAACTTCGAACTTTAATTTGTCCAACATTCCAGAGGCATCGGCATACTTCTTTAAAGTAGTGGTTAACCCCCTTCTGAATCCGGATAAATGCGTACCCCCTTCATGGGTGTTGATATTATTTACGTAGGAGTGTAAGTTTTCGGTATACGAAGTATTGTAGACCATGGCTACTTCTACAGGGATATCGTTCTTCTCCCCTTCCATGGCAATTACGCTGCGTATAAGCGGCTCTCTGTTTCCGTCCAAGAATTTTATAAATTCCTTTAATCCTTCTTCAGAAAAGAACCTTTCACTTACGAAACCACTTTCACTATTCTCGTCCTTTTGTCTTCTGTCGGTAAGTACGATCTCTAGCCCTTTATTTAAAAAGGCAAGTTCGCGCATTCTATTGGACAAAGTTTCGTAACTATACTCTACTGTTTGGGTAAAAATAGTGTCGTCTGGAGTAAAGGTAACGATCGTTCCTCTATAATCTGTTTCTCCTATTTGTTTTACAGGATATAGCGCCTTACCCTTGCTATATTCTTGTTCCCATATTTTACCATCTTTATGAACGGTAGCTCTAAGATGCGAAGACAAAGCATTTACACAAGAAACACCAACACCGTGCAATCCTCCGGAAACTTTATAAGAATCTTTATCGAACTTTCCTCCAGCACCAATCTTGGTCATTACTACCTGCAAGGCAGAAACACCTTCTTTCTTATGGATATCTACCGGTATTCCCCTACCGTTATCTTTCGTGGTAACAGAATTATCTTCATTGATTGTTACTTCAATAGCATCACAATGACCACCCATTGCCTCATCGATAGAGTTATCGACCACCTCATAAACTAAATGATGCAATCCACGTACTCCAACATCCCCAATATACATGGATGGACGCATGCGCACATGCTCCATTCCCTCTAGTGCCTGAATACTATCGGCAGAATAATTATATTTTTTTGCTTCTTCGCTCATAAACTTATACTTGTTTCATTATAATTTTAGCAATCCTACAAATATAAGCAATACCCTATAAAATAAGGGATTGATGTACACTAAAGTTATGAAGTTATCAACAACTTATTTAAAAAATACGGAAACTCCCCTAAAAAGACCCTATTATCTTAGAATCGCCTTATTTCCACTAGGTTAAATTTCTAAAGTTTAACCATTGTTTAGAGCAAATAATAACTACCAATCCTTACTTCTAGAAAACATTTTATTGATAAAAGGACCACCCGATAATGGCTATTGACCATATTAGGCCCCTTCCTAAAACATCAAAATAAACGCGTATAGCAAGAAAGAATAAAAATCGACATACCTATGCCACCAACAGGATTATCCTTCATAGGATCTGCTAATAAGAAGCATTACCTCGCTTTCCCAAGACAGTCCTTATGCTCTTCTACCGTAGACCCATTATTCTTATAGTTTCTTTACCAAACCTGCCTAGAGCAGCAATAGGCTTATTTTTTGCGTTAGGGATGGCGGCGGCATCCCCGCAGCAACGCAAGGGATATAGCCAAGAGCCCGACCGCCCTAGGCGGGAACGCCCAAATTAATATCCTAGGGGTTTTAAAAACCTAAACGCCACCACGGCCCTTCCCTACATTGCACCTACAGCAAATTCAATTCTATTTTATGACCCGAAACCTCCTTGTTTACAAACCAAAAGAAGCACCCCAGTACCGAAATTGCTTCGATACCCGTGGGTGCTTCTTTAAGACTAATTTAACTAAAAACTGAATAAACAGCATTTTTTGTTTCCGAATGCTATCGGAATTATTTTACGTATGCATCCGAGTGCACTTTAGACACGGCCCTACCAGATGGATCGTTCATGTTTTTGAAAGCCTCATCCCATTCCAAGGCAATCTGGGTACTACAGGCCACAGAAGGCTCTTGAGGCACGCACAAGGCAGCGGCATCTGAAGGGAAATGTTCTTCAAAAATTGAACGGTAATAAAACTCTTCTTTAGAAGTTGGGGTTTGCAACGGAAATCTATATTTGGCATTTGCCAATTGCTCGCTAGTCACCTCTTTATCGACCACTTCTTTTAAGGTATCGATCCAGCTATACCCAACACCGTCAGAAAATTGCTCTTTTTGTCTCCAGGCAACACTCTCTGGCAACATATCTTCGAAGGCTTTACGTACCACCCATTTCTCCATTCGCTCCCCGTTGATCATTTTATCCTGAGGGTTAATACGCATGGCCACGTCCATAAACTCCTTATCCAAAAACGGCACTCTACCTTCAATACCCCAAGCTGCCAAAGATTTGTTGGCTCTTAAACAGTCGTACATATGGAGCTTACTAAGTTTACGTACGGTTTCCTCGTGGAATTCCTGAGCGTTCGGCGCTTTATGGAAGTATAAATACCCTCCAAACAACTCATCTGCACCTTCGCCGGACAACACCATTTTAATACCCATAGACTTAATTACCCTTGCCATAAGATACATAGGCGTAGAAGCCCTTACGGTAGTAATATCATAGGTTTCCAAGTTGTATATTACATCTTTGATAGCATCCAATCCTTCTTGGATGGTAAATTTTATTTCGTGGTGAATGGTACCGATATGATCTGCTACTTTCTGAGCTGCGGCAAGATCTGGAGACCCTTCCAACCCTACAGAGAAAGAGTGCAATTGTGGCCACCATGCATCGGTAGTATCGTCTGATTCTATTCTTTTTTGGGCATATTTTTTAGCAATTGCCGAAGTTACCGAAGAATCCAATCCTCCCGAAAGCAATACCCCATAAGGAACATCGGACATTAGCTGACGGTGTACCGCTGCCTCCAACGCTTCTTTTATTTCCTGGATACTAGTTTCGTTTTCCTTTACAGCATCGTACTCCATCCAATCGCGGGAATACCATTTCTTGAATTCGCCATCTTTGCTTTCCATATAATGTCCCGGAGGAAACAACTGAATTTTTGTACACGTTCCTTCCAAGGCCTTTAGCTCAGAGGCTACATAAAAGGTACCATTGATGTCCCAACCTATATATAAAGGAATAATCCCCATATGGTCCCTAGCAATAAAATACGCGTCTTTTTCGGTATCATAGATAGCAAATCCGAAAATACCGTTCATGTCATCTAAAAAGTCAGCCCCTTTTTCTTTATAAAGCGCTAAAATCACCTCACAATCAGACTCTGTTTGGAAATTATATTTTCCTTCGAACTGTTTTCTAAGTTCTCTATGGTTGTAAATCTCACCGTTCGCGGCCAAGACCAATTTTTTATCTTCACTAAATAAAGGTTGCTTTCCAGATGCAGGATCTACAATCGCTAAACGCTCATGGGCCATAATAGCCTTTTCATTCGCGAAAATACCACTCCAATCCGGACCTCTATGTCTAATTTTTTTGGACATTTCTAATAATTGAGGTCTTAAAACCTCTGTACTTTCCTTAACGTCAAAGGCACAAACTATTCCACACATACCATCGTTTTTATATCAATTACAAGGCAAAGATGCGATTAATGTTTCAATTATAAAACACATATAGCTTTATAGATTACAGTTTAAAACCCAATATAAACATATTGTTATATACTAACACTTTTACACTAAATATCCTGCTTCAAATCTGTCATTATGTAAGTAGCAATAAATTATAGTGTCTTTATATAAGGAAATCTAGAAATACTATCTAAATTTGACATTTAGAAAAACACACAAAACATGAAAAATTTATTTACCACTACTCTAATGATCATTGCTTTGGCATTCACAAGCACGGTACACGCCCAAAAATTCAGCGGTCTAGATAAGAGTCCGGCCGACATTGCTTCCTACCCTTCTGACTATAAGGTTTCACAAAAATCTATGCGTGTTACCTACAGTAGGCCACAATTAAAAGGAAGATCTATTTCTGAGCTTGCCCCTGCCGGTAAGGTTTGGAGAACAGGAGCCAACGAAGCCCCAGAAATTGTATTCTACAAAGATGCAACCATCGGAGGAAAAGTAATCCCAGCAGGTTCTTATGCTCTTTTTAGTATCCCAGGCGAAAAAGAATGGACTATTATTTTCAATAAAAACTTAAACCAATGGGGAGCTTACTCCTATGATGATACTGCCGATGTATTGAGAGTACCTGCCAAGGTAAGCCAGGCACCGGAATCTTTAGATGCTTTTTCTATAGCTTATAAGGAAGTTGAAAAAGGAGCACATATGGTGATAGGTTGGGGCAACACTAGAGTGTCCTTACCAATTTCCTTTTAAACATTCCCAGAATTTTATAAAAGCCGAAATCATAGATTTCGGCTTTTTTTATATCCCTTTGCCATTTTCCGCGGCCCTATTTCCCAACTTCTCCGAGCCGTCAACAGCCATTTTTCTCTTCCGCCGAAACCATTACATCCCGGTCGGCACCTATGTAAACTCTTAAATAGCAAAGAATTTTCTTTTAAAACCAATTCTGTAAGAAATTCTAGTCTTATAATTATATTAGGGACCAATAATGAATGTATTTTTGTAGCATGCTAAAGGAACGAATCAACTCACTCTATCTGTTTTTTAAAAGCTCCAACTTTTTTCGAGGATTAATCGTCACCATAGCTATTTTAATTCCTTTGACCACACTAATCCCGATGGGCCATTCGGACTACGCCATCTCCATTGCGATAGGAATCTTATTGAACGCTCCAAGTGATATTCCCGGGAGTTTAAAACGAAAGATCAATAGTATTTTAATAAGCATTGCCCTCACCATGGTGGTGACCTTTATTGTTGCAATAAGTCACCCCTATTTTTGGGTATTGCTAGCTGTCATAGCTGTGCTCTCCTTTGGCATATCGCTTTTATCAGTGTATGGCTTTCGTGGCTCTTTAGTTTCCTTTTCTGGACTAATGGCCATGGTGTTAGGTTTGACCACTAAAATTTCGGACACCCCTTTATGGATTCATATTCTATGTATTGCTATTGGCGGGCTATTCTATCTCTGTATCTCGCTTGTCTCTCATTGGATATTGCCTAAAAAGGACGAGGACCAATTATTGGCCGACACCCTTGATTTAACCGGCGACTACCTTATTGCCCGCGGAAAGCTGATTACCCAAAAAAATGCTAGGGAAGAGAACTTTAAAAATGTATTTCAGCTACAGACCCAGATCAGTGAAAAACACGAGCTACTTCGGGAGCTTTTGTTAATGGCGCGAACAAAATCGGGAAGAACACATTTTGATGAAAAACGCCTACTGATATTTATATCCTTAGTAGATATTTTAGAATTGTCCTTGGCAAACAATTTGGAATACAATAAAATTGACACCCTGTTTAAGGATCACTCTCAACACCTACAAAAATTCATCGATGTCAATTTCGTTTTTGGAAACCACTTAAAAGAATTGGCAGAAACCATCCTAAAAAAGGACAAAATCCACAGCAAGGATAGCTTACTACTTGTTCTGGATGCGGCCAATAATGCCATTGCAGAATATGTAGCAATAGTTACCCTACCCAAAGCACGGGAAGGTGCTATAATTTTAAAAAACCTCTATGACTATTTAGAGCTTCAGCTGCAAAAGATCAGGGCCATACGACGGGTATTGTCCAATTCTGAACTCGCTTCGAGAACAACTTTAAAAAGTAGTGAGGCCCAGCAGTTTATTACTACCCAAGACTACAGTTCCAGAATTATTTTGGAAAACCTAAGTTTTAACTCACCTATTTTCCGGCATTCCTTACGCTTTGCGGTAACGGCAACCATTACCTATTTCTTTGGTACCCTTTTAGAAATTAAAAACACTTACTGGATTATTCTAACCTTATTGGTGATAATGCGACCAAATTACGGGCTTACCAAGGGACGCTCTATCAATAGAATAGCGGGTACTTTAATTGGTGCCGTTATTGCTGCCGTCATTATATTTATGACCCAAAGCACAGCTGTTTATTCAATATTGGCAGCCATTTCATTAACCTTTGCCCTTTCATTAACACAACAGAACTATCGTTGGGCGGCCGTATTTTTTACTACCACCATCATTTTTTCCTATTCCCTTCTTACCCCCAATGCTTTTGAAATAATACAATATAGAGTATTAGATACCGCCATTGGAGCCTTACTGGCCGTAGTGGCCAACTACTTGCTATGGCCCAGTTGGGAGTTTATGAATCTAGAACGATTCTTGGTGGCTGCCATCCGTTGCAACACGGACTATTTATTGTCGATAAAAAAGTTTTACCGAACCAAGGAGGTGATGGACGTTTCCTATAAGGTAACCCGTAAACACGCATTTTTAGCCATTAGCAATTTAAATGCTGCTTTTCAACGTATGACCCAAGACCCTGCATCTAAACGAAAGGCTTGGGAACCGGTCTACGAGATGGTCACCCTAAACAATACCATCCTTTCTACCTTGGCATCTCTTGGCTCTTTTATTCAACACCACAAAACCACCGAAGCCTCTGATAATTTTATTACGGTAGTAGACCATATTGAAAATACCCTATTGGAAACCCTAAAACTATTGGATCAAAAAAAAGAAATATGTCCTCCCCAACAAGAAGGGCTTATCCTTGCCCAAGAAAAATTAAAGAACTCCTATGAACTTTTGGTCGAAGAACGCGAGAAAGAATTAAATTTAGGACACAGCCCAATTAGGGAGGAAATGCTGCTTAACCTTCAGGAAGCACATTTAATATACAATCAACTAATATGGTTAAAGAATTTGGTCGAGAATTTAAAATCGACCACCCAAAAATACAGCTCGCATGTTACCGAATAACAAATTGATGTCCTAGTTGCTTTTCATATAAAGCAAGTAATTTTATTTGTAAACAAATCAGATCAACACGCCAAATTTAAGACTGACACTTCCTTTCCTAGAGAGTTTTTAGACCCGCACACAGTCCCTATTATACCTTCTTTCCCCTACTTTTAAAATCGAAAAATAATATTTCACAACCAATCCTTTTTAATAATACATTTGTCGGCGAAAATCGGCTCATACTTACTACCATGTTAAGAATTGGGCATAACCAAAAACTGGTCGTAAAATGTATTTAGCTATACTGAATTACATAGGACCTTTAAAAACCAATAAATAGCGACCTATGAAATTACGACTATCAACACTTTTATTCTTCTGTTATATTCTTGGGATTTCACAAGAAAACACCACTATTAAAAGCGGCGAAAAACTAGTGTACGCTGCCTCTTATAATATCAGCGGCCTACTAACCCAACTGGCCCAAGTAACTATGGAGGCCCAGGAAGTAAAAACTTCTAAAAGCACCATGTTGCATTTAAAATGCACTGCTGCGACCTTTGAGAAATGGGATAGTTTCTTTAAGATCCGCGATTTATACGAGGCTTACGTAAACCCTAAAACCTTAAAACCCGTACTGTATAAGCGCGATGTTTATGAAGGGGGCTATATTAAAAAAGAAAAATACATTTTCAACTATACTAAACGCACTGTAAAAAGTAGTGTCTCCAAAAAAAACGGCATTGTAAAAGAAACTATAGTACCCATAGATTACAATACCAACGATGTTATATCCACGCTGTACCAATTGCGAAACATGGATATATCTAAGGCCAAGCCAGGCGACAAATTATCGTTAAAAGTAATATTCGATAATACCGAAAAAAACGTGGCCGTTAAATATATAGGCAAAGAAGATATTGTTCTAAAAGATTTGGGTAAAACAAGCTGTTATAAAATTTTGCTCTTGACCCAGGAAGCAAAACTAAAAGGCAAAGGGGAAAACATTATTTATCTAACCGCCGATGCTAAAAAGCTACCTGCCCTAATAAAATTCAGCATTCCCGTGGGGAGTGGACAATTAACCTTGATTTCTTCGAAAGGAATCTAAAAACCATTACTTATTATGAGAAGCATTTTTATTACTGTAGCCTGTGCCGCTACTATCTTAGCCATTGTTTTTTTAATTCTCCCTTTGGGAAGTCTCCTTATGATCCCTGCCATAGCAGCGCTATTATTTGGCTACTTAGCCTACAGAAGTTCTGATGAATCCAAAAAGAAATTTCCAAAATATATTTTGATTGCCACGGCATTAATTTGTCTGGCCGGAATTACAAAGCTGTTTGTTATAAAAGATAAGGTAGTAAACGATACCAACTTTGAAAACCGCATAGAGACGTCCAAAGAAGATGCTATTAAGGAGCTTGATGATATCGAAAGCGAATTGGAAGAAGATTTAGATTTTTAAGATCTAGATTTAACCATATCGACTACGGATAGCCAAAGCAAAATAAAAAAGCTGTATCATACCACAATACCAGATCGGACTGTGTAAAATACGGCGACCCGATTCAAAAAAATACGGCTCTAACAGCTGTATTTTTTTTTATCTTATAAAATCATTTTATATTAAAGGATCTAAACATATCCGTTCGTACATTTTCCAACAGCCAACATTGCCTAAGGGAACACCCCTTAATTTCGTTTTTTGGACTGTTGTTTCCGATAGTTTTTTTGACTCATGAACCACGAAAAGCTCCCCAGTATTCCAGCTTCCGATCCATCTCTTTTACAAGGGAAGATTGATAAACTTACCGTAGAATTGCGGGAGGTATTACAAAAGGTTGCTGCCTTTGAAAATATCCTCCGTGCCTATGTTGCAGATGAGATTATAGCCGAACAAGAGCTGAGCTTACTTTACAAGCAACAAAAGAAAGCGAAGAAGGAAAAGCGTTTATCACAAAAAAAACGCGGTAAAAATTTTTCGGCTCCCCAGGGGCTTCAACCTTCCAAACATACGAAGCCTATCCAAAAGAATCCTGAAGAGCAAAAAGAGAAAAAACGATTGTACCGAGAAGCGATGCTTTATGTGCATCCGGACAAATTTTCCATGCAAGAAGAAAAATTAGACTTGGCCACAGAGGTTACCTCTAAACTTATCGACATTTACCAATCTGGCGATTTGGCTACCCTGCAGGCGTATCACGCCCATATATTTAGTGGTCATGCCCTTATTGCTTCTGAGCCTTTATTAAAGCCTACTGCTATGGACGGTAATGCCTATTTAGAAATGGAATTACAAGCATTACAATCGCAATTGGCAGAGGTCAAAGGCAGGTATACCTATAAAGTGCTCACCACCTATGCCAACCCCATGAGTTTTAAGGAAGAATTAAAAGCTTACTACACAGACCGACTTGCCAAATTAAGAAAGCGCACCCGCACAAAAGCATAAAAACAAAACATGGAAGTCTTGGTTAAATTATAATAATCCTACTTGGTACGTTCCTTTTATTTAGTTTTGCACTTTTAAAATATAAGCGGTATGATTTCAGTAGATGCAATTGCAGTAGAGTTTAGTGGCGATACATTGTTTAGCGATGTTTCCTTTGTCATCAATGAAAATGATAAAATTGCCCTCATGGGTAAAAATGGAGCAGGAAAATCCACGATGATGAAGATCATCGCTGGGGAGCAAAAACCTACTCGAGGGCACATCCGTTTCCCTAAAGATGCGGTCATTGCCTATTTACCCCAGCATTTATTGACCGATGACAATTGTACTGTCTTTGAGGAAGCCTCCAAGGCTTTTCAGGAAATATTTACGATGCGCGATGAAATAGCGCGTTTAAACAAGGAATTGGAAACCCGAACAGATTACGAGTCCGATGCCTACATGAAAATCATAGAAAAGGTATCTGATTTAGGTGAAAAATTTTATGCCTTGGATGATATCAACTATGAGGCCGAGGTAGAAAAGGCCCTTGGTGGTCTTGGCTTTAAACGGGAAGATTTTAATAGACCTACCAGCGAATTTAGCGGGGGTTGGCGAATGCGAATCGAACTGGCTAAAATTCTTTTACAAAAACCAGATCTTATTCTTTTAGATGAGCCTACCAACCACGTGGATATAGAATCTGTAATATGGCTGGAAGACTTTTTATTGAACAAGGCAAAGGCTGTGGTCGTTATCTCACACGACAAAACCTTTATTGACAATATCACCAACCGCACCATCGAAGTAACCATGGGCAAGATCTATGATTACAAGGCCAATTATACTCATTACCTACAATTGCGCGAAGATAGAAGAAGCCACCAGATAAAGGCCTTCCAAGAGCAGCAAAAATTTATTGCGGACAACCAAGCCTTTATCGATCGCTTTAAGGGTACCTATTCCAAAACTAACCAAGTAACCTCGCGGGAACGGATGTTGGAAAAATTACAGATCATAGAGATCGATGAAATAGATACTAGCGCCTTAAAACTGCGCTTTCCACCGGCAGTACGATCTGGAGATTATCCGGTAACCGCAGAATCTTTGTCCAAATCCTACGGCGATCATGTAGTCTTTAAAGATGCCAACCTTTCTATTTCCAGGGGCGAGAAAGTTTCTTTCGTAGGTCGGAACGGAGAGGGAAAATCTACCATGATCAAAGCGATTATGGGCGAACTGGACTTTGAGGGTACATGCGAACTAGGTCACAATGTAAAGGTGGGCTATTTCGCACAAAACCAAGCTTCCCTATTAGATCCGGAACTCACCATATTCCAAACTGTAGACGAAGTAGCTCAAGGTGATATACGTACACAGATAAAAAATATTTTGGGCAGGTTTATGTTCAGTGGTGATATGTTGGACAAAAAGGTCAGTGTGCTTTCTGGAGGAGAAAAGACCCGTCTTGCAATGGTCAAATTGTTGTTAGAACCTGTAAACCTTTTAATCCTCGATGAGCCTACCAACCATTTGGACCTTAAATCCAAAGACGTGCTTAAAGAAGCCTTGTTAGCTTTTGACGGTACCCTTATCCTAGTATCTCACGACCGTGACTTTTTACAAGGACTATCGGAAAAGGTTTTTGAGTTTAAGGACAAACGTGTCATTGAGCACTTTGAAACTATTGACGCCTTTTTAAAGCGCAATAGAATCGAAAATTTAAAAGAAATCGATTTAAAATCCTAAGGGGTAATAGACTTCTATAGGGGCAGAATGCCCCTATAGAAATTCTTTTATTTTAAGCTGTAGTTTTATGGCCTTCTGGCAACGGTCGGTACGCATAATAATGCAATACTTCTTCGATCGCTATTTTCATAGCTTTGTTAATAGGCACAATGGTATTCCCTAATCTAAAGTCTATTTGATTAAGATGCATGTAATAATCGGTAAAAATAGGCACATAGAGACCTTTCTTCATCGCTTCAACTGTTTTTTCAAAGCTCTCTTTCTGATTTTCTTTGATAATTTTACAAGTCACCAACCGCAGTTCTCCCAATTTATCCCTACTGGCACCATACCCAAAAAGGCGACAAATTAATCCACGATATTTATATTCACTGCAACTGCCATTTTCCTTCTCTATTACGGAAACAGGCTTATAAAGATGGCAGACCGCAGATTTCCCTGCATTTAATTCTTCCAACACTGCTAGGGGATCTCCGTTTAAAAAGAGATGGAATGCCCAAGGCAAAAATTCTAATGGGGACGCATTTATTTCAGGATGGTTACAGCATTTGCCACAACCTGCTTTACAAGATAGGGAGGATTCTGACTGAAAGGTCGCAATATCTTCCTCTAAGCGACCAAATAAACGTTCTATTTCTTTAACTTTACGTTCTATAGACATTAATTTTTTTACGAAGGTACGTCAAAAAAAAATATGCTTTTTTAATTAATTTTAACAAATTATAGCAGCTTCACTTTTTCCTAGTTTACTTCTTTTATTCTTACAAGAAATTGTTATTAAAAGACTTATAACTAATTTAGCTGTTAAGACTGCATCCAACGAAGGTTCTATCGGCTCCTTCCCATGTTCTTTTTATGGTATTAAATCTTTAAAGAACGACTAGACGCTTCTGTACCGTTTCCATATGGCGTATAAAATTTCTCAGTTCCTTTTCCTTAACCATTATTTTTTGGGACAACTCCCGGATACTTCGGGCTACCCTATGAAGTTGAATGGCGCAGGATTGTTTTTGTCTGTCCTGAGTATGCACAGCGGTCGTGGAGATCGCTTTAGCCGTGTTCCACTTAAATTCATCCATTTTTTTCAGCAGCCTAACTTCTTCCAACTGTTCTCTGGACAATTCGTTATTTAAATCGGAAAGCTCATTTTCCGTCCTTATTATTTTTGATCGCAACGCTACTTTTTCCATTTTACACCTTTTTATTTTTAAACAATTAAGGCGGCACAACCTCTCAATCTACCGTCTCCCCATATCTTTTTCACCATAACTTCAGCTACTACAATATAAAAAAATAAAACGAGATTTTTCCGATTTTTTAAGGTCACTTACTTACATAATTGAAGTATTGATAATCGGCATAAAGTAACGTCTATGCCTAATTTTTATAGGTATAGAAAAAATAACTTGGGCGTTCCCTCCTGCGTCGGTCGGGCCCTTTGCTATATCCCTTGCGCTGCTGCGGGGATGCCGCTTCGGTCCCTAACGCAAAATACACACACATGGAGCGTAGCGGTAGCAGTTCATCTACTAGGCATGGATTCATCAAAGCCCCGTTCTGCCCCGATTCCATAAAAAAACCCTTGCCTTCCACGGTATTATCCGTGGACAGGCAAGGGTTTCACTTTATCTTGATACTTATTTTCTGAACCGGGCAATGGCTGTTTAGAAATCCCTATACGGGGCATCTAAAAACTTATTGGCTTCCGGCTCTAAAAACTGAGCGGTTTTATTGTCCCAGTGCAATGTTTTATTCGGGAAACGACCGGCAATTACCCCTAAGAGAATTGTTTCTGTCAGTCTGGCCGAATAAGAGAATGGCGCGCTGCACTCATCCTTGCCCAAACAGCTATCTACAAACTGATGGTAGTGCATTTTTCCTTCCTTGTCGTAATCTCTCAAAGGAGCCCCGATTTTCCCACTGCGTTCTAATTCGGTCACATCGAGCTCTTGGTATTTCCCATCGACAATATGCCTTGGCAATTCCATAAAGTGAGGCAGTAACAAGCGTCCCTTTTCACCTATAAACATGGCTCCTTGTTCTGGCAGCTTTTCATTGTTGGGCAGTTTTAAATCTTTATGCTTTAAAGGCGCATTCTTTCCGTCGTACCAAACCCATTTTAAAGTTTCTGCGGTATACTTGGTTCCCGGGAACTCGTAGGTTACGACGTTCTCTTCCGGGAATCCAAAGCCTGTTGGTTGTCTACAGCTATTTTTTATGGTTCTAGGCACATCCAAGGCTAGGGCATTGTAGGGGGTATCAAAAATATGCACTCCCATATCCCCTAAAGTTCCACAACCATAGTCTAATACTTTTCGCCAATTTCCAGGATGGTATGCCCCTTCTTTATAAGGTCTTTCTGCCGATGTTCCCAACCACAGGTTCCAGTCTAGATGTTCCGGAACCGGATCCGATCCTTGAGGTGCTGGTCCGTCGTAGCCCCAGTTCTTTGGCGACCATGCCCTTACTGTTTTTACTTTTCCAATGATCCCGGACTGTATCAGCAAGGTGGCCAATTTATAGTCGTAAAAAGAATGTACCTGAATCCCCATTTGGGTCACTAAGTTTTTCTCTGCCGCCAATTTCCTCATGGCCCTAGCCTCGGAAACGTGATGGGTCAGCGGTTTTTGACAGTAGACAGCTTTTCCCATATCCATAGCCATCATAGAGGCCGGGGCATGGGTATGATCTGGTGTAGAAACCACTACAGCATCGATATCACTGCCCATTTCACTAAAAAGAAGCCTGTAATCGGCATATGTTTTTGCATTTGGATGCAACTTTTTGGCGGCTGCCAATGCATTGGAATCTACATCGCAAAGTGCCACAATATCTACAAGCTCATGAGAGGAAATAGCCTCTAAATCGGCAGCCCCCATACTGGAAACCCCTATTTGTACAACCCTAAGGCGTTTATTATTGGTCATTGACCACACAGACCCTGGTAATAAGGCTACCGTCGCCAATGCAGCGGTACTTTTAAGAAAATCTCTTTTTTTCATCTGGTTATTAGGTATTTTATATTCGTATGTTTTTTAAAACCTAGGCGCTGTTGTATATGGTGTCGAAAAACCGCTACCCCTAGCCTTCCTTTAATTTTTTATTCTTCTTATTTTAATATTTCTAAACCATATAGGGCTAGAGTGGTCTTGGAAGCCAATATACCCGGTTTTAAAGCGGCCATAGTCGGGGGCATTCTTCCATTTCCCAAAATTCTTTTTCTCATACCAATCCTTGGACCATGGCACAAACTCCAATACTTTTCTCCCATTTAACCAATGCTCTACCCGCTCTGGTGTAAATACGATTTTAGTGGTATTCCACTCCCCTACCGGGTGTAGAACTTTTTCCTTAGGATCTGCCGTATGCATGGCATAATCGGAGGCTGTTTGTTGTAAAGGCTGTAATTCTTCTGGATTTTCGGTATTCCCAAGACTTAGATTGTAGTCGGTAAGGTCGTGTATTTTGGCATAGTTGGCGTCGTCAATAAGCTGGTATTCTGGCGAAATCCTCGACGGTGGGGTATTGGGTATCCCCTCCTTTAAATGGTAAAAAATTCCACTATTTCCACCCTTTGGCAGTTTCCATTCTACGTAAAATTCAAAATTATCAAATTCTTCAAGGCCGTAAATAATGTCTTTCCCTCCCTTGTAATTTTGCTCTAGTCCTAATTCCGTATCAAAAGTTAAGACCCCATCCTTGGCTACCCATCCTGGTGGCAAGGCATCTCCATTGTAGGCGCGCCAGCCTTCGGTAGTACGTCCATCAAACAAATAGGTCCAGTCGTCCGTTGTGGTTTTAGAATTGGATTTACACCCGTAGAAAAGGGTGGAAAGCAGCAAAATTGTAAAGATTTTTTTCATCTATCGTTAAAAATTTTAAGGTACTTACAAAAACAATGGGTCAGGCCTAATAGTTTTTTTTGACCAGTAGTTACATATACTTCAATAACAAGGGTAAAATATACGTATAACTATCGATTTTTTATGAAGTTTTAAGGATTTTTATCAAGTATTGCCAAAAAGGATAGAAACTTAACAGAAGGAAAAATGACAAGACAGGGCTACAATAGCGACCTGATATGACTTTTTTTTAGAATTTTAAAGAGAGCACTAGCAGCCCATAACCATTCTGAAAATATTTATTTTCATTGGTAGCTATTTTTGCTTTGTAGCGGTCATATCTAATTCACCTAGTTGAATGCATAAATGGGAACAGTTATCGGTCATACTCATTTCATTTTACTTTTAAAACTATCCGAAACCTCGCCTTTCCCTTTTCCAAATGCTCCATAGCCTCATTTACCTGCGATAATGGAAATTCTTCTACAATGGGGTATATATCATGACGGGTACAGAATTCTAACATCTTCCGAATGGCTGCCGGACTTCCTGTGGGACTCCCAGTAACCGATTTTTCGCCCATGATCAGGGAAAAAGCGGGTATGGCCATGGGCTCCAATACTGCCCCAACCGTATATAAGGTCCCTTTGGGGGCCAAGCTTGTTAAATACGAATTCCAGTCTAAACTTACATTGGTGGTATTTAATATAAAATCTAGACTTCCTGCAATCCCCTCCAATTCCTTAGGATCTGTAGAATTGATTACTTGGGTGGCTCCCATGGCCAAGATCTCCTTCTTTTTTTTAGGATTAGAACTAAAGGCGATCACCTCGCACCCCCATTTATTCAAGAATTTTAAGGCCATATGTCCCAAGCCTCCTATCCCAATGACCCCTACCCGATCCGTGGCCTTCACGCCGGCCAAAAGAATAGGGTTAAAAACGGTAATCCCCCCACATAAAAGCGGTCCTGCTTTTTTTAAATCAATTCCCTTAGGCAATTGTATCGCCCAAGACCAATGTGTCCTTATATAATCGGAAAAACCGCCATGCCTCCCTACTATGGTCCCTTCAACGGTAGTACATAGATGGTGATCACCTCCCATACATTGATTACAATGCATACAGGAATTGGCATTCCAGCCCACCCCTACTAAATCTCCGACAGCTAAATTATTTACGGCCCCACCAATAGCCATGACCTCGCCGATAACCTCATGGCCAGGAACCAATGGATATTGAGACATTCCCCAATCATTATTGACCATACTTAAATCTGAATGACAAATTCCGCAATAATGAACCTTTATATCTACTTGGTCAGCCTCTATTTTGGGAAGTTCATAGGTGAAAGGACTAAGTTTTCCGCCAGCTTCACTGGCTGCATAGGCATGTACTGTTTTCATATTCTGATTTTTAGACAGTATGTAGCCCACACTCTAGCTCCATAAGGGAATATAGGCTTACAGACTGTTGTTCATAAAAGAGGGAAGTACTCTAAGGTAAGAAATAATAGGGGTTTTTTAATCTCAAAAGAAAGTCTTTTTGCGCTTTCTATTAAAATTAGATTACGGAACAACAATTATTTAACAACTGATTATTGTTAGAATTGGTAAAGATAAAAAGATGAGGAAGCGTAAAAGTTAAGCCTAGTTACTGTTCGTCGTTTCTAAGAATTCTTTGAGCCTGCCTTTTATAAAATATTCCCATCCAGCAATACCACTCTCTCTAGTAAATTGGGGAATCGCCGATGGAAAACTTTCAATACCGTAATGAGTGAGTTTTAATTTGGTTTTGTCTTGTTGCTGAAATAATTCGAAGCTTACCACCGAATCCCCCGGATAACCCCCGTATTGCCAGTTACAAACCAGCTTTTTCATAGGAACTACTTCGAGTATTTCCCACAGATGCAAAAACACCTTTTGATCTGACACTACCTCAAACTGAGTTTTAAATCCAACTTCTGGTGTAAAGGCGGGAATGTTTTCAAAAAACCATAGGGACATTTTATCTAATGCTGTTATAGCCTGCCATACCTTGTCTATAGAGGCATGGTAGACTTCTTCGACAATTACCGGTTGGCCTTGATCTATCATCTTGTTTATTTTTAGTTCTATATTACGACATATCACTTCATTTGCCTATATAACACATGAATCCTGTATTTAAAGAAGTATAAACTATTGAAAAAAACTTCGTTTTACGTATAAAAGTTAAGATTTGCCATTTCGATGCTACCATAAAACACCTATAAATGAGGTGTCCATGAGTTTCTTTGTTAATCAAATGCACTGGCGTTCTAAAAAAGTTGTCCCTTAAGGAAAATATAGACAACTTATAACCCTCCGGGTTTTTAGCTAGAAATCAACACCATATCCGAATAAAGATAAAGTAATGCGATGGCTACCACCAAGAGAGAAAGTAATATAAACACCCCGATAACTTTTAAAACATTCTTCATAATTGTGAATTTAAGTTCAGTTTATGATACTAAATGTCATTAACTTTTTAACGCTGTAGGTGGGGTTAAAAAAGTGATGTTCTATAAGTTATAAAATATTTTCCAATCTTAATAATTTTTCAGATTTAGGGAGTATTTTAGCTATAAACCGATTCATACAACGGATATTTTTAAACTCTTTTTAGTTTTCTAACTGGGCCCATTCTGTCCATGAACCATCATAGACCGATTTCTTATTTTCCTGAATTAGTTCGCTTGCCAAAAGCACTATACAGGCTGTTATTCCAGATCCGCAACTAAAAACCAAGGGTTGATCGTTGATATTTCTTTCCTGAAACAATTTCTGCAATGCTTTTTTAGATTTATACTTCCCCTCTTCCAACACTTCCTCATAGGGTATATTCACGGAATTTGGAATACTACCACTTCTGAGGTCTTTTCTAGGTTCAGGTGCCGTTCCATTAAACCGGCCACTAGACCGTGCATCGATCACCAGGGCATTATTATCCACAATATTGGCTTTAACAAACTGAAAGTCCTTCACCATTTCTGGTCGTATCCTGGCCTTAAAATTCCCATCTAGAGAAGGGTGATCTATTTTTTCTTCCGTCTCATATCCATCTTGGCTCCATTGGGGAAGACCTCCATCGAGCACAAAAACGGCATCGTGCCCCATAGTTTTAAACATCCACCAGACTCTAGGACTGGTATACACCCCAAGGTTATCGTATACCACTATAATACTATCCGAATTGATGCCTAATTTTCTGCTTTCTGCTTGGAACTGTTCCTCGCTTGGCAACATATTGGGATATGGACTGTTCTTATCGCTAAAACTATTCTTTAAATCAAAAAACCGAGCTCCTTTAATTTGTAGGGAATCGAAATCGGATGTTATACCTCCTATATTGGTTGGTTGACTCGCATCTAAAATAACCAAATTTGGATTGTTTAACTCTTCTTTAAGCCAATGGGAAGACACTATGGGATCCTTCATTTTTTAAGGGTTTAGTTTTTATGAATACGGTAAGACCTCTATAAATCTCTAATTAGATATCGTAAGCCCTACCTTGTTTTGAATCGGCCGAATTGTTTTTAAATACTTAAAAATAGCATTTAAAAGAGATAGATACTAAGCTTGTAAAATATTTGTAGCTTTTAAGAATAGACCAAAAAAAACAAGACCGCCTTTGTAGACGGTCTTAATTCTTAAGTTTTTAAAAGGTATTTATTTAGATAACTCTTACGTTAACTGCATTTAATCCTTTTTTACCGTCCTGTAGTTCAAATTCAACGACATCGCCTTCACGAATTTCGTCTATTAAACCAGAGATGTGCACAAAATGCTCTTTACTTGATCCTTCTTCTACGATAAATCCAAACCCTTTGGCGTCGTTGAAAAATTTTACTGTTCCTTTACCCATTACTAAAATTTAAAATTAATTACTCGTTATTACTCAAAGATAGCCCAAAAGTTTGAATTACAATACCATATTACCCTACAAATTTTTAACACTTTTTATCATAATGAAATCATAATAAAATAAGGCCTTAGCGCCTGTTTTCATTCGACAACCAGAATTAATCACATCGAATTTTTATAGTATTGTCCCTAAAATCCAACACATTAAAGCTTCGATCAAGGGTCGTACAAGGAAGAAATGACATCTTAGAAAACCGAGTATCCTACCATTGCACCAGTAATATTAGTGCCATAAAACCGGGAGCCTTCTCATGGGCAAAAAAAAATCCCCGAAACCCCTTCTTCAGCAAGGTTTCGGGGATATAAGCAGTATAATGGGATTAAAGATCGAATTTAAAAGTAGCCCCGGCCAACACCTGAAATCCTTGCACCTGGTAGTTGTCCCAACGCATATAAGTGTTATTGGTAATATTATTGGCTTTTGCAAAAACCGACAGTTGATTATTGATACGGTATCCCAAATGCGCATTCACATCAATATACCCGTCCAAGGTCACTGCTGTAGTAGCAAATTCTTCTACTGTTGCACCAGCAGCCGCCACCGTATATAAGTCGTCTCGTTCGCCTACATAAAAGATATTGGCTCCCATAAACCATTGCTCCCCTATTTGGTAATCCATAAACAAGGAAGCGGTAAGGCTAGGCAAGTTCCATGCCGGGTTATCGGTTTCTGTATCGTAATCGTACACCTCGGCATTGACGCCCAAGGTAAAATTATTATTAACCGCTAGATGCATTTCCCCAAAGAGACCTAAGGTTTTTACATCGTCATAAAACAATTGGAAGGTATTCCCATAGTAATAACTCTTGTCGTCATTTCTAGCCGTGTTTTCCGCATTGTGAATAAACAAAGGCTTTCTATTTTCTGCCATATAGGACCCCTTGATATTATAACTAAAGTTTGGCGATAATTGCCCTTTAAGGCCAATATAAGCATCGTATTGTTGATCGGTAGGCTGAATGGACAAGGTTGGGGAAACATAAGGGTTTTCGGCTACAAAGCCATGAAATGAGTTCTGTTTCAGATCGCCCTCTATACCTCCATAAGCAATGGCCATTTCTTCCATCAATTTATAGGAAGCCGTCACCGTTGGATAAATATAAAAATTGTTCTCACTAAGCTCCATATCCAAGCCATAGACCACATTTAACCCTAAATTCAAACTAAATTGATCGTCCGAAATTTTAAGGCTCGGATTAATTCCTGCCTGTAAAAAGGAATAATCGATTTGGCCATCATTGGTTTCAGAACTTACGGTTTCATTTTTAAAACTACCCCCTACATAATCGGCCTTTACTTTAAAGGTCAACACTTCCTCGGACACCGGGATTTCGAAAACGGGCTTAAACACGGCTCTGTTTTCGCCAGAATTGGTAGCATCCCAAAAACGTCTTACCAATACATCGGCACGTTTAAAGAAATTATTTTCCATGGACAGGTACCCGCCTGCTTCCACATTAAAGTAGTTTTGTTTCACATCCATACTATTAACCGTCTCTTCGGTATAATAGCCGTTTTTAATGCCGTACCAATGATATAACTGATGCTGTGCCGCTATATTGGCTCCCCATTTAAAATCTCTTCCAACTTTAGAATAATCGGCGTTTAACTTGGTGTTGTAAAAATCATTGTCCAAGGCGGTACCTTTTATATTTCCGCGAGACGAAAAGTGGTTTAATCCAACATCTAATCGTTCGTCCCTATTGAAGGCATTACTAGCAAAGAACTCTGCCAAGGCATTGTTATAATTCCCTAGGCCTATTGTTGCCGAGGAATTAAACAATTTTGGGGCCGGTGTCCTTTTTACCGCCGTTGCCTTCCCTTTACTAGGCGTAAAAGTAGAAGCAACCGGTACGGAGAAAATGCTATAGGTAATCGGTTTTTTCTGTAGTGCCAAGGAATCGTTTAAACTTGGAACAGACTTTATCTTAAAAGCATCGGAAATAGTAGGCGCATAGGCCTTTACTACGGTTACAGTTTCTGTACCGATACCTTTTTTTTCGTCCTCTTGGGCCAAACCGACCTGCAGAAAACCAACAATAGAAAATAGGGTTATTTTTATGTGCTTGTGCATATACTGTTCTTTTTACTGGGAATTTTTAATTTCCTTGAGGATTTACGGAAGAATTGCGTTTTGCTTCTTTGGCCTTCATAACGGACGACTCTCGTTTAGCTTCTTCTACAATTTTAGGAAATTCTGAAAAATTAGAAATCACACTATCCAAAATATAGGTTGCTTGAAAAGCGTCACCAAGGGCATAAAAGTTTTTGGCCATCAGTATTAATCCTTTGGCACTCCACTCCTTATAGCCTGCATAATCTTTGGCCAATTTCTGCACGGCGAGGTTAGACCCCTCGTAATCCCCTGCTTTATTTTTAAAATAGCCATCGTAATACAATGCTTCTGCCGCCAAGGCCCCTTTTGCTATTTTTAACACCTCACCATAAGCCTTTTGGGCTTTTGGCTCGTTATTGGTTTTAATAGCCGATCTGGCAATCATTATATGAGCGTCGCTCTTAATACGATCATCAATTTTGGAAGTCGCTAATACCTTTCCGGCATATTCAATAGTCTTATCGTAATTCGACTGCTCGTAATACCCTTTCATTAAATTTGATTGGGCAAAGGTAACGTTCTGTTGTATTTCTGCTTTGGCTTCCAAAAGCTTCAAATATGGGATAGCCGTCAGATAATCGTCCTTACCCACATATATTTCGCAAACCCTTGTCAGTGCCTGTTCTGTATATTCATTTCCGGCATTATCGGCCACCTTCTTAAAGTATGGCAATGCCCTATCTTTATCGTTTTTACCAAAATATAATTGCGCCAAGTTAAAATTAGCTTTCAAGGTATTCAGCCCATTGGGGAATTCCTTAAGATAGCTTTCATAACCTTTGATAGCAGCGTCATTTTTACCTTCCATGAATTGCTTTTCTGCCGATTCAAAGGTCGCGTTATCCAATTCTACATCGGTAACAGCTACAAAATCTAATCCTTGTACCCATTGGGCATATTCGTTCACCCTTCCAAGGTCTACATAAATAAGTTTGGCGGTAGTCACCGCCTGTAGTGCTTCTTGGGTATTGGCATAATCGCGAACCACAGTCTTAAATTTTGCCAAGGCCTGCTCATTCCTGTTGGCATTATAATGTACTAAGCCTTGACGCAACATCGCCTGGGGCACCAAAGAGCTCCCCTTGTAATTCTGGATTAGTTTGTCATAGCTTTGCAGCCCCTTTTCTATATTGTTTTCGCGCACATAGGAATTACCTAGCTCAAACAATACATCGTCATTTAGCTTAGAATTGGGATATCTGGAAATAAACTTTTCGAGTTCCTCAATTTTTGTTGCTCCCCTATCTATAAATCCATAACAAAGCGCCTTCTGAAAAGCAGCGTAATCTTTTTCCGGACCGTTTGCTGCAATGACCTTGTTATAGGTTTCCAATGCCGGCCAATATTTACTGCTTACAAAATAGCTATCCCCTAAACGCAAATAGGAATCCTGAAGTTTAGCGGCATCGGTAGCCGTAGACTCGCCATAACGATTAAAATAGGTAATGGCGTTGTTGTAATCCCTCAATTTAAAATAGGTATAGGCTAAATTATAATCGAGGTCCTTATATTCAGAGGTTGTTTTGGCCGCAGCATTTTGTTTAAATTCTAGATATGCCGCCAAGGCATCTTCATAGCGGTTATTGGCATAGTCCGCTTCGGCCTTCCAATAACTTGCCCTTGCTTTAAAGGAAGCATTTTCGGCATTGTCCAACGATTTTTCAAAAACCTCGGAAGCCGCTTCAAAATTGTTGTCAATATAAAGTTCTACCCCTCTGTAATAAGCAACCTTTTGATAGGTAGCTTTACTGGCATAATTTCTATTTTTTTCTAAAAGTTCTAAGGCTCCCTTGAAATTTTTGGACGTAATATAGGAGTCTACCAAAAGCGCCTGCATTTCTTCCTTATTTTTATCGTTCGGATATTTTTCCAAATAATCTGTCAACACCTTTGGAACACTTTCGTAGGCATTTCCTATTTCATAACTAAGGCGAGCATAATTAAGGTTGGCGTCCTTTTGTATGTCAGCACTAAAATCCATTTGGGAAGCATTCCTAAAGGCATTTAAGGCTTCTTGCTTTTTATCTATTTTAAGATAGCATTCTGCCAAATGGTAGTAGGCATTTTGAGAAACACTGCTGTTCCCATCAATTATTTTATTGAATTGCTGTACCGCCTTGGCATATTCCCCTTGTTGGTAATGGCTATATCCCAATAAATAATAATCGGTATTGTTCCATTTTCCCTTTTTCCCTTTGTACTCCTCCAAATAAGGGATGGCATTCCCATATTGTTTTAGGTTGAAATAGCTTTCCCCAATAATTTTATTGAGTTCGGAAAGTTCCGTTCGGTCTGCTTTGGCCAGTTGTTTTTTAGCCAAGGCAATGGCTTCATAAAAATTGCCCAGTTTAAAATTCATATCGGCCTGATAGTAAGAAAGTTTTTCTTCCAAAATATCTTGGTCTATGATCTGATCGAAACGTTGGGTAGCCCCGGCAAAATCGTCTTGTTCATAAGCGATATAGCCCATATAATATTTGGCTTGTGCCCCATAAGCTACTGAGGTAGTCACCAGATTAAAATATTGCTCTGCTTCTTTTGGCTTCTTGGTAGAAAACAAACAGTAACCCATATTAAAATTAAAACGCTCGGTTTCCTTTCTGGACAGGGCTCCCTTTTCTACTTTAGAATACCATTTTAAAGCGTTGGGATATTTCCCGGTCTCAAAATAATAATCGGCCACATCCATATAGGCCGTATTTCGTTTGGTAGAGGTAGGATGTCCCTCTACAAAATCTTCCATAAGCCTATCGGCCCCTAGCTGATTGAGCCTAATGGCAGCATTGGCGGCATAGTAAGCACTGTTGGCTTGCATCTCCATATCCCTGGAGTTGTTCTTTACCTTTTCAAAAATAGTCTGAGCTGCTTGATACTGGTGATTATTGTACAACGCCACTGCCTTTTGATAATCCTTTTGGTCGTGGGTGTAAATTTTGGATTCTTGAGCCCTACCGTAAAATATAGACCCAACAACACACAGCATTACAGCGGTTTTTTTTCTTAGCATAATGTTCTCTAATAGTTAAGAATTCCCCTAATAAACCCAAGAACGATAAAAATGGTTCTCAAGTATGTGTAAAGTAAAAGAATTATTCAGTAGAATTCTTTTATTTCAGCAGGAACTTATTACATTTATATCAACATTTAAAATTATGAGCGAAAACATTTTGCAACTCACGGATGTAGCCGTATTTCAGGGAGAAAATTTAGTACTTAACGACATAAGCCTGGAGATAAAAAAGGGTGAATTTGTATATCTTATCGGGAAAACTGGTAGCGGAAAGAGCAGCTTAATGAAAACCTTATATGGCGACCTTCCATTACGGGAAGGCAGTGGGAATATTGTAGACTTTGACCTTAAAACACTTAGGGAAAAAGACATCCCTTATTTACGAAGAAAACTAGGCGTCGTCTTCCAAGATTTCAAATTACTTCCAGACCGTAATGTGAACAACAACCTGCTCTTTGTACTAAAGGCGACCGGGTGGAAAGACACCAGCCTGATGACCGCTAAAATAGAAGAGGTTCTGGACAAGGTAGGCATGAAAACCAAGGGTTTTAAATTCCCTCATGAACTTTCTGGTGGTGAACAACAGCGAATTGCTATTGCCCGGGCCCTTCTAAACGATCCAGATTTAATTTTAGCCGACGAACCCACTGGGAACTTAGACCCACAGACCAGTGTAGAAATCATGAAAGTACTCCAAGACATCAATCAAAATGGAAGAACCATTCTTATGGCCACCCATGACTACGCCTTAATTTTAAAATACCCGTCCAAAACACTGAAATGCGACGGCAATAAGGTTTTTGAAGTAGTCCAAAGAGCCATTTAATACCATATACATTAATATAAAATAACGCTAGTGGGCGTTCCTTGTTTTTAACATAAAAACGAACCAACAGGATCGCCTATGCCCCTAATCCACCCCATCAACTTCTTGTCCCGGAACGTTTTCCCACAGGAACCTCTACACCAACCCTTATCACTAGATATCAGACAATTAAAACACTATCACATCTTAGATATCGAGACTTACTAGACCAAAAACCCTCTTTTTTTCCTTTCCTTATAATCCCCAAATACAGTTCAACTTTTTCCTAGTACGTTTCACTTGCGTTTATGCACGGTTCACCCAAATACTCCCCAAAATACCCGATTCCCATAATATCTTTGTACCTGAAACAAATACTAAGAATCAGATTAAATAATAAAGGACATGAAAAAAATAAATCTAATACTCGGAGCTGGGATAGTTTCTTTTCTATTACTATCCTTTAACGTAACAAATAATTGTGAAAATACAGATGGCCCTTGCCCTACTTTATTGACACCAACAGAAACCTATAGTCTTTTTGAAGATGCATTATTAAAAGATGAGGCTATTAGAAGTCTTTCCCTTAATGAAATTAATGTAATTGAGGAAGAGGAAGAAGTTGTTTTGGATTTTGACACAACAAAATACCTTCCACTAGGTTTTAACCCTTATACCTCCTCGAAACTTAATCTTAACGACATAGTTCTAGTAGAAATAGAAGAGGAAATTGTGCTGGATTTTGACACTACAAAATATCTTCCAATAGGTTTTAATCCTTATGCGAAACCACAACTTGATCTTAATACCATAGTGCTAGTGGAAATAGAAGAGGAAATTGTGCTGGATTTTGATACATCAAAATACCTTCCCATAGGTTTTAACCCTTATTCGAAACCGCAACTTGATCTTAACGATATCAAAGTAGAAGAACTGGAAGAAGAAATTGACCTTGGTTTTGACGTCCTTCACTACCTTCCTAAAGGATTTGACCCTTACACCAAGTAATGATTAGTTAATAGGTTAGTTAATTTTGTTAGGCCTTTGGCAATTTGCCAGGGGCTTTACTTTTTTTTAGCGCTCTATAGAATCCTACCGAAGACTCCTAATAGACCGACAACTTCCGAGAACATGGAACTAAAATACACTGTTGCCCCATTCCATTGCTATTGGTTAAAGACACTCCTATTTCGGGATTATCAAAACCAGAAAACCTAACATTTTACAATTCCTTTCAATAAGAATGTAAACGAAGTTACAGATCACCCAAATTTTACTTTAAAACGGTATCTTTAAAAAATTATAATATAAATATGCAGCGATTAAAACAGGTTAAATTACAGGAAATTTCCAAGATTGCGATTCTCATATCCGTATTGATAACGCTACCCTTGACCCTCTCCCTATTTAAGTCTGTTTGGTTGTCCGATGAACTTTTCTCCAGAGACCTCTTTAACGATCTAGTTTTAAAACTATTGTTTTTCTTCCTTTTCTCATGGACCGCGTTACAATTTAACACTAATTGGATATATAACATCCGAAGTAAGAAGAAGTGGATTGATTTGGGCATACGGTTTTTGGTTAATTTGACTATACTCATCACATCAGCCTCCATTTTTAGTTATATATATCCCTATTTTGTAGAAAAGACAATTTCCGACAGAGAAGCGGGATTTGTGATTTTTATTTTTATCATAGTCCACATCATCATTTTGTTTATTTCTAGAATCCTACGCCTCCAAATCATACAGCGCGAAAATATTTTAGAAAACGAATATTTAAAACAACAAAACCTTGAAAATGAACTTACGGCTCTAAAAAATCAGATAAATCCCCACTTTCTTTTCAATTCTCTAAATTCGCTCAATTACCTTATCCGTGACAATAAGGAGGCCACCATGTTCGTAAAAAAGTTGTCCTTCATGTACCGTTATATATTACAGAGCGGAGATCGGGACCTGGTCCAGCTAAAAGACGAGCTTAAATTTTTAGAAAGCTATATTTATTTAATAAAAACAAGGTATAGAGACCGTTTTCAAACAGAAATAAATATTGACGAAAAATATTTAGAGCGGAAAATTCCTCCCTTGGCACTGCAGTTATTGGTAGAGAACGCCGTAAAACACAACGAGATTTCGGAGACCAATCCATTAAAGGTCATTATTTACTCTAAGAACGAATCTATCTATGTAGAAAACAAGGTCAGGATAAGGACCACTTTGGCCGAAGGTACCGGAAACGGTCTTTTAAATTTATACAAACGCTATTACATGATTAGAAAGCAACAAATTGTAATAGACAGAAAGAATGAATTTTTCCGTGTAAAACTCCCACTGAACAAAATGCTATGAAGGTTGTAATTGTAGAAGACGAATTAGCGGCAAGTGAAAACCTTGCCTTTTTGCTAAAAAATTTAGAAGATTCCATTGAGATATTGGCCGTTTTAGATTCGGTAAAGGCTTCGATTGCCTATTTTTCTAAAAACCATGAGGCAGACCTAGTTTTTATGGATATTCATTTGGCCGATGGTCTTTCATTTGAAATTTTCGATTCCATCAAAATAGAAGCGCCAATAATCTTTACTACTGCTTATGATCAATACTCCCTACAGGCCTTTAAGGTAAATAGTATTGACTACCTATTAAAACCTATAGACGAGGACGAACTGGCATCTAGCCTGGAACAATACAAGGGCCAATTTAAAGGAAAAGGCCTGTACAACGACCAGGTAACCGGACTTTTAAATTTAATGAACACCAAAAAAACGACCTATAAATCCATGTATTTGGTACCGCATAGGGATGAGTTAATTCCGTTAAAAACAGAAAACATTGCCTATCTGTACATTGATACCGGTATTGTTAAAGCGGTCACCAATGACAATCAGACCTATATCATGGAGCAAAATCTGGAGGATTTGGAAAGCGATCTGAACCCCTCGGAGTTCTTTAGGCTAAACCGTCAGTTTATCGTAAAAAGGGATACCATTAGCGGGATAAAGCAATATTTTAACGGCAAGCTTATCGTCAACGTTAATCCACCGTCCCCAGAAAAAATTGTAGTCAGCAGGGCAAAATCGCCAGAATTTAAAAATTGGATGAACCAATAGATTCTTGGTTCCACCCCAAAAGCTACTTTTCCTAATATAAACGACCGACCCAATGAACTATAACAGTTCCTGGATCGGTCGTTTTTTTCTTCAACAAAACACACCTCAACTACTTCATATTTTTAACAACTGCCTTGGTTGCCTATTTAGAAGCATCAGATTTTTTTCCGTTTAACACTACCGAGGCTGTTCCCGTTAATGGTTTTACATTGTTCTCTCCCTGATCGGTATAGGAGGCTGTGATTACCATAACGTTTCCTTTATGCGCTGCCGAGGGCACTATTGTTCCTTTCGCCGGCAAGGATTTTTGTTTTACGCCAGTATCTGCCAAAGATTGGATATAGGCCGTAATCTGCCTAGCCTCATCCTGGGTCATTTTAGGATGGGCAGGCATGGTTACCTCTCCCCATACACCACTACCACCAGAAATAATCTTTCCCTGAAGGTATGCAGCCGCCTGTTTATCCATTTTATATTTTTCTGCAATCTCTTTGTACATTGGGCCTATAGATTTCTCAAGCTCCTTATGACAGGTTCTACAGTCCAAGGCCTGGGTAAGTGCTTTACCTGTTACGGCAGCTGACACCTCTTGATGACCGAGGGAAAGGGACGCCTCATCCATACTTTCCAAATAATCTACAGAAACAAAAATATTCTCCGCTTTAATCGGCGAACCGTCAGGGTCGCTCACCGTAACCTGATACTTTACCGGTACACCAGGCCTAAAAAAAGAAGCATCGCCACCCTTTAAGTCGATGCTTACCAAGGGTCTAGAATTCCCCGCCACTACGGAAACAGCATTGCTCTTAGCGGAGGCATTATTACTGTCCTTCACTTCCACAGAAATAAAGTAATCTCCCGCCTCCTCAAAGACATAGGATATTTCCGGTACGGTAGTTTCTTTAGTCTCTCCGTTGCCAAGATCCCACAAATAAGTCATCTTATCATTCTCACGATCTCCGGCGGTTACCGATGCCTTTATGGCAAGAGGCAATTTGCCAGAGGTAATATCTACTGTCATATTATCTACCAACGGAGCACGGTTCCCTCCATTATAGTTGATAAAACTAAGAGCCGAATTATCATTTTTAGAGAACCATCCGCTACCGTATTCCAAAAGGTATATCCTTCCGTCTGGTGCCACTTCCATATCTATAAGGTTGTTTAATTTGATTTGGTCGGCAAAGGGCTCCATTTTGTTAAAATCCCCATTTGGAAATAAGCTAACGGCTTTCATCCAGCCCCTTATCCAGTCGTATACAAAAATCTTCCCGTCATAATATTCGGGCAATGCATTTTCTCCAGAATAGTTATCGGAATAATAAGTGGGCCCCGCCATGGCATTTCTTCCCCCTGTGCCCAGTTGTGGAAATTCCGGAGATTCTACATAAGGGTAATAAGCATAAGCCGGCATGGCCTTGGGAAGTTCCCTAAGCCCTGTGTTGTTTTTAGAATCGTTGATCGGATTCTCGGGGTCAAATGCCGCTCCGCTTTTTCCTGTAGCATAATCGTAGCCACGATATGGCTGGTTATCGGCAATAAAATAGGGCCATCCGTAATTCCCAGCTTCCTTCGCCTGATTTAATTCATCGTATCCCCTTGGCCCCCTGGTCTGCAAGCTATCATTTCTGGCATCGGGACCTACCTCGCCCCAATACAAATAACCGTTCTTGGGATCTACAGAGATCCTATAGGGATTTCGGTGCCCCATGGTATAAATTTCTGGCCTGGTCTTTTCAGTACCCTCAGCAAACAAATTCCCTTCAGGAATGCTATAGGAGCCATCTTCATTTACTTTAATCCTCAATATCTTTCCTCGTAGGTCATTGGTATTCCCTGAAGATCGTTGGGCATCGTATTGTTCGCGTCCAGGAAGATCGTTCAATGGGGCAAACCCACTGCTTATATATTTGGCATCCTTCTCGTTAAAGGGAGTTGCATTATCCCCTGTGGACAGATATAACAAATTATCGGGTCCAAAAGCTATGGATCCTCCAGTATGGCAGCAGATTTCGCGCTGGCTATCCACTTCTAAGATAATCTGTTCGGTATCCATTTGAAGGAGATCCTTTTCAAATTTAAATCGAGAAAGCCTATTGACCCATTTATCCCCAGACGGACTATAAAAGAGGTATATCCATTTGTTATTGGCAAAGTCGGGATCTTTTTGGATTCCCATTAACCCCTCTTCCGCGTTTACTCCTGGCGTGTTCAATGTTTTATGGTACACATCTAAAAATCCTACTTGGCGCAATTCCCCAGTAGCATCTTTGTACAACATCACCTCTCCCCTTCTTTGGGCTACCAGCACATCCATATTAGGAAGTATGGTCATTTCCGTAGGCTCAAAAAAGCCGCCTACACTTAAAGGCTCCTTGGTAAAACGATCGGCATCTGGCGGAATCTGTGAAGTAGCCTTCTCATAAGTAAGCTTTTCATTCTTCCCAATAGCATATTGTATGCCACCCAATAGGTGCTTTAAAAACAATTCTTCAGAAAAACTAGCTTCCGAATGACCCATCCCGGTGTAGAAAGCACGGCCGCCATCATACTCATGGTACCAGCTCATAGGGTGATGGGATCCGTTTTCACCACCTTTGTAACTCTTTTCATCAACCGTCATCACCACATGGACATCGGAATTTATTTTCTTATAATTATATAACTCATCGGCACGTCTCCATATAGAATCGGCAAACATATTGGTTGCTATAAACCCAGGGTCTTTGATTATAAAATCGGCTTCCGGTGTCCCTGGGGGGTGACTTTGAAAATAAGCACCCACCAATTTTCCGTACCAATTCCAATCGTACTCGGTATCTGCAGCGGCATGTACACCAACAAAACCACCACCAGCTTGAATATACCGTTCAAAAGCAGCTTCTTGTTTGGCATCCAAAATATTTCCGGTAGTACTCAAAAATATAATGGCAGAATATTTTTTTAGTTCCTCATCGGTGAATAAATCCGCATTTTTGGTGGTATCGACCACAAACTGGTTTTCGCTGCCCAATTTTTGAATGGCAGCAATTCCGGCAGGAATAGAGGCGTGTTTATACCCCATGGTTTTAGAAAACACCAATATTCGCGGTTCCCCCTCCCGCTTCTTACTGTCGCATCCTACAAATAAAATAAAGGACAGGCATAGAAGAAAGGCAAAATAGTTTTTCATTTATAAAATATTAAAATGGTTATTTACTAGGTTTTTGTTTCTATTATACTCCCAAACGGGATTGGCATATTAATGTAAAATCATTGTGAAATATATCATTAAAACCACCAAAAATCATGGTTTTCACATAAAACCATTCAAATGTAGCTATTTATTGTTTTTTAACGATCATATGTAAGTGGCATAACTGAATTCATATATGCCAGCAGTTCCCGATCATGTTCATTTTATATATAGATTTAATTATAAAAATTTGATCTGCGAGGTACTGTATTCTGATAGGATCAATCTTTAGGCGTCTAGAAATATTCTAGCAAATTATAACTCTCATTACTCCTCCTTACCATAGACCAAAATAATATATTGTTACTTAGGATAGCTCAAGATTTCCATCAACATCGAAAACCGCTCCAAGGATAGCCACTTTTACTTAAACACGCTCTCCTTGCCGGGCACACTCGTTTCATCTATCGTATTATTTCTCATAAATCATCTATTACGAATTAAAAAAAATTAGAAATAACGTTCTAGAAAACTTCGAGCCTATCATACATAAAACCTTATCATGTAACCTTAGTTAGACCCCTAGCGAATATATAGATATATTTATAGCATCCATCAATTTCAACAAGAAGCGAAGAATTAAGAAACACTTACTAGAATTCTTAACACACGACTAAAGACCTGACTTAAAACCACATAACAACATCAAACTAAAAATTTAAAGATCACGAAAGCGTTTTCGCAAAATCTATGTAAAAGGTCGATTGCTTAACAAGCCTTTCCCGTGTTCATCCCATAAGCTTATGTAATCAGCATTTAATACACCTACTCTTTTCACTATTTAAATGAATGTAGATTAAACAAAACCCTGTACTTTAATCAACAATAATAGTATTACTTAAAACGTACACCTATGATCCTTAAAAAACAAGTTTTTATAGCAGACAAAAAGGTCAATCCCTTAATAGGGATGCTATTATTCCTCATTTCCGTGGTTTTATTCATAGCTACGGTGCCCCTAGGTTTTGTCTATGGACTACTTCAATCCCTGTATAAAAAAGGCATCATAGGCATTGGAGAATACTTATTACAAATGGCTATTTCTATAGATCAATTAGGTAATGTAGCCATGCAGCATTTATTAAATATTCTTTGGATAAAACCCAGCGGATACAAATTTGGCAACAGGGACGAAACTATTTCCAGTGCCTTGGGAAGGAACCACAAACTAGGCACCTTAACAGGCTTTGGAAAGCTTATTGACAACTTTCTGAATAGAATCGATAAGAACCACTCTTTAAATTCTATTGACTACTATATAGAGCCTACCCCCGAAATATTGGATCTATTATGCTGGATACACATAAAGGACTTTAAGGTGCTCGTTTTCTTTGATAAGAATAAAGGCACCTATAGCCTTCCCGCTACAAAAAAGATCAAAGGGGAACCAGACGCCGAGGGGCTTTATAAATATCTTATGAAAACACTAAATATTGTCCTTGAGTTTCCCAGTTTTGATTTCCTAGGAATTTTTGAGGCACAGACCGGTTCACAAAAACCAATAATTATAGATCGAAAAACCTGTTACACCTCTAGGTATACCGGAAGTATCACCTCAGATGCAGCAAATGAAGAAGCCATATGGCTAGACTATGGCGACAGAGAGAAATTAAATAAGGTAGACCAGTTAATTTTTAATTACCTTATGGATAGTGATTATATACGTTAACAAGGAAGCTTATTGCGCAACAAAAGGTTTTTTTTGTTACTTTGTCTACAAATACTATAATCTTATACATGGAAATTTTAGGAATTGATATTGGAGGATCGGGTATTAAAGGAGCCTTGGTTAATATGGAAACAGGTGAAATGACTACGGAAAGGTTTAGGATACCTACTCCGAAATCGCGAAAACCGAAGGCTATGGCAAAAGTAGTTGCCGAAATTGTAGCGCATTTTAACTACAAAGGCCCTATCGGTTGTGGCTTTCCTACGGTCATTAAAAATGGGGTTTGCAAAACCCCTGGCAATCTTCACAAAAAATGGAAGGGCGTAAAAGTGGACGAACTCTTTAGTGAAGCTACCGGATTACCGGTAACCGTAGTAAACGATGCCGATGCTGCCACTCATGCCAGTATGAAATTTGGCGTTGGAAAGGATAAAGATGGCTTTGTAGTCATGATTACCATTGGAACCGGATTGGGGAGTGGTGCTTTTTTAGACGGCAAATTAATTCCCAATATGGAACTAGGACAGCTTCCCTACAAGAAATACGATAAAATAGAATTGTGGGCAGCCGCTTCTGCCAAGGAAAGGGAAAACCTCAGCTACAAAAAGTGGGGCAAACGTTTTAATGTATTTTTGGAATACATAGAACTCATAGTATCTCCCGATCTAATAATCCTAGGAGGGGGCACCTCTAAAGACTGGGATTCCTTTAAAGAATATATAACTATCGAAACCCCTGTAATTCCGGCCACCTTACAAAACAATGCCGGTATCATTGGTGCTGCCGCAGCATGTAAACTATAAATTACTCCAAAAAAAAAATCCCCAAACTGCTGTTTGGGGATTTTTACTTTTATAAGCTAGGCTTAAGCGATTTTATTACGCTTACGCTCATTTTCTGTCAAGTAAATCTTTCTTAGACGTAAATGCTTAGGTGTCACCTCTACATACTCATCTTTCTGAATGTATTCCAAAGCTTCTTCCAAAGAGAATTTAATAGCCGGAACTATCTTCGCTTTATCATCGGCACCTGAAGAACGTACGTTAGAAAGTTTCTTCGTTTTGGTAATGTTCACGGTCATATCATCTCCTCTAGAGTTTTCACCGATCACCTGTCCTTCGTAAATATCTTCACCCGGATCAACAAAGAATTTACCTCTATCCTGTAATTTATCGATAGAATAAGGAATAGCTTTTCCTGTTTCCATAGATACCAAAGAACCATTTTGTCTTTGAGGAATATCACCTTTCATCGGCTGGTACTCCAAGAATCTGTGAGCCATAATAGCTTCACCTGCAGTAGCAGTCAACAATTGGTTTCTAAGTCCGATAATCCCACGAGAAGGAATCAAGAATTCACACAACATACGGTCACCTTTAGCTTCCATAGTGGTCATTTCTCCTTTTCTCATAGATACCATTTCAACAGCTCTACCAGAAACTTCTTCAGGAAGGTCAATCGTTAAATGTTCAATTGGCTCACATTTAACACCATCAATTTCCTTAATGATTACCTGTGGCTGTCCAATTTGTAATTCGTATCCTTCGCGACGCATAGTTTCTATTAATACCGAAAGGTGCAATACCCCACGACCAAAAACTAAAAACTTATCAGCACTATCAGTTTCGTTTACCCTAAGGGCCAAGTTCTTCTCTAGTTCACGCTTTAAACGGTCATTGATATGTCTAGAAGTTACAAATTTACCATCCTTACCAAAGAAAGGACTATCGTTAATGGTAAACAACATACTCATAGTAGGCTCATCGATAGCAATCGTTTTTAATTGCTCTGGATTTTCGATATCAGCAACAGTATCACCAATTTCAAATCCTTCCAATCCAACGATAGCACAGATATCACCAACAGCAACTTCTGTAACCCTTAATCGTCCCAGACCTTCAAAAACATATAATTCCTTGATCTTGGATTTTACGATAGAACCATCTCTTTTTACCAAAGAAACTTGCTGTCCTTCTTTCAATCCACCTCTTTGAAGTCTACCAATTGCGATCCTTCCTGTAAAAGAAGAATAATCCAAAGAAGTAATCAACATTTGCGTATTACCTTCTTTAGGCTCAAATGTAGGAATGTGCTCAATCACCATATCCAATAACGGCTCTAGGCTTTCTGTTTGCACTTTCCAATCTTCACTCATCCAGTTGTTCTTTGCAGAACCGTAAACAGTTGGGAAATCTAACTGCCATTCTTCGGCTCCCAATTCGAACATTAGATCGAATACTTTTTCATGTACTTCTTCTGGAGTACAGTTTTCTTTATCAACCTTATTAACAACCACACAAGGCTTTAAACCAAGGTCGATTGCTTTTTGCAAAACAAAACGTGTTTGCGGCATTGGTCCTTCAAAAGCATCGACCAATAGCAATACGCCGTCTGCCATGTTCAATACTCGCTCTACTTCACCACCAAAATCGGCGTGACCAGGAGTATCGATAATGTTAATCTTTGTTTCTTTGTAGATTACGGAAACGTTTTTAGAAGTAATGGTAATACCTCTTTCACGCTCTAGGTCGTTATTGTCCAAGATTAAATCTCCAGTGTTTTGATTCTCTCTAAATAACTGACAATGGTACATAATTTTGTCAACCAAAGTGGTTTTACCGTGGTCAACGTGGGCGATAATAGCTATATTTTTTGTTGCTGCCATAAATGATTTTTATTTGCACTTAAGTAACTTAAACGCGGGCGCAAAGATACTCATTTTTTTTACGCCAACTAGAAAAGCTTTATTTTTCTTATCTAATTGATACTGAATATGTTTAAGACACTTTATATACTGGTTTAAGGCCAGTACCCCTCTAAAACCAGCCTACACAAATAAAGATAACACTCTGTTTTACAGCAACTTAAAAGCTTAGGAATTATTTAACAAAAATACTATTGTTCATCTGCCGAAGGTCCGTAAGTAGCAGGAACCGATTCGCCCAACAAGCGCAGATAGACCCCCAATTGTGCTCTATGGTGTGGAAATTGATTCAGGACCATACCTCGTAAAACCCGATATTTAGGCATTTCCATCACCGTTTTTCCTCCTTGGAGCATCTTCCAGTTTTTATCGAATTCCTTATTGGCTACATGAAGCGATTTTTTGGCCTCTTCAGCGCTCTTTTTCAAGGTATCGACCATTTCTTGGACACTTTCATTGATAGGCGGCTTATACGCGTCCATGCTCATTTCGTCCTGGACCATGGTGCCCGTGACCCAGCTTGGTATTTCGGCCAAATGGCTGCCCAGCTGCTTTATAGACATTGATTTAGGATGGGGACGCCAGTCTAGTTTATCTTTGGGAATACGTTTTAAAAACTTTTCGGTGAGCGCTACTTCATGCTCCAATTCGGGAATTAACATTTCTTGAATATCCATGACTTTTTGTTTTAAAATTTCTCCCTTTAATGTACGATTTTCTAAGACATAAAACACTGATTTACAGCATTGATATCTTCATATAACATCATAAAAAACAATAGCTCTACTGCCTTGGCCCAATAATTTATAGGGAGACTGAATTCTTCTTGTAAAACCATTATCTTTGCACGATAAATATCAAGTAATGAAGCTAGACCTTATACCCCAAATAAAACACGCCGATAGCAATAACTTCTTTTTACTTTGTGGCCCCTGTGCCATCGAAGGCGAAGATATGGCCATGCGCATTGCCGAAAAAGTTGTTAGCATCACCGATAAATTAGGGATCCCTTATGTATTTAAAGGGAGTTTTAAAAAGGCCAACCGTAGCCGTGTAGATTCTTTTACGGGGATTGGCGATGAAAAAGCCCTAAAAATCCTAAGAAAGGTTTCCGAAACCTTTAAAGTTCCTACCGTTACCGATATCCATGAGATAGAAGATGCTTATAAAGCCGCAGAATATGTAGATGTATTACAGATTCCGGCCTTTTTAGTAAGACAAACAGACTTAGTTGTAGCCGCTGCTTCGACCGGAAAAGTAGTCAACCTAAAAAAAGGACAGTTTATGAGTCCAGAAAGCATGAAACATGCGGTGCAAAAAGTGATGGATTCCAATAACGAGCAAGTAATGGTTACCGATAGAGGTACTATGTTTGGCTATCAGGATATGATCGTAGACTTCAGAGGTATCCCTACCATGAAACAATATGCCCCTGTTGTCCTAGATGTTACCCATTCCCTGCAGCAACCTAACCAGGCTTCTGGCGTTACTGGTGGTAGACCAGACATGATAGAAACTATTGCCCGTGCCGGAATAGCAACAGGAGCAGACGGAATTTTTATAGAAACCCATTTCGATCCGGCAAATGCCAAAAGTGATGGCGCTAATATGCTACACTTAGATTATTTGGAAAAATTATTGACCAACCTAGTAGCCATACGTAAAACTGTAAATAGTTTATAATTTACAATTAATCGTTAAAGCGTTTTCTTTAATACATTAAAAAATGCCATGCAATCTTGTATGGCATTTTTTTATAACCAACACCCTCTTAAGCACTTGTTTTTTACCGATCTTTCCTATGCTTTCAACCTTAGAAAAAAGGATTTAGTTTTAAAAACCACCGCAGTAGTATTTCACTTACATATTTTTTCATATATTTAGAAGACTAATAATCAATATTCTATAATATTATGAAAAAAACAGCCTCTGTTCTAGTGGCAGGTTTTGCCATGTGCTTTATCTCCTGCAAAAACACTACTTCCAACGCAGACACCTCCAAAACGATGGGGCTACTGCAACTTTCGAATGGCACCCCTACCCCTGGAGACTCCCTGCTAATAAAGTATAGTTCCGACACCAAAATGGCCGATATAGAAGCGTTATTTTACTATATGGTACAGGATAAACCGTACCCAGAAGACATTCACTTTAAAGACAACAAAACCGATTTGGAAGCCACCATCCATATTCCAGATTCGGCCACGGCCTTGACTTTTCTCTTTAAGAACGACAATAAAATAGATGATAATAAGGAAGCGGGCTATGTATTGCCATTATATACGGAAGACCAACAAAGGGTGGTTGGAAGTGGGGCTAGTATGGGATTATTCTATTTACAGAGAGCAAAAGCTCATGGTATTACGACCGTAGCAAAAGATTCGGCCCTGACTTTAATACAAAAAGACCTCGAGGAGCATCCCGAGCTAAACAATGAATGGGAGCAAACCTATGTTAGGTACTTAGAGCCCCACAACCAGGAGAAGGCTAAAAAATATATGGAAGCGCGAATTGCCCATTACAATAGTATAAGCACCCCTACCGAAAAAGAATACAATTCCTTGGTAAGGCTACACCGCTTAAATAGGGACAAAACAATCCAAGACTCCCTAATATCCGTGGTGGTTTCTAAATTTCCCATGGGCACTTTGGCAAAACAAGAAGCCAATTATGCTTTTTATAAAACCAAGGAGTTAGACGAAAAAAAGGATATATTGAAAGCCTATGAAGCTTCTTTTGGCAAAGAAATCAGGGAACGCGATTATATGATGATCGGTTTGGCGCAAGAAGCCATAAAAGAAAAGGACTACGAGACCGCTTTGGCCTATTTTAACGATTTAAACGATCCTTCCAAGGCTGTGGGTACCCTCAATAATGTTGCCTGGGAATTGGTCGAAAAAGGAGAAAAGCTCGATTTTGCCGAAAAACTCTCCAAAAGATCGCTGGATTTGATCTCCGAAAATTTACACCATTTGGACAAAAAACCCACCTACCTCTCTCGCAACCAATATAAAAACTCTTTAGAAGCCAATTACAGGATATATGCCGATACCTACGCCCTAATCCTATTTAAGCAAGGCAAGGTAAAAGAGGCCATATCCTATCAAACAAAGGCTATAGGCGATGGTAAAAGTACCGATGTAAACGAACGATATCTCGATTTCCTTATGGCAGACGAACAATACAACACTGTGGTGCAGAAGGCCAGCGAATTTGTAAAAAACAATGCGGCCACGGAAAAAATCAAAGAAGCTCTACGCCAATCCTATATGCAGATAAACAAAGAAGACAAGGCGGCTAAGGCCAACTTTGCCACGCTTCTTACTAACTTGGAAGCTGCTGCAAGAGCCACTACCCTTTCCGAAATCAAGGCTAAACTGATAAACGAAGAGGCTTATAATTTTAGTTTGCAAAATTTGGACGGCAAAGAAGTATCCTTGGCGTCACTGAAAGGAAAAACCGTCATCTTAGATTTTTGGGCCATTTGGTGTGGTCCATGTAAGGCTTCCTTCCCGGGAATGCAACAAGCAGTAGATAACTTTAAAGACAATTCGGACGTGGTCTTTTTATTTGTAAATACCATGGAAAATGGCTCCTTTGACCAAAGAAAGGACAAGGCCGACAAGTTTATAAAAGACAACAACTACACTTTTAACGTACTTATTGACCAGCCCGATGCTGAAGGAAGTAGAAACTTTATCACCTCAAAAAACTACGATATCAGCGGTATCCCTACCAAAATTATTATTGGTCCCAATGGAAAAATAAGGTACAAGTCTGTGGGGTACCATGGCAACAATGCTAAACTGGTGCAAGAACTAGAATTGTTAGTGGAGGTGTTAAAAAGTTAAACGTAGGAGTAGCACTGATAAGATTAAAAATCCTAATTGCCTTTCACAACAAAGCAATTAGGATTTGTTTTTTTGAATACACCCCTCCTAATTTCCTTGTAATTCATTTTTCTTATTGTCTATATTTGGTAATAAAAAAATAAAGCAAAGAAAAGTAGTATGAAAATTGTCCGAAATTCAATGGTCCTATTAGGGTGTATCTCCCTACTATTTACCGCCTGTAAATCAAATCTCAAAAAGGAAATTGAGAAGAAAAAGCCCAATATTATTTTTATCATGTCAGACGATCATGCCTATCAGGCCATCAGTGCGTATGACGATAAGCTAATTCAGACCCCTAATATAGATAGGATCGCCAAGGAAGGAATGCTATTTACCAATGCTAGTGTTACCAATTCTATTTGTGCCCCTTCACGTGCCGTGATCCTTACCGGGAAGCACAGTCATATTAACGGAAAAATAGACAACCTTTCACCTTTTGATACGACCAATATTACCTTTCCTCAAATCCTTCAAAAAGCAGGTTACCAAACGGCTATGTTTGGAAAATTACATTTTGGGAACAACCCAAAAGGATTTGACGAGTTTAAAATTCTACCTGGACAAGGAGATTACTACAATCCTAAATTCATCACCCAAAAAGGAGACACTACCATTACAGGCTACGTAACCGACATTATTACGGACCTTACCCTAGATTGGTTCAAAAACAGAAGGGATACCGAAAAACCTTTTATGTTGATGTATTTACACAAGGCCCCACATAGGTCTTGGCTACCGGCAGAACGCCATTACACCGAATTTACGAATAAAACCTTCCCAGTTCCGGCTACCTTATTCGAAGATTACAAAGGCAGGGAAGACATCGCAGGGAGTGCAGAAATGAATATCCTTAAACATATGGGACTGCAGTACGACACCAAGGTGTATCCTGAGGTTATTGAAGAATTAGGGATCAAAGACCTTAACTACTACAACCCTATTGGACGTATGAACCCAGAACAACGGGCTAGCTGGGACAAGGTATACCAACCTATCAACGACGATTTTAAACAGCGATATCCACAAATGAACGATTCTACCTTAATGCTGTGGAAATACCAACGCTATATGCAAGACTACTTGGGTACCATTGCTGCCGTTGACGAAAATGTGGGGCGCGTTTTAGATTATTTGGACGAGGAAGGCCTGGCCGAAAATACGATGGTAATATACACCTCTGACCAAGGGTTCTACCTAGGGGAACACGGCTGGTTCGACAAGCGTTTTATGTACGAGGAATCTTTTAAAACCCCTTTGTTGATCAAATGGCCTAATGTTATCACGCCTGGAACTACCGAAGAAGAAATGGTTCAAAACTTAGATTTTGCCCAAACATTTCTAGAAATTGCTGGAGTAACAGCTCCGGAAGATATGCAAGGAGAAAGTTTGGTCCCTCTTTTAAAGGGAGAAAAAGAGAAATGGGATCGCGATGCCGTGTACTACCATTACTATGAATATCCGGCAGAACACGCGGTAAAACGTCATTACGGTATTGCAACCAAAGAATATAAATTAATCCATTTTTATTACGATGTGGACAAATGGGAATTGTACGATCGATTAAAAGATCCGCAAGAATTGAACAATGTTATCGACGACCCAAAATACGCTGGCGTACTTTCGGAAATGCAAGAAAAAATGAAGGCGGTACGGTTAAAATATAAAGACTCAGATTCCTTAAGCAACGGTTACATCAACCTATACAAGGAAAAAGGATGGATCAAGGAATAATACCGCTCCAACCACATAGCACCACAAGCAAGAAGGCTGTCATTTTAGACAGCCTTCTCTATTTATACCCCCCTTAGGTTTTTCGTTCGATACATTGTCGCATTCTAATTTGGGCGTTCCCTCCTTCGTCGGTCGGGCACTCCGCTATATCCCTTGCCTTGCTGCGGGGATGCCGCTGCGGTCCCTAACGCAAAAAACACTCGGTTTGTAGCGTATAGTTTCGGATAGCGATACATTATATATATGCTATGCCCATGGTCCTTTCCTAGCTTTCCAGATGTGGCAAATACTTTTCTTTTCCGTCAACATAGTCCTGTAAATAGGCAAATCTAGAGGTCAGTTTTCCGTTTTTAGTCATCCTTGCCCTTTGTAACACACCATTTTTATCACCATCGAAAAAGGCAGGAATCACATGTTTTAAGAAGGCCTCCCCAAAACCGGTGCTGGCATCCCGTGGTAATTCACAAGGTAAGTTGTCTACTGCCATCACCGCTATAGCCTTGGGATCCATAAAATCTGTTTCCGATTCCGACAACGGATCATAGCCATAAATAGGATCGGCAATGGTGCTGGGTCTTATGGTAGTAGCCACAGGTCCGTCAATATCGCAACTGACATCGGCAACTACCTTTATGTTAAAATCTGCCGCTTTGGCATCGTCCCTGGTAAATAAATAAGGAGCCCCATCACCATAAAAATGTCCCGCTATATAAAAATCGGTCACTTTGGCAAAACGAAGAAAATCCGTTTCGTATGCTTCGGGCTGATTTATAAAATGGACCATATTTCCATCCTTCTTGTCTTTCCGCTTATTGTAATCCATAGGATCTATCTGGCAATACACCGGATAGTCAAAATGTTCGCCCAAATACTCCGCGACGCTCACTTCGCGTATATCCATGGCATCTAGCATTTCCTTGGCACCGTTGGCCACCCTTCCGTTGCCGGTCAATACAATTTTAATGTTGGGGACTTCTATAGTATTAAGTTCGTTTATCAGGGCATGCTGGTCTTTTAAGGTTTCTGCCTTTGGGAGCTGGAACAGATTAAATTTCAGCCCATAGGCTCTAAACCCGTTATAGGCGCCCACAATCCCGGCATACCTTCCAAAAGCCACAAGGCGCTGTCCCTTGATATCGGTGATCACTTCGTGATCGTAGAGCTCAATGTTCTTGGCTAAGACAGCTTTCAACAGTTCGCGGTTATAGGACTGTTTTTTAATGGTATGGGAGAAAAAGAAATATTGTTTATTGGGAATCAAATCGGCTATAGGCACTTCTTTGACCCCTATAAGCACATCGCAACTATCCATTTCCGAGGCAACCCTTACCCCTTTTTCCACATATTCGGCATCCTTATAAACCCGTATTGGCGAAGGTTCTACAATTACTTGTGCCGATGCAAAAGTATCCAACAGTTGTTTACATGCTTCCGGACGTAACACAACCCGTCTGTCTGGTGGATTTTTTCGTTCTCTGATGATTCCGAACTTCATATTCAATGTATTTTTATAACTTTGTTTAGTGGTATCGTTGTAAATGTAACATTTGATAAGAAGACACGCAAAACTTTTTTTGGAATACTTTTTGCAGTACCTTTGCTGTCGCGTTTGAGTAAAGAGTGGCCTCATTGTCCCTCGATATTCTTGGAGACTTAAGGACTTTAAAAACCCTTAAAACCCAAACAACAAACGCCTTTACCACTTATAATGGTAATAGATCTTTGAAAAAAATCATTGAGTAGAGAAATCCTGGATTTCCTATTTTATTGAAGGGGCCGACTGGTTTTGACAGCGAGATCAATTGGAATGTAAGCATGCCGAGCGCTGGGCTACAGCTCGTAAATCTCATTTTCCACACTTTTTAATTGGCGAAAATAACTACGCTCTTGCCGCTTAATCTGAATCATAGTAAGATTAGCCTCGTCCCTACAAGGTAGGGAAGCGAGATGTTTCTGGGATGCCCTTGTTGACGGCGACCCAATCAGAAGCACCAGAAAAGTCGACATAAGGATGTTGTTTCTTTGCCAACATCACGAAAACTTAAAAAGATAAGGATGCATTAGGCCGTTTCTGGTCAGGTGTGTTTCGAAAATCAAGCAGAAACTAAGCATGTAGAAAGCATTGTAATTGCTTGTTTGGACGAGGGTTCGAATCCCTCCGGCTCCACTTGTTGACTATCAAATTAACACAAAAACCCTGTAAACCCCTAGTTTACAGGGTTTTTTGTTTTATTCAATATCATCAAATATCATATAATACCACCTAAAAAGTGACCTATTCGGTGAGTGTTTCAAATCTCCAAAAACACTCACCGAATGGCTTGTAAAAGCCTGATTTTAGGGGGTTTGTGATTTTTTTTTCTTTTCTTTTTTGTATCTTTATTTAGGTATTTAAAGACATAAATAATGGGGCATTCTTTTTCACAGCTATTTTACTTGAAAGGAAAACACTTCCAAAAAGACGTGAAAGTCCCGATATACTTGCGTTTCACGGTAAATGGACAAAGAAGCGAACTAAGTATTTCACGCAAGGTTGACCCTGAAAAATGGAGTCCTCGATCCGGAAAAATGGAGGGAAACAACCTAGAAGCGAATGAATTAAATTCGTATTTGGACGCTATTCGAAACAAAATAAATAAGATCCATGCTCGACTTGTGGACGAGAACAAACCTTTTACTTCTGGGGACATCAAAAACTTGTACATAGGGAAAGGCGAAAAACCTAAAATGCTGATCCACCTCTTTGACGAACACAATCAGCAGATGAAAAAACTGGTCGGGATCGAATTTGCCTTGGGCACCTACAAACGATACCATACTAGCCGAAACCATGTCGCAGAATTCATCAAGTCCGAATATGGCAGAACGGATATTCCCCTAAGGGATGTCAATCTAAAATTTATTAAAGGATTGGAGTACTTCTTAAAAGTCACCAAGGAATGCAATCATAATTCGGCCCTTAAATACGTCAACAACTTTAAAAAGATAATTCGCATGGCCGTTGCCAACGAATGGATCTCCAAAGACCCGTTTTACAATTACAAGGTAAAATTTAAGACGGTTGAGCGAGAGTTTCTTAGCAAGGAGGAGCTACAGCGTTTAAAAGACAAAGAAATCGAAGGAGAGCGCTTAGGAGTTGTCCGGGATATGTTTGTCCTCTGCTGCTATACCGGTTTGGCCTATATAGATGTTCAGACCTTAACTCCCGATGAAATTTATCAGAATAAGAATGGTAGCTACTACATAAAATCTAAACGCTCTAAAACGGACACCAACTTTACCATTCCCCTGTTGCCCACGGCATTGGCCATCATCGAAAAATACAAGGACCATCCCAAAGTAATACACAAGAATTGTGTCATTCCGGTGCTGAGCAATCAAAAGTCAAACGCCTATCTTAAAGAAATTGCCGATCGCTGTGATATCAAAAAGAACCTGACCACCCATTTAGCACGACACACCTTTGCCACCACCGTTACCCTAACCAATGGCGTACCTATTGAAACCGTAGGGAAAATGCTAGGCCATAAAAATCTACGTACTACCCAACATTACGCCAAAATAATCGATTCCAAAGTAGAAGAAGATATGGCGATATTAAAAGAAAAATTGGCAGAGATGGCTTCTAAAAAGGAAAAGGATTAAGCTTATTGGAATTGGTAAGCGCTAGAATTGGGCCCGTTCTAATTAAAGTCCCACCTTGAGATGAGTAATATTAGCTCAAAATTGTACGCTTTCCGGGAACTGATAAAAATAAACCCCTCAAACCTCATAAAAACTAAAGCACAAGTCTTGGTGGAGTACTCCAAACCCTAGTACCAAACACTCTTAAAGCTGCAGTGGTCATAGCCAATCCCTATGAACCGGGCATTAACTGTAGTATAGAGGAATTTTGATCTTTATCAATTTTCTTATTCACCTCATTAATCCACCTATATTATCACCAAACGTCCTGATATTTAGTAAGTTTTCAACAAAACATTTGCTTGTTTGAAAAACAAAAAATAAATTTACGAAAAGCCTTACAACGATAAATCGTTTAATTCCTCTAATTTTAAATAGAAAAACAATGTTTAGAAGACTATATATTTTAACAGTTTTGGTTATTATCAATCTCGGATGTAACGGAGAAAAATCTGCAAATCAGAAGTCCTATGAATGGTATGAAAATTATGCTAATGAGGAGATTAAACGATTGGGTTTAAATAAGGATGAACCGTTTAGAAAAACAACCTTTGATTTCAATAAATTCCGTCAGATATCCAAAAATATGGAACATGATAGTATTATAAAGACTATCCATGCCTCATTAATGGAAATACAACAGATCCGACAATTTACAGATAAAGAGACCCTTAAAAAGGCCCTCGTACTCATCAAAATTATTGAAGAACATGGTTTAATGGAGAAAGAGACTTTTTATAAAGATTTGATAAATGCCCAAAATGATAATGAAAGGTTATCTCTATATCAAAAAGAAGAATATAAAAGGGTGCAATATATTAGGGATATTTCCAATAAATCAATATCTCAAGAAGCGTTTGACAACATTTTATATCTTCCAGAAGAAGTAAGTATGGAAAGTAATATTAAGTCAACTAATAAACCACTAATAATCCCTAAGTACGATATTTCTGTTCCTGAAGAAAAGGTTGTTAAATTGCACAAAGAAGTTGACGCTTATTTGAAAGAGCGTTAAATTATATTCAGTTCAATGAACTGGGGAATCATCATCAAATAGATCTTCTTTTTTCATAAAGTGCAAAAATTAAAATTAAACAAAAAATAACGGGGGTCATGACCCCCGTTATTTTTTGTTTACACACTTTATAAGATAGTCCCTCGTAAATACGACCACGCCTTTGTTTAAGCTCCATTCCGCCCTGTATTTTTTATACATTGTTACCTGCTGGCTTTTTTATTTACTCATAAATTTCCCAACAATATCATTAGGCATTGTTGGAGAGGAATCATCTTTTAAAAGTCCCGTTTCAGCTCTACTAAATAATGCTTGCATAATTAGCTGTTTATCTTCTTTATCTACTGTGGAATCTTTTAATAATGACAAATAGAAATAAGTCAGAGTATGTCTCTCTTCACAGTCTCGAGCCAAATGAAATGAACTAAACATAACTTTTGTTACTGCTCTAATTGCAAAAGCCATAAATGAAATAAACGTAACGTAAATTATAGACCACCGTATTGCAGCACTTTTATCTCCGTGAAAAAATGATTCATAAATTTGTTCTGGTGTTGTCCAAAGTAATTTTCCTAAAGAGATTACCACAATGAGTACAAGACCTACTAAAACAGCTAATGCAATCCATCCTTGTTTTTTAAGTTTTACCGCTCTTTCTGACCAATATTTTGCTGGTTCTTCAAGCTTTAACTTCTCTTTATATGTGTTTTCAAGTTCCTCTAAACGATTGTCCGATTTATTACTGAAATTCTCAAAATCTCCTTTTGTATTTATAAACCAATCTGAATATGTTTTTTCTTTGTCTTCTTTAAAGGCATCTATAGCTTTTAAATATTCCTCATATTTTTCTGTACTGTTTTTTAGATGTTCGACTAATTCACTTTCTAACTTCGGTAGGCTATTTTCAAAGTTTGTTCGAAGTCTTGAAAGAGATGATTTTTCTTTATTTCTTCTTTCAGTGATTATCGTTGAATCTTTTAGAGTGAATTCATACGCCAATAAGTAACCGTTGAAATTATCTTTAACGTTTATGTTTTGGTTTAGATTACCTGTTAAATAAGTATACGCTCCAATGAAAGACTCCGAATGGTTTTTATATACTTCTATTAAAAATTCTGTTTCAGGGCAATCATAAGTGAAGGTTGTGCCTGTTTTGTTTTGGATTTGACTTTTTGGGTTTCTAAAGTAACTTTCTAAATTAGATTCATTTTCTTGTGAACCGTAAGAATCGATAAAGCTAATTAATTGGTTTTCTATAGATTCAAAGTATTTTTTTGAAGCAAGAAGTTCGTTAGGTAAATTCTCAGTCAAATTATCCCAACCTTTTATTTGTTGATTTACAAACTTATGTAAATGTCCAAATCCCTTAAATTCATAACTCAAATTTAGATGGGTATACCTCAAATTAAATTCAACTGAGTTAAACCAATCGGTATTTTTCGTTTTAGATAGTTTTTTTCTAAATTCAGTTTGCGTCATAATTTCTCAGCTTGCAGGTAACGTTCTCGTATAAGGCCAGTAAGTTTCTTTCAGGTAACTGTAATATTATTTACTGGTAATAAAACAAGCTGTTTTTTTCAAACTGCTTGTGGCTTCTAGCTAAGAAATAGTGGGCGAACCGAGCCGCAAACTAACTGAGCCCTCTATTTCCTGGAATGCCCCTTAATGGTTTATAAACTTATTGGCCTTATACATTGTTGGCATTAGTAATTATTAGTTCATAATTTGTTTAAGTTCCTCAATCGAATATGCAGGTTTCTTTTTATGAAGCATGGAATGACAATTCGGACAAACAGGTACTAAGTCAGTTAATGGATTCACAGAATATTCATTTTCCATTGTTGCCATATCTTTGATATGATGAACATGAATAAAATCTTCTCCTAATTCACCAAACTGTTCTTTGAAATTAAAGTCACAAACTTGACAGTTTAATCCATAATGTTCTATACATTTTTTTCTCGCTATTGGATTTCGTTCATAACTGTTAACTAATACTTTTTTAGTTTTTCCTTCTACATATTCTATTTCAGAATCTACTTCGTCTGGATAAATTATCTTTTCTGGATTTCGGTTAATAAGTTTTAAATGCCTTATAAATAATAGCTGATAAATTAACTCAATATCTTCAAAAGTTTTTAGTTCAATTGTAATTTCCCCATGTGAATTTGGTGGGTTTAATCTGTCCTTGAAAAATACCTTAATACTATCTGTAATAAACTCCTGTGGTTTAATTCTAAAATAGAATAATAAATGATGATGATTAGTTATAAATGAAAATATATTTAAAGTTCTTTTCGAGATCTTAAATCTAGTTCTGATTTCTGTAGACGTAAGTTGAAATTTAGTGCTTAATTTTCCAGAGTCAGTTGTTAATAGATTAAATTCTGTTGAGTTTTTAAAATATGATTTGAACTGATTTTGTAATTGAATTCCAGAAATTTTGTTTTCCATTTAGATTTTTTGTTAATCAATTTTATCTATTCTAGTTCCTAGTAATTAATGCCAACTATGTTATATCCATTTAACCTACAACTGTTTATCGACTTATTACTTTGGATAAAAGTAATAATACGGTACAGTTATCTGGTTATAAACGACAGGAGCAATATTAAAATTTAGGTAGGTAAATTACAAATAAATTAGAAAGAAAAAACAACAACTTATGCAAGGAGTAAAATAGAAATTAATATAACTGTTGTTGTCTTACGAGGGCTTGCCACAACTTTAGCTGTTGTGAATTGCTTTATCTCATCTCATGCTTATTTCCTTAGGAATACGATGAATCACCAAAAAATCGAATTCAGTTTCTTAATTTTAAGGATTATTCACAGGTCCATGTGAGTAGTGCCAATTAGATTATCGGTTGTGAATTGCTTTCAGTTCTTTAATTTTAGAGATTATTCACAGGTTCTACATTGTCGGGCAGTTCGTCAAAATAGTTGTGAATTGCTTTCAGTTCTTTAATTTTAGAGATTATTCACAGGACGGCTTTTTTTGGTTGTAGTCATTAGCTAGTTGTGAATTGCTTTCAGTTCTTTAATTTTAGAGATTATTCACAGGACTTGTTTGATTATAATTTTGACGGTGTAGGTTGTGAATTGCTTTCAGTTCTTTAATTTTAGAGATTATTCACAGGGCTTATTGGCCTATATTGGCAGATCTTTAGTTGTGAATTGCTTTCAGTTCTTTAATTTTAGAGATTATTCACAGGGGCACGGGCCGCGATGGGGACCTGTACGTGTTGTGAATTGCTTTCAGTTCTTTAATTTTAGAGATTATTCACAGGGGGAAAATCAATATACCTTGCTTATCATCGGTTGTGAATTGCTTTCAGTTCTTTAATTTTAGAGATTATTCACAGGGTTGACAACTGAAAATTCATATCCTTTATAGTTGTGAATTGCTTTCAGTTCTTTAATTTTAGAGATTATTCACAGGTCATCATCGGATTTGTCTGGCCGGCAACTTGTTGTGAATTGCTTTCAGTTCTTTAATTTTAGAGATTATTCACAGGCTACCGACAACAGAAACAGAATCTGCTAAGTTGTGAATTGCTTTCAGTTCTTTAATTTTAGAGATTATTCACAGGAGAAGCCTTGGTACAGAATGCAGCTTCTTTGTTGTGAATTGCTTTCAGTTCTTTAATTTTAGAGATTATTCACAGGCATTGCGTTGTAATAGTGCCACGTCTATAGTTGTGAATTGCTTTCAGTTCTTTAATTTTAGAGATTATTCACAGGGTACCTAACGGGCAACATCTTAGTAGGTATGTTGTGAATTGCTTTCAGTTCTTTAATTTTA
>NZ_JAAXCQ010000011.1 GCF_012272855.1 Arenibacter sp. 6A1 | reverse complement strand
TAATTGCCCGGCCCGTGTTTTCGATTTTTATTCAATATTCCCGATCTGTCGCCAGATCAGAAATACGCTGTCTTTACAATATGTCTATGAACTTTTTATTCTTTTCTCGTTCGCTTTATTTCCTAAAGCGGCTGCAAATATACAGCTTCTTTTTTATATCAGAGATGATTTTTAGAAAAAATTAACTTCTTTCTTTTTTCTTAACCGATAACGGAAACAAAACTCAATGAACATGACGCTCTGAACGCCTTTTCCGTTTGCTCGGCATTGCCTCGCTAGCGGAGGGCAAAGATACATCTCTTTTTAATTCTGACAAGATTTTTTTCAGGTGTTTTCAAAATTAATATCACACCTTAAAGCTAACCCCTTAAAAACAAGAAGTTTACAAAACAAAGCCTCTTTAAAAAGGCCAATGAATATAGCGAATATTATTGAATTGACCAAATATTTTTTACACCATACCTTATAATGGAGTTTCTTTAGACCTTCTATAGCGATATTCAAGATGTTGTTATACCGTTAGCATGTTATGAAATTTACCTCGATAGACAAGTCCCCTACTCCACAAAACACACCATCCTATATATAATGATAGCATCGGATGTATCTAAATTATGGCCGCCACGCTGTTCCTTTCCAGTACGGGCACGAGCGTGACGCTCGCGCCAGCGATCGGGGGTTCAACGGTCCTATATATAAGGATAGGTCAAATAAACGGTGAACAGAAAATACAGTTAACATTGAAATCAGTCAGATTCGCCCTCAACTAAGTCTTTCGCAGCATACAACATTTTGAACCTCGAACTAGAGTACACCTCAAAGTCGCACCGCAAAGTCGGAGACTTTGCGGAACAGGCAATCTTAGATATAATGATAACATTGAATGGTTCTAAAACATGACCGCAACGCTATTCCTATTCTTTACGGGCACGAGCGCGACGTTCACGCCAGCCATTCATTAAAGCATTGTAGGCTATATTTTTTTTAGCTACATTACTAATTACTACTTTAAACAATTGTTGAATTTTCACACTAATCAATTGAACTTCCCTGATTAGTGTTTACCCTTAATTGTTTACTGAAATCTGCGTTAGGGATTGCAGCGGCATCCTTTTTTAACGGCTGGGCCGGCAAAAAAGATACAGCGGAAAGCCCGCCCCGCTATGGGAACGCCCATAATCACACCTTCAAAAAAACCTAGCTATTTCTTAGATTGAGATTTTTCCTTCCAAATATCGGTCAGGGTAGCATAATCAAACTCGAGCACAGAAGGTTGTTTTTCCAGACTAAATTCAGCAAAGGCGCGTTGCAATATATCTTCAATAAGATAATCTTCGTGCACCTGATCTGGATGAAACTCCTCTTTGATACTTATCTTAAACATTTTAGCGGTGGTATTGTACCAAAATGCCCGCCAACCGTTTCGCAATTCCTTCACCAGATCGAAGGCCGTATTCCCCGTTTGGCGATAGATGAGCTTTACCAAGATCTGACCTTCGGTACGGGTAAGCTTTTTAAGCTCCTCCGAAAACTCGTCCTCTACATACCTATGTATCTCCCGGGTATACTTTCTTTTTTTAGATTTCGATTTTATATTCTCCAAACTATCGTTCAAGGCAACCAATCTTTCGGCAGCCAATTTCGCATAAGGATACACCTTCATGGTTTTACGCCTCAAAATATAATACCTCAACTTTTCGTTGTAAGAGGAAAAATTGAGCTTTCCAAAAACGTACACCTCATTTAAAGCGATGGAACTTTGAAGGATAGAATCGCCCTCCATAATTATATACTGCTGCGAAAGGGAATCTAAAGGCTCTTCCTGTACTTGGGACCAACCGATAAATCCGATTACCATAAAAACTATTACTACTAGCTTATTTTTCATTGAATTTTAAAATACATGCCAAGTCAAAATTAAACATAAACCCGACATCTTATTATTAATTAAAAGTGAATATTACTAAGTTTGTATTTAAAATATACGTAAATGAGCGCAAAGAAGATTCTTAACAAGAAATCTATTGATTTTTTAGAGCAATATTTAAACAATGCCTCCCCTACCGGATACGAGTGGGAAGGACAGAAATTATGGATGAATTACTTAAAGCCTTATGTAGATACTTTTATTACGGACACCTACGGAACGGCTGTGGGCGTTATAAATCCTGAGGCAAAATACAAGGTTGTTATTGAAGGACATTCTGACGAAATTTCCTGGTATGTAAATTACATTACCGATGAAGGCCTTATTTACGTGATTCGCAACGGAGGTAGCGACCATCAGATTGCCCCTTCTAAATGGGTCAACATACACACCAAAAACGGAATTGTAAAGGGTGTTTTTGGGTGGCCAGCAATACACACCAGAGAAAGCAGCAAGGAGGAAGCCCCTAAACTAGACAACATCTTTATTGATATAGGCGCCAAAGACAAGAAAGAAGTAGAAAAAATGGGGGTACACGTTGGCTGTGTGATCACCTATCCGGACACTTTTCAGATATTAAACGGCAATAAGTTTGTATGTAGAGCCATTGATAACAGGGCTGGAGGCTTTATGATTGCAGAAGTAGCGCGTCTTTTGCACGAAAACAAGGTAAAACTTCCTTTTGGTCTTTACATCACTAATTCTGTTCAGGAAGAAATTGGATTACGAGGGGCCGAAATGATCACCCAAACCATTAAGCCCAATGTAGCGATTGTCACCGATGTTTGCCATGACACTACTACGCCGATGATTGAAAAGAAAAAAGAAGGCCATACGGCAATAGGTGCTGGTCCGGTTATTTCTTATGCTCCCGCGGTACAAAATAAATTGCGCGAACGCATCATAGAAACTGCCGAAAGCAAAAACATACCTTTTCAGCGTATGGCAGCTTCCAAACACACAGGTACGGATACCGATGCTTTTGCCTACAGCAATGGCGGGGTAGCATCGGCCTTGATATCTCTTCCGCTGCGATATATGCATACTACCGTAGAAACAGTACACCAAGACGACGTAGAAAACGTCATTAGACTTATTTACGAAACCTTGTTGACTATTAAGGACGGCGAGACTTTCAGTTATTTTGACTAACACCATATTAACCCTCCCCTAGCGGAGGGTTTTTTATAGGCTATTTTTAAAAACCATGGACGAGTTGATCGATATTTTGGATTCGGAGGGAAATTTCACAGGAAAGACCATGATGAAATCCGAGGCCCACAGAAAGGGTTGTTATCATCCCACGGTCACTATTTGGTGCTACAACAAACAAGGCGAGATATTGCTTCAGCAACGGGCACACAATAAGGACACCCACCCTTTACTATGGGACGCCTCGGTAGCCGGACACATTGGTGCCGGGGAAGACATACTCCAATCTGCCGTCAGGGAGGTTGAGGAAGAAATAGGCTTAAAAATTTCTGAAAAGGATTTAATAAAAATAGGCGTCTTTAAATCTGTTCACCGCCATCATGCCACCTTGGTAGATTGCGAGTTTAGACATACCTTCTTATGTGAACTAAAGACCGGTTTAGACAACCTTACAAAACAAGAAAGCGAAGTAAAGGCCTTGGCCCTTATTCCGCTTTCTAAATTTATAGAAGAACTGCGATTAAACAGCAGCTCTAAAAAGTACGTTTCCCATGACCCCGGCTATTACCTAATCGTTATCGAGGCCATTAAAGAAAGACTATAATTCGTTGATAAACACTTCTGGGCTATTAAGGGAATACGTCTTTTGATCGCCTTTCACCATATTCTTCACCACAAAAGTATTGTTTTCCAATTCCTCTTCCCCAATCAATATTACATAAGGAACATTTCTGTTATTGGCATACTTCATTTGTTTTTGCATTTTAGCAGCTGAAGGATACAGGTCCGATTTTACGCCCATTTTCCTAAGCTGGCTCACTAGTTTTAGTGCGGCCAAGCCTTCTTTTTCGCCAAAATTAACACAAAGGACTTCTAAAGATTGATCTATAGCCTCTGGAAAAAGGTTTAATTCTTCCAACACCAAATAAATACGATCCAATCCAAAAGAAATTCCGACTCCACTCACATTTTTCAAACCAAAAATCCCGGTCAGGTCATCATAACGGCCTCCACCGCCAATAGACCCCATTTGCACACCTTCTGGCGCCCCTACTTCAAAAATAGCACCGGTATAATAATTAAGACCACGGGCCAGGGTAACATCAATGGTTAGCTTTGCCGTTTGCAATCCCAAGGAAGCTATAGTTTCTATAATAAAAGTCAGCTCTGACACGCCCTTGCTTCCTTCTTCAGAATCTTTAAGCAAGTCCTTTAACACCGCCAACTGCTCTAAATTACTTCCACTAAGTGAAAATAAAGGGGCCGCAGCCTCAATAGCTTTCTCTGAAATACCCTTTTCGCGCATTTCTTTGGTAATGCCGTCTATACCAATTTTATCTAGTTTATCTAAAGCTACGGTAAAATCTATCAACTTGTCGCGCTCACCGATCACTTCGGCTATACCCGCCAATATTTTTCTATTATTAAGCTTGATGTTTACCCCTTGTAATCCCAATTCCGTAAACACAGCATCGTACAACTGCACAAATTCTACTTCTTGCAGCAAAGAGTCCGACCCTACTACATCGGCATCACATTGAAAAAACTCTCTAAACCTACCTTTCTGAGGTCTATCGGCTCTCCATACCGGCTGAATCTGATATCTTTTAAAGGGAAAGTCTATTTCATTCTGGTGCATTACCACGTAACGTGCAAAAGGAACCGTAAGATCGTAACGAAGGGCCTTTTCCGAAATTTTAGCGGTCATGGCCGTCGCATCTTTACTTTCATAGGTTTTATCATCTACTTTCCTCAGATAATCCCCAGAGTTTAGAATCTTAAAAATAAGCCTATCGCCTTCATCCCCATATTTCCCCATTAGGGTTTCGGAATTCTCGAAAGATGGTGTTTCTATTGGCTGAAAACCAAAGGTCTTAAAATGTTTCTTTACAATATCAAAAATATAATTCCGCTTATTGACTTCTGAAGGGGAAAAATCTCTTGTTCCCTTAGCAATGGATGGTTTCTGTGCCATAAAAATTTATTGTGGTATAATACTATTGGATATAACTTATGGGTTTAAAGCGAGCCACTAGATGACAATCCTTTTAACGAAAAGACACCTTTTGAACTGCAAATGCCTTTTATTGCATTAGGTCATCAAACCATTTATACAATTCTCCCTTGGTTATAACCGCCCCTTGTTTGATTAAATTAAACTTATCTAGATTCTTATCTTCGGTATACGCTTTTGATGCGGTTAAATACTCCACAAAATCTGATTGGTAATTCTTTTTAAACCACCCAAATCCCAACTCGGTACGGAGATCGATTTCTGGATTCATTACCTTCACTGAAATGAGTTTCATTTCTTTTTCGGCCAAATGAAATAAATGCATTTGTTGGGCCGATATATTTTCTAGATAACCAACCTTAGACAATACGCCTTCCCAAATCAAGTCGCTAAAGACATCTATCTCTTCTTCGGCTACTTCTGGTTTTTCTTTCTTTATGGTTTCCCATTCGGCCCCCGTTATAGATTGGGTAGCCAAAAAATTAATAAATTCCTGATGTAATTCCTCGAGCTGTTGCCTGGTGAGTCTGGTATATTTCATTTGTATAAATCTTACTTACATGGCTTGGTTCATTTTCCCTGCCACGATGAATGCCTTAACAACAATTTATAGTGTTGCTTTTTACTTAACTGCAAAAATAACAAGGCTAGGCGATTTGCCCAGCCTTTTAAAAATTAAATTAACAATAATCCTAAAATTTATATCGCAAACCAAATTGTGCCTGCCACCTGGACAAAAGACTGGCGTCATAACCATTTGTTTTAGTTTGGTTAGGATTAAAGCTATAGGTAGCTGTTTGGGTATCGGGATCTACATTTACCCCTAGCGGACTTGTATTATTTGGTTGCTGGACTACCCCCCAATTAGAGTTCAGGAGGTTTCCCAAATTAAGCACATCTACACTAAACTGAATCGTATTTGTTTTATCTCCACCAAGGCTGAACTTATAATCCTGCAAGACCTTTACATCCCAGCGTCCTCTCCAGGGTGTCAATGCCCCATAGCGGTCCATATACTCTCCTCTATGCTTGCTCAAATAATCATCTTGCTGGATATAGGCTTCAAAAGCCTGCGCTTGTACATTGTCCGGAAACGCCATTTGCTCTACTTCACTGGCCGTAGGGATATATAAGAGGTCGTTGTTTTGACCAGAACTATCATTATTGATATTTCCAGCATAGGTATAGTTATACCTATTCCCTTGAGCGTACTCAAAAAATGTAGAAATAGTAGTAGCCCATTTGTCATTTCCATACACAAACTGTTTGGAAGCTACCCCAATAAACCTATGGGTATCTCCATACTTGGAATAACTTAAAACATCCAAATTAGAATTCCCTACCACAGGATTAAAGTCGAAGGCATCACCTGTAATTTCCGCTTCGATAGAATTTACATCCTTGGCATTTAAAAAACTATAGGCCAAACTGGCATACAATCCATTCTGAAAATTCTTTTGAGTTTTCATAGACAAGCTCCACACCCTTCCTTTATCTGAATTCGTAAAGACATAGGCATTATTTCCCTTATCGGAAGCAGCGTAATATGCCCTATTATCCCCCGGACTATTTAAGGTTAGGGAAGGGTTTCGTTGCCCCCAGTTCTGCACATGTGCCCCATTGATATCTTTGGTATACGACACGTCTACCGTTGCTATAATTCCGTTTTCAAATCTTTTATCCAACCCTAAATTGGTTCTCCACACTTGTGGAAATTTAAAGTCGGGATCTACTAATTGAAAAAAACCATCATCGGCACCGCTCACCTGATTTCCTATCCATACAAACGGCAATCTACCAGTAAACACCCCCGATCCTCCTCTAAATTGATTTTCCCGGTCTCCGTTAATATCCCAATTAAACCCTAGTCTGGGAGACACCAACCAATCTGAAGAGGGCATAGTGGTAGAACTTAAGAACACCTCTTCTCCCGTATTGGGATTAAAATACGGTATACTAGTATCTCTGACGGCGCTATTATCCGTATCGATATACTTTTGAATTAAACGGGCCGTATCAAAATAAAGAGGCTTATCTACCCTAACCCCATAAGTCAACTTAAAGTCTTGTGTAGCATTCCATTCATCTTGAAGATAAAATGCCAACTGCCCCACATTTAGTTCCGAAAGCCTCCATCCGCCGTCATTTCCTGCCCCTGCAGCATTTCGAGCGTTATAAGAGTTTTGTGTTGCTTCCAAATACTGCTCTACTACTCCACCAGGCTGTGCATTATCCAAAAACTCCTGCACACTTGAATAAGGCGAAAACATTCCGAAATACGGGAAAATACCGAAATTAAAGGACTCGTAATTAATTAGGTTAAAGGAATTTTTAAACTGAAACTTTTCAAAAGAGAAGCCAACAGTATAGGTATGATTTCCTTTAAAGAAACTAAGATTATTACTTAATTGAAATACTCTTTGGTCTAGCGTATTGTTGATAGAAAAGGGCTCATGACCGGCTATAATGTAATTAGAACCACTGCCATCTTGAATGGTAATTATGGGCGCTGGAGCAGAGAAGGGATTTCTAAAATCGTCAAAATAGGAATACCCTAGTTGCAATTTATTTGTAGCCTCATCGGATAATGTAGAATTCAGTTCTAACTGAAAGGACTGCAGTTTATTATTAATTTCGTAGCCTGAATTCCTGAACTGCAAAGTAGTAAAATTAGGTCCTCTCGAGGCTATTGCTGTCGGATGTGCCGGTTTTTCCTTGGAGGCATCCAAAAAATTATAGATCAAGGCCAATCGGTTATTATCATTGACGTTCCAATCTAGTTTAAAAATTCCTTTAAGGGATTTTGCCCCAAAAGTAAATCCTTGATACGCTCCTGTATCATATCCCAAAACAGCCAAGGCATTTTGAACCGCTAACAGATCGCTTTCTAGTACTCTAGATTCGTTTACAGCGCCAGAACCAGTATTTGGAATCCAACCATTGGTACCCAAATCGTCTCTAATATCTTGCTCGAAATTAGCAAAAAAGAACAATTTATCCTTTACAATAGGCCCTCCTAAGCTTATACCGTATTGGTTTTGGGACAAGGCCGGTTTTACCACCGATTCTCCTTTTACCCTACCTCCTGTAAGGTCTTCGTTTCTGAAAAACCCATACACGGTACCGTGCAATTCGTTGGTCCCACTTTTTGTCACGGCATTGACAGAGGCTCCAGTAAATCCGGATTGTGTTACATCGTAAGGCGCAGTACTTACTTGTATTTGCTCTATGGCATCCAAAGAAATGGGCTGAGCATCGGTTTGTCCACCGGGGGTAGGAGCATCTAATCCAAACGGATTATTAAAAATGGCCCCATCCAAGGAAAAATTATTGTACTGATCGTTTCTACCACCGAAGGAGTTGCCGCTTGCGGTAGGTTCTAATCTGGTAAAATCTGCCGCGGAACGCGAAATCGTGGGCAAACGGGTCAATTCCCGACTCCCTACACTGGTTTCTGCCCCTGTCCTATCGCTTCCAAAAGTACCTGTGCCACGCTGAGAAATGACCACGACCTCTTCTAAGGCCTGGGCATCTGACAACAATTGTATTTCGAAGTTCTGGGTTCTACCAAGACTTAGAAAAACATTCGTTTCAGTGCTGCTTTTATACCCTATATAAGAAATAGTAATTTCGTAAGGACCACCAACCCTAAGGTTTAATAAATTAAATCGTCCGTCTTCATTGGTAATTGCTCCATACTTAGTTCCTGTAGGTGTATGAACTGCAACAATATTAGCTCCTAACAAGGAAATGCCCTCCTCATCCAAAACAACGCCTCTAATATTGGCGGTAGTAACCTGAGCTCGAAGTAATTGGCCAAAACACAACAATGTAACAACCAGAAATAGCTTTTTTTTCATGTTTACTTGATTTTAGAATTAACATTTGGTCAGTTTCTATAAAAGTAACACAAAAAAAGGCCACATTTCTGTGGCCTTTAAAATTACTATGTAATTAAGTCTTAAGCTTTTGCTTCTGCAACTACTTCGAAAGCAAGATCAAAGATAACTTCTCTATGCAATCTGATTTGTGCATTGTAAGGACCAGTCCTTTTTACTGCACCACCTTGGATAGCGATATATTTTTTATCAATTGATTGTCCTTCTTTTTCTAGGGCTGCTGCCAAATCAATATTTGTAATTGATCCGAACAATTTATCCCCAGCACCAGATTTTGCTGCAATCTTAATTTCCAATTGTTTAACTGCTTCCGCAACTTTCTTGGCAGCATCTACAATTTTCTTTTCTTTATGAGCTCTTTGTTTTAAATTTTCAGCCAATACTTTCTTTGCTGAAGATGTAGCTAAAGCGGCCAACCCTTGTGGGATAAGGTAGTTTCTACCAAAGCCATTTTTAACAGTCACTAAATCATCTTTAAAACCTAAGTTCTGTACGTCTTCCTTTAATATAAGTTCCATCGTCCGTTTCTTTTTATTTTAATAAATCGCCAACATAAGGCATTAAAGCTAAATGACGTGCTCTTTTAACTGCAACGGCCACTTTACGCTGATATTTTAAGGAAGTACCAGTAAGTCTTCTTGGTAACAATTTACCTTGCTCATTTACTAATTTAATTAAGAAGTCTGGATCTTTGTAATCTACATATTTAATACCAGATTTCTTGAAACGACAATACTTCTTTTGAGTATTAGTCTCTATATTTAACGGGGTAAGATACCTGATCTCTCCGTCTTTTTTTCCTTTAGCTTGTTGTTCTATAGATGCCATAATCCTTACGCTTTAGTCTTTAACTTTGTTCTTCTTCTTTCTGCCCATGATACGGCGTGCTTGTCTAATTTTACAGTTAGAAAACGCATCACTCGCTCATCTCTTCTGAACTCTAGTTCATAAGGAGAAACAACATCGCCTTCAGCTGTAAACTCGAACAAATGGTAAAAACCACTTTTCTTGTGTTGGATTGGGTACGCTAATTTTTTTAGTCCCCAGTTTTCTTTGGCTACCATTTTAGCTCCTTTGTTAATTAAGAAATCCTCAAATTTCTTAACTGTTTCCTCTATCTGAGTCTCAGACAGAACGGGATTTAAAATGAAAACAGTTTCGTAATTGCTCATATGTTTATATTTTTAAGTCTGCAAAAGTAATAATTAATTGTTCTAATCACAAGAAAATAAAGAAATCTTCGTTATAGATAAGACAATACCTTAATGTAGTCTAAAATATCAATTAAACCAATGTCATCGCCATCTACACAACAATTTCGACCATGTTCACAACTTTTGTTGTTTGACACCCATATTTTTATGTACTTTGTCGATGATTTAACCCCACAAATCAACCATTTATGAAGTTAAGATGTATAATTGTGGACGATTCGTCCATGCAGCGGATGGCGGTCGCCAAACTTGTAAACAATCATCCAAGTTTGGCATTGGTAGCGGAATACAGCAATGCCATAGAAGCCAAGAACGGGATTAAGAACAATGAGATTGATTTAATTTTTCTAGATGTTGAAATGCCTATTATTACGGGATTTGATCTTTTAGAGTCTTTAGATAACAGTCCACAAGTAATTCTTATTACAGGGAAGCCGGACTATGCCTTAAAAGCATTCGAGTACGATGTAACGGATTACCTTCATAAACCTATAACCTTATCGCGTTTTGACGCCTCTGTAAAGAGAGCAGTTTTAAAATACGAACAAATCAATAAGGTAAGTGAGGACGAAGAGCACATTTTCGTAAAAAGCAACCTAAAGAAAAGAAAGGTTATCCTTAACGAAATTAAATGGATAGAGGCCTTGGGGGACTATATCAAATTGGTTACCGATGATGCGAATATCGTCATCTTATCGACCATGAAATCTTTTGAAAAACAATTGCCGGAAGACAAATTCTTAAGGATTCACAAATCCTATATCGTCAATTTAGAAAAAGTAGAGAAGTTTAACAGCAAAAACGTAGAAGTTAGCGGAAAACAAATACCTTTAAGTAGAAACAAAAAAACTGAACTTGCCGAAGCTTTGAACAATTTTTAATTAAATGTGATCTACATTATAAATTATACGAACGCCCCGGAATTGGGCGATAGCATTAAATGAATTCTCTATTTTTTTAATGCTATTTTTTGTCCTGCCCAAGGAATAATCCTTGTGTATTTTCAGCATGGCATTTTTAAGGTATAGATTTCTAATTCGGGACACGGGCGGATATTCTGGACCTAACACATTATCTCCAAATACGTTTCTCAAGGATTGAGTAAACCACTCGGCAGCTTCATTGAGCTTATTATAATCTTTATGCTTAAAGGTTATCTTTATAATCCTATTAATTGGCGGATACTTAAACTGCTCTCTTTCATATAACTGCTCTTGAAACATCCCCTTAAAATCACTCGTTGTCACTTGTTGTAATATCTGGTGATAAGGATTATAACTCTGAATAATCACTTTCCCTCTTTTCTGTGTTCTCCCAGCCCTTCCTGCTACCTGGGTAAGGAGCTGAAAACTTCTTTCATGAGCCCTAAAATCGGGGAAATTCAACAAGGTATCGGCATTCATGATCCCCACTAATCCGACATTCCTAAAATCGAGTCCTTTGGTAAGCATCTGGGTTCCTACCAAGATATCGATCTCTTGCCTTTCGAAGGAAGTAATAATTCTTTCATATCCATGCTTGCCCCTAGTAGTATCCAAATCCATTCGCCCAACGGTAGCATTTGGAAACAAGCCATGCAATTCTTGCTCTACTTGTTCGGTACCAAAACCTTTGGTATCTATTGTAGCACTTCCACAAGCCAAGCACGCTTTCTGCAAAGCCATATGATAACTACAATAATGGCAACGCAATTGTTTTCTACGCTGATGAAAGGTTAAACTAACATCGCAATTTGGACATTGAGGAGAATGGCCACAGGTAGAACATTCCGTTATAGGGGCATACCCTCTTCGGTTTTGAAAAAGAATAACTTGTTCTCCAAGCTCTAGGGCCTCTGTAATTTCTTCGATCAGCCGCTCCGAAAAATGCCCTTTGATACGTTTTTTACGAGTTTGCTCTTTAATATCGACAATTTCCATGTCGGGCATCAGCACGTCTCCATACCTCCTATCTATCCGTGCGTACCCGTATTTTGAGGTCTTAACGTTATAAAAGCTCTCCATACTAGGTGTCGCAGACCCTAATAGAATTTTACTGCCGTGCAAATTAGCCAGCACAATTGCCGCATCCCTGGCGTGGTATCGCGGTGCAGGATCGTATTGTTTAAAAGAACTTTCGTGTTCTTCGTCAACAATAATAAGCCCTAGCTCATGAAAGGGAAGAAACAAGGCCGAACGGGCACCAATAACAATTTGGGCCTTGGGTTTGTTCCCCAGCACATTGTTCCACACCTCTACTCTTTCCTGTACGTTGTATTTAGAATGAAAAACAGCGACCTTATCCCCAAAATAATTCTGCAGTCTTGAAATTAACTGGGTAGTAAGGGCTATTTCCGGCAACAAATAAAGGACTTGTTTTCCTTGCTGGATATATTCGTCGATTAATTTTACGTAAACCTCTGTTTTTCCGGAGGAGGTCACCCCGTGCAAAAGGGTTGTTTTATTTTCCTGAAATGAAATTTTAATATCTTCAAGTGCTTTTTCTTGATAAGGGTTCAGGGATTTGAGGCCGGCATTTTCTTTTTCCCCCTCAAACACCACTCGATCTGTCTGAATAAGATATTCCTCCAAGATCTCTTTATCAATTAAACTCTTAATACTGGCAGCCGAGCAGTTTGCTGCCTTTTCCAAATCGGTTACCTTAATCGGTTTTTTACTTACTGCCTGAAGCTGAAATAGCGCTAGTACCACCTGACTTTGTTTCGGTGCTCTTGTCAAGGAATTCAGCAATTCGGCCAAGTCTTCCTCAGAGCTATGTGCTTTTCCTAATTTCACATAGCGCACCATCTTAGGCTTGTACTGCTCAAACACCTCTTCTTTAAGCACAATAACTTTCTTTTGCAGCAGCCTATCCAATAAAGGCAGCACATTTTTTTTGTTGAGGATCTGACTGATCTCCTGAACCCTTAAAATAGATTGATGCTGAAGCGCTTCGAACACCAAATACTCGTCGTCCTTAAGTGTATTTTCATCTACAATTCCCTCTTCATTTCGTAAAATAAGCGTTTCGCTTTCCAGCAAGAGGGCACCAGGAACGGCAGCCCTAAAGACCTCCCCTACCGAACAAAGATAATATTGAGCAATCCATTTCCAGAACTTGAGCTGTATCTCGGTAATCACCGGATAGTCGTCCAAAATATGCTCTATATCCTTCGCTTCGTATGCTTCGGGCGGAGTCTGGTGCAATTCGGCTACTACTGCCGTATATATTTTTGATTTTCCAAAGGGCACTGCCACCCTCATTCCCGGCCTTATTATTGCTGCCTCTTCCGCAGAAATACTATAGGTAAAAAGTTTCTCAATAGGAACCGGCAAAACAACGTTGATAAAATACTGCATACTCTTTTTCTCTTCTATCCGCCTACTCTAATCCAGGTTTGGGTACGATATATAAATGCCAAATAGCCTCTTACTTTAAGTTCGTCAGGATTCTCGGGATTCAACCATATCTTACATCTAAAGGTCATCGCCTGTTCTGGATCGAACAGGGTAGATCCTTTCCATTCTCCCTTGTCATTTTTCTCCAGTCCCTCAATAATTTTCATGCCCAAAATAGGCTCTCCTTGCCTATCTCCCTCACATTTAGTGCATACGGCATCTTCTCTCCCTTCTTCTAAAATCTCGACCACTTGACCATGCATGAGCCCGTCCTCTTTATAAATATTTATAATAGCCTTTGGATTCCCCGTTCTATCGTCTATAGTTTTCCATGTCCCAAAAACATTTTGAGCATAGGAGGGCCACGCCAATAAAACTATCAAACCGTATAAAATCAACTTACTCTTTTCCATTATAATTTTTTAAATTTTTTCTCAGGGAATTCAAGGAGGCGTTCAACTCAAATCCAAGCAACAAAATATTAGCATTCAACCATATAAACACCAGTAATATCAATAGTCCGGCCAAAGCACCGTACAACTCGTTATACCTGGCAAACTTCTCTACATACACCCCAAAAAGGTAAGAGGTAATCATAAATAAGATGGTAGTCATTAGCGCACCGGCAGAAAAAAACTTGGTCTGCCTACCTTCTTTAGTACCAAAGTAGTACAATATAGCAGTTATTAAATAGGTCAGAAATCCCAAGAATACAAATTTACCCGCTTGAGCAAACACCAGATCTATTTGTTCTTCATGCGCTCCCGTGGTTAAACTGCTCAATCCACCTAGGATAAATGCCTCAAAATAAACAAACACCACAGCCCCCAATAAAATAAGGACAGACAACAAAATCCCTATTAACAAGGCATAGATATATTGCCTAAAAACATTGCGTGTAAGACTCACGTGATAGGAATTCTCAAAGCCGCCAAAAATAGCATTTACACCGTTGGCCATTAGAAATATAGAGGTAATAAACGCTAGGGCCGAGGACAAGACATCGCCCCTTTCCTGAGCCTTTATTTGCATATATATATCACTAAAGTAATCTCCTGTAGCCCGCGGTAAGAAGGATTCCAAAAACTCTAAAAACTCCGCATCAAAATTGGTGAACTCCGACGTTAGGTAAGGTATTATAAATGGAATCAGGGTTACTAAAAAAATCAACAGCGGAAACAAGGCCAGAAAAAGACTGAAAGAAATAGCACTGGCCCGAGAAGACACGGCGCCCTTTACGATTCCAAGGACATACATCTCCATAAGATCGTAAAATGACAGTCCTTCAAAGGCAGGTAGTTTAAATTGCTTCAGCAATTTCACTACGCTGTTCAATATGGGAATCTTAGCAAGTTCGTTTTCTATTTCTGCCGACATTTAAACCGCTTTTAAGCTCAGGTCCATGTTATAAATAGAGTGTGTTAGCGCCCCTGACGAAATAAAATCAACCCCGCATTCCGCATATTTCCGAATGGTATTTTCGGTGATACCGCCAGAGGATTCGGATAAACACTGATCGCCGATCAATTGAACGGCCTTTTTAGTGTCTTCATAATTAAAGTTGTCCAGAAGAATTCTATATATTCCTGGAGATTGTAAAATTATTTTTACCTCGTTTAAGTCCCTTGCCTCCACTATAATTTTCAAATCTTTATTGGCGGTTTTCAGGTATTCTTGGGTCTTCTCAATAGCCTTTGTGATACCTCCTGCAAAATCAATGTGATTATCTTTTAACATAATCATATCATATAGTGCAAACCGGTGGTTTTCTCCGCCTCCAATTTTAACGGCCCACTTTTCTATTGCTCGGATCCCAGGAGTCGTTTTACGGGTATCCAAAATTTTAGTTTTGGTCCCTTCCAACAACTTCACATAGTAATTGGTCTTTGTTGCAATAGCGCTCATACGCTGCATAGCATTAAGCACTAGCCTTTCTGCTTTTAAGATACTTTGAGAACTACCACTGACATAAAAAACGACATCGCCAAATTTCACAGTATCCCCATCATTTATCAGGGTTTCTATCTCCAAGGAGCTGTCTACATATTCAAATACCTGTTTTGCAAACGCTACCCCTGCTATGATACCACTATCCTTCACCAAAAGCTTGGCTTTGCCGCTAGCTGTGCTAGGGATACATGCCAAGGAGCTATGGTCACCATCTCCAACATCTTCACGGATGGCATTTTTTATAATAAGATCCAGTTCGGTTTTAAATTGTGCTTCTGAAATCATGTTTTTATTTTTACAATGCTAATTTACTAAAATGTTATTTAGTTACTCCCTAATTATAGTCCACAATTACCAATACCTTTTATAGATAAGGCCCCTATAAACCCATAGTCCCAAATATAGGAATTGAAGTTTGCCAAAGATATCTATCTAGATTAAAAATTGTAAATTATCTTTGCGGCATGACCATAAAGTTACTTGCATTAGGAAAGACAGACAGCAAACAATTGCAGCAATTAATGGATGAATATCAAAATAGACTCCGCCATTATATAAAATTTGAGCTAGAAATTATTCCGGACATAAAAAACACCAAAAACCTCTCTGAAAGTCAGCAAAAGGAAAAAGAGGGCATTGCTATTTTAAGCCGCTTAAACCCTACGGACCAAATGATTTTGTTGGACGAAAACGGGAAACAGCACAGCTCTATGGAGTTTTCTAAATACCTTCAAAAGAAGATGAATACCGGATTAAAGCAGTTGGTTTTTGTCATTGGCGGTCCCTACGGTTTTAGCGATGCCGTTTACGACAAGGCCGTCGGAAAAATAAGTTTATCAAAAATGACCTTTTCCCACCAAATGGTACGATTATTTATGATAGAGCAGCTATATCGAGGTTTTACGATCTTAAGAAACGAGCCTTATCATCATCAATAAGGATCGTGGACACAGCTTTACTTAAAAACAACTAAAAACCTCATTTACACTTATTTATACCCAATTACGGTTATTATAATTTGGGCGTTCCCTCCTTCGTCGGTCGGGCTCTTCGCTATATCCCTTGCCCTGCTGCGGGGATGCCGCTGCGATCCCTAACGCGCAGATCAATGAACAATAAGCAGTAAACAATTAGCAATGGGAAAACGGGAAATATTTTAATGTGCCAATGGGGTAATTTGAAAATTGGGTATTATGGGAATTACTTTAATTTGGACATGAATCAATGTTATCTTGAATCGATTAATTTCAAAACTCCAGCAGGGCGGCATATTAATAGGGATTGTATTTATTACCCATCAGCACAGTCCTATGGTGGCGACATATTACGGGAATTATTAGTATTAAAGGACGCCCCAAGGGTACGTTTGTAGAGACGCCTAATTTGGGCGACTTTCTTCCACAGAATGACCGTTGGATTTTTTGGCATTTCCGCCATCTATTTCATCATAGGTTTTATTAATGATTATAGCATCATGTACGTGATTTTGGAATTGCTATAAAGGCACCAAATGCCACAATTGTATTGTTCAAGTGTCCAACTCGGTTGCGGTCCTATGACTAATTGAATATTGAAATTTACCCTTTCTCCCCAGTCACTCAAATTCGTAATTTAACAGTCTTTTTTCTCTTTTCTTTTATCCAGTTCTCTTGTTTATGGATAAATATTCACTGAATTCCGCGTTAGCTATTGCAGCGGCATCCTTTTTTAGCGGGCTGGACCGCCTAAAAAAGATATAGCGGAAAGAGCGCCCCTTTAGGGGAACGCCCAAGATATTATTATTACCTTAAAAAGCAGAAAGAAGCACCTTCACAATACTTCTCGTCGCCCCAATAGGAGAACCTATAAAAGTTAGCATTACGTAAGCTACATGAAAGCTCATAAACATGGGTTTACCTAACAAAACCAGTAACTATTCCTAATTTCAACTACCCCTCTACCCCCAAGCAAACAAGAAAAAGAAACTGTTTAAAAATAAACTGTTTAAAAATAAACTGCCCCGCTGTAAACAGACGGGGCAGTATCCTACTCTATATTTTAAAAAAAGCTTAGAAGCCTTAAACTCCTTACCTCACTAATTAATACAACACTCTAAATTTAATAGTATTGTCTATCTTCTTAAGCTCCTTAATCACTTCTTTATTATATTCTCTATCCAAATCCGAAATCACATATCCAACCTCGTTATCGGTAGACAGATATTGCCCTGTGATATTCATATCATACTTTGCCAAAACCTTATTGATTTTCGCCATGATTCCGGGCACGTTTTTATGGATGTGCAAAAAACGGTGCGATTTGTTTTGTTTAGGCAATCTTATATTGGGAAAATTTACGGCATCTACGGTATTTCCCGAGTTGATGTAATCCATTATTTTGTTCGGTACAAAATCGGCAATATCACGTTGCGCCTCTTCGGTACTTCCTCCAATATGAGGGGTTAAAATAACATTCTGCAACCCTTGCAGTTCAGTATGGAAATCGCCATTACTTCCTGGCTCTTCAGGGAAAACATCGATCGCAGCTCCGGCAATTTTACCGCTTTTCAAAGCTTTTACCAAGGCTTCAATATCTACAATAAACCCTCTAGAAAGATTCACCAACATAGCTCCGTCTTTCATTTGGTTTATTTCGCGCTCACCAATAAAGTTTTTGTTTGTTTTACTATCATCGATATGAAGAGTAACCACATCGGAAACATTCAACAGATCTTCCAAAGTATTGCATTTAATAGCATTTCCTAAGGCCAACTGATCGGCAACATCATAGTAATACACTCTCATCCCTATTGCCTCTGCCAATACGGATAACTGTTTCCCTATATTCCCGTACCCTACGATTCCAAGGTTTTTACCACGAACTTCTTTAGAGTTTGCCGCGGTTTTGTTCCATTGTCCACCATGAATTTCGGTACTTCTTGGAAAAATACTTCTCATCAGCATAATAATTTCGCCAATTGCAAGCTCTACTACAGATCTAGTATTACTATAAGGAGCATTGAATACTACCACTCCCTTTTTCTTACAAGCTTCCAGATCTATTTGGGTAGTTCCGATACAAAAAGCACCAACAGCCATTAACTTATCTGCGGCATCTAACACTTTTTGAGTCACTTGGGTCTTGGAACGTATCCCTAAAACATGCACCCCTCTAACTTTCTCTATCAGTTCTTCTTCTGGAAGACTGCTTTTTAACAATTCTACCGAAAAACCTTCTTTGGATAGGTTTTCAAATGCATCTGAATGCACATTTTCCAAAAGTAGGATCTTTATTCTATTCTTTGGATACGATATTTTTCTAGGCAATTTATTCACAAATAAAAATTCATCTAAGTTAGGAGTAATATAATCTGCGTTTTTCGCAGCCTTTTCTCTATGTACATTTTCTGTATAGGCAAAAAACTTATCTGCTATACCTGCTTCACGCATTACATAATCACTATACCCATCACCAATAACCTGCACCTCTCCATCTAGGTCAAGATTTTTTAAACAAGCTATTTTCCCGTTATGGGTAGCCAAAACATTAGCTTCATCAAAACCAATGATTTTTCCATTCTCATCGAATTTAAAAGTATTAGCATATACTCTATCCGCTGGAATGTTATATTCTTTTACAATTGGATCTATAAATTCCTTAAACCCACAGGATATCACATAAATATCTTCGGAATAAGTCTCGAAAAACTCTTTGTTATCCTCAATAGATTTAGATATTTTATCGCGCAGTTGATCTACCAACACCTCCAAATCGCTCTTATGAGCATTCAACAACTTTATCCTTCTTTCCAAAGACTCCGTAAAAGAAATATCCCCATCTATTCCCAGATTGGTGATTTCCTGAATTTCACGAATAATCTCTTCTTTATTAGAATTTCCATTAAGGGTGATTTCCGCTAACACATCTAGGGCTTCTACCCTAGTTAATGTACTGTCAAAATCAAAAACATATTTTCTGCCTGCCTGAACCATTTATTCTGAAAAATTTAGACGCAAAAATATAAATTAATTATTTGCAAATCCCATCTTTGATCATAAAAGTAACTTTCCGATAACACAAAAACCCTCGTTAATGCATTATTGATTTTTTTTAAGCCAAAATATTGTTGATTTGACAAAAACGAAGGCCGCCATCAGGATATACTCTACTAAAAAACTAGGAAAATAGCATCCTAGGGCTTAAAATTCCTTTATTACAACCCGCCTTTATAGATAATTCCCGTTATGATTGCCAAACCGAAACTCAACAAGGTGCCAATCAATATGTATTCTGTTAGTTTTCGCGAATTACTTTCTTTTAGATCATTAAACCTAAACACCGATTTTGCCGTTATTAGCAACCCAATTACTTCCCACCTTCCCATGATCATAAAAACAAACACAAACAACCGTTCTATGATTCCAATGTATTTTCCGGCATTCGGCAAGGATTTATGATCTAATTCTATCTTATTAGCCATCCCTTCCATCAATTTTGTCATTATAATTGATGATGGAAATCCCACAAAAATAATCGCAGTAACCAAAGGCCAATCTATTTGCTGCATTAAGGCCAACGTATGGGGCACCACATCGGAAGTATACGCGCAGACATAAACCACCAGAAGATGTAAAAATTGATCTATAAAAAAAGGAATACTTTTATTTTTAAACCATGGATTAATATAAAGTTTAGCTACATCTATAAGGTAATGGGACACAACTAACAATACGACCCAAAACCATAAAGTAAGGTTCCAGAGTAAAATCATCGTCAACACAAAATGCACCAATATATGCAGGTATAGGTATTTGGATCTTATTTTATGCACCTCCTTATGAATGACCCATCGGGTTGGCTGCAGCAGAAAATCACCTATAAGATGCGCCAAAAAGAGTTTTGTAAATAGTATCATGCATTGAATTCCTTGACCGTTTCCTTGTAAAAGTCCAGCACCTCAAGAACAAGCTCCATTCTCGCCCTTTTTAATCGTTGGCTTACGGCAGATTGCTGTACCTTTAAGTAATCGGCCCATTCTTGCTGAGAGACATCAGGTTGCTCTAAGGCCAACCGAACTACTTCGGCCGTAACTACAGACCAATTGTCCATAAAATCGAGCGCTAACCGCAATACAAGATTTAAAGCCTTATCTTTTTTTAAATCCCCTGTAGCGATCGCTAAATTTAATTTTTGTTTTTTTAAGGTTTCAAAAACCCTGCCCGAACGCTGATGAGCCTTACCGTTGGACTGACTAACACTACTCCCTTCAAAATTTTCTTCGCCGATCCCGATTCCTATGCGCACATCGAGATTTTTCACTGTTTTTATCAGCGCTTTAATTCCAATGGCAATTATTAAAGCGTCTTCAGGACTTGTTCTGATCTGAAACTCATCACCCCTATAAATCTCCCAATCTATTGGTGTTGTCCCCAATTGATTTAGACGCTTCTTTAACATCGTCATCCATTGGATCACCTCTGATTGTTCAGAATTGACAATATCTCCGGTAAGTATTGCGATTACTTTCATAAGCTAAAAGACTAATATATTCAATTATAAGCTAAAAAGCTAATATTAAAACTTATAAGCTACTTCTATACCAACACCCTATCCGAAATACACCTATCACTCCTAAAACCAGCGCCTTACGGCCAAACAGTATTTTTGGTAGTCTTTACCAAATTTTTTCGACAAGACTTCCTCTTCTGGCAGAATTTGATACGCATTCATAAAATAAACAAAGCCAGCAGCCAGCAGGGTATTAAAGGCATTTCCCAGCCACAATCCCCATGCTAACAATAGCAGCAATAAAGCCAAATACATAGGATTTCTAGAATAACTATACAATCCAGTCGTTACCAACCGAGATGCTTTGCCAGGTTGTAAGGGATCAATTGATGTTTTAAATTTAACAAATTGAAACAAAGAAACAAAGGCTATTAAAACAGCCATACCCACCAATATAAAAATCAGATAATTTCTTCCAAAGAACTCAAAATCACCCACAGGCAATACAATTGCAAGCAGGTACATCAATAAGGCAAACACAAGTACCACTCCCACTGGAGGTATTTTTATTTTCATACAACAAGAATAACAAAACAATAAATTTAACACTTTTCAACACTCTTAAACTATTAATCCCAAAAGTTTTTTTAAATTCACCGCAAAAACACTTTAACAGAGACTTTTAACTCCATGCAACTCGTATTCGCCACCCATAACAACAACAAGCTCAAAGAGGTACAGCTCCTACTCCCTGATGACATAGAACTACTATCCCTTACGGACATTGGATGTACAGAGGAGATCCCGGAAACCGCGGAAGACTTAGAAGGCAATGCTATCTTAAAGGCTAAATTTGTAACCGATAACTACGGTTACCCATGTTTTGCAGACGACACCGGCTTATTGGTAGACGCCTTAAACGGAGCCCCGGGCGTATATTCTGCCCGTTATGCGGGAGAGCAGAAAAGCTCGGAAGACAATATCACAAAGCTTTTGGAAGAACTAAAAAACAGTACCAATAGAGCCGCACACTTTAAAACGGTCATTGCCTTAAATATAAACGGACAGGAATTACTTTTCAAAGGCATTGTAGAAGGCGAGATTACCCACCAACGACATGGCGAAGGGGGCTTTGGTTACGATCCTGTTTTTAAGCCTACCGGATACGAAAAAACATTTGCCGAGTTCCCAATTGCCCTCAAAAACAAAATAAGCCATAGAGGTCGAGCTATTCAACAACTACTTGCTTATTTTAAAAACCAATAAATCCATAAATTATGTCAGAAACAACACCAAGGACATCTAAGCCCCCTTTTTCCTTACCCAAGCTACGAACAGAGACTTTGGGCGGCTATTTGGTTGCGGTATTTGCATTGTTTATGGCTATGACAGAAATGGCCAACAATAAATTGGAAGAAGATCTAATGATAGCCCAAAGCATGTTTGTCGATCATACGGCGTGGTACCAAGCTAAAAGCGTAAAACAAAGTATAAAAGAAAGCGAATTAAGCCTTTTAAACATAATAAACGAGGCCTCTATTGTAACGAACAACTCTTTATCACCCTTTAAGGAAAAACTAGATCACACCAAAACATTGGTTCATAAATACGCAGCAGAAAAAACAGAAATTTTAGTCGGCTCCTCCAATATACCTCAAGCGTATTGGGCTCAAGACTTAGATGGAGAAATGGGGGTTATCGTAGGGGTAAAAGAATGGGAAAAACTCATTAGAGAGTACGGCAGCGCTTCACAGGTATTTAACTTGGGAATATTATTTTTCCAAGTTTGTTTAGTGATGGGAATCCTTTCTATTATAGTAAACTACAATAAAAATCAAGCCAATATATTCACCTCCTTAACCTTGTTTTTAGGTATTTTAGGCATCACTGCTGCTGCTTATGGCTTCTGGGTATTTCCATAAAAATATCACTAATTTACAAAAAAAACGTAGTTATTAAATAAATAGCAGTACCTTTGCCCCCTTAATTAACGCCGCTGGTATAGCATGTGTTGACCGGAGTCTAAAAAGGGTTATATAAATAATCGCTCTACTCAACATACATATTTGCGATTATTTTATAACTTATTATGACAAAATTCGAAGAATTAGGGCTAACTCCGTCCTTATTGAACGCTATTACTGATTTAGGATTTGAAGCTCCTTCTGAAGTTCAAGAAAAAGCGATTCCAATCTTATTAGAAAGCGAAACAGATTTAGTTGCCCTTGCCCAAACTGGGACAGGAAAGACAGCTGCCTTTGGTTTTCCACTTATCCAAAAAATTGATAGCGCAAGCAGAACTACCCAAGGATTGATTTTATCACCAACAAGGGAACTTTGTTTACAGATCACCAATGAGCTTGTTGCTTATTCCAAATACGAAAAAGGTTTAAACGTTGTTGCTATTTATGGTGGCGCAAGTATTACAGACCAAGCCAGACAAGTTAAACGAGGAGCACAAATTGTTGTAGCTACCCCTGGTAGAATGAAGGATATGATCAGCCGTGGGTTGGTAGATATCTCTAAAATAGACTACTGTGTATTAGATGAGGCCGATGAAATGCTTAACATGGGCTTTTTCGAGGATATTAAGGATATTTTATCCAATACTCCAAAAGAAAAATCTACTTGGTTATTTTCAGCTACCATGCCGAGAGAAGTTTCGGTTATCGCTAAAAAATTCATGAACTCCCCACAGGAAATCACTGTAGGTTCTAAAAACTCTGGAGCCAATACCGTACAACACGAATATTATGTTGTAGGTGGAGGAGATCGTTACGCTGCTTTAAAAAGATTAGCAGATACCAATCCAGATATATTTTCGGTTATTTTCTGTAGAACGAAAAGAGATACGCAAAAGGTTGCCGAAAAATTAATTGAAGACGGATACAATGCCGGAGCTCTGCACGGCGATTTAAGCCAGAACCAAAGAGATTTGGTAATGAACTCTTTCCGTAAGAAACAAATACAAATGTTGGTAGCAACCGATGTTGCTGCCCGTGGTATTGACGTAGATGATATTACCCACGTAATCAACTACCAATTACCTGACGAAATTGAAACGTATACGCACCGTAGTGGTCGTACAGGTCGTGCTGGTAAGTCGGGTATCTCTATGGTCATCATTACCAGAAGTGAACTGAGAAAAATTAAGGCCATTGAAAATAAAATACAAACAGAATTTATCAGCAAAAAAATTCCGACTGGAATGGAAATTTGCGAGATTCAGTTGTATCACTTGGCCAACAAAATAAAGGATACTAAAGTAAACGACGAAGTAGATGTTTACTTACCTGCAATCAACGATGTTCTTCAAGGGATTGATCGTGAAGAACTGATTAAAAAAATCGTTTCTGTTGAGTTTACCCGTTTCTTTAACTACTATAACAAGGCAAAGGATTTAAAATCTGCTGAGCCAAGAGAACGTGGTGAAAGAGGTGAAAGAGGAAGATCGGCTGAAATACCAACCAATGGTAACGTTAGATATTTCATCAATGTAGGTGAAAAAGACGGATACGACTGGATGTCTTTAAAAGATTTCTTAAGAGACACTGTTAACCTTGGTCAGGACGATATCTTTAAGGTTGATGTTAAAGAAAGTTTCTCCTTCTTTAACACGGACGCTGCCGTAACAGAAAACATTCTGAAAACCTTTACCGAATTTAAGGTAGACGGAAGATTTGTTAATGTAGAAGTATCTAAAAGCCCAGGTGGCGGCGGTGGTCGTGGCCGTGGTAGCAGAGACCGTGGCAAAAGCTTTGGTGGAGGAAGAGATAGAGACAACGACAGAGGAGGTCGCGGAAGAAGAAGAGAAAGTAGCTTTTCTTCCAGAGGAGGCTCTTCTAACAGTCCTTCTTCTGGAAAAAGAAGAACCAAAAGAAAAAATGATTCATATTAGTTAATTCTATACTAAAAAAATACGCTCCGGCGTATTTTTTTAGTTAGTTTACGTTCTTAAATTTTGGATTCTATTACATGGGAAGATATTTAGCGGTTTTTTTATTGATTATTAGCACCTTCGGTTACTCACAAGAAACCAAAGGCCTGAATGACCTTCAAGAATTAAAAGCATTGGTTGTAAATGCCCAAACAGACCAACCTATGGAAAGTGTCCACGTGGTAAACCTTAACCAAGTGGTGGGGACTATCACAAATGAAATGGGCGAATTTAGTTTAACCGCCAAAGTCAACGACACCCTATTCTTTACCTTTTTAGGCTTTAAATCCCAAAAAATCCGTGTCACCAATGACATGTTTAAATTCAAGAACACTAAAATTGCCTTAACGGAATTGGCCTATGCCCTGGAGGAAGTAATCGTTAGACCGTATTCCCTTACTGGTTATTTAGAAATCGATGTCAAGAACTTACCATTGAACAATGCCTTTCAGTACAGTATTTCCGGTTTATCGTTTGGATACGAAGGAGGCAGCAAAAACCCAAGTGCCGTTACAAAAGTTCTAGGTGCCATCCTCAACCCAGCAGATTTACTGAGAAACCTATTTGGTAAAAAACCGAATCAGATGCGTAAATTAAGGCAGATGAAAGAAGACGATCAAATAAGAAATTTATTGGCTTCTAAATTTGACAGGGAAACACTTACAGAACTGCTTCAGGTAGAAAAAATTGACATAAACGATATTCTTACCAATTGTAATTATTCTAAATCTTTTATCAGTACAGCCAATGATCTACAAATTTTAGATGCCATTAGCAGTTGCTACGAGGAGTTTAAAATATTGAACCGAAAAAACTAAGCATTCAGAGAAGTTTTTTTCCTCTCATCAATCAATCCGAGTTTAAAATTTATTTTATTCTGTAAATTAAATTTTCTAATTACAGTATCGTTTCATAGCTTTAAATAAAATAGATGCTTATGAAGCTCTCTATCCTATTTATAGCATTCTTATTGCTTGTTTTCTCCTGTAAGCATACGGAAAAAAATGATCGGGTTAGCGATATCGCGCCAATAGCCCAGCCCCATCAAAGCAAAGACCTTCAAACTCCTTTTTTTTGGGAGGGTGCCAATATTTATTTTCTGCTCACCGATCGTTTTTACAACGGCGACCCTTCTAACGACATCAATTACGAAAGAACGGCTTCAACGGGAGTCCTACGCGACTTTATGGGAGGTGACTTGAACGGCATCACCAAAAAAATAAAAGAAGGTTATTTCTCCGAATTAGGCGTCAATGCCATTTGGCTTAGCCCGATTGTGGAACAAATTCACGGTAATGTTGACGAAGGCACGGGTAATACTTACGGATACCATGGGTATTGGACCAAGGACTGGACAGCTCTTGACCCCAATTTTGGCTCTAAAAAGGACTTAGAAATACTCGTAAAAACAGCTCATAAAAATGGCATTCGTATACTCCTAGATGTTGTTTTAAACCATACCGGACCAGTGACCGAAAAAGATCCTGTCTGGCCGTCCGATTGGGTACGCACCTCCCCACCATGTACCTATACCAACTACCAAAGCACTACTAGCTGTACCCTGGTTGAAAACCTGCCCGATATTCTTACCGCTACAGAAAAAAGCGTAAAGCTCCCCGACCAACTTTTAGCAAAATGGAAAAAAGAAGGCCGCTTAAGTCAAGAACTCGATGCCTTAAGCTTGTTTTTTGATCGAACCGGCTATCCTAGAACACCTAGTAACTATATTATAAAATGGTTAACCGATTTTGTTAGTGAATTTGGTATAGACGGATTTAGAGTGGATACCGCTAAACATGTAGACGAAAAGATCTGGAGTAAATTATACGAGCAAGCATCCTTCTCTTTTAACACTTGGAAGAAAAAACATCCTAATGACATGTTAGACGATACTCCTTTTTATATGGTTGGAGAAGTGTATGGCTACGGTATCTCTGGCGGAAGAGAATATGATTTTGGCGATCGAAAAGTAGATTACTTTAAGCACGGCTTCAATAGCCTGATCAATTTTGAGTTAAAATCAGATGCCCATAAGGATTATGAGACCATATTTACCAAATATGATGAGTTGTTGCACCACCAACTAGCGGGGAAAGGGGTGCTAAACTACCTAAGTTCTCATGACGATGGCCATCCTTTTGACAAAGAAAGAAATAAGGGGCACCAAGCGGCTAACATACTTTTTCTTAGCCCGGGAACTGCCCAAATATACTACGGGGATGAATCTAATAGAAGCCTGACGATTCCGGATACCCAAGGAGATGCCACCCTACGGTCCTTTATGAATTGGGAAGAAATAGAAAATAACAAAATCACCCAAGACATATTACTGCACTGGCAGAAATTGGGTCGTTTTAGAAGTCGGCACCCTGCCATTGGAGCAGGTAGCCACCAACGTATAACACAAACTCCCTACGTATTTACAAGAACATTTAAAAAAGGCACGTATATAGATAAGGTTGTAATAGGATTAGATGTACCCAAGGGAAAAAAATCTCTTTTAATGAAAGATTATTTTGAAGATGGCACCAAACTCTACGATGCCTATTCAGAATCCTATATAGAAGTAAAAAATGGGAGGGTGCAATTTGATAGTGACTTTGAAATAGTCTTGCTGGAATTAGCTGCACAACAGCCAACACAACCTTAAAGCATACTAGTTTATTGTTTCGTCAAGTCTCTTATTTTTAACTGTTCCTCCAAAATTTAAAAGTCATTATTGGCTATATTTACAACTTCAAAACCTTGTAACTAAGTTTCTAATGACCCCCTTATGAAATTAAACAGAAGACGCTTTTTCCAAAAATTCATTTTGGGTGTCATGGGTTTTGTAGTAATAGATTCTTATTGGTTAGAAAGGTATTTTATATCGTGGACGGAATTTGATCTTGCGGAGGGGGAAGCAGAAAAAATTAAGGCCATTCAACTTAGCGATCTTCATTTAAAAGAAATCAAATATTACCATAAATCTATAGCCAATCGCATTAATGAAGAACGTCCAGATGTGCTGTTTATAACCGGAGACACTATTGAACACCGCAGGGACGTACCTATTATTAAAGAATTCCTTGACTTAATTGCCAAAAAAATACCTAAAATCGCCATTTTGGGAAATAAAGAATATTCTGGCAAGATAGATTTAGACACCTTAAAAACCACTTATTCCGAACAAAATGGACAGCTATTGATTAATAAGTCCCGTCTTTTAAAGGCAAAAGGCAGGGAGATCAATATTGTTGGCATAGACGATTATGTCGGCGGCGTTCCAGACTTTACAAAAGCATGCCAGACCATCGATAAATCTAGGCCCATTATTATTTTAAACCACTGCCCCGCTTATCGCGAAACGATAGATATACAAGCCAAGGCCATGAAAATGCCCCCTTTAACCATTCTTTCCGGACATACCCATGGCGGACAAATTACTTTTTTCGGAAAACCGTTATTTATGCCCCGTGGTGCAGGAGGTTACATAAAAGGATGGTATACCAACAACACCTCAAAAATGTATGTTTCCAAAGGCGTTGGCACTGCTATTTTACCCTTGCGTTTTGGGGCAAGGGCAGAAGCCAGTATTTTTTATCTATAAGGTTATTTTTGCGAATGCAGCGCTATCCTATTTCCCTCAGAATCCTTAAACAACGCCATAAAGCCATGTCCTCCACCTATTTCTTTTTTAGACTGCAAAATACTTCCTCCAGCTATTTCTACGCGACTTAACGCTAACGCTAGATCTTTACAGGAAAAATAGAGCAAGGGCCCCATAGTGTCACTTGGCCGGTACAAGCTGTGTTGTACCAAAGACCCCATGCCCCCGGGTTTTTCGGCTGCCGCAGGAAACCACCCCATTTTAACCTCCTCTAATTGATGGATAGCTATAGAGATTGAAAAAACCGTATCATAAAACTTTTTGGCCCTTTCCATATTCGTTACGGGAATTTCGAACCAACCGACCATATTGGCATTCATAGCCTATTTTTTTTCTAAAATCGATTTTAAACTCTGCAATCCATTCTCAAATTCCTTGCCCATCATTTTATCCATACTCATAAAAAGCATCATAATAGACATGGGGAATTTATTTTTCCCTTTGAAACCCCAAACAACCCTTGTTTTATGCTCGTCAACGGCTTCCACATCGATATAGGCATCCGAAGTAGATTTAAAAGGTTTTAAAAACCGCAACTCCGACTCAATTCTTTCTCCCTCTATTATTTCTGTTACTTCTTGCTCTCCTTCCCCTACTGCCTTATTTCCTTTCCAATGGCTTAGAGCGCCCACTTCACCATCGGTTCCGGTAAAAGTTTTCTCCATAGCAGGGTCTTTCTTGGCCCATGGGGACCACTCATCCTGTTTTTTCAAGGACCTAAGGTATTGAAATACCTCTCCTTTTGGTTTAGCTATAACTATTGCCCGGTTTACCTCATACTCCTTCGGAGCCAAAATACCCAGTACAGCAATTAAAACAATAATGGCCAGAACGATGTAAAGTAGTGTAGTCATTTTATTTTTGGTTTGATTATAAATAAATATAGTAAAAATTTACTTCTCGCCGTAATAACGTGCCAAGACATCCTGAATACTTCTGACCGATTTTTTTGTCCAATCCAATCGCTTTAAATACTGTTCTTCTTCTGTCAGTTTCCAATCGATATCACTTTGTTTCAATTCTTTGGTTAGGGTATGCAAAATAATGGCCGCGGATACGGATATATTTAAACTTTCGGTAAAACCTACCATGGGTATTTTTAAAAACTCATCAGCTTCTTCTATAACTTCCTGACTCAGCCCATTGCGTTCGGTTCCGAAAAACAGGGCTATTTTGCCATCAAATTTAAAATCGTCCAACAAACAATCATTCTGATGGGGAGTGGTTGCCACAATCTTATACCCTTTTTCCTTCAGGGTTTTAATGCAGCTAGTAGTATCGGCATATCTTTTTACATCTACCCATTTCTGGGCGCCCATAGCTATATCCTCGTCCAACCGTTTGCCATACTTGCTTTCGATGACATGCGCTTCCTGAACGCCAAAAATATCGCAGCTCCTAATAACGGCACTGGTATTGTGCATTTGAAAAACATCTTCGATGGCTACCGTAATATAATTGGTCCGTTCTTGGAGTATTTCTAAAAAACGGGATTTTCTCTCAGGCATAATAAATTCTTCCAAATAGGGCAAAAGGTCATAATCAATCATAGTCAAACAATAGAAAAGGGTTATTTTTATCAAAAATATCTTATTTCTTCCAAATGAAAAAAATAGTGGTATTAACCGGGGCGGGGGTCAGCGCAGAAAGTGGCATAAATACCTTTCGGGATGCCGATGGATTATGGGAAGGACACGATGTAATGGAGGTAGCTACTCCGCAGGGATTTGCCCAAAACCCACATCTGGTCCTGGAATTCTACAATGAACGCAGAAGGCAGCTGTCTACCGTTTTCCCCAATGCCGCCCATAAAGCCCTATCGGCCTTAGAAGAACATTATCGAGTAGATATCATCACCCAAAACGTAGACGATTTACACGAACGCGCGGGGAGCTCCAATGTTATCCACCTACACGGCGAATTGCTAAAGGCCAGGAGTGTTAAAAACCCAAACGCGATCATCGATTGGAAATCCGATATAAAAATTGGGGATATTGCCTCGGACGGCAGTCAATTGAGGCCGCATATCGTATGGTTTGGAGAAGATGTCCCCTTATTGCCAAAAGCTGCAGAAACCACTAGCATGGCCAATATTATAATTATCATTGGCACTTCCATGCAAGTATACCCTGCCGCTAGCCTGGTCCATTATGCGCCATTAGACAGCCCCATTTACTTCATAGATCCCAAGCCCAATATAAAGGCATCGGACTTTAATAATTTAAGGATTTTACAAGGTAGTGCCGTTGACAAGGTCCCTACTCTGGTTTCGGACCTAATTGATAGAGCGCTCTAGTATGGTCGGCCCAATCTAATATCGCCTGTTTTTGATCGGGAGTCAATTTAGCCTCCTTATGTGTCCAAGTGTATTCCTTAAGCGGCATTGCGCCTTCCCTGATCATTTCTTCTAACTCCTCCATTTTATGATCCTTTTTCTTGACAGAATAATTTTCCCATTCAGAGAAATTAAGGTGTTTTTTCCCGTCTTTGATATGGGCATCCAACCAAAAGGATATTGGAGCTATATTGTTGTACCACGGATATACCGTATTATTACTGTGGCAATCGAAACAAGCTTGCTTTAAAATTATTTTAAGCTCCTTGGAAGGATTCGTTTCTGTCATAAAACTATCCATAGTATCCGATTCTGCGATATTTTTGGACGGTCTATAAAACTGTATCAACACAAAAACGATCAATAAACCCCAAGCCATTTTTTTCATATATTTCATGTAATTCCTTTTATTTTTTAAAAATAGCTTTTTTTATGACGCCTTCAGAGCTTTATCACCTCCTTCACCAAGTAAGCCATTCTATATGGGATCGAAGAAACCTAGCCGCAGTAGTCCAAGAAGACCCACAACTCATTTCTTCTCTTTTAAAAATCGCATTCCAGGATGATGCCCCCATCTCTTGCAAGGCATGTTGGGTCCTAGAATTTGTCGCCAAAGAGCGCTTAGATTCAATGTTGCCCCATCTTAATGTTTTCACTACCAATATAGGATTGGTACGCCAAGAAGCTTCTATAAGGCCATTGGCAAAGATCTGTGAATACTTAACCAAATCTTATTTTATTGATAAAAGTACAGCTACCCAAAACGCCATCACCGAGGAAGATCTAGAACAAATTACCAAAACATGTTTCGATTGGCTGATTGGTGAGCACAAGGTGGCTGCAAAAGCTTATAGCATGACCGGCCTACTGCTTTTAGGACAAAAATTTAAATGGATCCATCCGGAACTCAAATTGGTACTGGAACAAAACTATCATCGGGGCAGTGCCGCTTATAAAGCAAGGGCAAGACAAACTTTGGCTAAAATCTCCTGATAATATATAGAAGCACCCTTTAAAGCCGTCACAAAAAAGCTGAATAACAACTACTTCTCCCAAGAAAACTCATAATTTATCGCTTACTAAAACTTTGGTTGAACAAACCGCAAAATTCCTAACATAAAAACCCTAAACATTCTATAGCTTAACTTTTAAACTCCTGAAGTTATGATTATCTTTGCGCTTTTCAAAAATCATTCAATTTCTCATACCATGTCATTAAACAAGTTAAACGCCATTTCACCTATAGATGGCAGATATAGAAATAAAGCAGAATCTTTAGCGCCTTTCTTTTCAGAGGAGGCCCTTATAAAATACAGGGTTTTAGTTGAGATAGAATATTTTATCGCTCTTTGCGAAATTCCACTTCCACAACTTTCTGATTTTGATACTTCAAAATTTGGAGCTTTAAGGGATATTTATGAGAACTTTAGTTCTGAAGATGCCCTTGCTATCAAAGAAATTGAAAAAGTAACCAATCACGATGTAAAAGCCGTTGAGTATTTTATCAAAAAGAAATTTGATGCCTTAGGTTTACAAGCCCACAAAGAATTCATTCATTTTGGACTTACCTCTCAGGATATCAACAATACTGCTATTCCGCTTTCTATTAAAGAAGCCGTTAACGAGGTGTACGCACCGCTTTACTTAGAGGTATTGAACAAGGTAGAATCTTTGGCAAAGGAATGGGAAGCTATCCCTATGTTGGCCCGTACACACGGACAGCCTGCATCTCCTACCCGTTTAGGGAAAGAGATTGAAGTGTTTGCTGTTCGTTTAAAAGAACAGTTTAACTTTCTTGAAGAAATTCCAAATGCGGCTAAATTTGGTGGTGCCACAGGAAATTTCAACGCTCACAAGGTTGCTTATCCAAGTATTGACTGGAAGGCTTTCGGACAGAAATTTGTTCAGGAAAAATTGGGCTTGCACCATTCTTTCCCAACGACCCAAATAGAACACTACGATCATATGGCGGCCCTTTTCGATTGCCTAAAACGTATCAATACCATCGTCATAGATTTAGACCGAGATTTCTGGACCTATGTTTCTATGGATTATTTCAAACAAAAAATTAAAGCAGGAGAAGTCGGTTCCTCTGCCATGCCACACAAGGTAAACCCTATCGATTTTGAAAATTCTGAAGGAAACTTAGGGATTGCGAATGCTATTTTCGAGCATCTGTCAGCAAAGCTTCCTGTTTCTAGATTACAAAGAGATTTAACGGACAGTACCGTTCTTAGAAACGTAGGTGTTCCTTTCGGACACACCTTAATTGCATTTCAATCGACCTTAAAGGGACTGGACAAATTGTTATTGAACAATGACAAATTCCAGGAAGATTTAGAAAATAACTGGGCTGTAGTTGCCGAGGCTATTCAGACCATCTTAAGACGTGAAAGCTACCCAGATCCGTACGAGGCACTGAAAGGATTGACTCGTACCAACGAAAAAATTACGCAAACATCTATAGCTAATTTTATAGACACCCTAGCGGTTTCGGATGAAATAAAAGCCGAATTAAAGGTTATTACCCCTAGCAACTATACAGGGATATAATTCATTATTCACATATGCAGACAAAAAAACCACCTTTCGGTGGTTTTTTTATATCTTTATTTTTCGGCCTCTCAAACAATTACTCCCCAAATTTTTAAGGGTGTTTCCATGTATAGTAAGCGTATTCAACAATAAAGTCAAAAAATTTCCAGAGTAGTCATTAGGTCGGGTTTATTCCAATTTCCTATAGCCCTTCTGAGAAAATTTTGGGCGTTCCCTCCTTCGTCGGGCGGGCACTTGGCTATATCCCTTGCGTTGCTACGGGGATGCCGCCGCGGTCCCTAACGCAAAAAACACCTATTATCCGCAAGATCAATCCAGCGCCTCTGTTAAAAGTTTCTGTATCCCTTCTAATCCTTCACCTTTATAATTAGACTTTTCCAAAGCTTGCAAAAGCTGCATCAAATTAGCAGGATTCATATCACTTCCCAAAACCCGTACCAAGGCAAAACCTTTATCTTGTCTATCGGCATAAATAATCACCTCATCAATGGCATCGTCATCACCTATATATTTTATGACCCCTTTGCCAAATCCTGAATTTAATTTCATGAGCTCTATAAAATGCTTGTCCTTTAAAATAGCACTTACTTTTTCTTTCTCTTCTTTATAAGCTATATCATTATCGGAAGTTTTTCTAAACGCCAACACATTTAATTTTTTCAAAGAATTCAGTGCTTCCTTTTGTGCCGACGTTAAATTGACATTTTCCAAATTAAGCAAGCTTACAGGCAGATCTAAAGCGATAAAATTAGGATTTTCCGCATTGTTCACATAGTACTCCTGCAAACTGGGCGAAGAATTACAAGAAAATAGCAGTAGCACCAACAGCCAAACCAGCATGAGTTTATTGAATTTTTGTATCATCTTCTTTTTTTAAGAGGTGTCCTTTTATACGAATCGGCCTTTGCTTCATATCATTAACATAGGCTAGGGCATTAAAATATCGCCCAACACTATTTCCTTGATGCCTTATTTAGTTCTTTCGGCAAATTCATTTGTTGTGTCAGGGAACCTATTTTATTAAGATCAATATCCCCCGTTAGAGAAAGCAATACCGTTTCAATTTTTGGCATCCCTTCTTCTAAACTTATCTTATCCAACCCGTTGACAAACATCAGCAATTCACTCACATGGTCTTCGTCCTTTCCTTCCTTCACATAGATAGTTACATTGGCATCTTTATCCTTAACCTTTACCAATTCTTCCAAAGAAGTTGTCTTTAAATATTTTCCAATGGTTAGCATCATATCTTCGGATATTTTTTTATCCTGAGTAACAAAAACCTTTAGGTTTTTTAAGCTTTTGACAATGTCCATATAGTCTTGTGCTTCCTTGTCATTTACCTCAACATTAATATTGCTCAACAATTTTAACATACTAGAATTGATCACTACTGCACTTACTTTATCCGAATCTTCATACTTATCGAACATGGATTGTGAAATACCAACAAAAGGCAACATGGCCACGAAAGCTATTAGAATATTTTTTTTCATCTTGGTTATTATTTTATTTATTATTTAAGGTTGTTAGTTTTTATTAGCACCACTGCTAAACTAAGTTTTAGGAATGGTTCTATGATAATTTATGCGAATAATAGGATGTTTATAATAAATTTCACCTATACATTCTATTTATTGCCGTTGCTTTTTATCTGCTGCTTTGCCAAGTTGCTTTCCTCCTGGAAGGTCCATTTTATCGGTAAGAGTGGCAATTTTTCTAAGATCTATATCGCCCGTTAAAGACAATAGAACAGTCTCTACCTTTCTGCCGTTCATATCCAGGTCTTTTAGTTCTTCCCTATCTTTTAAGCCTGTAACGAACATTAATAATTCCTTTACATGGTCTTTATCTTTCCCTTCTTTCACATAGAACTTTACGTTCGATGCGCCATCGCGTACTCTCATTAACTCTTCATAGGAAGAATTACCCAATCGTTTAGTTACCCAAGAATCTATATCTTTTGCAATAGCGGCACTTTCTGTCGTAATTACCTTAAAGCTAGTGATAGAGTTTACCAGGGCAAAAAACTCTTGTGCTTCTGGATCTTCTGTACTAATGCTCATTTTTCCGAGCATTTGAAACATTTTCGGCTGCATTACTACAAAGGTCACATCATTATTGTCCTCGTATTTATCAAATATATCTTGACAAAAGATATATCCAGGGACTAGTAATAACATTAAAAATACAAGCTGTTTTTTCATCGTCTTATTCTTTAATTAAAAATTTATCGGTTGTTTTTTGAAACTCTTCCAAGTAGCCTAATTGTTTTGTTCCCTTATTAAAGTTGTATGCCAACAGCTTAAAGGCTTCTTGGGCCGAGGCTATTTCTTCTTGCGTATATTCGCTTTCTAGGTCTGTCGTCATAGGGACCGTAAAATATATTCCGACTAGTAACACTGCTACGGCAGCCACGGAAACCCATTTCGGAAACTTCCTTTTTGGTTTTAAAGGAAGCTCCTTTGTAAACCGCTCTTCTTTTTCCACAGAAAAATATTGGAACATCGGAGCATATTGCTGCAAATGCTCAGGAACGTTTTCCTGTAAAAAAAAGTTCCGCAACATTTCTTCTTCGGCTACTGTTGTAGTCGCTTCAAAATACTTTTGCAATAGTTTTTCTATATTATACAATTCCATGTTTATGTTTTTGCATTAATTTTTCTCTTACTGTTTTTCTAGCTCTGGACAATGCTACCCGAACCGCTACCGGTTTCATTTCTAACAAATCGGATATCTCTTCGTACTCGTACTGTTCTACATCACGCAATTGTAATACCAATTTCTGCTGATCGGGCAAATCGTCCATGATTTTTTCTATCCACGCCAAGCTATCGCCAACTTCCATTTGCCGTTGAAGCGAAATATTATTGTCCTCATAATTAGTATGTACTAATTTCAAATGGCTTGCCTGTTTGGATTTTAGGCGGTCTAAACAAAAATTCTTGGTCATCATCATGGCATAGGCTTCAACATTGTTATAGCTGTCCATTAGTTTATTTTTAGACCATAATTTCAACAAAACCTCCTGCGTGGCATCTTCAGCCTCTTCCTTGGACACCAAAAGTCGTTTTGCCAGCCTAAAAAGCTTATCCTTAAAAGGCATCACCACATGTAAAAAATCCGATTGTTGCATTGGGTTTTAATTGTTTAGCATACCATCTTCTAGGCCCACAATAGAAAGACGAAGAACAAAGATTTTTGTTACAATATATTTTTATTTCTTTTTAATGTAACTAATTTAGCGAGAAGGAAACCATTTGGTTCTTGTATTCGTATGTAACTACAGAATGTTCCCTAATCGTTATCCATAGCCAAATATGGAATAATTATTGTAATCGTATAAGAATACCCTTTCTAAATTAATTTAATCTATGAATAAATATTTATTGTTAGTATGCTTTGGAGCAACTTTATTTTTTACAAGTTGTTCTAAACCCGACGACACGCCTGTCGTTATTGACAAAACACCCCCTACCCCAGAAACTATAGACATTACGGTTCAAAATTTTATGTGGCAAAGCATGAATGCCTATTATTTTTGGCAGGCAGATGTTCCTGATTTATCAGATTCCCGTTTTAGCAATGATGACGCCTATATTAAATACCTAGAATCGGAAAAAGACCCAGGGACATTCTTCTATAATATTTGTAACAACCATATTCAAAAGGTAGGAGAAGCTACAGCCGTCGACAGATTTAGTTTTTACACCGAGGATTATAAGGAGTTGACCCAATCTTTCTCCGGGATTTCTAAAAGCAACGGTTTAGAATTTGGACTTAGCCTGTACGGCGATGGGGATCAGGTTTTTGGTTATGTGCGCTATATCGTTCCCAATTCCAATGCCGCTACCAAGGATATTAAAAGAGGGGATATTTTTACCGGTGTTAACGGGGTTCCCTTAAACAGGGACAATTATATTGACTTGTTGTTTGGCACAAACGACACCTACACCTTAAACATAGGAAACATTAACAATAGGACCGTTAGCAATTCTGATAAGGAAGTTACTTTGACCAAGGAAGAAGGTTTAATAGAAAACCCGGTATTCTTAACAAAGGTATTAGAGGTGAGCGGACAAAAGATAGGCTACCTCATGTACAACAGCTTTACCAATGAGTTCGACAAGGAATTAAATACCGCTTTTGATGAATTAAAAGCAGCCGGCATCACAGATTTGGTCCTCGATTTACGCTATAACCCTGGTGGCCGCGTAAATTCTGCCGTCCTATTATCTAGTATGATTTATGGTACCTATACCGACAAACCCCTGCTAAAGGCACGGTACAATACAAAATTACAGTCTCAATTTAAGCAAGAGGACTTAACCAGCTACTTTGCAGATACAGTTGATGGCACTATCCCTATCACAACCCTTAATCTAAATAAAGTATATGTACTTGCCACAAGAAGTACTGCTTCTGCCAGTGAGTTGGTGATGAATGGTTTGGAGCCCTATATAGAGGTCGTGCATATTGGGACCGCTACTACCGGGAAAAATGAATTCTCGGTAACCTTTGTAGACGATTATGATAATGGAAACGTTTATGACCCTGAAAGGGAAGATAAAATAAACCCTAAAAACTCTTGGGCCATTCAGCCCTTGTTAGGGCGTAATGAAAATGCCGATGGTTTTTCGGATTACACCAATGGCTTGCTTCCCGATTATGAACTTTCGGAAGACTTGTCTAATTTGGGTGTCCTGGGAAGTTCCGACGAACCCCTATTGGCGAAGGCCATTTCTTTAATTACAGGGAGCACTGCTAAAAAGGATTTTAGCGTACACCTACCGGTGCAATTACTAACCAGTTCTAAAATGTTTACTCCTGTAAAAGACAATATGTATATGGATTTTAAAAATCCGCTTCCCCTGATTAAAAAATAGAAAAAAAATAAAAGATAGACCGGATCGCATGTGGTCTATCTTTTAAATTTTGGTTCTTGAGGTTTCTTCCTTAAATTAAGGATTGTTTTTATACAATGATTACTCCATCTCTGAAAAAATAATAAGATGAAAAAAACAATAGGCCTACTGGTACTTTTTCTTTGTATCTCTTGCACTGATAAAGACGACAATGCATTTCTATATCCTCAAGAAACTACTGTACAAAATTTTATGTGGGAGGGCCTTAACCAATGGTATTTTTGGCAGGCAGAGGCCAAAAATTTGGGCGATGACAGGTTTGCGACCAATGAGGACTATGTCGGTTATTTGGAAAAATACCCAGATCCGGAAAGCTTCTTTTACAATACCTGTCACATGCACAGTAAAATTGTAGGTACGGATGCCGCTATAGACCGCTTTAGCTTTGTAAATAGCGATTATAAGACATTGGTCAACCAATTGAATGGTATTAGCAAAAGCAACGGTCTAGAATTTGGATTGGTCAGAATTAACCAGGGAAAGGATCTTTACGGCTATGTAAAATATATAATTCCCAATTCCAATGCTGCTACCAAGGCTATAGCTAGGGGCGATATTTTTACACGGGTCAATGGCCAACAACTTACCGATGACAATTACAGCTCTCTGCTCTTTGGAGAAAATGACACCTATACCCTAGGCATGGCCGATATCTCTGGCTCCCAAATTAGCGACAATAATAAGAAAGTTACCCTTACCAAAGAGGTAGGCCTGGTAGAGGACCCTATTTTTGTGGCTAAGACGATAGAAAGCAACGGAATTAAAATTGGGTATTTAATGTACAACGGTTTTACGCAGTCTTTTAACGAATCTTTAAACAATGTATTCGGTGGTTTTAAAAATGAGGGCGTAACAGAGTTTATTTTAGATCTTCGTTATAACCCTGGAGGCTCGGTATATTCCTCCCAACTATTGGCCAGTATGATCTATGGTACCAACACCAAGGACCTTTATATCAGGCAACGTTGGAACGATAAAATACAGCCCACCCTTAAAAAAGAACAACTAGAAGATTATTTTACCGACAAAACCGCTGCGGGGACTCCTATCAACAGCCTAAATCTTAGCAAAGTATATGTTCTAGCCACAGGAAGCTCTGCTTCTGCCAGTGAATTGGTGATGAACGGATTGGATCCTTATGTGGATATTGTTCACATTGGGACTACAACTCGGGGGAAAAATGAATTTTCGGTCACTATGGTCGATGATAGGGAAAACGATTACATCTATTCTAAAAGCCGAGAGGGTAAAATAAATCCCAAAAACCGTTGGGCCATGCAACCTCTTATGGGTAGGAATGAAAATTCAGCAGGGTTCTCGGATTACACCTCGGGCCTATCGCCAGATATCACTTTAAAAGAAGATTTATCGAACATGGGTACATTAGGGGATCTTAACGAGCCTTTATTGGCCCGGGCCATTCAAGAAATTACGGGAGCCACAGGGAAGTTGGACTTCAAAGTCCATATGCCGATAGAGGAACTTACCAATTCCAAGATGTTCACTTCCTTAAAGGATCATATGGTTTTAGACAAACCTCTAAAATAGCCAACATCAAATTTATAAAAAAAAGGGCTTGCGTTATTTAGCAAGCCCTTTTTCTGTATCCGTCAGATTATACTGCAGGTATTTATGTTGTAGGTGTGTTGGAATAGAATTGATATCTGGATGAAAAAGTCCGGCCAAAAGCTCTATGCCATCGACCAGAGTACCAGCCGAAGACTGCGTAAACAGCTCAAAATTTGCCAAAAACACCTTGTTGTTCTTTACAGCTTTTAATGTTTCCCAACCTGGTTTTTGGGTCAGTAAATGCATTTCCTCCATCGTTCTGGTTATGGTAAATCCGCATGGGGCAATCACCAAAATCTCGGGATCGTATTTTACAATTTTATCCCAAGGGGTTACAATACTATCCCCCGAAGGATTCGCCAACATATCGGTACCTCCGGCATAGGCGATTTGATGTGGAATCCAATGTCCACAGTTATAAATTGGCTGAATCCATTCCATCAGCATCACTCGCTTTGGCATGGCCCTATGTTTCCAAAGATTGTCTATGACCTTGTCTATTCTTTTGTGCAAGGCCTCCAAATAGACATAGGCTTTTTCTTCCTGCCCCAAAGCTTCACCAATCTTAATGGCAGTACTAAAAACATCTTCCAAGGACTCGGGCGAAATAGAAATTATTTCCGGTTGTTTTTCCAAAACTGCCACCGCGGCAGCGGTACATTCGGTATCTATCTGGCATACATCACAAATATCCTGAGTAAAGATTATATCGGGAGCTATCTGTTTTAATACAGGTTCGTCTACATAATAAAGACTCTTACCCTGATGTTTACTTGCCGAAAACAAGGCGTCTATTTCCGTACTTGTCAAGTTTTTACCTTCCATAACACAACGGACTACCGGAAGTTTCTCTTCTAAGGCTTGCTGGGGACATTCGAAAGTAATCCCGAACAAGTGGTCTTCCAACCCCATATCGTACATCATTTGGGTTACGGCAGGTAAAAACGAACAGACTTTTAGCATAAGGTTTGTGTACTACTAGTTAAAATAAATTCCTCCAGGAATAATCCCGACTGGAATTGTTTTTATTATTTCTTTAGAGTTTAGGTTGTAAATTGTTAGATCGCCCCTACTGTTAAAGTCTTTTGCATCGGTTCCATATAATTTTTCATCATCAACTCTCATCGCATAAAAAGAAACATTTTCTAACAAAGCTGATGTTGGCAATGATGCTGCACTTGCAGGCATACTATAAATATTTTTATTTAAAGCATAATAAATAATATTGTCTTCAATATCCAATTGTTTTGGATGATCGGTAGTAGTAAATTCAAAGGTGTTTGCCACAGTATTGGTGGCAGTATTTATTTTTACAAGCATTCCATTGCTTTCCGCTCCACTATATTCAGGTTTACCCCCACACATTACCCAAAGGTTATCAGCATCGTCAAAAGCTATGGAATTAGGCACATCACCTACGGGAATGGTTTTCACCACCTTATCGGAAGCAGGGTCTATCACTGAAATTTTATTATTATAACCCCAAGCACCCTGATGCACTACATACACCATATCGTTTTCTTCCTCCAATACTTCTGGACCAAATTCTACAGGAATTGTTCCTTCAACCGTAAAATCTACCAAATTAATGATGGCAACAAAATCATCATTATTATCATTTGGATCTCCCCAGTTGGTTACATATCCCTTTCCGTTGGCAGCAGTAAAATATCTAGGGTTAAGGAGTCCTTCTTTTATTTCCCCTAATTTTTTAAAGGTAAAACGGTCTACTACTACGATACTATTAGAGTTATTAACTACTACAAAAGCTTTTTTATTATAGAATCCCATGGACTGAACTATATTCCCCAGGTCCTCTCCATTTACCTTTTTATAGATTTCGTTTTCCGCAACCTCTAAATCATAGGAAACATAGGACACGGTACCAGTACCATTTTGAAACGGACCTTCATTTGAAATTAATATCCCTCTATCATAATCCCCCAAAGATTGCCTATTATCATCGTCACCATTCTCACAGGAAGTAAATACTAACCCTAAGGTTAAGCTTGCAAGTATTGCATGTTTAATTTTCATTGTGCTTGTTGTTTAAAATTTAATTGAAATATTAAGTTGATAATTTCTATTGGGCATAGGTCTATATGCCACATTCTGATAATTTTTATTAAATAGATTGTTGATTTTCACCCCAACATTAGCGCTTATCCCATTTTCTATCTCAAAGGTGCGACCAACTCCCACATTAGAAAGGACATATCCTTGAAGAAAATCGCTATTATCGGAGGTGGTATACACCTGACCATTGTAGAGCAATTGGTTATACAACTCCCATGCTTTATATTGATAGGCTATATTAGAGGTGATTTTATGGTAGGGCACATAAATGAGTTGCTTGTTGGTATCCTTATCTACGGATTTGGTATAGGCGTATTGATTCTTCCACGATAATTGATTGTTGTGCCATTGTTGGCGTACATCTAAAGAAGCCTCTAGGCCATAATTATAAACATCTTTAATATTCACTGGCATCCAATTACCAGCGTCGTTAGGCTTCCATTGTATAAGATCTTCAGAAACAATATAGTAAGCCGTTAGCCCAAGGGTATAATTTTCCTTGCTCAGCAGCTGTCCCAATTCTGCCTGCAAGGACGATTCGGGCGTAAGCTCCTTATTCCCAACTGCTCCGGCACCTACCCAATACAAGTCGTTAAAAGTAGGAACCCTATAATTTTTAGAAGCATTTACATTAATGCTGTAATTATCAGTAAGCTGGTAGTTGGTGTCCATAGAAAAAAGAAAAGGACTGTCGTAATCAGTAACCACTTCTTTGCGGATATTGATCCCATAACGAAACTTTTCACTTAGGTGATGGGTTAACAAGAATGTTCCTGAAAACAGATTCCTATGCGCATTTTCTATATTGGTCCCTTCGACAGTAATGACATTAAAGTCGGCTATCCCATTTAAAACAAACTTCCCTATGTTATATTTATAATCATAGTTCAGGACCATATTATTAGAGCTGCCAAAACTAAAATCGGATTTTTCCTTGTCGGGGTAATAGCGGTATTTTTCATACAAATACGCTAATTTCAATCTACTTATTTTATGATCCTTAAAGTTGCCCCATTCTAGAAGGGAGCGGGAAGTAACATCTTTATAGTGATCCTTTGCCGGGGCTGTCAGGGTTCCTGAAAAGTCCCTATCGCCAATAAAGGTATTGTGGTATAGTTTTAACACATTGGCTTTGGAAAATAAATAGCCCACGGTAGCCTTAACATCCAAATTATTATAAGCACCGTTTTCATTTTTTCTATCGGTACCTAGATATTTATAATCATTTTCGGAAGTTTTATAAGTAGTACCGAAATTTAAGGACCATTTATCGGTGCCATAGGCAGTGCTATAGTTTATGTTTTTGGCATTATAACTTCCATAGCCCAAAACAAGCTTATTATCGTAATGCTCCTGAAACAGAAAGCTATCGTTTAAATGAATACTTCCGCCAATAGCCCCACTACCAAATTGCACACTACCTCCCCCACTTCTCACTACCACATCCTTATAATTTTGAGGACTAATGGTATTAAAATCGGTTTGCCCGCTCAATTGTGAATTTATATTGATTCCGTTCCAAACCACGGCGGTCTGGGAGGCATTGGTACCTCTAAAGGAAGGGGAAGAAATCATTCCATACCCATTTTCCTTAAAATATATCGTAGAATTAAACTGCAGGAGATCTGTAAGGGACGCCCCGTTGCGTTGAATAACAGAGTCTTTAAGAACGCTAACCTTTCTTCCATTGGAAAAATGAAGCAATTTTACATCGCTTAAAACGACCTCCTCTAAAACTATGGTATTGTCACTTTGGGCATGTAATGCCAAAAACTGAAAAACCATCAACACCACTAAAAATGTTTTGCTATGTGCCATATCCTTTAAAGCCTTTTTCCCGAAAGCTTGTAAATTTATGTTATGAAAATGGCAGGTCTCCTGACTTGCTTCTTGCTACCAACCTTCCCATTTATGCGGCCCGATATTAATCATAAGAGGACCAAGATGCTGAACTACATCAGCACACATAACATAAACAGTGGTTTTTGAGGGCGTAGACAAGAGTTTGTAGTACTACAAACAAAGCTTACAGTTGCGGGAACAGTTTCGGATTTTAACCGAATTCCCATTTAATCCTATAATTTAAATTGATAGGAACCAAAATTCGGTGCAAAGTTAAACAATTTGTTTTATCTTTTTAGACTCGCTCAAATAATACTACTTTTGACCGCTTAACCAAAAAAAATCGCTTTGAAAAAGCTACTTCCTATTATCTTTCTTCTGTTTTTTTTATCTTGTAAAGAGGAAAAAAAGCAACAGCTACCCTTAATAAACGAAACGGAAAATGTTGCCATTGATTATGCCAAAGGCTTTAGCATCGAAAAACCCTCCGATGACATTACCGTTATCACCATAAATTCTCCTTGGCCCAATGCCGAGTCTTCTTACACTTATGCTTTGATCCCAAAAGACAAACAAGCTTTCATTAGTTTGGATGCATCGGCCTATGATGCCATCATTGCTACTCCGGTCGAAAGAATCATAGTGACCTCAACGACCCATATTCCCGCCTTGGAAGCTTTAGGGGTTTCCGACAAACTTGTAGGCTTCCCCAATACCGATTTTATTTCTTCCGAAGCTACCCGAAAATTAATATCAAACGGCCAAGTGCAAGATTTGGGCAGCAACGAAGCTATTAATACAGAAATGGTCATAGCCCTACAACCAGAAGTTGTCATAGGTTTTGGCATCGATAATAAAAACAGTGCATATAACACCATTCAGCGTGCCAATATCCCCATTGTCTACAACGGAGACTGGACTGAGGAAAGTCCGTTGGGAAAAAGCGAATGGATTAAGTTTTTTGCCCCTTTCTTTGGCATGGAAGCAACCGCAGACACAATTTTCAACACCATAGAAACCTCGTATCAAGAAGCGAAGGAATTGGCCAAAAAAGCCACTTCCAAGCCCACGGTACTCAGTGGTGGACTGTACAAAGATGTTTGGTATTTACCGGGGGGAAATAGCTGGATGGCTCAGTTTTTTAAAGATGCCCAAGCCGACTATCTTTGGAAGGAAACCCAAGAAACCGGTAGCCTTTCCCTAAGTTGGGAAAGTGTTTTCAGCAAGGCCGAAAAGGCCGATTTCTGGATATCGCCCTCAATGCATACCTCTTACACCTCCATGGCAGAGGCCAGTTTGCATTACCAACAGTTTGATGCCTTTAAGAACAAAAAAATACACAGCTACACCTTGGCGACAGGGAGTACGGGCGGCCTTTTATTTTTTGAATTGGGGCCCAGCCGTCCAGATATTGTCTTAAAGGATTTTATTCATATTTTTCACCCAGCGTTATTACCCGACTATTCGCCAACGTTTTTTAAGCCCTTACAATAATTGAACGACCATAAAAAATATAAGGTTCCCTTTACAGTATTAGGAATAGTTCTATTACTATGCTTTGTCATCAATATAAGTCTTGGCTCAGTAAGCATTCCTTTTTCGGATACCATGAAAATTATATTTGGCGCAGAGGCAACTAACAATTCCTGGAAGTATATCATATGGAATTATAGGGTGCCAAAAGCCTTTGCTGCTATTTTGATCGGGAGCGGCTTATCATTAAGCGGACTGCTAATGCAGACCTTGTTTAGAAATCCCCTTGCTGGCCCTTTTGTTTTGGGGATTAGTTCTGGGGCCAGTCTGGGTGCCGCTATACTGATTATGGGGTCTTCCTTAATGGGATCCCTATTTAGTTTTTCTTTTATCAACGATATCTCCTTGGCCATTGCCTCGAGTATAGGAAGCTTTTTGGTGCTGCTTGCCGTAGTAGTCGTAGCGGCAAGAGTAAAAGACACCATGGCATTACTGATCATTGGCTTAATGTTCGGCAGTATTACGGGAGCACTGGTCAGTGTGCTCTCCTATTTTACCAATGCCGAAAAATTACAACAGTATATTTATTGGTCTTTTGGTTCTGTGGGAAACTTATCTTGGAATCAATTGTTAATGTTGCTGATTATAATTCTTATTGGAACCCTGATAAGCGTGCTATGCATAAAACCCTTGAACGCTTTTTTATTAGGCGAGAATTATGCTCGCAGTTTAGGGGTGAATTTAAAAAATTCGCGTTTTTTCATAATTATAGCTACTGGTTTACTGGCTGGAGGAATCACAGCCTTTGCCGGCCCTATTGCCTTTATAGGTCTAGCCGTTCCGCATCTTACCAGACAAATCTTCAATACTACAGATCATCGAATATTACTCCCTGCAGTATTGGTTTATGGTGCTATTCTAATGCTGTTATGCGATACGATTGCACAAATGCCAAATTCTTCGAGTGTATTACCTATAAATGCCATTACCTCTATTATAGGGGCACCAGTAGTTATTTGGTTATTACTGCGAAAACGAAAAATGATCTTTTAAGCATTGGAGTACTTGAGGAATAGATCACAGATCACAAGAATATAGGAAGACCGGAAAGCAGTTGCCAAAAAACAAATATCTTAGCATCGTAAAGGTTATAACATCATCAACACCCATACCCATCATATCGCCCTAGAAGTAGACCGTTTACAAATTGGCTACTTTAGCAAAAAGCAACGAACGGTTATTGCCAAGGATATTCATTTCTCTTTGGCCCAAGGAGAAATGACTGCTATTGTTGGAATCAATGGTATTGGGAAGTCTACCCTATTAAGAACCTTAGGAAAGGTACAACCGCAGTTATCTGGAAAAATCCTTGTTAACAAAAAGCCTTTGGAGCACTACACCCCATTGGCACTTGCCTCGGAAATTAGTGTGGTCCTCACGGAACCCATCGCCTCTAAAAACCTAACCGTCTTAGAATTGATTAGCCTTGGAAGGCAGCCTTATACCAATTGGATCGGCTCTTTGGACGAAGAAGACAAACATAAGATAAGGGCAGCGATAAGCATGGTACAGCTGGAGCCTCTACAGCATAAAAAATGTTACGAACTCAGTGATGGTCAATTACAAAAGGTAATGGTTGCCAGGGCCCTGGCACAAGACACTTCTATTATATTATTGGACGAGCCTACATCGCATCTAGATCTTTACCACAAGGTGCATATTCTAAAATTGTTAAAACACATTGCCCACGAAACTAAAAAAACAATCCTTTATACTACTCACGAAATCGAGATTGCCATTCAATTATGCGATAAAATGCTCATTTTAGAAAAGGACAGGAGCAGTTTTGGAGAACCCTGCGAACTCATTCGCCAACAAAGTTTTGAAAGATTGTTTCCTTCAGACACTATTACTTTTGATCCCATTTCCGGATCTTTCAAAATTATTTAACAGATAACCCCCTTTGCTGAAACAGATTGCGATCTCTTTGAAACTTTAAATAAGGAGTTGTTACTTACGTAATACAAACACTACAAATACGAACAGGGATTATTCTCTAAATTAACTTCAATCCCTTATCTTTACACTAAAGAACCTTTATTTAATGAACGATTTAACCATCATAATCATAGCGGGGCCCGTACTCCTTATCTTCGGATTTTTATTAGGCCAATACATTCAAAAACTCAAATCAAAGTCGGGTCAAAACACCTTGTTGGAAAGAGTTGAACTCCTTAAAACGACCACAGCCGACCTAACCCAAAAAATCGCACAACTCGAAGCTGATAAACAGTCCCTTAACACAGAGCGCGAACAATTAAGTCTTCAAATTGCCCGTAATGAAACAGATTTGGAAAATTTGGATTTTAAGAATAGGGAGCAAAAATTAGAGGTTGAAAAATTACAAGAAAAATTCACCAAGGAATTTGAGAACCTAGCGAATAAGATCCTCGAGGAAAAGAGCAGTAAGTTTACCGAACAAAACCGGGAGAACATCAAAAACATTTTATCGCCCTTACAGGAAAGGATCCACCTTTTTGAAAAGAAGGTCGAGGACAGCCAAAAAGAAAGTGTCGGAATGCATTCTGCCTTAAAGGAGCAATTGGCCAACCTACAATCGCAAAACCTAAAAATCACCAAAGAGGCCGAAAATTTAACCAAAGCCTTAAAAGGCGACAGTAAAATGCAAGGGAATTGGGGAGAATTGGTACTAGAGCGTGTTTTAGAAAAATCGGGACTGGAAAAGGACCGAGAATACACTGTACAACAAAGCTTTACTAGAACCGATGGCAGCAGGGTCTTGCCCGATGTGATCATCAATCTTCCCGACGGCAAAAAGATGATTGTAGATTCCAAGGTTTCCCTTACCGATTACGAACGTTACGTAAATGCCGAGGACGAGCTAAAAGAGAAGTTCTTAAAAGACCACCTCAATTCCTTAAGGAGGCATATAGACCAATTATCGTCTAAAAAATACGAAGATCTTTACGAGATGGAAAGTCCTGATTTTGTTTTGATGTTCGTACCTATTGAGCCTGCCTTTGCTATTGCCATAAACAACGACAATTCGCTATACAACAAGGCATTTGAACAAAACATTATTATTGTAACCCCTGCGACCCTATTGGCAACCTTGCGCACCATAGACAGCATGTGGAACAATGAAAAACAACAACGAAACGCTATCGAAATTGCCAGACAAGCGGGTGCCTTATACGATAAATTTGAAGGTTTTGTCACAGACCTTACCAAGGTGGGCAAAAAAATGGATGAGGCCAAACAAGAATATAAAGGCGCCATGAATAAGCTAGTAGAAGGAAGAGGTAATATAGTGGGAAGTATAGAAAAATTAAAGAGAATGGGAGCTAAGGCTAAAAAATCTATTCCCGAATCTATTCTAAAACGAGCACATGAGGAAGAAAGTGAGGCAGAAGAAACCTTATTTAAACTTTAACACCTGTGGTGTACAAAGAAAACATATGCCCACTACAAACTATTACATCCTTATAATTTGAGAAAAATATTCAGTTACACCATTTTAGCATTGCCGCTAATTCTTATAGTTTATTATGTTTTCATCCAAGCCATACCATACAGCAGCGGCATGCGTTCAGGAGAACTCATTAAAATAAGCCATAAAGGCCTTTTTATAAAAACATGGGAAGGCGAAATAAGTCAAGGTATTTCTGGAGCCCAAATATTTTCATTTTCCGTTTTAGATGAAGAAATAGTGGCCAAACTGCAAGAGTATCAAGGGAAATATGTTCGGGTGAAGTATACCGAACGTATGGGCAGTATATTCTGGCTAGGCGATACCAAATATTTCATTAACGATATAGAAAAAGAAACTTCTCCCCACTATAAAGATTAAAATAATATGGAAAAAAAGTTTAAAACAGCTAAGGAATCACGTGTTTCCATTACCCAATTAATGCTTCCCTCCCACTCTAATTTCGGAGGCAAGGTTCACGGTGGTTACGTATTAAATTTAATGGATCAGATTGCCTTTGCATGTGCCTCCAAACATTCGCAAAGTTATTGTGTAACAGCTTCGGTAAATAAGGTAGATTTTATTAACCCTATAGAGGTTGGAGAACTGGTTACCTTAAAAGCCTCTATAAACTACACAGGAAGAACTTCTATGGTGGTAGGAGTCCGGGTAGAATCGGAGAATATCACTACAGGAAAAAAGAAACATTGTAATTCTTCGTATTTTACGATGGTAGCCAAAGATAACGAGGGTAAAAACATTCAAGTCCCTGGCTTATTGGTCACTGACAAGCAGGGTATCCGAAGGTTTTCGCGTAGTATACAGCGAAAAACCGAGGGTTTAACCAGGACTAATTTCTTTACGGAATCACAATTTAAAATTCCTGAAAATTTGGATTTTTTAGAAGCAGAAAATTTAAAGATAGCTATAGAAAACAATTAAGACTCCTATCGCTACGGAAGCATTCCTCGGAAATCTTCAATTAAAAAACCCCAATTCCCTTAGTATAGTTACTAGGGAATTGGGGTTTTTAGAAGGTATGGATGGGAATTATATAATTCCGGCTGCTGCCTCTTCGTCCAAGAACCATATTAGGTTATCGGTTGCAGGAGCTACTAGAGAAGCAGGATATACGTGCGACCCTGGTTCTTCATTTATTATTTTAGTTACCTTTTCGGCCTTTCCTTTTCCGGTCACCAAAAAAGCTACTGTTTTAGCATTATTAATTACTTTACCTGTCAGGGTTATTCTGCGTTGACCAGAATCTGGATGCACGGCTACCTCGCAAAAATCTTTCGCATTCCAAAGTTCAATTTCATGCGGAAAAATAGAGGCTGTATGGCCATCATCGCCCATCCCAAGAATTACCAGGTCAAACTGTGGGGTGTCATTTACCATCGGTAATTTTTCACGCAACAATTTGGCGTAGCGTTTGGCTTCCCCTGCAGGTTGGTCTTCCCCAAATACTCTGTGAATATTTTCCTGGGGAATATCGATCTTAGACAACAAATGGTCTACGGTCATCTTATAATTGCTTTCGGCATCGGTAGGAGGAACACAACGTTCATCGCCCCAATAGAAATGTGCATTAGCCCAATTTACTCCTTTGTAATTGGCTGCCATAAAATCGAACACTTCCTTAGGGGTACTACCGCCAGATAAGGCAATATGAGCGCTTCCGTTTGACTCGATCAACTCTTCTAAAAAATCCGAAAAGTTTTTGGCAACTTCCTTTTTGGAAGCAAAAATTTTAATTTCCATCTATATATTTTTACTTAATAACACAAAAACCTGGGTTGTCTACTAAACTCTCACTTGGATTTCTCCATTTAAAATCACCTTCCAACAAATCATCGGCATTAGAAGGTCCCCAAACACCGGCAGAATAGCCGTAGATATTTACATCCTTACCATTTGCCCAATAATCCAAGATAGGATCTACAAAATCCCAAGCTGCCTCTACTTCATCGGCTCTGGCATAAAGGGTAGCATCTCCCTGCATGGCATCTAACAACAAACGTTCGTATGCTTCCATTACTACAGTTTCTCCTAAATCGGAATACGAAAAGTCTAAATGTGTCTGTTCTACTTTAAACCCTTGTCCTGGTACTTTAACCCCAAATTTCAATAAAATCCCTTCATCTGGCTGAATACGGATAATAAGTTTATTGTCCTTATTCCCCATATCGGAATCCTTAAACACTTGGTGATGTGGCGATTTAAAGTGGATTACTACTTCGGTTACTTTGGTAGGCATTCTTTTTGCCGTACGCACATAGAATGGTACGTCTTTCCAACGCCAGTTGTCTACAAAGAACTTAATAGCCGCATAGGTTTCTGTTTTAGAATCTGGATTTACCCCTTCTTCTTCCCTATAGCCTTTTACGGTTTCGCCATCGATCACAGAAGAAAGATACTGTGCTCTTATCGTATTTTTAAAGAGCGTTTCCTCATCGCGCATAATACGCAAGGATTTTAACGCCTTTACCTTTTCGTTCCTAATCTCTAATGCACTAGCATCAATTGGTGGCTCCATAACAATTAAGGAAACTATCTGCATCAAATGGTTTTGAAACATGTCCCTTAAAGCTCCGGAAGTATCGTAATATCCACCTCTTTTTTCTACCCCACCACTTTCGGCATTGGTAATTTCAATATGGCTGATATAATTTCGGTTCCAAAGTGGCTCAAAAATACTATTGGAAAAACGTGTCACCAATAGGTTTTGTACCGTTTCTTTTCCTAGGTAATGATCTATTCTATAAATCTGGGATTCCTTAAAATATTTCTGAAGCCCACGGTTTAATTCTTTCGCCGTACCCAAGCTGTAACCAAAAGGTTTCTCGACAACAATACGCTTCCATCCCTTATCTTCATTGTTCAATCCTTGATCTGAAAGGTTTTTGGCGATTACCTCATAAAGGCTAGGCGGAGTTGACAAATAAAAGATATAATTGTGGTCTGTTCTATATTTATTATTAAGATCCGAAATCCGAGTGGCCAATTTACTGTATTCAAGACTGTAATCGGCACCTAGATCTTCGTAAAAAAACTTATCTGCCAACGAGTTGATAAAGTCCAGGGATTCGCCCTTTTTCTTTTCTTCTAGGAATTTACTTTCTAAAACGACTTTTCTCCTAAACTCGCCATCTGTCATATTACTTCTACTAACACCCAAAACGACAAAATTCTCAGGAAGTTGATTCGCCTTGTATAGGTTATATAAGGCAGGCACTAATTTTCTTGCTGTTAAATCACCCGATGCCCCAAATATGACGAGCATTTGATTTGTAGTTTTGTTCATATAATATGTAATTGAAAATTTTATACAATTAGCAAGGATTTTGTAACAATTGCGGTCAAAACCTTTTAATTGATTATTTTTGTTTTTTTATTTTTCAGCTGCAAAGATAAAACAAAACTAGCTTATTCATTTATAAACAGAGACACTTAACAAAAGTAACTAAGATTTGTTAGGTTTCTTTAAAACTAAAACATGGAAAATACATACGATTTTGGATTAATTGGCCTTGGGGTGATGGGTCGCAACTTTATTTTAAACGTAGCGGATAACCAATTCACTTCCATGGGTTATGACCTTGATCAGGAAAAAGTCAATGCCCTTATCGAAGAAGGAAAAGACACTAAAAAAGTGAATGCCACTTCTGATATCAAAGAATTTGTAAATTCTTTATCTCAGCCGAGAAAGATTATGTTATTGGTTCCTGCGGGTAAAATTGTTGATGCCGTAATCGAAAGTTTATTGCCTCATTTAGATAAAAACGACCTTATCATCGATGGTGGAAATTCATTTTTCACGGATACCGATCGTCGAGAGGCTTATTTACAAGAAAAAGGCATCCACTTTTTTGGATCTGGAGTTTCTGGGGGCGCCAAAGGTGCCAGACGTGGACCTAGCATTATGCCAGGCGGTAACAAAGAAGCTTACAAAGAGGTACAGCCAATTTTCGAAGCGGTATCTGCCAAATTCAAGGGCGAGCCATGTGTAGCATATTTAGGACCTAAATCTGCCGGAAACTATGTAAAAATGGTGCATAACGGTATAGAGTACGGCCTTATGCAGTTAACTTCAGAAATTTACGACCTACTTAAAAAGGCAGGCAAGCTTACCAATGATGAGTTGCAAGAAACTTTTGCCACATGGAACAAGGGCAGATTGCAATCTTTCTTGGTAGAGATTACTGCAGAAATCTTCCAAAAAGAAGACGATAAGACCGATGGTAGATTGGTTGACCAAATTCTTGATAAAGCCAAACAAAAAGGTACTGGAAAATGGACTTCACAAAATGCCATGGATCTTGGTATTCCTGTTCCTAGTATCGATGTAGCGGTAAGCATGCGCGAAATCTCTGCTCTTAAAGATGAACGTGTAGTGGCCGAAAACCTTTATGGTCGTCCAACACCAGAAGCTATTGACAAGAAGGCCTTGATTAAAATGGCCGAGGAAGCACTTTATTTTGCTTTTATAAACACCTACGCACAAGGATTACACCAGTTAGCCTTTGCTTCTAAGGAATATGGCTATGAACTAGATTTGGCCGTAATTGCCAAAATATGGAGAGCAGGTTGTATTATCCGTGCCGAATTGTTAGAAGACATTTCTAATGCCTATGCAGCGGACAAAGACTTGGTAAACTTATTGGTAGCACCTAATTTTGTCAAGGAAGTAAAAGCCACTTTGGACGGAACTAGGGAAGTAGTAGCCTATGCCGCTAAAAATGGCATTCCGTTACCTGCACTCTCTAACTCCTTGACGTATTTTGACGCTTACACCTCTGGTAGATTGCCGTTAAACCTTATTCAGGCCCAAAGAGACCATTTTGGTTCGCACACTTATGAGCGTACCGATATGGAAGGTATTTTTCATACTGAGTGGGAAGATTAATTGCTATCTCTTACCCGGAATTTTCGGGATTTTTATACAAAAGACTGTCTGCAAAGGCAGTCTTTTTTGTTTTAGGAAACTGGGATTATTCAATCCAGCGGCAATTAAAAGACTCATTTGGTTCCTTTATATTCCCGTTTTTGTTGATTTACCGAGAAGTTTCTTCAAAATACTCCTTTCATTTTTATTTCAGGTACGAATCCTATTTTGGGCGTTCCCCTACGGGTCGCTCTTTCCGCTATATCTTTTTTAGCCGGCCTTGCCGCTAAAAAAGGATGCCGCTGCAATAGCTAACGCGGAAATAAGCACCCAGCATACCTTTAACGTCCATACGACACCGCACAAGCATTTATATTGACCACTACAAAAGAACGTTGGCAAGGCTTTAATAACGAAACTATAGGCATAGACACCTATCAATTCCACCTTTGATGGCAGCTTGCTTAAAAAGAAAACATCCCTTCCATTTCCAAAAAAATTGGAAACAAAAGGGATGTTATATAACTATGGACTGGTTTTTACAACAAACCGCCCAATAGGATTGTTTTACTTGCTCAAGTACATTTTACGTCTAGCGTACAGGTTGTAGAACTCATCGTCCTTAAGGCTGTCGATAAACAAGATACTCTCACCGGTACTCTTCATTTCTGGCCCTAAGTTTTTGTTTACATTAGGGAACTTGTTAAATGAAAATACTGGCTGCTTAATGGCAAACCCTTCCAATTGAGGATTAAAGTTGAAATCTTTCACCTTTTTATCGCCCAACATTACTTTGGTAGCATAGTTTACATATGGCTCTTTATACGCTTTTGCGATAAATGGTACCGTACGTGATGCTCTAGGGTTCGCTTCGATAATATATACCATATCATCTTTAATTGCGAACTGAATATTGATAAGTCCAACTGTATTTAAGGCCAGTGCAATTTTCTTGGTATGGTCCTTAATTTGCTGCATCACAAATTCCCCTAGGTTAAATGGAGGCAAGGTAGCGTTAGAATCCCCAGAGTGAATTCCACATGGCTCTATATGCTCCATAATTCCGATGATATACACATCTTCTCCGTCGCAAATTGCATCTGCCTCGGCCTCAATGGCACCATCTAGGTAATGATCTAACAAGAGTTTGTTATTTGGAATCTTACGCAATAAGTCTACCACGTGCTCTTCCAACTCTTCTTTGTTGATCACAATTTTCATTCCTTGACCACCCAAAACATAGGAAGGTCTTACCAAAAGTGGGAAATCTAGCTCATCTGAAAGCGTTAAGGCCTCCTCTGCTGTTTCTGCCACTCCGAATTGTGGGAATGGGATGTTATTTTCTAACAAAAGGTTTGAGAAACTTCCACGATCTTCGGCCAAATCAAGGGCTTTATAACTAGTCCCAATGATCTTAATACCGTATTTATCTAGTTTTTCGGCAAGTTTCAGTGCGGTTTGTCCACCTAACTGAACGATTACCCCTTCTGGTTTTTCATGTCTGATGATGTCGTAAATATGTTCCCAGAATACTGGCTCAAAATACAACTTATCTGCAGTGTCAAAATCTGTAGAAACCGTTTCTGGATTACAGTTGATCATGATGGTTTCGTAACCGCACTCTGCTGCAGCTAATACCCCATGAACACAACAATAATCGAATTCTATTCCCTGACCGATACGGTTAGGACCAGATCCTAGTACTACGATCTTCTTTTTATCGCTGACAGCACTATCATTGGCTACATACCTTTCTCCTTCCGGAGTCTCTATCTCAGCCTCGAAAGTTGAGTAGTAGTAAGGGGTCATCGCCTCAAATTCTGCCGCACAGGTATCTACCAATTTATAGACTCTGTTAATATTAAGCGATTCGCGTTTTTTATAAACTTCACTTTCATAACAGTCTAGCATATGGGCAATTTGCCTATCTGCAAAACCTTTTTGCTTAGCCTCTAACAATAAGTCTTTGGTTAAGGTCTCTACAGTATATTTAGAAATTTCTTTTTCTAAGTGGTGCAGTTGTTCGTATTGCTTTAAGAACCACATATCTATTTTAGTGATATCGTGGATTCTGCTTAGCGGAATTCCAATCTGAATAGCATCATAGATCACAAATACACGGTCCCAACTTGGGATGGTAAGTTTACTGATGATTTCATCATAATTAGTATATCCTTTACCATCGGCACCTAAACCATTTCTTTTTATCTCCAAAGATTGCGTTGCCTTGTGCAAGGCTTCCTGGAAAGAACGACCGATACCCATTACTTCCCCAACAGATTTCATCTGAAGTCCTAAAGTTCTGTCCGATCCTTCGAATTTATCAAAGTTCCAGCGTGGTATTTTTACGATCACGTAATCTAGGGTAGGCTCAAATAAAGCAGAGGTAGATTTAGTAATCTGGTTGCTTAATTCGTTCAGGTTATACCCCATAGCCAATTTAGCGGCTATTTTAGCGATAGGATAACCAGTTGCTTTAGAAGCCAATGCTGACGACCTAGAAACCCTTGGGTTAATCTCAATAGCGATAATATCTTCTTTTTCATCTGGACTAACGGCAAACTGTACGTTACATCCACCTGCAAAGTCACCGATACTACGCATCATTTTGATGGCCATATCACGCATTCTCTGGAAGGTACGATCAGACAAGGTCATTGCTGGGGCCACGGTAATAGAATCTCCTGTATGGATCCCCATTGGGTCCATATTCTCGATGGTACAAATAATAACAACGTTATCATTTTTGTCCCTCAACAATTCTAGTTCGTATTCCTTCCAGCCCATTAAGGCCTTATCTATCATCACCTCGTGAATTGGGGAAATTTCCAAACCACGGCTAAGAAGCTCGTCAAAATCTTCTGGTTTGTAAACAATAGAAGCTCCTGCTCCCCCAAGGGTATAAGAAGCTCTAATTACCAATGGAAAACCGAATTCCTGAGCAATTTCCTTACCTTTTAGAAAAGATGTTGCGGTAGCCTGAGGTGCCATAGGGATCCCTATTTTAAGCATCAGTTCGCGGAACTTCTCCCTGTCTTCGGTAATATTAATGGCATCGATATCGACACCTATAATTTCGACTCCATGGTCTTCCCAAATTCCCTTTTCATCTGCCTCAATACAAAGGTTTAATGCGGTTTGCCCACCCATTGTTGGTAGAACGGCATCAATATTGGGGTGCTTTTCCAGAATCTCTCTAATCGATTTGGTAGTCAACGGTTTCAAATAAACGTGATCGGCCATTGTCGGGTCGGTCATGATGGTAGCCGGATTACTGTTAATCAGTATCGTTTCTATCCCATCTTCTCGTAAAGAACGCAATGCTTGTGTACCTGAATAATCGAATTCACAAGCCTGACCAATTACAATTGGGCCAGAACCAATAATTAAAATAGAGTTTAAATCTTTTCTTTTGGGCATTTTTAATAAGTGTTTAAATGTAAAAGCGAATTGGGCAAAAAAAAGGTGCTACTCTAAAAAAAGTAACACCTTAATATTTTAAACAAAAATAATGTCGACATTATTTCTTATGCTTCAGTTCAGAGGAGACCGATAATTTCTTTCTTCCCTTAGCTCTTCTTCTAGCTAGAACTTTCCTACCATTAGCAGTAGCCATACGTTCTCTGAAACCATGTTTGTTTTTTCTCTTTCTCTTAGATGGTTGAAATGTTCTTTTGCTCATCGTAGCGTATTTTTATAGTCTCCTTAAATTACTTTTTGACAATCATTCTGAATCTGCTTGTCCTAACAAATTCCGGGTGCAAATATACAAAGAGTTTTTGCTTTGGCAAATGTAATTAAAAAAATATTTTTTTTTAGAACAGCCCGACTGCCGACCGCTAGGTTTTTATTACTTTTGCATCGGTTTAAACCGAATCTCGACAATTACATGAAGCGCTCCCTTATTTTATTATTTTTAACCTTGTTCAACGCAACACTATTTGGACAAACTACTTTTGCGTATCAACTTAACAAAGGGGATGTTTTTACCATAAAACAACAAGCTAAACAGGTGATTACCCAAGAATTAGATGGGGCTTCGCACATCATTACCAATACCATTGATGGCATCCTGCAATTTAAAGTCTTGGGGGAAGAAAACAAAAACTATGTGGTTTCCCTAACTTTCAAGGATCTCAACCTAAAAATGACATCGAGCATTCAGGGAGAGCTAATGAACGTAAAAGCCAAACAAATTAAGGAAGGAGACATACAATCTAGGGTTTTCCATACCATCCTAAACAATCCTATTAAATTAATTTTAGCCAAGAACGGCAATATTCTAGACGTTCAAGGCGGCGATAGTTTGGTCAGTAAAATGGCAAAGGCCTCTGGCTTAAAGGACAAATTCTCCTTAAACATGATGAAAAAGTCTTTGCAAAAAGAATTCGGTTCGGAAGCATTATCCAACAGTTATAAGCAAATGACCTACATCTACCCCAACAATAAAATAAAAATACACGATCAATGGCAAAATACTTATTCTGGCACATTGACCTCTACCAATACGTGGACCTTATTAAGTGTTACCAATAACAGAGCCAATATTAGTGGCAAGGCCAAGGTAAATATGAATGTAAAGGATCCAACCACCAGCATGAAATTAAGTGGCACACAGACTACCAAGATCCAAACAGATATATCCTCTGGCTTTATCGTAAAGATGGAAGTAGACGGAAAATCTTCGGGAACATCGACCATTGCACAAATGAGCGATCAGGAAATCCCCACCACAATAACCTCTAAAACTACGTACGAATTAATTAATTTATAAGTAAATATGTTCAACAAAAATTTAAAACTAGTCGTTGCAGGGCTAATTATTGCCTATGCTGTATTCCAATTCATAGAAGGCAATATTGGGAATGGAATATTCTTACTTTTACTTTCTTCTATTTTTATTTTTCTGTATTATAGGAATGAAATAATTCTTTTGGCCTTTTTAAAAATGCGTAAGCAGGATATGGAAGGAACAAAGAAATGGCTCGATAAAATTAAAAACCCAGACGCCGCACTTACCACAAAACAAAACGGATACTACAATTACCTTAACGGAATTATATTTTCTCAAACCAACTTGACCCAAGCCGAAAAATTCTTTAAAAAAGCTTTAAAACTGGGTCTAAACATGGATTATGACGTGGCCATGGCAAAATTAAGCCTTGCTGGAATTGCCATGCAAAAACGCCGTAAAAGAGAAGCGACCTTGCTTTTAAACGAGGCCAAGAAATTAGACAAACAAAACATGTTGGCTGATCAAATTAAAATGATGCAACAACAATTGAAAAAAATATAAGCAAGAGAAGTCTTTTTCAGAAACTCCTTTTCTTGGGACTTCTAAAAGAAGTCCAATTTTCATTATTATACAAAAAAAGCTCCGGTAACCTTTTACCAGAGCTTTTTTTTATTTCCCTAACTATACCGACACACCATTGCTTCCTTACAGCAATGGAGCCCAAAGTCTCCCAAAAGACTCTTGAAGCCTTCTTACTATACCTCGCTTTTCCCAGCGCTCCAAAGTCATCTCTTCGCTATCTTCCAAATCTTGAACAAAAACCGCGCTCATTTGTTCATTGATCCCCCTATTATACACCAAAGCGTTTATTTCAAAGTTGATAGAAAAGCTCCTATAGTCTAGATTAGCGGTACCAATACTCGAAAATAAATCGTCTATGACCATGGTTTTAGCATGTATAAACCCTTTTCGGTACCTATAAATTTTAATCCCGGACCTTAGCGACTCTTCAATATATGAGTCCGTGGCATATTGTGCCGCCCATGAATCTGATTCGTAAGGAATTAGAATGCGGACATCGACACCACTACGTGCAGCCGTTGTCAATGCGGTTAAAATTTCACTGTTGGGCATAAAATACGGAGAGGTTATAAAAACTTTTTCCTTGGCTGAGTTGATAGCACAAAAAATAGCTTCCATAATATTCGCCCAATCACTATCTGGCCCGCTAGCAGCTATTTGCACAGCCACAGGCTTTTTAAATTCAGGTTTGGTTTGAGGTAAATAACCATTTATTATGGCAATCTCTTCTTTAGAAACAAAGTTCCAACTCAGCAAAAAGGAAGATTGAAGTGCTCCAACCGCCCCTCCTATTATTTTTAAATGCGTGTCTCGCCAATACCGGGCATTGTTATAGGAATTATCATACTTCTGACTCATATTAATTCCCCCTACATACCCGATATCCCCATCGATAACTACAATTTTCCTATGGTCCCTATAATTTAATTTAGAGGTAGAGTTAGAAAAAAGCACCGGTAAAAAGGGAAAATGAGCCACTTTGTTTTGAGTGAGCTTTGCTTTGCTCTTAGAAGACATATTACTTCCTACATCGTCATATATTAAGCGCACCAACACCCCTTCTTGTGCCTTGCTACAGAGAATATCAATAATTTCGCTTCCGAGCTCATCGTCAAAAATCACAAAATACTCTAGATGAATATGCTTTTTAGCATTTTTGAGATCGGCTTTTAAGGATTTAAACTTTTCCTCCCCGTTTAAAAGAACCTCTAGTTTATTATCAAAGGTCAGTACTGCCTTTTGATTGTTGCCCAGCAAACGATAAATTTTGGAAATACCTTCCCCAAATTCTGTTTCGAACCAATCCTTTTCACTTTCACTTAAACTTAGGGAGGTTGCCCAATTCCTAAGTCTTTCATTATCCAGGATATATTTTTTCTCAAAAATCTTATTTTTCCGATAGTCCTGTCCAAATAAATAATAGACCAGCAATCCTATAAAAGGCAAGACGGCCAAGGCAAAAATATAGGATAATGTTTTTACCGGATTCTTGTTTTTCAAAACAATAATCACGGCAAAAATAATAACCAACAAATAATTAATCCCTAATAGAAAAGACCATATATGTTCTTTCCATAGGACCATTATTTAGCTATCTTATAGTAGCCTTTATTAGGGATTTCCAAGGTGTATTTTTTCTTGGAAGAATTGTTCAGGTGCGGCTCTCTAAGCCAAGGATTATGACGTTTTAAAATCTTATAATTAATTCCGTATTCCTTGGAAAAATCCGCAAAATTGGCCACTGGCTCTGAAATGTCTACAGTATAGGTAGGCACCTTGGTATACATATCTTCCTTATCTAAATGAAAGCCGTATTTTTCAGGATCGGAAAGTATTTCTTTTATGGCCAAGATTCTAAATACGTATCGCCCAGTTTCTTCCCCAAGCAACAAATCGTAATAACCATCGACCTTCTGTACCCCCATATACCTTTGTATCCCGGCAGGCCCAGCATTATAAGCCGCCGCCGCGAGTGTCCAACTCCCAAATTTCTCCTTTGACTTCTTCAAATACTCACAAGCGACTTCGGTCGATTTTTCTATGTGGTATCTTTCATCCACATTAGCGTTTACCTCTAAGCCGTAATCTTTGGCTGTACCCGGCATAATTTGCCAAAACCCTCTAGCGCCCGCTGGGGACACCACATTCTGCAATCCACTCTCTGCCACCGCCAAATATTTAAAATCGTCCGGGATGCCATTTTTAGCCAAAATAGGCTCTATGATCGGAAAGTACTTGTTTGCTCTCTTCATCAGAAGCACAGCATTGGATTGCCAATAGGTGTTTACCAAGAACTCTCGGTCTACACGCTCCATAATTTCAGGATCGTCAAAAGGAACCGCTTCTCCCGAAAAATTTAAATTTTCAGGGATTTCAATAGCCGTAATCCGATACCCTTCCTTTTCAACATCGTTTTTAGTAGTCTTTACCACTTCTGTCGACACAGAAGCGTCGTTGTTTTTTACAGCAAATATTAAACTGCTGCCCACAAAAACAACTCCCAAAATCATTAAAATATTCTTTACCGCTTTCATAAAATTCATTTTTTTCATCCCTCTCTTTAGTTTGTCTGTCCTACTCTTATTTCCTTGCTTTTTTTGGGCATTTTTTTTCCATCCTAAGATAATTATTATAAGCCACCCTTTACATGAAAAACAATTTATTCCAAAAAATATAATGTAGCCATTCCTTATTGCAATATAATTTCTGGCAAGTGCTCGTTAAACCATTTTGCCCTATGGATAATCATCGTATGCGTACCATTCTTCACTTTTACACAATCGCGAATATATGCGATCGGAAAAACAGGATCTTTCTCACCATGGATATGAACCACCTTTTCGTCATACCCCCCTTGTTTCCAATTCACAATTTGATCAATAGACCAATCTAAATAATACTTATCTCGAACGGACAAATACTGTTGATAAAGTTTTAAACGCTTTGTAGCAGTTTCGCCAAAGGCGTATTTAGCCATTAACTCAACATTGTTTACCATTCCTGTTGGCAGCAATTTATGAAGTTTAGTGTATTTGGCAAAAACCATTCGTCTTGGAAGTTCGGAGGCCAGTTTTACACTAGAGATAATGATTACCTTTTTCACTTCAATATGTTTGGCCATTTCCTGAACCAGCATCCCCCCAAAAGACACTCCCACCAAAACAGCATTGGAATGCTTCACCGAGGAATTCATCCTAATAGCGTAGTCTTCTAAACTTTCGTTCTTGTTTGGAATTTTCCATTCCAAAAAATGAAGCTCAAAAAGTTCCTCAGGCAAGCGTATATGTTCAAAAATAGAAGCATTGGCTGCCATTCCCGGCATGAAATAAATATGTATTTTATTCTGACTCATAAGTATTTAGCCTCGTTTTTAAATAGGAATCCTCCTTTTTTTTCACTACCTTTGCCCTTGGTTTTCAGTCTGCCAATTTTTGACCTACTTTTTTTAAAATGATTTATTGGATTAAATCCCGAGAACCTTTAGTCCAAATTTAATCAATATTTAAAATCAAAGAATATGAATCACATAGAAATTAAGAATAATGAATTCTTAAGACAATTCGAGTTCGAATTTAACGGACACCTCGCAAAAATTGAATACTCTTCCCAAGAACGCAAAGTTTTTTTAACCAAATTGGTTGTTCCTGAAGAAATCACAGCAATAGGATTTAAGGAAGATTTTATTAAATGTGTTTTAAACCACCTTCAAGAAGAAAACTTACGAATAGTACCTACCAGTCCTGAAATAGCAGGATTCCTTAGAAAAAACAGACAATACAAAGAAATGCTACCAGTTGGGATAAGAATATAATCTCCTAAAGACTATATTATTTTTGTCGACCTTTAATGGTTACGAAACATCGACCACCTTCTCAAATAAAAAAAGAGGCTGCCTTTAGGATTTAGACAACCTCTTATATATACTTCACGACTTTTGTTTTGTTGTCGAGCTATGGCGCCATTAATTTACGGCTGCTTTTTCAACTACTTTAAACCGCACTAAACCATCCTCGGCAATCTCTGTAAGTTCTATTTCTTGCAAGGTATTTACTAATCCCGGATCCCACGGCGCCTTTACTTTTACGTAGTTTTCCGTGAAACCGTGAATATAGCCTTCTTTATTCTCCCCTTCGTACAATACGGTTCTCCTGGACCCTAATTGACTTTCATAAAACGCCCTTCTTTTCTTAACCGATAGCCCGCGAAGCATTTTACTTCTTTTATTTCTTACTTTCTGAGGAACAACCCCTTCCATATCCGCTGCCACAGTGTTATCTCTTTCAGAATAAGTAAAGACGTGTAAATAGGAAATATCCAATTCATTTAAAAAATGATAGGTCTCTAAAAACAATTCGTCAGTTTCCCCAGGAAAACCAACAATAACATCGACCCCAATACAGGCATGCGGCATTACCTCTTTAATCTTTTTAACCCTATCGACATACAAGTCCGTTAAATAACGTCTTCGCATAGCTTTTAAGACAATATCACTACCGCTTTGAAGGGGAATATGAAAGTGCGGCACAAAGGAATTACTTTGCGCAACAAAATCTATGGTTTCATTTTTCAATAAATTTGGCTCAATAGAAGATATTCTCAACCTATGGATCCCGTCTACTTTATCCAAAGCTTTTACAAGGTCTAGAAATGTATGTTCGTGTTTTTTATTGCCGAACTCTCCTTTTCCATAATCGCCAATATTAACCCCGGTAAGCACAATTTCCTTAATCCCCTTTTGGGAGATTTCGGCGGCATTATTTAAAACGTTTTGCAAGGTATCACTTCTAGAGATCCCCCTGGCCAAAGGAATGGTACAGTAGGTACACTTATAATCGCAACCGTCCTGAACTTTTAAAAAAGCCCTGGTCCTATCTCCTATCGCATAACTACCTACATAAAAATCGGCCTCCTGAATTTCACAGGAATGCACTTCTCCGTAATCGTTTTTAGTCAGGTCGTTGATATAATCGGTAATCTTAAATTTTTCAGTAGCCCCCAGCACCAAATCTACCCCATCGACGGCCGCCAACTCTTCTGGCTTTAACTGGGCATAGCACCCTATGGCCGCAACAAAAGCATTTGGATTTATTTTTTGAGCCTGTTTAACAATGGATTTAAATCGTTTATCCGCATTTTCTGTAACAGAGCAGGTATTGATCACATACATATCTGCATTTTCCGAAAACTCGACACGCTCAAAACCCTCTTCTACAAAATCTCTTGCAATGGTAGATGTTTCTGAAAAATTCAGCTTACAGCCAAGCGTGTAAAATGCTACTTTCTTTTTATCCATGTTAAATATACTTGTCACGAATATCAACACCTCAAGGGCGTTTGATTATTCTAGGCTCCTGAAACAGAACCATAATAGTGTTTATACCTTATTTCGATTACCAATCTAAGAAAGGCTTTTTTTTTAAGAGTGCAAATATACCAATTATTTACATTCTATTAAAGCAGTAAAAGAACATGAATTTGAATTAAAAAACAACAGTCCATCCCTTGGGAAGCCTAAACCGATAAAGTTTTATTGCTTAATTCCTATTGTATTTCCGCCATTCTGTAGTTTCCTCAAAAACATGCTTTAGAATACGTTCTTCTACTTCATCAAATTCCACTTCCCTTCTCGCCATCATTATTTTAGCGGTCACAAAAGCCTTTTCTAATTGATAGGTAGTAAAACCCGAAGCATCACCCCAACTAAAACTAGGTATAAAATGTGGCGGAAATCCGGTCCCGTATATGTTAGCATTAACACCTATGACCGTCCCTGTATTAAACATGGTATTTATTCCGGCCATACTATGATCGCCCATTATAAGCCCACAAAACTGGAGTCCGGTCGGCACCATACTTTCCGTTTCGTAATTCCACAATTTTACTTGGGAATAATTATTCTTAAGATTAGAGTTGTTAGCGTCGGCTCCTATATTGCACCATTCTCCCAAGACCGAATTCCCTAAATACCCATCATGGCCTTTACTAGAATTCCCAAAGATCACAGAGTTACTAATTTCGCCACATACCTTTCCTTTTGGGCCTACCGTGGTGGGACCGTAAATTTTTGACCCCATCTTTACCACACCCTTCTCACCGAGGGCAAAACCACCTCTTATCAGGTTCCCCTCCATCACTAAAGCATCCTTACCTATATAGATTGGTCCTTCTTGAGCATTTAAAACACTACACTCTACACTGGCTCCTTCTTCCAAAAATATATTTTCGGAATTAAAAACCGTATTGGTCCTAGATATAGGCTGACTAACCCTATCCGCGGTCAGCAAATCAAAATCGGCTTGCAAGGCCTCTCCGTTCTTTGAAAAAATATCCCAGGTATTTTCTATACGCAACACCGGCCCACTATACTCAATAGCCGTGTAGGACGAAAAATCTACTTCTTCCTGATTTTCCAAGGCAAAAAAGGCGATTACCTCCTCGTGCCAAAAAATAGCTTCGTTTTCCTGTAGCTCACTAACCAAGGACACCAATTCTTCATTAGGCAAAAATGAAGCATTGATAAGAACATTTTGCTCCATCTCAACCATAGGATATTTTTCGGACAGATACTCTTCCGTTATCGTGGTGATAGTATTGCCTAGGTATTTTTCCCATTTCTCGCGAATGGTCAAAATACCGATTCTAATATCTGCTACTGGCCTAGTGTATGTGAAGGGCAACAAGGCTTCCCTTACGGTTCCATCAAAAAGAATATAATTCATACTATAAATTTAAAACAAAAAAGTCACGCTATAGCGTGACTTTTTAACTCTTTTTTATAAAAAAAGATATTATTTCTTGAATTTTTCGTATTTGTTTTTAAACTTATCGATACGACCAGCTGTATCCAATAATTTAGCCTTCCCAGTATAGAACGGGTGAGAAGTTCTTGAGATTTCTAATTTAATCAATGGATATTCTACTCCATCAACATCTAAAGTTTCTTTTGTTTCAGCAGCACACTTTGTAATAAATACCTCTTCATTGGACATATCTTTAAAAGCTACCAATCTATAATTTTCTGGATGTATATCTTTTTTCATTGTAAAAACGTTAGTTCCTTCTTAATTTCGTGGTGCAAATTTAATTATTTTTCTCAAAACAACAATTTAAAATGTCTAAAAAAGAAAAATAAAAATATCTTCGCCCCAAATGTAACAAATAAAGCCTTATTTCAACTAATTTTAAAACTATAAAATAGCAACGAAAATGATAAAGACAGAAGATATCAAACCTAAAACCGGAAAATTTGCTTTACACTACGGATTAGTCCTCGGTGCTCTAAGCGTGGTATTTGCGCTTATGCTATATTCTTTGGAAATGCATTACCAAGGAGGCTTTATGGTTCTTGGGGTAAGTGTTGTGCTTTCTATATCCTGTATACTATTAGGTATGATACAGTACAAAAGGGCCAACAACAATTTAATGTCCTTTGGAGAAGGCTTAAAAATAGGTGTTGGCGTTTGTTTGGTTGGGGGGATCATCGGTATTGTTTTCAATCAGATTATGGCCGGGGTCATAGATCCTGAGATGATGGCCAAGGCGGCGGAATATCAAAAAGGCCTATTATTAGAGACTACCAAAATGACACCAGATCAGATAGATGCCCAATTAGAAATGGGCAAAAAATTCTCTACCCCTTCCATGCAAATTATCTTTGGATTGATATTTAGTGTGGTCTTAGGATTTCTTTTATCATTAATTCCTGCATTAATTCTAAAAAAACAAGAAACTATTCAGTAATTTGTACTTTTGAAAAGATTTTCCATAAGTACCGAATGAACCTATCTATAATAATTCCCTTACTCAACGAAGAAGAGTCTTTAAAAGAACTTCACGATTGGATTGTACAAGTCATGCAATCCAATCATTTTTTATATGAAATACTATTTATTGACGACGGCAGTACCGATCGCTCATGGGAGATAATTGCCGCCTTAGGAAAAGAGAACCCCAATGTTAAGGGGATTCGTTTTTTAAAAAACTTCGGAAAATCCCAGGCCCTCCATGCCGGCTTTAAAGCAGCACAAGGAGAGGTCGTGATTACCATGGATGCCGATTTACAAGACAACCCTGAAGAAATCCCAGAATTGTACCAACTGATCCACAAGGATGGTTTCGACTTAATTTCTGGCTGGAAGAAGAAAAGATACGATTCGGTTCTTTCCAAGAACCTCCCTTCCAAACTATTCAATTGGGCAGCAAGGAAAACCTCTGGGGTACAACTGCACGATTTTAACTGTGGCCTTAAAGCTTATAAAAAGGAAGTCGTAAAAACAATTGAGGTATCGGGAGAAATGCACCGATATATCCCCGTTTTGGCAAAAAGTGCCGGTTTCTCTAAAATAGATGAAAAGATCGTACAGCACCAGGCCCGAAAATACGGCAACACCAAATTTGGCATGGAACGCTTTATCAACGGATTTTTGGACCTTATTACCATATGGTTCGTTTCTAAATTCGGAAAAAGACCTATGCACCTCTTTGGTGCCTTAGGCGTTGTCATGTTTACTATAGGATTTGGATTTGCCTTGTATTTGGGCATCGATAAACTTTTTATCAACCCCTATGGCAGACTACTTACAGAAAGACCACAGTTTTTTATATCCCTAGTCTCCATGATCATTGGCTCCCAACTTTTCTTAGCCGGATTTTTAGGCGAAATTATGGTCAGATCACGAAAGGACGAAACACGGTACTCTATTTCGGAAGATATGAACCTAAACAATAACTAAACCAAGATACTTTAAAAGTATAGAACCTTAAAAAATCACAACACATATGGATACGATTCTTACCAACGCAAAAAGCTGGCTAACCGATTTTTTTGATGTTAATACGAAAACAGAAATTAATGATCTCCTGCAAAACAACACCGAAGAACTGAAGGATAGGTTTTATAAAAACCTAGAATTTGGAACAGGAGGTATGCGCGGAATCATGGGAGCGGGGACCAATAGAATTAACAAATATACGCTGGGAAAAAGTACTCAAGGGCTTAGCAACTACCTAAATAAAGTATATGCTAACGAAGAAGTAAAAGTGGTAATTGCCTACGATTGTAGACATAATAGCGACACCTTAGCCAAGACCGTTGCCGAAGTTTTTGCCGCTAACGGAATTAAGGTGTATCTATTTTCCGAATTGCGTACCACTCCGGAACTATCGTTTGCCGTAAAACACCTGAGCTGTCACGCCGGTATTGTACTGACCGCATCCCATAATCCGCCAGAATATAACGGATACAAGGTATATTGGACCGACGGCGGGCAAATAGTACCCCCAGAAGACGGTGCTATTGTAGCAGAGATCAACAGCCTTTCTTATGAGGATATAAAATTTGACGCCAATAACGACCTTATAGAACTTATCGACAAAGAAGTAGATGAGGCCTTTATTGACGCATCTGTAAAAAACGGCAGCTTTAATGCCAAGGGCAAGGACGATTTTAAAATTGTATTTACCTCTCTTCACGGTACATCCATTACGGCCATCCCTGAAGTTTTAAAAAGAGCAGGTTATAAAAACGTGACCGTTATTGAGGAGCAAGCCAAACCAGACGGAAACTTCCCTACCGTAAAATCGCCAAATCCCGAGGAGCCAGAAGCCCTTTCCATCGCGATCAAAAAAGCCGAAGAAATAGGCGCAGATATGGTTATAGGTACAGATCCTGATAGTGACCGTTTAGGAGTAGCGGTTAGGAATTTAGATGGAAAAATGGAAATCTTGAATGGAAATCAGTCCATGATCATGATGACCAAATTTTTATTGGACCAACGCAAAGCCCAAGGGTTCACTGGCAACGAATTTATTGCTTCTACAATCGTTTCTACCCCAATGATGGATGCATTGGCAAAGGGATATGGCGTAGAATGCAAAACAGCCTTGACTGGCTTTAAATGGATTGCCAAAATGATCAAGGACTTCCCAGAACAACATTTTGTTGGTGGAGGAGAAGAAAGTTTTGGTTTTATGGTGGGCGATTTCGTTCGTGATAAGGACGCTGTTACATCTACCCTTTTAGCCTGTGAAATTGGAGCCAACGCAAAAGCAAATGGCAGTTCTTTCTATAAAGACCTTATAGATTGCTATGTTGCCTATGGTTTTTATAAGGAAAAACTAATTTCTTTGACAAAAAAGGGAATGTCAGGGGCGGAAGAAATAAGCCAGATGATGGTAGACTTTAAAAACAACCCTGTAAGCGCCTTGGACGGATCTAAAGTGGTCATCATTGAGGACTACAATACCGCTACTTCCAAAAATTTAATCACAGGGGTCGTTTCAGATATAGACATCCCTACTTCCAATGTGTTGATATACATTACAGAGGACGGGACTAAAATGGCTGCTAGACCTAGTGGAACGGAGCCTAAAATAAAATTCTATTTCAGCATAAACGGTAACTTGGAAAAATCAGAAGACTTTAAAAAGGTTGATGCGGAGCTAAACGCAAAAATCGATAGAATACTAAAAGAATTGAAGATAGCTTAATGGAGTACTTTAAAAAAATCCTTCGCTTTGCGAAACCTTACCGTAAATACGGTTATTTAAATATATTTTTCAACATTCTTTACGCATTGTTCAGTGCGTTGTCATTTGCTGCACTTATCCCAATGCTCGATGTGCTTTTTACGCCTGAGAAAAAAGTACTGAACGAACCGGTATATACAGATATAGGACACCTAAAGGATTACCTGCAAGAATATATCAGCTATAGGGTTACAGCCTATTCCGGTGATGATCAAATGAAAGGTCTGATCTTGGTAATAGGCTTGGTTTTAGCGCTCTTTTTATTAAAAAACCTTTTCAATTATTTGGCCATGTACTTCATTACTTTTTTAAGGAATGGGGTACTTAAGGATATCAGAAATAGCATGTACAAGAAGATTGTCGATCTTCCCATTTCCTTTTATTCCGAAAAAAGAAAAGGCGATGTCATTGCCAGGATTACTTCGGATGTATTGGAAATACAACATTCGTTTCTTTCTATCCTAGAGCTTATCGTAAGAGAGCCGTTAACGATAGTGTTCACTATTCTTATCATGTTTGGGATTAGCACCAAACTGACCCTTTTTGTTTTTATCTTTATTCCCGTTGCCGGAATGATTATTTCTAGGATCGGAAAATCTTTAAAAAAGAAATCGGATAGGGTTCAAAAAGAACAAGGAGAATTATTATCGATAGTCGAAGAGACCTTGGGCGGCCTTAGAGTGATCAAAGCCTTTAATTCCGAATCTAGATTCTATAAAGCCTTTAGTAATTCTACGCTACGGTTTTTCCAATTTTCGAACAAATTACTCAACAGACAAAATTTAGCCTCTCCTACCGGGGAGTTTTTAGGTATTTTGGTCATTGGAGTCCTCTTGTGGTTTGGCGGTAAAATGGTATTGGTAGAAAAAACCTTGGATGCCGCCTCCTTTATTGCTTATATGGGATTGGCCTATAATATCCTTACCCCTGCCAAAGCCATAAGCAAGGCTTCTTTTGGCGTTAAAAAAGGGAATGCAGCAGCAGAAAGGGTATTAGAGATACTGGAAACCGAAAATCCGATCGCAGAAAAACCTTCTGCCATAGCAAAGGAAACTTTTACAGAGGGTATTGCCATTGAAAATGTCTCCTTTAAGTATGAGGACGAGTATGTTCTCAAGAATTTCAACTTACAGGTCCCCAAAGGACATACCGTAGCCCTAGTAGGACAGTCTGGTAGCGGAAAAAGCACCATTGCCAATTTGGTCACCAGATTTTACGATGTTAACGAAGGGGAAATTAAAATTGACGGCGTCCCTATTAAGGACTTCTCTAAAAAATCGTTACGCGCTTTGATGGGACTAGTAACTCAAGATTCCATTTTGTTTAATGACACAGTTAAAAACAACATTGCCCTAGGAAAAGAAAATGCCACCGATGAAGAAGTTATAGCGGCAGCCAAAATAGCCAATGCCCATGAATTTATTTCTGGCCTCCCTAATGGCTACAACACCAATATTGGTGACAGTGGTAATAAACTAAGCGGAGGGCAAAAACAACGCTTATCCATTGCTAGGGCCGTATTGAAAAATCCACCTATCATGATATTGGACGAAGCCACCTCTGCCCTAGATACGGAAAGCGAACGCCTCGTTCAGGATGCTTTGGAAAAAATGATGCAAAATAGAACCTCTATTGTAATTGCACATCGACTTTCGACCATTCAAAATGCAAATACCATTGTGGTTCTTCAAAAGGGAGAAATTGTAGAGCAAGGCTCGCACCAAGAACTCCTTGCCACTAACGGTGTCTACAAAAAATTAGTCACCATGCAATCTTTTGAAGTGTAATTAATATAGGCAGGAAATGCTCGTTTATGATAGGTTAAAAATCAATACGATCGCTACTAGTAACGATCCCTCCTATTCGTTTAGCATTTCCTGCCTATATTTTTTAAACGATTATTTATTCATTTTTCTTCTTAGAAGAAGCAATCCTTGCCTCTATGGATACGACTTCTTCAACTTTCTATTCAAATTCACTAGTACTCAATTATTTAATAAATATCTTTATACTATTAAACCTTTTTGAAAATTTGGGGTCATAGTAGTAACTATAAGAGACAAACGTTGATTGCGGAGGAAATTTTAGTAAGACAGTTAAAGCAAAAAGACCTTCAGGCCAAAGCCTTTGAGGTGCTTGTAAATGCTTACAAGGAACGTTTGTATTGGCATATTAGAAGAATTGTACTAGATCATGCCGACGCGGATGATGTATTACAAAACACCTTTATAAAGGTATTTCGAAATATTGACAGTTTTAAGGGCGATAGTAAATTGTTTTCTTGGATGTATCGGATTGCGACCAATGAGGCCTTGTCTTTTCTAAAAAACAAAGCCAACAAATTAAAACTAAACGAAGATCAGTTATATAGTAAAATTTCAGAAGAATTAAGAGCCGATGTATATTTTGAAGGCGACGAAATTCAACTTAAACTGCAACAGGCGATCGCAGGTCTACCAGAAAAACAAAAGTTAATATTTAATATGAAGTACTTCCAGGAACTGAAATATCAGGAAATATCAGAAATACTGGAAACTTCCGTGGGTGCTTTAAAAGCATCCTATCATTTGGCAACCAAAAAAATAGAAGCCTTTTTAAAAGAACAGTAAACCAGCAATGGTGTATCGGTAAAAACGTTGAAATGCAACACTTAGACAAACATAACGGCTTTAAAACCCCAGCAGGCTATTTTGAGAAGCTTTCCGGACGAATAATGGACAACATTGCCCAGGACGCATCCACGGTCTCTCAAGAAGAAGCCTTTCAGGTTCCTGAGCACTATTTTAACAACCTGCATTCCGAAATCATCCAGAAATTAGAAAAGCAGGACACCAAGGTAATTCCTATAAAATCCTTTAAAAAATATTATTATACGGCAGCATCCATAGCGGCTATACTGCTATTGCTTTTTGGATTAACCTGGAATACTACAAAAACCATAACCTATGGCGACCTAGCCAATTCTGATATAGATCAATATTTTGAAAATCACGAATTAAGCTTTTCTGCTTATGATTTGGCAGAAATCCTATCCCTCGAAGAACTTGATTACAACGACGTATTAGAAAATGCCCTGGCAGAGGAAAGCATTTTAGAATATTTAAACACCAATGTTAGAGATCTTAATGAACTTAATTTAACAAATGATGAGTAAACAAATACAAACATTCACAGTACTGCTACTACTGTTGACAAGCTCGCTTGGATATTCCCAAATAAAACATGATTGGGACAAAATTAAGTCCCTCAAAATAGCCTTTATCACCGAACGCTTGGAACTAAACAGTAAGGAAGCTCAGGAATTCTGGCCCATTTACAATAGTTATGAGTCAGAAAAGGAAGCCTTTCACAAAAAGGAACACTCTGAAATAAAGGATAAAATAAAAATTTTAGACCAACTATCGAACAAAGAAGCTAATGCCCTTTTAGACAAAATGGTTAAATTAGAAGATGAAAAGCACAAATCTTCTAAGGCGTATATCGAAAAAGTCTCAAAAACAATTTCTTCTAAAAAGACTATATTACTGTTGCGTTCCGAAGAAGAATTTAAACGACAATTGATAAAACAATACCGTCAAAGAAAGGCAAATCAGAAAAAATAATTTTACTGTATTTTGGGCGTTCCCTCCTTCGTCGGGTGGGCTCTTGGCTATATCCCTTGCCTTGCTGCGGGGATGCCGCCGCGGTCCCTAACGCATAACAACACAACAACTATCCAATGCAACAATTAGGTCATAATTGCAAATATTGAGAACTGGCTAAACCCATCCCATTGACAATCTGCCAAACAACCATTGTCCAGCAGATTGTAAAACCATTCCTGTGTTTTTCTAATAGACCAATAGTGGAGCCTTCAACAATCCAATGTATGCCCACCGGTTATCGTGCTTCGTTTTTTATTTAAACTTCAATTTTGCAATCCTGTTTTTCCCTGCGGCATAAGCAATGGAATCGTTTAAAAATCTTATTGTATAAAAAGAGTCATCCGAAAGTTGTTTCCAAGACCCCCCCGCATCGGCCGAATAAGAAACACCGGTAAAACCAACGGCCACTAGGGCATTCCCTCCAGCATTTGGAACAAATTGCACACAACTCTTATAATTAGGTTCTTTGCCATCGGCCAAAAGCTGCCACGTTTTACCGCCGTCTCTTGTAATAGCTTTATTAGCCGTATTGATCGCTGGTTTTGTATAATCGCCTCCGATGGCCACCCCAAGGTTTTCATCATAAAAATCGAGGCTATAGATTCCTTGTGTGCTTTCTGCACTCGCTATAGGAGTCTCGAAGACACTCCATGTCTTTCCTTTATTTTCCGAAAAATAAATCTGCCCTCCTGTGGTACCGATCCAGGTTTTATCCCCAACCGTTTTAATATTGGTATTACTAGCCGCAAAAGCACCTTCGTCTGTCATGGATGCCGGCAAGGCCGAACAAGGCAATTTACGCCATGTTTTTCCACCGTTTCTAGTAATGATAATAGATAGGCATCCGTCCATACTATCACCTAGCGCTATTCCTTCCTGATCGTTCCAAAAGGTCATGGCATCGTAAAAAACCTTTTCATCCTCTTCTTTATAAACCAGCTCCATAATTCCCGTATCCCCTGTTTTGTATAATAAGGCAGGATTACTCACCGATAGCATAAAAAAGTCTGTTGATGTTGCTGCTACTGCCCTAAATTCGGGCGCAATGGTATCGTATAGCTGGGTATTGACCATTACTTGATGGCTTTTTAGATCTACCAGTCCATAAGCCCCTTTATTTGCGGCAAAAGCCAAACTGTTGCCACCCATAATCTCTATCGCCCTAAAACTCAAGGAATCCGAAAAAACTGTCTCTATTTCAACTGAATCGAAAGTCTTTATTTCCTTTTTTTTGGCACAAGAAACGGTCACCAAAAGCACTAAAAACATAAAATACGTACGCATAGCTATAATTTTCACCAAAAATAAGAGGATTAGGTTCTAATACAATACCTTTGCAATCTTAATTTTTTTTAGAAATGCGATTACATAGAAATCTAGTGTTTGCCGTTGTTGATGCGTTACATTATATATTTAACGAGGGAGAATACGCTGATAAAGTAGTAGAAAAAGTATTAAAGTACGACAAACGTTGGGGAGCACGAGACAGAGGTTTCATTGCCGAGACCACTTATGATATGGTGCGTTGGAAAAGGCTATACACCGAAATAGCCGAAGTAAAAGCGCCTTACACTAGACCCAACCTGTTTAGACTATTTGCCGTATGGGCGGTACTTAAAGGAATAAAACTACCTGATTGGAAACAGATAGAACCTACCCCAGAGAGAAGGATTAAAGGAAGGTTTGATGAACTTTCTAAAATAAGAAAGTTCAATGAGTCCATTCCCGATTGGATGGACGAACTTGGAGCAAAAGCCTTAGGCGAAGATTTATGGACCAAGGAAATCCATGCGCTAAACCAACAAGCCGATGTAATTTTAAGGGTCAACACCCTTAAATCGACCAAAGAAAATGTAAAGGCCGCCTTATTGGAAGCAGGCATAGAAACCGAGGTGATCCGTGGCTATCCAGATGCTTTACAATTAAAAGAGCGCGCTAATGTTTTTGTTACCGATGCCTTCCAAAACGGTTGGTTCGAAGTACAAGACGCCTCTTCACAGCTCGTTGCCCCGTTCTTAGACGTACAACCAGGACAAAGAGTCGTAGACACCTGTGCTGGTGCTGGAGGAAAAACACTTCATTTAGCAGCTCAGATGCAAAACAAAGGACAGTTGATTGCCATGGACATCTATGACAATAAACTAAAAGAACTAAAACGAAGAGCAAAAAGAAATGGTGCCCATAACGTGGAGACCAGAACTATAGACTCTACCAAGGTTATTAAAAAACTACACGGTAGTGCCGATCGCGTGTTAATTGATGCGCCTTGTACTGGCTTAGGGGTTTTACGAAGAAATCCGGATGCCAAATGGAAACTACAACCTGAGTTCTTGGAAAAAATCATGGTTACCCAACAGCAAATTTTACAAGATTATAGCAAGATTGTAAAAACTGGTGGAAAAATGGTGTATGCTACCTGTTCCATATTACCACAAGAGAATATTCAACAAGTAAATAAATTCTTAAGCTCTGAAGCTGGTAAAGACTTTAAACTAAGTGCCCAGAAGAATATTTATGCTTCAAAAAGTGGTTTTGACGGATTTTATATGGCCCTTTTAGAAAAGACGCCTTCTGCCTAAGAGCACTTTACTTTTAGCATTATAAAAAATAAGCGGCCAAATAGCATGTAGGAATACATGATATTTGGCCGCTTTTATTTTGTCTTGTTCGGATATTAGAGTCCCACCCTAACACTTGGCAAACCGATCCCTACATTCGTCCGAACTGAAGTCCGCCTTGGCGATCTTCTATATTCATAATGGTCGTGCCCATGATAGTAAAAAGAGGCGTGATAATGATACCTTGAACTGTGATGACAATGAGAATCACAATGTTGTTCGTGCTCGGCATAAGCATCCCTTTTTCCTTTCATATAAGCTTTGTAAGCTTTTCTATCGCGCTTCTTTAGTTTTTTTTCATATTCCTTTTGATCTTCCCAAAACTCCTCTTCTTCTTTCTCGTTGTCTAATTTTTGTGATTGCTCAAACTGCGCATCCTCCTTAGCTCTCTTTTCATAATAAGAAAGTTTTTCTTCGGAACTAGCTTCCGTTTCTTGCGCTGTTAAACCAAAGGACATCACAACAAAGGCGGTGGTCAATAAAAAATGTAGTCTTTTCATCTCATTATTATATTTATGTTCTACTAGTGATCTATATTCTAAGAAACACACCCTCGAACGCATTTTCATATATATAACAACTCAACCATAAATCACCCTACCTAAAACTTTACATTTTTTGGTTTCCACCCATAGCACCCAATACCGACCGTACTCTTCCTTATACTAAAAATTCCTTTTCTGTTACCTGGGTCAGCACCTCCTTGTGCATGATGGTTTCGGCCAAGGCATTGGTTTTTGTCAACTCGTATTTAAAATAAAATTTCATGGTATGGATTTTACTTTCGTAAAAGGCCTCCGAATAGGCTGTATCTTTATTGTCGAGGGCCTGTTTTGCTACATAAGCCATTTCCAACCAATTCCACCCTATGACCACATAACTTAAGAATTCCATAAACAGATTGGCATCGGACAAATACCTTTCATAATTTTCCTTGTTGGCAAATGTCTTTAAATACACCAACACCTCATGTACCAGGGTCAATTTGCCCTTTAACGTATTGGCCCATTCCTGCAAGTCTTGATAATCGGAAGCAACGGCAATGGTTGTGCCTATTTCTTCTATAAGCAATTGTAGGGCCTTGCCATTATGCATCAAAACTTTTCGTCCCAATAAATCCTGAGCCTGTATTCCGGTTGTTCCTTCGTATATGCTAAATATCCTGATATCCCTATAATATTGTTGCAAGATAAAGTCCGAACAAAATCCGTACCCCCCTAAGACCTGAAGTCCGTTACTCACTGCCAATGCTCCAGCTTCTGCCGGGTATGTTTTAACCATGGGAGTAATAATTTCTAACAATAACTGATACTTTTCCTTTTCGGAATGATCGGTAACAGAACGTTGTAAATCGTGATACTTAGCCGCCAATAAAATAAGGCTCAAAGCCCCTTCTGCGATGGCTTTCTGCAGAAAAAGCATCCGTCTTACATCGGGATGTTCAATGATTAAACACTGGTCTTCTCCCGGGTCTTTTTTCCCTGTTTCGGACAATTTTCGCCCTTGGGAACGTTCCTTTGCATATTGCAGGGATGCTTGGTAGGCCGCCATAGCTATGGCTGCGGCTCCCCTACCTACTCCTATCCTAGCATCGTTCATCATCAAGAACATATATTTCAATCCTTGGTTGGCCTCCCCTACCAACCAGCCCTGACAATCGTCGGAATCTCCAAATCCCAAATGGGTAGTAGCAAAACCTCGTTGTCCCATTTTTTCAAAATCGGCCAGGGTCTTTACGTCATTCCCAACAAGACTACCATCGGTTTCCAGGCGGTTCTTGGGCACTACAAACAAAGAGATCCCCTTAGTGCCTTCTGAGGCCCCATCGATCCTTGCCAATACCAAGTGAACAATATTCTCTACATATTGGTAATCGCCACCAGAGATAAATATTTTCTGCCCCGATATTTTATAATACCCCTCATCGGTCGGAGTAGCCTTGGTCGTAATATCTGACAAGGAGCTACCTGCCTGAGGCTCGGTAAGACACATTGTTCCTCCCCATGCCCCTAAAAGCATATTAGGTACATAGGTATCTTTTAGATGTTGGTTGGCAAAATGGACTATAAGCTCTGCCGCCCCTAGGGTTAAGGTGGCATAGCCCGGCAAATGATTATTGGCAGCATCTAATATGTAGGTGGCTGCAGTATGTACCATAAACGGTATTTGTAATCCGCCCTCGTCATAATCCAAAGGACCGCAAATAACACCCATTTCCCCTCCTTTTTTCATCATAACGGCTACCTGCTCATGCACCCGAACCTCACCCTTATCGAAAACCGCAGGAACATCGTCCATTTCTTTAAAATACGGAAACAGGTCGCGATCGGCAAAATCCTTGATAGCGTCCAAAAACATATCCATAGATGGCCTGTCATGCCCCTCATAACGTTCAAACCCAAATAGTCCGTCTAATTCATGAACCTGATATAACAAAAATTTTAAGGTATTTATGTCTACATATTCCTTTGCCATAATTTAAAATGCTTTTGTTAATATTCCATCACTAAGATAAAACATAATTGTTCCATTATTTATTATAAATATCTCCTAATTATTTCCGGGGCAAAAGCCCCCTATAAGGCACTATACAATCCTTGACACCCCATACAAAGATGTGCTATTTCTTTGGTTCCTTTTCAATTTAGTTCCATTTACGAATAATTACCCAATGTTTTTTTTGCGTTAGGGACCGCGGCGGCATCCCCGCAGCAAGGCAAGGGATACAGCCAAGGGCCCGCCCGACGAAGGAGGGAACGCCCAGATAATTACACTAGAATTTAGCGAAGTTTTTAAAAGAAGACACTTACTGGCAACAACGGGCTGCTTATAGATTTGAACCCTTATCTTTGTCCTCGGAAAAAACCTTCCAACAACAATGAAGAACGAAAAAACGGCCATAAAAACAATTTACTACAGCATCCTTAGTAGTGGACTATTGGCTATTATAAAAGGATTGGCGGGTTTTTTTGGTAATTCCTATGCCCTAATTGCCGACGCCATAGAATCTACCACTGATATATTCTCGTCTTTTCTGGTGCTGTTTGGACTAAAATACGCCAAAAGACCGGCCGATGAGAACCATCCCTACGGCCATGGTAGAATTGAACCTTTGATTACTTTTTTGGTGGTAGGCTTTTTAATCTTATCTGCCATTTTTATTGCCCACGAGAGCATTCACAATATTAGAACTCCCCATAATCTTCCCAAACCATGGACCCTAATAGTACTGGGCGCTATCATTTTTTGGAAGGAAATTTCTTTTCGACTAGTATTAAAAAAAAGTATAGAGACCAATAGCTCTTCCCTAAAAGCAGATGCTTGGCACCATAGGAGTGATGCGATTACTTCCGTGATGGCTTTTATCGGGATTTCTATTGCTTTGATTTTTGGAGAAGGATATGAAACTGCCGATGATTGGGCTGCTCTTTTTGCCGCTGGTTTTATCATTTATAATAGTTATTTAATCTTTCGTCCTGCCCTAGGAGAAATTATGGACGAGCATCTGTACGACGATTTAATTGAAGAAATAAGGGCCGTTTCTATGAGCGTAGACGGCATTTTGGGCACGGAAAAATGTTTTGTGAGAAAGGCGGGCACCAAATACCATGTAGACCTGCACGCCATGGTTAACGGAGACATATCGGTTACCGAAGGACACGACATTTCACATAAACTAAAAGACACCTTATTAAAGGACATTCCTAATCTTGGCAATATTTTGATTCATATAGAACCCAAATAAAATTATATCACTTGCGCATTTTACACTAAGGGAGTACACTTATAAAAGCCCCTTGCTGCATTTTATCTCAAGAACCAATATATCTGCAACGGTAGTTTTTCCCTCGCGGCTTGCCTCCTTTTTTTTTTTGCGTCTTCCATCAAAAAGAACTCCTATTTACTCCTCGTACTTTCTAGATTTCCCTACCATAAAAAAACCGCATAGACACCCCTAATCCAATAGTCCTAAGGCCCGCAAAAAAATGTTTTCTTTCTTATTGCAATCTATCGCACACCCTAAAAACACCTCTACACACTACGCTATATACCAGCTAATTACCCCTATAAAAAGTAAAAAAAGGTAGTTGCTATGAAAAAATTAACAACCAGCACCTAAAACTGTTCATCATTCTAGTAAAAAATTACAGTTTAAAACCGTAAATTTGTGCCTTTCTTAAACATACAACTTACAAAATAAGATGATTCATTTCTTTGGAGACCTAAGTACCAAGATATATGCGGTACAGACAAATAAAGACCTTTCACAGGAAGATACTACTAAACTTACGTGGTTGTTTGGCAACCAACCTAAGATAAATGCGGCGTCACTAGACGCCTTTTTTGTTGGTCCAAGGGCAGCAATGATCACTCCATGGAGTACCAATGCTACAGAAATCACCCAGAACATGGGGATTTCGGGGATTATTAGAATAGAAGAATTTTCACCTAGCGATAAGGAGTCTAATGATTTTGATCCTATGCTTCTTCAGAAATTCAATAGCCTTACGCAAGATGTATTTACGGTAAATGTACAGCCAGAACCTATTTTAGAAATAGAGGACATAGCTTTGTACAACGATCAGCAAGGCTTGGCACTTAGCGATGAAGAAGTAGATTACTTGGAACAAATGTCCAAAAAGATAGGACGAAAACTTACAGACTCGGAAGTTTTTGGTTTTAGCCAAGTAAACTCGGAGCACTGTAGGCATAAAATATTTAATGGGACCTTTGTGATCGATGGTGAAGAAAAACCTTCTTCCCTATTTAAATTGATCAAGAAAACGTCTCAAGAAAATCCTGGCGATATCGTATCGGCCTATAAGGATAATGTTGCTTTTATCAAGGGACCAAAGGTGGTACAGTTTGCCCCTAAGACTTCTGATAAGCCAGATTTTTACCAAGAAAGCGAATTTGATTCTGTTATTTCATTAAAAGCAGAAACCCATAACTTCCCTACTACGGTAGAGCCTTTTAACGGTGCTGCTACTGGTGCAGGTGGAGAAATCCGTGACCGTTTGGCAGGAGGAAAAGGTTCTTTGCCATCGGCAGGAACGGCAGTATACATGACCTCTTATTCTAGATTAGAAGAAAACAGGCCTTGGGAAAATGCCATGAATGAAAGAGAGTGGCTATACCAAACTCCGATGGATATATTGATTAAAGCGTCTAACGGAGCATCCGATTTTGGAAACAAATTTGGACAGCCCTTGATCGCTGGTTCGGTATTGACCTTTGAACATGAAGAAAGTGCCCGAAAATTAGGGTTCGATAAAGTTATCATGCAAGCTGGTGGTATAGGATATGGAAAAGCAGAGCAAGCGCTAAAAGACAACCCTAAAACAGGCGACAAAATTGTCATTTTAGGAGGTGACAACTACCGTATTGGTATGGGTGGTGCTGCAGTTTCCAGTGCCGATACCGGTGCTTTTGGCTCTACTATAGAATTAAATGCCATACAGCGTTCTAATCCAGAGATGCAAAAAAGAGCTGCCAACGCCATACGAGGCCTGGTAGAAAGCGAACACAATCCTATTGTTTCTATCCATGACCACGGTGCAGGAGGACACTTAAACTGCCTATCTGAATTGGTAGAAGAAACAGGAGGAAAAATAGATTTAGACAAATTGCCTATTGGCGACCCTACCCTATCGGCCAAAGAAACCATAGGAAACGAATCCCAAGAACGTATGGGCTTGGTGATCGGCAAGGACGATGTAGAAATGTTACACCGTATTGCAGATAGGGAACGTTCTCCTATGTACGAAGTTGGAGATGTAACAGGCGACAAACGTTTTACCTTCGAATCTCCTACCACAGGTGAAAAACCTATGGATTTAGATTTGTCGGATATGTTCGGAAGCTCTCCAAAAACTATTATGAACGACGCTACCGTAGAAAGAAGCTATGCAGCGCCTTCGTATTCCTTGGAAAACTTTCATGAGTACTTAGAGAATGTATTGCAGTTAGAAGCTGTGGCCTCCAAAGACTGGCTTACCAATAAGGTAGACCGTTGTGTAGGTGGTAAGGTTGCTAAACAACAATGTGCCGGACCATTACAGTTGCCGTTGAACAACTGTGGGGTTATGGCCTTAGATTATAAAGGAAAAGAAGGAATCGCTACTTCTATTGGACACTCTCCTATTTCTGGATTGATCGATCCGGCGGCAGGTAGTAAAAACAGTATTGCCGAAGCTTTGACCAATATCGTTTGGGCACCTTTAAAAGACGGATTACAATCGGTTTCCTTATCAGCAAACTGGATGTGGCCTTGTAAAAACGAAGGAGAAGATGCCAGATTATACGAAGCTGTAACGGCAGTATCTGATTTCGCGATCGCTTTGGGAATCAATGTTCCTACTGGGAAAGATTCTCTTTCTATGAAACAACGCTACAAAAATGAGGAAGTTATTGCTCCAGGAACCGTAATCATTTCGGCAGCAGGAAACTGTAACGACATCACCAAAGTAGTAGAACCTGTATTACAAAAAAATGGAGGTGATATTTATTATATCAACCTTTCCAAAGACACTTATAAATTAGGCGGTTCTTCTTTTGCCCAGATACGTAACACTATCGGCAACGAGGCTCCTACTATTAATGATGCTGCTAATTTTAAAAATACCTTTAACACTGTACAGTCATTGATTGTAGAGGGACAAATTTTAGCCGGTCACGACGTTGCTTCTGGAGGATTGATCACCACTCTTTTAGAGCTTTGTTTTGCCGACAATAATTTGGGAGCAAATTTAGATCTGACTTCTTTAGGGGAAGCAGACACTATTAAATTGTTGTTCTCTGAAAATGCCGGAATCGTTTTCCAAGCGAAAGATGCCAGTATAGAAAACACCTTGACCGCCGCTGGCGTCGATTTCCATAAAATTGGTTCTGTATCGGAAGAAGCTACGCTTAGCATTAAGAATGACAGGGTAGAAATGGGATTGAACGTAAGCTCTTTAAGAGACACTTGGTTTAAGACCTCTTATTTGTTAGATCAGAAGCAAACTGCCAACAACTTGGCGAAGGACCGTTTTGACAATTACAAGAACCAGCCTTTAAATTATAGCTTCCCAGCAAACTTTGACGGGAAGTTGCCGTCACTACCTGCAGCAGGAAACAGGCCAAAAGCGGCTATCTTAAGAGAGAAAGGAAGTAATTCTGAACGCGAAATGGCCAATGCCATGTTCCTAGCCGGATTTGATGTAAAAGATGTCCACATGACCGATTTAATTTCGGGAAGGGAAACTTTAGAAGATATCCAGTTTATTGGTGCCGTTGGAGGCTTCTCCAACTCTGATGTTTTGGGAAGTGCCAAAGGATGGGCAGGAGCTTTTAAATACAATGAAAAAGCCAACACGGCTTTAATGAATTTCTTTGCCAGACCCGACACACTTTCAGTAGGTATTTGCAACGGTTGTCAGTTATTCATGGAATTGGAATTGATCAACCCTGATCACTCCGAACATGGAAAAATGACGTATAACGATTCTAAAAAACACGAAAGCGGATTTACCTCGGTAACTATCCAAAAAAACAACTCGGTAATGCTTTCTTCCTTGGAAGGAGCCAACCTTGGGGTATGGATTTCTCATGGAGAAGGTAAGTTTAAACTACCTTTATCTAAGGACAACTATCAAATTGTGGCTAACTATAGCTATGAAGGGTATCCTGCAAATCCTAACGGTAGTGATTTTAACACTGCCATGCTTTGCGATAAGACCGGTAGACATTTGGTAACCATGCCACATATTGAGCGTTCTATTTTCCAATGGAACTGGGCACATTACCCAGCAGGAAGAAAAGACCAAACAACACCTTGGTTAGAGGCTTTCTTGAACGCTAGAAAATGGATTGACAAAAACGGAAAATAAGTAGTACAATTAATACGTTGTAACTTTTAAATTTGTTTTATAAACGATACGAGTATTTAGGCCTTGCTGCTTAAATACTCGTTATTGTTTAGCGCCACTGCTCCCAAAACACCACTTTATAAGATAAAACCTCATGAAATTTCGTCTCGCCACAAAAGAAGATCTTCCGGCCATCATTAAAATGATTTCCAAAGACAAACTAGGACGCCTACGCGAAAATTATCAGTCTCCCTTACCTAAGGTATATTACGACGCTTTTGAGCGTATTGCCGCCGATAGCAACCAAGAACTTACCGTTTTGGAAAACGCAGACAAGGAAGTTATAGCCACCTTTCAACTAAGCTTTATCCCCTACCTCACTTTTCAGGGCGGAATACGGTGTCTGGTAGAAAATGTTTGGGTTCGCGAAGACTATACCGGTCAAGGCATAGGCCAACAAATGTTTGCCTGGATTAAGGCCAGGGCCACGGAAAAAGGCGTTCATTTAATACAATTAACCTCGGACAAACAGCGTCCAGAGGCCATCCGGTTTTATGAAAAGCTAGGCTTTAAAGCCTCACACGAAGGTTTAAAACTACACCTATAATAAGCTGTGGAGCGTTATCGTTTTAACGAAACACCTACTGCTCCCCTTTAGTATTTAGATTTCTAATTTGGGCGTTCCCTCCTGCGTCGGGCGGGCCCTTGGCTATATCCCTTGCCTTGCTGCGGGGATGCCGCCGTGGTCCCTAACGCATCATAATATGCCATAATACAATGTATCTATTAGACCTGAGAACAAGAAAAACACTCCTAAAAAACTATAAAATAAGCTCTTGTTTAAATGTAAGGGACGCCATTCTAGGTAGCTGATTTTTTGTGCTATAAGGCCATAAATTATTTTTTTTAGGTACCCTTCAAAAACCTGCTTTACAAAAAAAGCCGTTGTCCAGATTTTCATCAGGACAACGGCTTTCCGTTTAATCTGTAGTAACACCTTAGCCCATTATTCGTAGGCACTCAAGGTTATACGCTTTTATTTTTTAGAATAATCGGCATAAATAGCCTTTTCAAACTCTACCCAATGAGCTTCTGTCATTCTTTCTGGGGTAAAAAGACAAATCCCGGCAGCACCATTCTCCATAGAACCTCTAATGGCAGTTTCCATTTCCGAAGGCAATAAACCGTGGTTTTCAGGATCGTTCTCCTCTGTCTTTCTCTCTGGGTTCGGACAAATAAAAAGTCCACTATAGATAGGTTTAGTACCGTTAACAGCAGTAACCTCTTCTTTAACAACCTCTCCTACCCATGAGGCATCTTTTAAATAAAAATCGTTGTAGTTCATTGGAAAAACGGCATCAAGATCCCACTTGTTCCATTCTTGTCTAACCAATTTCTTTGAAATACTTGGACCTGGAAAAACTGCGGCATTTAGGCGCTTTCCTTTTTCATGTACAACCTTCGCTATACGATTCACCATATTCGTAATCAAATCGTATCTAAACTCCTTCCATTCCTGAATCTGAGAAGGATCTTCTACTTCTTTGATATCAATTCCAGTTTTTTCTTTAAAATCGGCCGTACAATCATCACAATAACAAAAATCGGCTACTGGATATTCTTCGTTCATTACCAAACCATATTTGTCCCATAGGCCTTCTGCTAAAATTACATCAGGGAAACGAATATAATCCAAATGAATACCATCTACCTCTTCCAATTCGGCAATACCTCCATATAAATCAGCTAAAAAGTTATAAGAGCCTTCTTTACTAGGACACAAAAACTTATAATAAGGAACGTACGGTGGATTATCAAAAGAAGATTCTCCAAGTCTATTCACGGCATATAGATCATGAGACAACTTAGGATTTTCGCCCTGTACCATGGTCGGTATCCAAGTATGAAATTCCATTCCGGCTTCTTTTACAAGCTTTCCTACCCTTTTATAAGTCTCGGGGTCATGCCCTCCATTGTACATGATTCCGTCTATCCCTTTGCTTTTAAAATCATCAAATTTTATTTTTAACTCTTGGTCAGTAGCCTCGCCAGGACCTCCAGACCACGCGTATACCGGAATTTTTGTTTTTTCAGCATCGGCACAAGAATACATAGTGCAAACAATTGCGAAAATTGCAAACAGTCTTTTCATTTCTTTTTTTAGTTTAAAAATTTAATCGTTGAACTTAATTAATTTATTTTTTATAGTATCAATTCTTAGCCAAATAACATTAGATACTATATAAACAACGCTAAAAGTACAGCATAAGTCCCATTATCCAAAGGGTTCTCCATGGCTTTAAAAAAATAAAGTCTTTATAGATTTCCCCTGCCAGTAGCTTGGAAGCTATCATACCCAAGGACTTAAAAAAAATTGAGGCCTTTACTATTGGGACAAATCACAGCAACTACCCTCACAAAAACCTCTTTTTAAACCACTTAACAAGAATTCTCCAATAGACCATCCCTTTGTTTTTAAACCAAGAATATTAAATCTTCAAAAAAAATAGCCATTAATTGCGAATGTCATTTTAAAATACCGTTCCCTTTTCTTAATTTGCGATGACGTATAGCTCATAAAATATGCAAAAAATCACTCGCCTTTTTGATTTCCCTTACTACCAATTAGAGAAATTCAATTTAAAAGAATCCCTTATAACCAAATACAATGGAGAATGGATCGCTACTTCAACTCAGGAATATGTAGACAAGGCAAATGCGGTTAGCCGTGCCTTACTGCGCCTAGGGATTAAACCCAATGATAAAATTGCAGTGATTTCTATGACCAACCGAACGGAATGGAATATTATGGATATAGGTATCCTACAATTGGGAGCCCAAAATGTGCCCATATACCCAACCATATCCTCCGAGGATTATGAATATGTTCTAAACCATTCTGAAGCCTCCTACTGTTTTGTTTCCTGTGAGGAAGTATACAATAAGCTACAAGCCATAAGGGACAAATTACCTTTCTTAAAGGAAATATACTCTTTTGATGAGTTGGAGACCTGTAAAAACTGGAAAGAAGTTCTAGCCTTAGGGAAAGACACAAGTAATCAGGACGAGGTAGAAAAACATATGGCAGCCGTTAAGTCCACTGATTTGGCGACGCTAATCTACACCTCGGGTACCACTGGTAGACCAAAGGGAGTAATGTTATCCCATCACAATATCGTTAGCAATGCTATTGAAAGTTCTAAAAGATTTCCTATTGTCGATGGGGAGACCAAAGCCTTGAGTTTTTTACCGGTATGCCATATCTATGAACGCATGATCATGTATTTGTACCAGCTAAGGGGTGTTTCTATTTATTTTGCCGAATCTATGGATAAAATAAGTGACAACCTTAAAGAGGTGGAACCCCATGTTATGACCGCAGTACCCCGATTATTAGAAAAGGTATACGATAAGATCATTGCCAAGGGTGCCGCGCTCAAGGGTATAAAAAAGAACCTTTTCTTCTGGGCCGTAGAGGTCGGGTTAGATTATGAACCTTATGGACAAAACGGCTGGTGGTACGAACAAAAACTAGCCCTTGCCCGAAAGCTTATTTTCAGCAAATGGAAAGCTGGCCTTGGAGGCAACTTAAGCCTTATAGCCTCGGGAAGTGCAGCACTACAACCAAGGCTTGCCAGGATATTCAATGCCGCAGAATTAGGAGTTATGGAAGGTTATGGACTTACAGAAACTTCCCCGGTCATCTCGGTAAACGATATGCGCGATGGTGGATTTAAAATTGGTACCGTTGGAAAACTATTGGATAGAACCGAAGTAAAAATTGCCGAAGACGGCGAAATTTGCGTGAAAGGCCCCCAGGTGATGATGGGGTATTACAAAGACGAGGAAAAAACGGCCGAAGCCTTAAACAACCAGTACTTTCATACGGGAGATATTGGAGAAATAGACAGTGATGGCTTTTTGAAGATCACCGATAGAAAGAAAGAAATGTTTAAAACTTCGGGCGGAAAGTACGTAGCCCCACAACTATTGGAAAACCGTTTTAAACAATCTAGGTTTATAGAACAAATAATGGTCATTGGCGAAGGCGAAAAAATGCCGGCTGCTTTGATTCAGCCCGATTTTGAATTTGTGAGAAACTGGGCCAAAATACACCGAATAGAAGTTAAGGACAATCTCAGTCTTGTGACCAATGAAAAAGTCATTGCACGTTTCCAGGAAGAAGTAGATGAGGCCAATGAAAATTTTGCAAAATGGGAAAAAGTGAAACAGTTTAGATTAACACCCAATGCTTGGAGCATCGAAGAAGGTCACCTTACCCCTACATTAAAGCTCAAGCGTAAAATAATAAAGCAAAAATACATTGACCTTTATAACGATATTTACGAACATTCAATATAAAGAACAGTAAACAAAACACTTAAAAACAGCTTTCAATTTTTGAAAGCTGTTTTTTTTGTGCCTTACCCTATGATAATTTAACATATATATTATGCATGCATAATATATTTTTCTATCTTTGAGACAAGCGTTACTGATTACATGAAAGAATTTACAATAGACTATGCCTTGAGAACAACATGGCAAACGGTCACAAAAATGTACAATGAAGAAGCTAAAAACTTTGATACTTCTATGGCCATAGGTTTTACCCTCTTAAGTATTGATTCCAAGACAGGCACCCCTTCTACCTCCTTAGGTCCCAAAATGGGCATGGAGGCCACAAGCCTTTCCCGAATTTTAAAAAGTATGGAAGAAAAAGGTTTTATAGAACGAAAACCTAATCCGTGTGACGGAAGAGGTGTGCTTATACATCTTACTCCATTGGGATTAGAAAAAAGAAAAATCTCCAAGGATGTAGTATTACGGTTTAACGAGGTGGTACGAAATGAAGTGTCGGTTGAAAAATTGAACGCTTTTTTCGAGGTTACGGAGACTATCAACAGGTTAATTGCTGAAAAGAAAATTTATAAAAAAGATTAAAAACTAATTAATTCGATTTTATTGATGAACAAACACATTAAAAAAGTAGCGGTCATAGGCTCTGGAATTATGGGCAGTGGTATTGCATGTCACTTTGCCAATATTGGCGTAGAAGTATTACTATTAGATATTGTACCAAGGGAACTCACTGATGCCGAAAAAGCAAAAGGCCTCACCTTAAAAGACACCCTTGTCCGCAATAGGCTTGTTAACGATTCCTTGGTTACGGCACTTAAATCTAAACCTTCTCCTATTTACCACCAAAAATTTTCCAAACGAATCACCACTGGGAATTTGGAGGACGATATTGCCAAGGTAGGGCAGGTAGATTGGATCATTGAGGTAGTGGTAGAGCGATTGGACATCAAAAAGATGGTGTTCGAGAACTTGGAAAAATACCGAAAACCAGGTACTTTAATTACCTCGAACACCTCCGGGATTCCGATTAAATTTATGAGCGAAGGCCGCAGTGATGATTTCCAAAAACATTTCTGTGGTACCCACTTTTTTAATCCAGCACGTTATTTAAAATTATTTGAGATAATCCCTGGTCCAAAAACATCACCAGAAGTATTAAAATTCCTGAACGGTTATGGAGAACAATTCTTAGGTAAAACTTCCGTAGTTGCCAAAGACACTCCTGCTTTTATAGGCAATAGAATCGGTATTTTCAGCATTCAAAGCCTGTTTCATATGGTCAATGATATGGGACTTACCGTAGAAGAAGTAGACAAACTTACCGGACCGGTCATAGGCCGCCCTAAATCGGCTACTTTTCGTACCGTAGATGTTGTTGGATTGGACACCCTCGTACATGTTGCCAATGGTATCTATGAAAATTGTGCCAAGGACGAACGCCACGAATTGTTTAAACTGCCCGGTTTTATCAACTCCATGATAGAAAACAAATGGTTGGGAAGTAAAACTGGCCAAGGTTTTTATAAAAAAGTAAAAAACAAAGATGGTTCTAGCGAGATAAAAACCCTAAATCTAAATACACTAGAATACCGAGATAATAAAAGAGCGAGTTTTGCCACCTTAGAACTGACCAAAACCATCGATAAGGTGGTAGACCGTTTTAAAGTATTGGTGGCTGGAAAAGACAAGGCCGGGGAGTTTTACAGAAAGAGTTTTGCCGCTTTATTTGCCTATGTTTCGCACAGGATTCCAGAAATAACCGATGAGATTTACAAGATTGATGACGCCATGAAAGCTGGTTTTGGATGGGAACACGGGCCTTTCCAAATCTGGGATGCCATAGGCGTTCAAGCAGGATTGGATTTGATAAAGGCCGAAGGATTGACTCCTGCGCCATGGATAGGAGAAATGATCGCTTCGGGAGCCAACACTTTCTACTCCGTAAAAGAAGGCGCAAGCTATTGTTACGATATCCAAAAGAAATCGGCCCAAAAAATACCAGGCCAGGATGCGTTTATCATTTTAGACAACATCCGCAAAACCAAGGAGGTTTTTAAAAATAGCGGTGTTGTGGTAGAAGACCTAGGCGATGGTATTCTAAATGTAGAATTCCAGTCGAAAATGAACACCATTGGTGGCGATGTATTGGCCGGATTGAACAAGGCGATTGATATAGCCGAAAAAGATTTCCAAGGTTTGGTGGTTGGTAACCAGGCTCCAAATTTCTCTGTAGGAGCCAATATAGGAATGATATTTATGATGGCGGTAGAACAGGAATACGATGAGTTAAATATGGCCATCAAAATGTTCCAGGATACGATGATGCGCATGCGCTATTCTGCCATCCCTACCATTGCCGCTCCACATGGAATGACACTAGGTGGGGGCTGTGAACTATCCCTACATGCCGACATGGTCGTTGCCGCTGCAGAAACCTATATCGGACTCGTAGAATTTGGTGTTGGTGTAATTCCTGGCGGAGGAGGATCTAAAGAAATGACCCTTCGTGCCCAGGATACCTTTAAAAAGAACGACATAGAGCTAAATGTCCTTCAGGAGTATTTCTTGACCATAGGAATGGCTAAAGTATCGACATCGGCCTATGAAGCCTTTGATTTGGGGATATTACAGAAAGGAAAAGATATTGTGGTTGTCAATAAAGACCGACAAATAGCAACGGCCAAAGCCTATGCTAAAATTATGGCGGAATCTGGATACACCCAACCGATTAAGCGAACAGATATAAAGGTATTGGGAAAACAAGCCTTGGGAATGTTCATGGTAGGAACCGATGCTATGCAAGACAGTAATTACATAAGCGCCCACGACCATAAAATAGCCAATAAATTGGCCTATGTAATGGCGGGTGGTGATTTGTCCGAACCTTCACTGGTCAGCGAACAATATTTATTGGACTTGGAACGAGAGGCATTCCTTTCCCTATGTACGGAAAGAAAAACCTTAGAGCGTATTCAGCATATGTTAAAAACAGGAAAGCCACTTCGTAACTAAGCTACGTAAGCACCTCCTAGTTAGTACCAGGTATTGAGTAATTTGAAACCAAGGCATAAAGGTGACGTTTAAAAAAGAAAAAGCACAACCAAGAATTGACTTATGCATTGCATTACAAAGACTCATTTTTACAGACGAACCCCTTAATACTCAACACTAAAAAACAAGATGAAAACAGCATATATAGTAAAAGCATATAGAACAGCAGTAGGGAAAGCACCTAAAGGCGTATTCCGTTTTAAAAGAACCGATGAATTGGCAGCGGAAACCATCGAATATATGATGAAGGAATTACCGCAACTAGACAAGACCCGTATAGACGATGTTATTGTTGGAAATGCCATGCCCGAAGGTTCCCAGGGCTTAAATATGGCACGATTGATCTCTTTAATGGGACTCGACATTGTTGATGTTCCCGGGGTTACCGTCAATAGGTTTTGCTCTTCGGGCGTAGAAACCATTGCCATTGCCACGGCAAAAATACAGTCAGGAATGGCCGATTGTATTATTGCTGGCGGAGCAGAAAGCATGAGTGCGGTGCCAATGACAGGATACAAAACAGAACTGAATTATGATTTGGTAAAGTCTGGCCATGAAGATTACTATTGGGGAATGGGCAACACTGCCGAAGCCGTTGCCAATCAGTTTAAAGTATCTCGTGAAGACCAGGATGAGTTTGCGTATCACTCCCATATGAAAGCTCTAAAGGCACAGGCCGAAAACCGCTTTCAGGACCAAATTGTACCCATAGATGTAGAACAAGTTTACATAGATGAAAACGGGAAAAAAGCGACTAGAAAATATACGGTAACCAAAGATGAAGGACCAAGAAAAGGTACCAATAAGGAGGCTTTGGCAGGCTTACGCCCAGTATTTGCCGCTGGAGGCAGTGTAACCGCAGGAAACTCATCCCAAATGAGCGATGGCGCAGCCTTTGTAATGGTCATGAGCGAGGCTATGGTAAAGGAATTGAACCTAGAGCCAATTGCAAGATTGGTGAACTATGCCGCTGCCGGAGTAGAACCACGCATTATGGGAATAGGCCCTGTAAAAGCGGTTCCAAAAGCACTGAAATTGGCAGGCCTGAAACAAGACGACATTGAATTGATAGAGTTAAACGAGGCTTTCGCTTCCCAATCCTTGGCAGTGATCAGAGAACTAAACCTTAATCCGGAGATCGTCAATGTCAATGGAGGGGCTATTGCTTTAGGACACCCATTAGGATGTACAGGAGCAAAACTTTCGGTTCAATTATTCGATGAAATGCGAAAGAGAAATATGAAAGGTAAATACGGAATGGTCACCATGTGCGTTGGAACAGGACAAGGTGCCGCCGGAATATTTGAATTCTTACAATAAAACCATACGATAAGACAAAGAAGAAAAACCTTAAGGCCAGTGATATGCAGAAGCATCACTACCGAAACAATAAGGTCTTGATTCCTTTCTTACCCAAAACAAACTGAACTATAAATTTGTAAAATGGCATCGAAATATCCTAGGACCCTCAGAATAAGCCCCTAATTATATGCTACTCCATTTTATTTTTTCTTAATTAAAAAACATTATGAGCACAGAAACAACAAACAAAGACATACTAAGGGGCGGACAGTTCCTTGTAAAAGAGACCAAATGTGAAGATATTTTTACGCTTGAAGATTTATCGGAAGAGCAAAAAATGATGCGAGAAAGCACCAAAGAGTTTGTAGATCGAGAACTTTGGGCACATTGGGAACGGTTTGAAAAAAAGGACTATGCCTTTACCGAGGAAACCATGCGCAAAGCAGGGGAACTAGGTTTGTTAAGTATTGCTGTTCCAGAATCTTACGGTGGTATGGGGATGGGATTTGTTTCAACGATGTTGGTATGCGATTACATTTCTGGGGCTAGTGGTTCTTTTAGTACGGCCTTTGGCGCTCATACCGGTATTGGAACCATGCCCATTACCCTTTATGGTACGGAGGAACAAAAGAATAAATATGTTCCCAGATTAGCATCGGGCGAATGGTTTGGTGCCTATTGTCTTACCGAACCAGGAGCAGGCTCCGATGCCAACTCCGGTAAAACAAAGGCGGTCTTATCCGAGGATGGGAAATACTACAATATTACAGGTCAGAAAATGTGGATTTCCAATGCAGGGTTCTGTAATATGTTTATTGTATTTGCCCGTATAGAAGACGATAAAAACATCACTGGTTTTATCATAGAAAACGACCCCAGTAATGGGATCAGTATGGGAGAGGAAGAAAAGAAACTAGGGATACATTCTTCATCGACTCGACAGGTATTTTTTAATGATACCAAAGTGCCGGTAGAAAATATGCTTTCTACCCGTGGCAACGGATTTAAAATAGCCATGAATGCTTTAAATGTAGGCCGTATAAAATTGGCTGCTGCCTGTTTGGAAGCTCAAAGAAGGGTTATAACCGAAGCTACCAAATATGCCAATGAACGTGTTCAGTTTAAAACACCGATTATAAATTTTGGTGCTATTAAGGCCAAAATTGCCAATATGGCTACCAATTGTTACGCAGACGAATCGGCTAGTTATAGGGCCGCAAAAAATATTGAAGATAGGATTGCCATTCGGGAAGCCGAAGGTAATTCGCATCAGGAAGCAGAATTAAAAGGAGTGGAAGAATACGCTATTGAGTGTTCTATCCTTAAGGTAGCCGTTTCCGAAGATGTTCAAAGCACTACCGACGAAGGTATTCAAATTTTTGGCGGGATGGGATTCTCCGCTGATACCCCTATGGAGTCGGCTTGGAGAGATGCCCGTATTGCCAGGATTTATGAAGGCACCAACGAGATAAACCGTATGTTGGCCGTTGGTATGCTGGTAAAAAAAGCTATGAAAGGCCATGTAGACCTTTTAGGGCCAGCTATGAAAGTATCCGATGAATTAATGGGTATCCCCTCTTTTGATGTTCCCGATTTTTCGGAGTTGTTTTCTGAAGAAAAAGATATTTTGGCAAGACTCAAGAAAGTATTCCTGATGGTAGCAGGTAGTGCTGTCCAAAAATTTGGGCCAGAATTGGAAAATCACCAGCAGTTAATGTTATCTGCCTCGGATATATTAATTGAAATTTACATGGCCGAATCGACCATTTTACGTACAGAGAAAAATGCAAAACGTTTTGGGGAAGAATCTCAGGCCACCCAAATAGCAATGTCCAAATTATATTTGTACACCGCCGTTGACACCGTTATCCAAAAAGGTAAGGAAGCCATTGTTTCCTTTGCCGAAGGCGATGAGCAGCGAATGATGCTAATGGGACTCAAACGTTTTACAAAATATACCAATCAACCTAATGTAGTAGCTTTGCGGACCCAAATTGCCGATAAAGTAGCTGCAGATAACGGATATACCTTTGACTAATTCAAGTAGCGCTTTGTAAAAAAGCAGTAATGAAAAACCGCTCCTTTCGGGAGCGGTTTTTTATTTATAACCAGAAATTAATTCCTAATCTGGATAGTGAAAAAATGTTCAATTATTGTACAAGCTCCAAGGCACCTTGCCCTAAAAAGTTATACTGTTTAGCATATTCTAACATTTGACCTTCAAAGCTCTTTGGCTGGGTAACCTTTACATCGGTTATTTCTCCTGCCTCATCGGTTTCTGCCACCAATACTGGATTTACAAAACCACTATATGGAGCCGAACTAAATTGTGCGTTTCGTTCCAACACCTCGGCATGTATGGTTTGATCTACTTTTACACCATAGCCTTCTACCAAATCTTGTGCAGCTTTAAAATCGCCTTCAGACTTTATACGTTGTGTTTCACGTAACAACTGTCCAAAAATTTCACGTAGTTTATCATAGTCATTGATATTGTAATAGGTCTTGCCATCGCGAGTGATTTTCTCAATCACCTTATCTGCCTGACCTTTTTCAAAAGCCCATGCAGAAACCCATTGTCTATTGACCATATGGTCTTCTTCAATATCATCTCCTAGATTAATACGCACTAACTGTGTCATTAATCCATTTCTAATATACCCGTCATAAGCAGCTTTTCCAACTTTTCTCCAGTCATCTACCAATCCAAGCTCTTGTAATTTAGGATCCATCAGGTAATACAGCCCGATTAAATCTGCCCTACCCTCTTCCATGGTAGAAGCGTAATTCTTAAGGGTTTCTTTTGGCTGTCCTATTCCTTCGTTAATTTGTCCGGAAGCATGGCCGATTACTTCGTGCAAGGCTGTATGTAATTTATCGGCTATTTCGCCATACTGCTCTTCCAATTCAATTTCTTCGGCATCATTGGCAAATTCTTTTAATTTTCCGCTACCACCAGCATGGCTATAAGCATTGATGATATTCCCTAAGGAAACCGATTTACTTCCGTGCTGCTGTCTGATCCAGTTGTTGTTAGGTAGGTTAATCCCTATTGGGGTACTTGGTGAAGCGTCTCCAGATTCTCCGGCCACATTCACCGTTTTATAAGACACGCCAACCACCTTGGCTTTTTTGTGCTCCTCCATTAAAGGAGTATTGTCTTCGAACCACTGAGCATTTTCGGACAAAACGGCCATTTGTCTAGACATTTCGAAATCTTTGATCTGAACAATAGACTCATAAGATCCGCGGTACCCTTTGGGGTCGTTGTAAACTTCTATAAAACCATTGATCCAATCTATATTTCCAGAGGTCGAAGTTGCCCAAGCAATACAATATTCGTCCCAAGTATCTAAACTTCCAGTTTTATAATATTCGATTAAAAGTCCCAAAGCATTTGTTTGTTCGTCATTTTCTGCTACTTCCTTGGCCTTTTCCAACCATTTGATAACCTCATCAATGGCACTCCCGTAAAGACCGCCAGACTTCCAAACCTTTTCCACGATTTTACCATTTTCACGGACTAATTTAGAATTCAGCCCAGCTTCTATAGGGGCATTTTTTGGTCCTTTATAAGCTTTTTTATAAAAGGCTTCCACATCAGCATCTGTAATGGAAGGATCATAAAAATTCACTGCCGACGAAGCTATATTATCAACGCCCTTTTTCTTGTTGACCTTTTTATTGTCATTATCATTAAAAATCACTTCAAAGGCTTCTCCTTTCAGTACTGTATCGGTCTCCGCTAACAAAAAGTTTAAAAAATCTGATGAAAACTCAGGTTTTATCTTATCGTTAGAATAGTGGTGATGGATACCGTTCGAAAACCAAATTCTTTTCAAATATTCCTCAAACGCTTTCCAATCTGCGGTAGTTTTATCCCCAGCATACTGCGTATATATATTTTCTAAAGCCGCTCTAATTTCCAAGTTATGACGGTAATTCTGGTCCCAAATCATATCGCGCCCAGCCAAACCGGCCTGGGTTAAATAATAAACCATCTTTTTCTCTTTCAATGTTAGTTCATCAAATCCTGGAATTTGATACCTTAAAACCTTTATATCGGCGAATTGATCTACCATATAATCAAACCCCATTTCTTTCTCTACAACGGGATCTGGCGCTACTGCTTTTTCCTTACAAGCCCCTAAAGAAGCGAGTATTAGGAAACAACCAAAAACATTTTTTAAGTTCATTTTATACGTTATTTGAATTATAAGACACAAATTTAACGAAACCGCTTCGGATTGTTTAATTTATAAGGAACTATAATTCCCAGTAGCCTAAACCCCACCATAATTTTGATTTTAAACTTATAAAACTCATAAGATTAGGAATCAAAAGGGAAAGGCAACTATACCTTTATTGCAACCTACAAGTCGATGAATTACCTTAGCAACTTGAAACAAGTAGGATAAAAAACAGGTCGCAAATCCGAATTCAGCTATGCGAATTACATATAATCCTTAAAAAAACAATACCCAACCAAATATGAAAAACACACTTCTTGGTTCCGCATATTCTTCTGAAGATTTTAGAAAAAGAGGGCATGAACTAATCGATTCTTTGGCCGACCATTTGGAACAAACTACCCAAGGGAAATCGGAAAAAGTCTTGGATTGGGTTTTACCTAAGGATGAACATCAATATTGGACCGAATTTTTAAAAAACGGGGATGAAAACGCACTTTTCAAAACAATCATATCTCGTTCTATTCATGTACACCATCCAAAATACATAGGACATCAGGTGAGTCCACCTGCCCCTATTACTGCCTTGACCGGACTGATAGGGTCCTTGTTAAATAATGGCATGGCGGTTTATGAAATGGGAAAAGCAGCCACTGCCATGGAACTTATCATAACCGATTTACTGTGCAAAAAACTTGGATATGAACCAAAGGCCGGCGGTATTCTTACCTCTGGTGGCACTTTAGCCAATTTAACCGCCCTATTAGCCGCCAGAAAAGCGATGCTACCAAATGACATATGGAACGAAGGGCATAGCCAAAAATTAGGCATTATGGTCAGTGAACAAGCTCATTATTGTATCGATAGGGCTGCCAAGATTATGGGCTTGGGAGAAAAGGGAATCATTAAAATTCCGACTACATCAAATTTCACCATGGATACTACAGCATTGGAGACTTCACTTGCCCAAGCAAAAAAGGAAGGTATTGAAGTGTTTGCTATTGTAGGAAGTGCGCCCTCCACAGCAACGGGAATGTACGATGATTTGGAGGCCATTGCAGAATTTAGCAAACAAAACAAGCTTTGGTTTCACGTCGATGGTGCCCACGGAGGAGCGGCTATTTTTTCAGCAAAATACAAGAATAAACTACATGGGATTTCCGAAGCAGATTCGGTGGTTATTGATGGTCATAAAATGATGATGATGCCAACCATAACCACTGCTTTATTATTTAAAAACAGAGCACATTCCCATGCCACCTTTAGTCAAAAAGCCGATTACTTACTAGAACAGTCTACCGAAGAAGACTGGTATAACTTAGCAAAGCGTACTTTTGAATGTACCAAATCTATGATGAGCCTGCACTGGTATACACTCTTAAAGACCTACGGCGAAACTATTTTTGATGATTTTGTGACTTCCCTTTACGATTTAGGGCAAGGGTTTGCAGAAATCATTAGGAACCATAGCTCTTTTGAACTGGCGGTTGACCCAATGAGCAATATTGTTTGTTTTAGATACGTCAGTACTAAATTAGATACCACTAGTCTTAATAGTATTAATGAGAAAATCAGGCTCGCTATTTTGGAAGAGGGAGAATGCTATATTGTACAAACAAAATTAAGGGGCATTCATTATCTGCGTACCACCATCATGAACCCTTATACTACCCCAGCACATTTAGAAATGCTCTTGGACAAAGCAGAAGCCCTGGCCACAGCAAATCTACCCGCTGCTAAAAATTCATAAAAAACCCCTCCCGAAAGAGGGGTTTAAGACATTGCTATTCCTTATTATCAAAAGATTCCTTAAGCTTGGTCTCACTGTCTTTTTTAGAAAAGTTAATGGCACATTCTATCAGTGCCAAATGCGAGTAGGCCTGCGGAAAATTCCCTAACAAGCGTTTTGTTTTAAAGTCGATATCTTCACTAAAGAGTCCTAAATGATTGCCATAGGACAATAGCTTCTCAAATTGCGCCATCGCTTTTTCCTCCTCTCCTATTTTAAATAGGCTGTTGATGAACCAAAAGGTACAAATAGTAAAGGAAGACGAGGGTAATCCAAAGTCGTCCTTATTTTTATAGCGATATAACAGGCCTTCATTGCTCAACTCCTTTTCAATGGCTTTTACCGTATTTACAAATTGTGGGTTTTTGGCTTCTATAAATCCATAGGACTCCATCAGAAGTACGGATGCATCTAAATCCTGGGAACCATAGGACTGGGTAAAGGACTGCTTTTCCTCACTCCAAGCATTGGCATAAATATCTTCCCTGATCCTCTTTTCTAGGGATCTCCATTTATCGATCTTATGTGTTTTTCCAAATATTTTTGCCACTTTAATGGCTCTGTCCAGGGCTACCCAGCACAATATTTTAGAAAATGTAAAGTGTCTGTCTTCGGTTCGGAATTCCCATATACCCTTGTCGGGCTCTTCCCAGTGATTATCTACGATCCAAACAATACCTTTGGTAATGGTCCATAATTCTTCTTTGTTCTCTATATCGGTATTGAACTTATCCAACTGTGTATAAATAACATCCATCAATATTCCATAGATATCATTTTGCCGCTGTGCATAGGCAGCATTACCGATACGTACGGGTTTAGAACCTTTGTAGCCGCTTAAGTGATCGAGCGTCTCTTCGGTCAGTATTTTTTCCTTATTGATACCATACATGATCTGCAGTTTTTCGTCCTTATTGGGGATAAGATCTATAATAAACTGCAGGTATCTTTTGGCCACGTTTTTATGTCCCAGTTCCGAAACTACCTTGATCACCATAGAGGCGTCCCTTATCCAACAGAATCGGTAGTCCCAGTTTCGAACCTCTCCAATAGTTTCTGGCAGAGAGGTCGTAGCAGCGGCCAATACAGCACCAGACTTGTCATAACTCAGCAGCTTAAGGGTAAGCGCACTACGAATTATCTGGTCATTGAATTTTTTATAGGTAGGAACCTTATCGGTCCAATTTAACCAATAGACCTTGGTGCGTTGTAAAAGTAGATTTATTTTCTTGGTATCGGGTTTTATTATCTTCTCGTTATAGCTCAAGAGAAAATACCCCGCTTCCTTTAGAACTATTTCTTCGCCCTTTAGTACCTTTTCCTTATCAAAAGAAGTGTACAGGAATACGGTATCAAATTTTTTGGCATGGGTAAGGCTGGCAATAAAATCGGGTTTAATATAGCTTTCTGTTTCCCCTAAGGCATATACCAACTTAGGGTTGTAAACTACCCTAAATTTTGGGTTTCCTGAAATATGTTTAAAATACCTCACTATTTCTGGCGGGGTATAGTACCCTCCGCCTTCATTGTAATAACGGGGCATAAAGTCGTGCACCTCAAAAGTATTCTCGCCATCAGAAAATCTAGTGACTAGGATACAGGTATTCTCTTTATACTTTTGATCGATCGTATAGGAATCATCTACTAAAATCTCAAAACTCCCCCCTTTTTCCTCGTCCAAAATTTTTGCAAATACCGAAGACGAATCAAATTCGGGCAAACAACACCAATCCAATGAGCCATTCTTGGAAATTAGGGCAGCACTTCTACAATTTCCAATTATTCCGTAGTCCAAATTATCCATATGCTAAATAAGTGTTTTTTACAACCATTAAAGTTGTTTTTACTAATCGTTTTGTCGAAATTTAAGGAAAATATAGAACTATATAAACCAAAACCTACCAAATTATGGCTAAAACTATCATAATTTCAAATAGACTCCCTGTACAATTGCAAATCGAAAATGGCGATATCACAGCCACCCCTAGTGTGGGCGGGTTGGCTACGGGAATGAAATCTGTACATTCTGGAAGCGATAGCCTTTGGATAGGATGGAGCGGTTTAACGAAGGAGGATATCCCCAAGGAACTGGAACCTAAAATAGATAAAGCGCTGAAGGCCCATGGTTGTTCCAAAGTAAGCCTTACCGAAGCGGAAATAGAAGGTTTTTATTTTGGTTTTAGCAACCGCACCGTGTGGCCCTTATTCCATTATTTTTTGGAGTATTCGGAATTTGAATCGGCCAGTTGGGAAACCTTTAAGGCAGTAAACCAAAAGTTTGCCGATGCCATTTTAAAAAACTCGGAGGACGATGATGTCATCTGGGTCCATGATTACCAATTAATGTTGGTCCCAGAAATGGTCAAGGCCAAGCGCCCCAAAGCGGCTATTGGATTCTTTTTACATATCCCCTTTCCTTCATATGAAATATTTAGGACATTGCCCTGGCGTAAAGAAATTTTGCGTGGTCTATTAGGTGCAGACCTCATCGGTTTCCACACTTATGATTACGAGCGGCATTTTTTAAGTTCGGTAAGGAGGCTTTTAGGCCTAGAGGTAAGCTTCAATGAAATAAATGTCGACGATAGGGTTATCAAAGTCGATTCTTTCCCCATGGGAATCGACTATAAAAAATTTAGTAGTGCCGCCAAGGTTCATCAGAAAAACACCACGGAAAATCAATCGGAATTACAACGCCGACTCAATGTCCACAAAGAATCGACCCCAGATGCCAAACTGATCCTATCTATAGATCGATTGGATTATTCCAAGGGGATCGCGAAACGGCTGAAGGCCTTTGAATATTTCCTGAATAAATTCCCTGAGTACAAGGAAAAAGTACGGCTGATTATCCTTGCCGTGCCTTCTAGATCCAATGTGCCCCAATACCAATTATTAAAAAAGGAAATTGATGAATTGGTAGGAAGGATCAACGGAGAATTTGCTACGGTAAGCTGGACTCCCATTTGGTATTTCTACCGATCCATGCCTTTTGAAAATTTAATAGACCTTTATACTTCCAGTGATATTGCCCTACTAACCCCTATTCGCGACGGCATGAATTTGGTGGCCAAGGAGTACATTGCCACAAGGACCGATAAAACCGGTGTTTTAATTTTGAGTGAAATGGCCGGATCGGCCAATGAGATGAATGAATCCCTACTCATCAACCCGAACAATTTTGATCAGATAGCAGATGCTTTGATCCAAGCCATCAACATGCCCAAAGAAGAGCAAATTGCCAGGAACACTATTTTACAAAAACGTCTAGAACGTTACAATGTGGAGAAATGGGCCAATGATTTTATGAAATCGCTATTAGAGCAAAGAGAAACGACCCATCAATATATTTCGAAAATACTTTCTAAAAAAACGCTGGACGGGGTTATTGAACAATACCATGCTTCTAAAAGGAAACTATTGTTCTTTGATTATGACGGTACCCTTTCTGGCTTTCACGTAGACCCTCAAAAAGCAGGTCCGGATGAACAGTTATATGATCTCTTAGATCAGATCAATGCCCAAGAAAATACAGATGTATATTTAATCAGTGGTCGGGATACCGCCACCTTTAACCGTTGGTTCCTTCATAAAAAATACAATATGATTGCCGAACATGGGGTATGGTTATCCAAAGAAGGTGAAGATTTTACGCTGCTAGAGCAGATAAAAAACGACTGGATGCCCAAAATAAAGCCCATATTGGAATCTTTTGTCGATAGAACCCCAGGCTCGTTCATAGAGGAAAAAAACTTCTCCTTGGCATGGCACTATAGAAATACAGATCCCGACTTTGGCAAGAAAAGGGCCACTGAATTAACGACGGTATTAACTAGCCTTATTGCCAACGATAATTTAACCGTACTTTCTGGGAATAAGGTTTTAGAAATTAAAAGCAGTGGTGTTAACAAAGGTAGGGCGGCCGTAAAAATGCTCGCGGAGAACGATTACGATTTTGTATTTGCCATTGGCGATGACTGGACCGATGAATATATGTTCGAAGAATTACCGGACGATGCCATTACCGTGAAGGTAGGTATGCAAAAGACCCAAGCCAAATACTATGTAGAAAATACCAAAAGGGTACGGGAGTTGTTAAGTCGATTTATAAAATAGGCTTGAATATTAAACCCCATATACTTCCGGTCATTATTTTTTCCCAATTCGCATGTACCTCCATATGGTTTGCCGGGAATGTGGTCGTAGACGATTTAGTGAAGGTGATTGGTGCAAACCATCAATTCACCGGATTAATATTATCGTCCGTACAATTTGGGTTTATTGTGGGTACCTTATTATTTGCTACTCTAATGATTGCCGACAGGTATTCTCCTTCCAAGGTGTTTTTACTTTCGGCAATTTTAGCAGCACTGTGCAACTTGGCCTTACTATCGAACAACCTTACCCAAACGACCTTACTTGCCGCTAGATTTGGTGCGGGGTTCTTTTTGGCAGGGATATATCCGGTCGGGATGAAAATTGCTTCCGATTATTACCGGCATGGTTTGGGAAGGGCCTTAGGTTTTTTAGTAGGTGCTTTAGTTTTAGGGACCGCCTTTCCCCATGCTATTAAAGGCATGGATTGGGGTCGTAATGACACTCTTGTAGTGACCACCACCTCTTTACTGGCGGCCATAGGCGGATGTTTTATGTACTTATTTATCCCCAATGGTCCGTTTAGAAAAAAGAGTACTACTTTTCAGATACAGGCGAGCACCAAGCTCTTTAAAATTCCAGCTTTTAGAAAAGCGGCCTTTGGCTATTTTGGCCATATGTGGGAACTATACGCTTTTTGGGCCTTTATCCCCTTCGCTTTACATACCTACAACTCTTTTAACACCCACCAATTACCAATCTCTATTTGGTCCTTTACCATCATTGCGCTAGGCAGTATTTCCTGCGCTTTGGGAGGTTATTTTTCTTTAAAGGTCGGCAGTAAAAAAGTAGCCATATTTTCTTTATCACTTTCAGGAGTACTTTGCCTGTTATCGCCATTATTTTACTTATTGTCACCTCCCCTGTTTTTATTGCTCCTTTGTATTTGGGGAATGGCCGTTGTTTCAGATTCTCCACAGTTTTCGAGCATGGTTGCCAAATCGGCTCCCGTACATTTAAAAGGTACTGCCCTTACTATTGTCAATTGCATAGGATTTAGCATTAGTATCATAAGCATACAACTTCTTTCTTTTATAGCCCCAAAAACTGATCCTAGTTATCTCTTTTTACTCTTAGCCATAGGCCCTATCATAGGGGTTTGGAATTTATTGCAGAAAACTTCTTAACACTTTATTAAGATTCAATACGTATGGATAAATGTAAATTACCCCAATTTTTAAAAACCATGAATATGCGCCTTACCTGGTTGCTACTATTATTTTCTACGGCCCTTAGTGCTCAGACCGACCAACGCATGTATGATATAATTGCGACTGTTTCGGCAGAGCGCATTGAAAAGGACGTTGCGACATTGGCTAATTTTGGAACTCGACATACCCTAAGCGATACTTTGTCTGCTACCAGGGGTATTGGTGCAGCCAGACGATGGATAAAGGCCGAGTTTCAAAACATATCGGAAGGATGTAAGGGCTGCCTAGAGGTAACTTACCAAAAAGATTTGGTGAAAAAGGGTGAAAACGGGCGTATTACCAAAGATGTGTGGGTAGTAAATGTTGTGGCCATCCAAAGAGGAACCAAATACCCAGACCGCTATATTATTATGAGCGGGGATATAGACTCTAGGGTAAGCGATCCTACTAATTATACTTCCGATGCCCCAGGGGCCAATGACAATGCCAGTGGTATGGCAGGCACTTTAGAAGCGGCGAGGGTACTCTCTAAATACACCTTCGAAAGCAGTATTGTTTATCTAGGGCTTTCGGGCGAAGAACAAGGGCTTTTTGGCGGACAAGGCATGGCAAACATGGCCAAGGAAAAGAACTGGGACATTATTGGTGTTTTCAATAATGATATGATCGGAAATATTAAGGGTGTCGATGGTATCATCAGCAATACAGATTTTAGGATTTTTTCAGAGCCCGTACCTCCTACAGAAACAGAGAAACAAAGAAATATGCGCCGTTTTTACGGTGGCGAGGTCGATGGTATTTCGAGGCAATTGGCACGCTATGTTCATAAAAATGTACGTCTTTACATGCCCGAAATGAATCCTATGTTGATCTACAGGCTAGACCGTTTTGGCCGTGGTGGGCACCACAGGCCTTTTAATGACGCTGGTTATGCCGGCATCAGGATCATGGAGGCCCATGAAAATTATACACAACAGCACCAAGATATCCGGACAGAAAATGGCATTTCCTATGGGGATGTCTTGGAGCATGTAAATTTTGAGTATGCAAAAAAGTTAACGGCCGTAAATGCCATTAATTTAGCCTCCCTCGCTTGGGCTCCCCCAGCGCCGGAAAAAGTATGGATCGGGGGTATGGTCGCTCCATCGGCAAAACTAAAATGGACCCAAGTAGCCGGGGCCAAGGGTTATAAAATTTACTGGAGAGATACCACCTCCCCTACCTAGGATTACAGCAGGTATGTAGAAAATGTAACCGAGTTTACCCTGCAAGGAATTGTGATCGATAATTATCTCTTCGGAATAGCGGCCGTAGGAGAAGACGGTTCTGAAAGCGTTGTAGTATTCCCTAATGAAACCATGAGATAAAAACCAGCATAAAAAAAGAACCATAGCAGTAACTCTAATAATTCAATATTACCACTTAACAAACTATGAGAATTTTATTTATTTTATTTTTGGGCATCACCCTTAATACCCATGCCCAAACACCTCAATTTACTGAACAAGACTCTCTTCGTGGGAGTATTACTCCGGAACGGGAGTGGTGGGACCTGAACTACTATCACTTGAAGGTAAAGGTCGATCCCAAGAAAAAAAGCATCTCTGGTTCTAATACCATTCGTTATAAGGTCTTGGAGGAAAACCAACTCCTTCAAATAGATTTACAGCCCCCTTTAAAAATAAAAAAAATAACCCAAGACGGTAAATCCCTTTCTTTTACCTCTAAAGGGAACGCTCATTTTGTCACCTTAAAGAAAAAACAGCTTCAAGGAGCTTTTAATGAGTTGGTCGTTCGTTATTCCGGGATTCCCAGGGAGGCGGTAAAAGCACCATGGGACGGTGGGTTTTCTTGGAAAAAGGACAGCAACGGCCAGCCGTTCGTTGCCACCTCTTGTCAAGGTTTGGGTGCCAGTGTATGGTGGCCCAGCAAAGACCATATGTACGACGAGGTCGATAGCATGGCCATAAGCATTACCGTTCCTAAGGGATTGATGGATGTTTCTAATGGCAGACTGCGAAAAGTAGAAGAAAGAAGGAAAACCAACACCTACCACTGGTTTGTGAGCAACCCCATCAATAATTATGGCGTTAATGCCAATATTGCCAACTATGTACATTTTGGAGAAACATATATGGGAGAAAAGGGTGCATTGGATATGGACTATTATGTGCTTCCCGAAAACTTGGAAAAGGCAAAACGACAATTTAAAGATGCCACCAGAATGATGGAAGCTTTTGAGCATTGGTTTGGTCCCTACCCCTTCTATGAAGATGGTTTTAAGCTGGTAGAGGTCCCCTATTTAGGCATGGAACACCAAAGCTCGGTCACCTATGGCAACGAATATAAAAATGGCTATTTGGGAAGAGATCTATCGGGTACCGGCTGGGGGTTAAAATTTGATTTTATCATCATTCACGAATCTGGGCACGAATGGTTTGCGAACAATATCACCAATAAGGATACCGCGGATATGTGGATCCATGAAAGCTTTACCTCCTATTCCGAGAATTTATTTTTAGACTATTTCTACGGAAAAGAGGCTGCTGCCGATTATGTTATCGGTACCAGAAAAAATATAGACAATAGCACTCCCATGATAGCGCCTTACAATGTTAACCAAACAGGTGGCGATATCTATTACAAAGGGGCCAATGTGCTGCATACCCTACGACAGCTTTTGGAGGACGATGAAAAATGGCGATCCATCTTACGCGGACTCAACCAAGAGTTTTACCATCAGACCGTTACTACCCAACAGATAGAGAACTACATAAGTATTCATAGCGGTATAGACCTTACCGAGTTTTTTGAACAATACCTCCGTACCACTAAAATACCTTTATTAGAGTATACAATAAATGGCAATTCTCTCCAATACCGATATACCGATATCGTGGACGGATTTGATATGCCGGTAAAGGTATCGGTAGGAGAAACACAACAATGGATTTTTCCTTCTTCTCATTGGAAAACCGAATCCTTCGATGCTGAGATAAAAGATTTTAAAGTTGACAGAAACTTTTATATCTATTCTAAAAATAGCCAATAGATTTATAACATAGAACAGGGATAACAAAAAATGTTCTAAACACCTATTCCACCACCTTAAAAATGGAGGAATAGGTGTTTTTAAATGGCCAATCCCCGATAAATTATTAGCTTAGTAGCAACAACAATAAAATGAACATGGAAATAAACCTTGCAGTATTAATTGATGGTGATAATATTCCATCGGCCTATGTAAAAGAAATGATGGAAGAGATCGCCAAATATGGAAACCCTACCATCAAAAGAATTTACGGGGATTGGACCAATCCTAAACTCTCCAAATGGAAAAACCTTTTGTTAGAAAACGCCATCACCCCCATACAACAGTACGCTTATACCACTGGTAAAAATGCCACCGATTCGGCCATGATCATCGATGCCATGGACATTCTATACTCTAATAAGGTAAACGGTTTTTGCATTGTGTCCAGCGACAGTGATTTTACACGTTTGGCCACTAGGTTACGCGAAGCCGGAATGCATGTGATTGGCATCGGGGAAAAGAAAACACCGAGCCCTTTTATTGTCGCTTGTGATAAATTTATATATATCGAAATTTTAAAGGACCTATCGGAGGAAAGTTCATCTGAGTCCTCGGACAGCCGTTCTCGTAAGAAAACCAGTGTAGATAAGATCACCACCAAACAGATAAAACTGATTGCCTCTACCATATCGGCTTTGGCCGATGACGATGGTTGGGCCTTTTTAGGAGACGTTGGAAGTCTTTTACAAAAAAAACAGCCCAATTTTGATTCCAGAAATTATGGCTTTCAAAAGCTTACCCCGCTGATCAAGTCTATCAAAAATTTTGAGATCGACCAAAGGGAAGGTTCTAAAGGAAGGTCCAAATTAATATACGTACGAAACAGGTAAGTTTTTATTAATCCAAATTTTCATTCCGACACAAATCCTATATAGGATTGTTTGTCAGCTATATACCTTATCTTTATTTATGCATTTGTTACCCTTTAAAAGCTAAAAAAGATATTATGAATATTCAAAAAGTAACTTTTAAAAACCAGGAAGATAAAAACCTAAGTGGGCGCTTGGCCTTGCCCGTAGATAGACGTCCGCATAACTTTGTAATTTTTGCCCATTGTTTTACCTGTGGTAAAAACCTCAGTGCTCTTAAAAACATGAGCAATGCCTTAACCGCGAAAGGATTTGGTGTTTTGCGATTCGATTTCACGGGTTTAGGCGAAAGTGATGGCGAATTTTCGAATACCAATATTTCTGCCAATGTTTCTGATTTAATAGCGGCCGCAAAATTTTTGGAAGAGCACCATAGCGCTCCATCGCTACTCATAGGACATTCTTTTGGTGGGGCTGCCATTATTTTTGCGGCCGAGAAAATACCTTCGGTACATGCCGTAGCAACCATAGCTTCTCCGGCCTCCCTTGACCATATTACACATCTTTTTAAAAATGACCTTGCAAACATAGAACAGGACGGTCTTGCCGAAGTACATATTGGCGGGCGTAATTTTACCATAAAAAAACAGTTTTTGGACGATATTGCCACAAAATCCCTAAAACCGACCTTAAAAAATCTTCGCAAACCTATTCTTATCCTACACTCGCCTCAAGACCAGATTGTAGGGATCCATAATGCCGAAGAACTTTATGTTAACGCATTTCATCCAAAAAGCTTTATTTCCTTAGACGGGGCAGACCATTTACTTTCTAAAAAAGAAGATTCTATGTATGCTGGGAGTCTTATTGCCAGTTGGGCCAAAAGGTATCTACAAGCCGCCGAGAAGGACCTGTTGCAAACTGAGGAAGATGTTGTGGCCAGCTTAGATGACGAGGACAACTTTACCACCCAAATGAAAGTTGGCAGTCATTATATGACCGCCGATGAACCCATCGATTTTGGCGGAAACAATTATGGCCCTTCCCCCTATGAATTGATTTCTGCGGGATTGTCGGCCTGTACTGCTATGACCCTTCAAATGTACGCCAAAAGAAAAAATTGGCCGCTCAAGAATGTGAAAGTACATACCTCTTACGGGAAAATACATGCAGAAGACTGTGCTAATTGTGAAACTGAAAATTCCAAAATAGACACTTTTACGCGTCAAATAAAAATTAATGGGCAACTAGATGAAAAACAAATTGGCCGTTTGCTAGAAATAGCCGACAAATGTCCCGTTCACAAAACCCTTCACAATGAAGCTACTATCCTTACAAATCGTATAGATTAGGAAAGCCCCCACTGATTATGAGGCTAAAATCAATTCGACTTAGTTTTGATATCGTTTTAAATTATACGTAACTTTAACTATTAATTTAAAATTTAAGAACTGATGAAAAAAATAAAGGTATTGTCTTTAGGGATTATTTTAATAGCTTCCTTTAGTTGTAAGGAGGTAAAAAAAGAATCCAAAGAGGCTATGGAAGAAATTGAAGCTACGGCAAAGGAAATAACCGAAAAGATTGAGGTTAAGACCATTAAATTTTCCATGGAGCCTAAAAGCGATAGTAATGTTACCGGAGATGTTAGCTTTACCGAGGAAAATGGAACGGTTACCATGAAGGCAACATTAACAGGATTGACACCTGGGGAACATGCCATTCACTTACATGAAAAGGCAGATTGTTCTTCTGCAGATGGTAAATCTACCGGAGGTCACTGGAACCCTACTTTTGCCAATCATGGAAAATGGGGAGCAGAAGAAGGATATCACAGAGGCGATATTGGCAATTTTACTGCTGATGCCGATGGAAATGGAACCGTAGAATTCTCAACGGATGAATGGTGTATAGGATGTGATGACGATACAAAAAACATTCTTGGAAAAGCAGTTATCGTTCACCAAGGAGTCGATGATTTTGTTACCCAACCTACCGGTGATGCTGGCGGAAGGGTTTCTTGTACTGGGATTATAGAATAATCACAACTACTTTTACAACATAAAAAAAGGCCGTCTAACTATTTTTAGACGGCTTTTTTTAATCTAAAGCACCCATTTCACAGCGCTTCTTGATAAAATAAACCCAATGGCATGGAGCAAAAAGTATCCGGGATCCATTACTACCCCCTTATTTTTTTTGATACGGTAGCAATAGCGTTCCTTCATTGGCACCCTATACAATTGCTACACTTTAGTGCGTTAGGGATCGCAGCGGCATCCCCGCAGCAAGGCAAGGGATACAGCGGAGAGCCCTCCCGACGAAGGAGGGAACGCCCAAATTAATAGACACCACCAAAAAACCAGCTGTTTAACACCTGACCATCTCACCGGTTAAAATTTCTTTTTTACAAGACCTTGTTTTCCTATGCTTATTGCCCATAGAATATTTAGGACTAAAAAAACCACTAAGTTGAAGGCCTTTTTCTATCTTTAAGAAAAATAAGCTGAATGGAGTTAGACCTATTGGTAGTGCAATTTCAAAAAAAAGACACGGCTGCTTTTGAAAAACTTTACGGCATGTATTCCGAAAATATATGCGGTATTATAAATACGATTGTAAGGAACGATACTTTGGCCGAAGAGATTTGCCAAGACGTTTTTATAAAAATATGGAACAACGCGGAGAGTTATAACGCAAGCAAAGGCCGGTTTTTTACCTGGATCCTGAATATTGCTCGGAATGCGGCTATCGATGAAATTCGCAGTAAGTCTTATAAAAACAACAAACAGAACCTTTCCTCGGATTTCTTCGTAGGTATTTTAGATAACAAAGCCGATACCATTACTGAAAAAGAAGACCACGCGGGCTTTAGACGCCTATTGGTAAATTTAAAGGACAAATGTGTACAAATCATAGAACTACTATACTTTAAAGGGTTTACCCAAAAAGAAGTAGCTGAAGAATTAGATATTCCCTTGGGAACGGTAAAAACCAGAAATCGGAATTGCATTTCCCAAATAAGGAATAATATGGCATTATAATATGGATATAAAAGAATACATATCATCTGGTATTTTGGAACTGTATGTTGCAGGCACCCTTTCGGAGATCGAGAATTTAGAAGTGTACCTGAACGCAGAAAAATATCCTGAAATTAAAAAAGAAATAGAGGCCATTGAAGCTTCTATTTTGTCCCTTTCAAAATCTGTTTCACCGGGAGTAAAAGGGTTTGAAGCTATTAAGGTAAAAATCAACGGCAAAAACGCCGGTGCACCACCTTTAAAACAAATAAATTGGGGGGCTTATTTTGGATGGGCCGCATCGCTCATTTTTATGGCGGGACTTATGTGGGTGTTTCAAGAAAACCGCCAGCTAAAATCTGATATTGACCAAGCGGCAAAAGAAAAAGTGAGCTTGGAAGAACAGATCGCGGAATCGGAAACCTCTTTGGAAAAAACCAAGATCCTTTTGGAGACCATACGGGATAAAAATATTACGGTGGTGGCCATGGGAGGTCAGATCGTAGCTCCCAATGCCTATGCCAAAGCATATTGGAACAAAAAGGAGCAACAAGTTTATATAGATGCCCAAGGATTGCCAGAACCCCCAGAGGGCATGGTATACCAGGTATGGTCTTTAAAGTTAGATCCATTGACCCCAACGAGTATGGGGCTTTTATCGGATTTTACCATGGATAACAACAGGGTATTTGCCTTGGCCAATCCTAACGATTCCGAAGCCTTTGGGATAACCTTAGAACCTGCGGGAGGTAGCGAATCACCCAACTTGGACCAATTGTATGCCCTAGGCGTGGCAGTTTCCTAAACGCTGAAGCAGTACTCTTTTTATAAAATTTGCCTCCAATTCTACTGTTTTGGAGGTTTTTTGGGCCATATATTCTTTGCAAAATTATTTGGAATAGTCTTAACATTCCAGCTGCCTAATATTGTTGTTTCAAATTGCTACATTTGGGTAGTTTAAAAAAAAGACCTACCATGACGAGCGAAAAAAAGGATTTATTACTAGATGCTATTTATAAAGGGCTGAACCAGCCGACCATTGATTGGCAACAAATTCTATCCGATATTATTTCTTATTTTGATTGTACCACGGGAACCATTCATTTTATGGACCCAGCTACTTCCTTACTACAGTTGCAGGCACATAAGGGCATTCCTGAGTTTTTGATCCCTAAGCTATCTCAAATCCCAATTGGCAAAGGGATGGCCGGTATTGCTGCCGAGCGTTTAAAGCCCGTAGAAATGTGCAACCTACAAACCGATGATTCGGGAGTGGCCCGCCCAGCGGCAAAAGACACTAAGGTTGAAGGCTCCATAGCGATCCCCATGCTTTTAGAAGGCCGTTTATTTGGCACTTTAGGAGTGGCAAAGCCAGTACCGTACGACTTTAAAGAAGAAGAGGTAAATACGCTTTTAAAGATTGGTGCGGAGATGAGCAAGTTTGTAATATTGCCATAAAGGACAGGCTCCTCCCCCGTTTAAAAGAAGATTAGTTACCTTTACCTAAAAACATTGCTATGCTAGGGTTAAAATTAGAAACAGATCCACGATGGGTAAATATTGTGGAATCTAATATTGAAGAAATACTGACCGATCATGCTTGGTGCGAACAAAAAGCAGCTACCAATGCCATTTCTATTATTACCTTAAACTCTGAACATACAGAATTGGTCACGGACCTTTTGACATTGGCCCAAGAGGAGTTACAGCATTTTGAAATGGTCCATGAAATCATCAAGAAACGTGGCTATACCCTAGGGCGAGAGCGCAAGGACAGCTACGTAAATGAATTGTATAAGTTTATGATCAAAGGCGGTAGCCGTCAGCAATCCTTAGTAGATAGATTGTTGTTCTCGGCCATGATAGAAGCCCGTAGCTGTGAGCGTTTTAAGCTTTTATCAAATCAGATAAAAGACCCAGAACTAGCTACTTTTTATCGCGATCTGATGATCAGTGAAGCCGGACATTACACCACCTTTATAGGCTTTGCCAGAAAATATGGAGAAGGTATCGATGTTAATAAGCGATGGGAAGAATTAATACAATTTGAAGGAGAAGTCATTAAAAACTACGGGAAGTCGGAAACTATACACGGCTAATCGCTCTTGTAACAAACTCCCTTTTTCCTTAATCCCCAAAGCGTTTTAAGCCTAAAATATAATTACAGTAATGTGGTCCAATGGACTTTAAAATAGCATCCGTTTCTAAATCACGGACCACTAAAAAACTTTCCCAATACAATTATGGACAACACTAAAAAAACGATACGAACCGGTATATTGTCTTTTGGCATGTCTGGAAAAGTATTCCATGCTCCTTTTTTAAAGGAACACCAAGGATTTGCCCTAGAAGCCGTAGTAGAAAGAACCGAAAAAAAGGCCCACCATAGCTACCCTGAGATAAAAAGTCACGACACCGTAGATGCCCTTATCGCCGATCCCAATATAGAGCTGGTGGTTGTAAACACCCCCAATGCCTCCCACTTTGAATTTGCGCTAAAGGCGTTACAAGCAGGCAAGCATGTTTTGGTCGAAAAGCCTATTACGGTAACTTCCGATCAGGCAAAAAAACTGTATGCAGCAGCAAAACGCCATAACGTACATATATTTCCTTATCAGAACCGCAGGTTCGACAGTGATTTTTTATCCATACAAAAGGTATTGGATTCCGGAAAATTAGGACGCTTGGTAGAGGTACATATGCGTTATGACCGCTATCGCCACCATATTAGTCCAAAAGCACACAAAGAAACACCGGTACCTGGCAGCGGTTTGCTCAACGATTTAGGGCCGCATGTGCTAGATGCCGTACTCTCTCTTTTTGGCAACCCGATCAGCTGGACGAAAAACTTGGGGCAATTTAGACCCAATACGCAAGTAGACGATTATGCCCATATTCATCTCTTGTACCCTAATGACGTACAGGTATTTTTAACCATGAGTATGTTGGTGGTAGAAGAGCAACCTGCCTTTATTCTCAACGGAACCAAAGGCTCTTATTTAAAACATCGTACCAATATACAAGAAGTGCAGCTTTCGGAAGGCATGAGTCCTGGCGATCCTTTATTTGGTATGGAAGACCCTAGTAAATTCGGGATCTTAACCACCATTGACGAAGAAGGTAAAAGAACACGGGAAACAATCCCTTCAGACAAATCTACCTATCTTAATTTATTCGAATATGTTTATCAGACTATAAGAAATGGCAAGCCCTACCCAGTAACCGAGGAACAGGTAATTAAACAATTGGAAATATTAGAATCTTAATAATAGGGAGGCGTTGATGACCATTGTCAGCCTCAAAATTATTATTCCGGGCCTGGCCCGTAATTTAAAAAAGGCTGTCTACAACCAATGTAGGCAGCCTTTTTATTATTGAAACCAATTCCCTGGTTATTCCTAAAGCAGTCATAGATTGGCTGAAGAAATAATAAAAATCCCCTTCTGTCTTTTATTCACAATTCTTTGCGCTAATATCCATACAAGTATTACACAAAATCCGTTATTTGCATCCTTAAAAGCAAGGCTAAAAAACTAATTGTAGCGAATTTTAAATGTCACAAAGCAAGAAACTGAAAGAAATAGCGTGGCTATTTTTCAAATTGGGCAGTATTTCATTCGGAGGTCCGGCCGCACATATTGCCATATTGGAGGACGAAGTTGTCCATAAAAGAAAATGGATGAGCCGGGAGCACTTTTTAGACCTTATAGGGGCCACGAATATTATCCCGGGTCCCAATTCTACCGAAATGACCATGCATTGCGGTCATGAAAGGGCCGGATGGAAAGGCCTGGTTGTGGCGGGGATTAGTTTTATTGCCCCCGCTATGTTCATCACCGGTATTTTCGCATGGTTGTATAAAGAGTATGGCCAACTCCCCGCAATAACGCCATTTATATACGGTATTAAACCCGCGGTTATCGCCATCATCCTCATGGCTGCATACCGACTTGGACAAAAGGCCATTAAAAACACCACCTTGGCTATTTTAGGAATCCTTACCCTTATCCTATGTGTTATGGGCGTCAGTGAAATTATCGCCCTCTTTGCTTGTGGTTTTATGGGAGTCTTCATTTATCTAATTGGCCAAAGAAAATCTACCTTATCATCTTTCGCCCCCTTACTGCTTTTTCAATTGGGTTCGGCCCTTAAGATAGGGAGTCTTAAAATATTCCTGACCTTTTTAAAAATCGGAGCCATTCTTTATGGCAGTGGCTATGTTTTATTTGCCTTTTTAGATGCCGAACTGGTAGGCAAGGGCTTGCTCAGCAGACAGGCATTGATCGATGCGGTCGCCGTTGGCCAGTTTACTCCCGGTCCTATATTAACAACGGCTACTTTTATCGGTTGGCAAATGGATGGTCCCTTAGGAGCCATCGCGGCTACAGTGGGAATTTTTCTCCCGTCCTTTTTATTTGTTTTGATCCTTAATCCATTGATTCCCAAAATGAGGAATTCTAAAATAATAGGAGCCTTTTTAGATGCTGTAAATATTGCGGCAGTAGCGGTAATCGCCGCCGTCTGTATTAGCATGGGAAAAGAAACCCTTACCGATTGGCGCATGATTTTCATTGCCGTTTTAAGTATGGTCACCGTATTTATTTTTAAAAAAATGAACAGTGGTTTTATAGTTCTTGGTGGCGCTGTTTTAGGGTATTTACTATCCCTTATATAAGGCGCTGCTCGGTAGACTGTCTTGCACTAGCCTTATCGTACTAATTTGGGCGTTCCCTCCTTCGTCGGGCGGGCTCTTCGCTGTATCCCTTGCCCTGCTGCGGGGATGCCGCTGCGATCCCTAACGCGTAAAAAACAAGCTTAGGATATTACTATTGCTCATTAAAAAAGCACCATGACCAATACCGGTAATAGTGCCTACCTAAAAAAACTACTCTCCTATTCATGGCGCTGTCAAAAAATAGGTTTGGGAATTCATTAAAGCCTATTTACTTTTTGTTCCATAGAGGGTCCCAATTCATACACTGCTCCCAGGAGTTCTTCTTTTAATCCCTTAGCCTTATCAAATTCTCCCATAGTATTGTAAATGGTAGCTGCCGCAAATAAGGTTGCCGGTTCAAATGTTTTCCCTACTATATATTCTTCTACCAGCTGTAATGCCTTTTCATGTTCCCCGAGCTTAAAATAACTATATGCCAACAATCCATAAGCTTCGGGAGTGGGCCTATTGGCCACTTCAATTTTGGCCATATCCAGGGCCTTGTCATACTGGGCAGTTTCCTCTAAATACAGCCTAATATTCATAGCATTGTACATTGGTCCGTAGGCCGCATTGTTTACTGCCAAGAAATAATGATCCATATTTTCCATTTGTTCAGACTCCTTTCCCATATATGCCGCTATTTCGGCTTTTAACAAATCATATTCTGGGGATTTATTATTTTCGGCTACGGAATTTACGATCCTCAAGGCTTCCATAGGATTTCTCTCATGGGAAAAAATAATCCAAGCAATCCCTTTTTTAGCATAGGCATTGGTAGGATCTATATGCAAGGATTTTAAATACAATTGGTAAGATTCCTTAATGCGCCCTGCATGACCGTAATAATCGGCTAAATTGGTATATGCCCATAGCATTAAGGCAGTATCCTTTGAGCTTTCTACCTTTTTGGTAGCCTTTTCCATAAAAAGTATGGCCGTATTTAAATCGCCCAAATGGTCGTTCCATTTGGCTAGGCGGATTAAATAACCAAAATCGGACATATCTTTTATATTATTAAGAAAGCCTTCGGCCAATTGGTAATTCCCTAGTTCCATATGTATATCGAAAAGGAGTTTTTCAGATTCCGCTACCCCACTCCCCATAGCCAGTGCTTGCTGGGCCAGTACTAAGGCTTCTTTAAACCGATGTTGGGAAATGTAGTTTCTTGCCAAGGACCTTTGATAATCCGATTTTCCTATGGCGGCAATTTCTACCGCTTTCTTAAGGGCATATTCGGCCTTTTTCAGTTGTTGTATATCGCCTGTATTCTGAAAATACCTACTGTATTCTCCCGCAACGATGCCAAAACTCAATAGTTGCATACTGTCGGGTTTTATCTTGTTGTTCCACAGTTCAAAATATTTGGAGGTGTTTTTAGCTTCCTTACTTAATAAGAAAGCCTCGTAATCTTGTACTTGGGTAATTTGACCTGGTTTCTCACTTGAACAGGACATAATAACCAGGACCGGTATTAAAAGAAGATAATTTTTCATGAGGGTATTTTTAGGATTTTTAAAACGTTGCACTGAGCTCCAATGATTACATAATATCGGGGAGATCTGCCGTAAAAGGTAAATAAGGGAGCAGTTTTAAAAGTCTCCCTTATTCTTATTTTAATACAAAGCCTATTTCGGACTTCCTAAATACGGAAAATTAGCACTAATAGTGGCGGTTAAGCTAACCCCATCGGAGGTTAGCCTTGGCAAATCGGCTATCCCATCATCATCTAAATCCTGACCACTAAAGCGGTCTCCTTCCATACCTCCGAACAGTAGTATTAAGGATACATCTATCACATCGTCGGTTAGTGCTCTTCCTGTTAAAGCTACCTCATCGCCATCGGGGACCAAGATCCTTCCGTCCATATCTAGATCGGTACCGGGGTTAAAATAGGTAGTCGGTAAATTAGGGGCCACCTCTAATACATCTGCCGCCAAATATCCGGTCAATTGCGCTGCTGTCAAATTCAGTATATTATTCTCATAATTCACCTCTGCCGGATCGGCTCCCAACAAGTTGGCATACACATCGTGGTACTGCTCTAACCTGGCTTCATAGCCTAGTTGAAAAGTAGTGGCCATTTCGGAAGGGATGGTTCTGTTCTGTGCGTCCTTAACACTTGCTTCTCCTTCCATATCAAAGCCCAATACAGTATTTATTCCGGGTCTCCCCATATGGTCTACTTGGGAATAACTACCAGAGAAATCCGTAGTGGTAGTACAAGGCTCACAAGCCCCTCCACAATCTACCCCTGTCTCGGAACCGTTCATAATTCCGTCATAACAGGCGGCCATCGCCATAGGGTCCCTGGCACCGTCATCGTTATTACAAGAGGAGAAATAGATAAGGCCTACTACGGCCATTACAGCATATTTTATATTATATAGTTTCATGATTTTATATTTTAAGTTATTAGGTGTTTATTGTTTTTTATTGGTGGTTACCCAAGTTTTATACACAGACAAACCTAGGGCATTGCTTGCAGTAGTTGTTCCCAATAAGGAGTTTGGAAGTTCTATAACGATAGACATGGTATTGGCACCAGCGAAGGTATTTTCTGCCTCGTCCGCGGTTTTGAATCCTTCTGCTGCCATTCCCCCGATAACTGCATTGAACTGAAAGAAATCGAAGAAAAAGGGATCTTGCCGTGGTCCTGCAAAAAGAGTTGCTCCGCTGGCCGTAGTTTCCTTAACGGCCGTTTCACCAGAAATGGCAACGCTTCCTAAAGGTGCATCAACCAATACCTCACTGTCCAAGCCTGTTTTGGCGGGTGTTACCGGACCAAAAAAGTACATTCTGCCGTTTCTAGGGATAGCTTGTATGACCAAGTCTTCGATCAGATCGCCATCAGTATCGATGTTTATTTCGGTCAATACCTCTTCATCGAAGGTGCCATACGCTAATTCTGGAAGTACACTCGACTGAAGGTCTACCACAAAAACCGTATTATCAGAACCTTCTGTAGGTTCAAATCCATAAAAATCGGCAATGTCTGCCGTAGTACCCTTAGAGGAAGGCGCGTCTATATGGTCGGCGGCAACCATGATTAGCCCTAGCATCGCCAGAAAAGCAAGTCCAAATAATAATGTTGTTTTTTTCATGATCAAGATATTTTAGGTTTAAAATCATCCTTACCTACGGAGCTTTAATTTTCAGGGTTTGGTTTTAATTGTTAATATTTTGTTAACACCAAGAAAATACCTTTTTCCAAAATCTCCGCTAAAGGACCACCAAGTCATATTTTTTGTTTTATTTTGACCCACTAAATATGATACCTATGAATCCTTCTGCCTCTGGTTGGATCGCTAAGTTTGGCTTTCTGATAAAGGATCAGGGAGCGTATTTCACCTCCTTTGAGGATTTATATACCCAATTAAGGGACGCTGGTTTTGTTTACGGCATTAATCTAAAAGCACCTGCCTTTATAGAAAGTGAACACCCACTGTCTGAAGATGAAAAAGCTAAATTAAATCTTCTAACAGCCCTTTATTACACTTACAGTTTTAAGACCCAAGAACATGATTTTTCATTGTTTTTAGAACATATTTTTAAGTTCTATCAGGATTTGGATGTCAACAAAACATCCTTCTTGAATAAGATTTTAACGGGAAAAAAAACTTCTGACCAATTAGAAAAACTATTAGATTCTAGAATCTATTTAGAAGACAGCTTTATTAGCAAAACCTTTAACAGCAGCATTACCAATTCTTTACTTTTTATAGATGTACTGGCCTTTAAAAGGTATTTGGAAGGTGCGCCTGCTATCAAGGAAATAGCGCAAGGTTTAGAGCATATCACTATCAATATTACCTATCACACCTTACATTCTAAGGAGAAGAATAGGAACGATGAAAAGCTCGCACAACTTTTTGCGGCCTCCCTTACTTTTATAGATAGCAACCATAAAAATTTTGACGGTTCTTATCGCCATCAGTTGTCACAAAGGTTCTCGGTTTATGAAAACCAATATTTTTTAGATGTGGCATGTCTGACGGTGTGGGAAGACCATTCCTTGGATTATAGGGAATCCGAGTTTATTTTTGGAATCGGAAAAGATTTAGGATTTGCCCCTTCAAACATGGCAAAATCGCTATACGAGGTAAGCTTGTTTTTTGATGTAAACATCAATAAAATACCTCATTTAAAAGACCATAATATGGCGGTACAGTTTTATGACAGCATGTCTAGAATTGTGAATAAACTTATTTTAAGAAACAGCAAGCGATTGCTCAAGGAACTATCGGAAAGCAAAGAACTGCTAGCCTTATTATCAAAATCGACGGTAAAGGAATTAACACCGGAGGAGCGTAAAAAAGTACAAATCCAGCTCTTGGATATTTTTAAAAGCATTCCTTCCCTAGCTATTTTCATTCTCCCGGGCGGAGCTGTATTGCTACCTATTTTTATAAAATTGATTCCCAAATTGCTTCCTTCGGCCTTTGATGAAAACCGAGTGGAATAAACTGAGTTCACTAGCCCAGCCATAGTTTAAAATCTTTTACGCGCTCTCGGCTCACAATTATTTCCTGACCGTTATAGTTCTTGAGTTTAATTTTTAACCTAGAATTAGTGTATGCTATGATGTCTTTTATGAACTTGATATTGATATAGAATTTTCTGCTTACCCTAAAAAACATTTCTGGCTGCAGCTCGTTTTCCAGATTTTCAAGGCTTAGGTCCATCAAGTAGTTCCTACCTTCCATGGTAGCCATATAGGTCCCTTTATTTTCACTGTAAAAACATTCAATCTCATCGGCATTGACAATTTTCATATGCTTCCCAACATTTACGGTAAAGCGCTTCTTATATTCTCGTTCCAATGGATTGACCAACATTTTTTTAATATCCTCAAAATCTATGGTCATGGATTGCCTTTTGGGATAGAGAAACTGAAACTTTTTAACCGCAGCCTCCAATTCTTCCTCGTCTATGGGTTTTAGCAAGTAATCTATACTATTGAGCTTAAATGCCTGAAGAGCGTACTCGTCATAAGCTGTCGTAAAAATAATGGAACTTTGAATATCGATGGCCTCGAAAATCTCAAAAGAGAGTCCGTCCGAAAGCTGAATATCCAGGAATATTAAATCCGGGTGTTCGTTTTTATGAAACCAAAGGATAGCTTCTTCTACTGAATGTAACATGGTAGAGACCCTTAGGTTTAATTTTTGCAACAAACGGTCCAGTCTTCTGGCAGCTGGCTTTTCGTCTTCAATGATTATTACGTTCATTTTTTTATGGCTGGTTGTTTAGTATCGACTTATTTAAGGTTCTATTATATTTTAATAAACGGGCTTTCTATATTGTTTTTGGCATAAGACTTATGGTTTCTTTTTATTTTCCAAGGCTTCTTGGTCCATATATTTTTGGATTTGCCGTTCTTCCCATTGTTTTATACACTGGGGCTTTCTCCCAAAGACTATCATACCGTGTAACAAGACACCTATACCCCAACCTACCAGGCTTAAGCCTATATTCCATTGTATCCATCGTTCAAAGTGTTCATCGCCTTGCAACCATCCTTCTTTATACGCTCCCAAATACCATCCTATTGCCAATAGACCAAGGTTAATGAGAATATATACCCAAAGATGGCTATAAAACCCTCTTATATTGGCCACCTGCTTTTTGGCCTTTTCCAATCGCTCCGAGCGATATGAATATTTTTCCATTATCGGTATTTATCAAAATCCTTTTGTTCCTCATCCATATATTTTTTTATCTGCCGCTCCTCCCAGTCCTTACTAAAAAACGGATTTAGATCGAAGGTTTTTAGCCCGTGGAAGAAGATTCCAATCCCCCAAAACAACCATAGGGCAAAGGTGCCAAAGTCCCACAAAGCTTCTCCTATTGTTTCGCCACCATTTAAGTTTCTAACAATCTTATTTACAGAAACAAAAGAGTTCACCAAGATATAGGCCGTTAAGTGAATGTAAAACCCTTTTAATGCCTCTATGCGTTTCTTGGCTCTTTTTCGTTTTTCAATATCGGTTTCCATTGTGTTCTCTTTCATAATCTAAGCTTGTTTTATTCCCATCTATGGTTTTTATCGTCGCCTTCCATAAACTCTTTTATCTTGCGTTCTTCCCAATTTTTACCAAAGAATAAATTGCCACGATACACCTTAATGGCTTGGAATACCACCCCTATGCCCCATCCAAAGGCCGCCCACAGAAACCAGGGGTAGCTCCACTCGTTGGTCCAGTAATTAATAAAGGCCAAAAATGAAATAAATAGTACGTACATACTCAGATTGGAATAAAATTTCCTGATCTCTTCTACCCTGGCCTTCGCCCGGAGGTATTTATTTTCTTTCTCTGTATTTTCCATTTTAATTATTCTTTTAACTACTCTGCTAATTTCCAAAGACCTGGGTTAATCTCTAAAAAAGAACTACCGAACTGTCAAGTATGCGGGTTGGATTGTTACTACCTATTATTTTTGGCCTTACCCTATTTAAATTTTCCTTTTTCAATACTTGTTTGTACATGCCATAGCCAAAAAATCAAATGCCATACAAAACTCCTAAAAGGACAGTATTAGCAATGACCATCCCTGTTATGAACCTTTTTTGTAAAATACGTATGTCTAAAAATTCTTATCTTCCATATATTCCCTCATTTTACGTTCTTCCCAACGTTTCCCCAAGACGGGATTATACCCATACACTTCCATTCCGTGCATTAGTAGACCGAACCCCCATCCCAGGGCCGGAAAAATCACCCATGGAAAACTTGTGGTACTATAATTAAGGACTGCCATTAAAGGAATTACGATACAATATGCCAGTGCATTACCATAGAATCCTTTTAAGGCCTCTACCCGGGCCTTGGCCTTTTGGTACCGCTTGTCTTCTATAAAATCTTCCTGTGATTTTATGAGGGTCAATTGTTTTGTCAGCATGGGAAGCCGTACACTAAAATCGGTCTCTGTTTTTTGAATAACAACCTTCCTGTCCGATAATATTTGATACCGTTGCATAATGTTCCTTAGACCGACGCCACTACTTTTTTTAACGACTTGTTTTACTTGAAGATTATTGCTCACACAAAGCATCCCTTTTTCTTCATATACCTTTATATGTAACGGCTTTTTGGCAGTAACTACATTGTGTTTTACCGCATTTTCTAACAAAAGCTGTAAGGACAAGGGAACTATCTTGGCTTCTGGATTAGTGCTTTTCTCTAAAACCTCAAAAACAATACTCTCCTCAAAACGCATTTTCATTAAGTTAACAAAGGTTTTAGCAAAGGCCAATTCTTCATCTACGGTGACCAGGTCTTTATTCTTTTGCTCTAATACATAGCGGTATACCTTAGATAAGGAAGCTGTAAATTTCTGTGCCTTGTCCGGGCTTTCTTCTATTAAACTAGTAAGCACATTTAAGCTATTAAATAAAAAATGAGGATCTAACTGGTTCTTAAGGGCATCGAACTGTGCCGATGCCGTCCCTGCGATAATTTTCTGTTCCTTGACCTTGTTATCCTGTAGCGCCCTATAAAAATGAAAAGCATGTAAAAATAAGGAGACCACAATAGCGATTAACAAGGCTATTAAATACGAAAATAACTGCTCATTCTCTAAAAAGCCCCTAAAGGTTTTACCATAATACCCTAAGGATACGGCTATCCTGACAAAAGCAAAAGCGATTAAGGTAAGTCCGATGGCCCCCAAGGCCCCAATCCACAATCTTTTTTGAGGGTGAAACTCCCAACTGTACTTCTTGGAAATATAGGCGTAGAAATATACATTTACTGCGGTAAGTGCCAAAGAATATACAAAACATAGAATACCATATTCTAGCTGTTCCTTCCACACTATTTCTTGCTGCCAATAGATAATCCTTGGTACTAGAATAAGAACTATGGCAATATATACACTGATTTTAAATATTTTAAACAATTTGGTCATAGTACAAAACACTAATTACTCTACTCGCTCTTAGATGAAACACTGCTTTCTGGCTTAAAGTTAGCAAAAACTAAAATAGCTAGAGGAGTATGCTCATAACAGGAAATCCCCCTCTGACAGGTATAAAATAGACAATCTAAAGACCGTACCTCTTCTAAGTTTGTAAAATTTTGGGGAGAACATTCGAATTTTTCCTCGATATCGATTCCGGAGGTATTTTTTAATTGACCCGCCGAAAGTTGTTCTACGAGCATTGCAATGACGATTAGTATTATTTTTTGCATAACAGTTTTCTTTGTTTACGAACAGCACAAATCTGAAACAAACAAGAAGCTTTTGGAAAAAAGAATAACCGAACTGTCATTAATGAAGGACGAGTTGGTAAAGAGGATTATAGCGACATGGAAAGAGAATACTCTAGCGCTATATACTGAGACAAGCCTTTAGTTAGGATTAGATTGGATTGTTTTTTCCCAGCATTGTACACCAAATGAAAATAGAAAAGGACGTACCCCTACGTCCTTTCCTTTAAATTAAAAACAGTTCGGTTACATTCAAACTAACAAACCAACAAATAACAAACTAGTTTTTAACCTTTCTTATGAAACTTAAATATAATGACAAAAAATAGATTTAAAGAATTTATTTACATTTTTTACAGTTTTATTTTATGTTTAATGAAGTGTATTATTCCTTACCTAATCTTTCTTAGCTAGAAAAACACTAAACACACCCTCATTATCAATCACATAAGGTTATTTCACGATTAATATTCGGTGATTTTCAATTATTTGTAAGAAAAGTGTATTTATCCTCTAAAAGGTATAAGGCCTAGGCTAAATAATTGCATTAATTGAAGTAATTTTGTCCCCATGGTAAGAAACATTCAACTAAGAACCACTTTAAGGGAAGAACCCATAGAGGGAATCCTAACAAAGAAAGCTTCAAAATATTTGGGCGTCGATATAGCGGACATTACAGCGGTAAAGGTCCTCAAGAAATCTATAGACGCTCGAAAGGCTACCATTTACTTTAATTACAAAGTATCGGTATATATAAGAGAGGCCGCTCCTGAGAAAAGCGATTATATCTTTGAATATAAGGATGTTTCCAAAGCCAAGGAAATTCATATTATAGGTTTTGGACCTGCAGGTATGTATGCGGCCCTGCGTTGTATAGAATTAGGGTACAAACCCATAGTTTTAGAACGCGGTAAAAACGTACAGGATCGCCGACGCGATTTAAAGGCCATTAACCAAAAACATATTGTCAACGAAGATTCTAACTACTGCTTTGGGGAAGGCGGTGCCGGCACCTATTCTGACGGAAAGCTATACACCCGGAGTCTTAAACGAGGAGACGTACGCAGAATTTTCGAAAACTTGGTATTCCATGGTGCCACCCATGAAATATTGGTCGATGCCCACCCTCATATTGGGACAAACAAGTTACCAAAATTGGTAGAAAACATTCGGGAGACCATCATAAAATTTGGCGGAGAAATCCATTTCGAATCCAGGATGGTCGATATCATCCTTAAAAACAATGCCATCCAGGGTATTGTCTTGCAAAACGGCAAGGAAATGGGAGTATCGCGTCTAATTTTGGCCACGGGCCATTCTGCCAGGGACATTTACGAGCTCTTGCACAAAAAAAATATTGCCATACAAGCGAAATCCTTTGCTATGGGGGTAAGGGTAGAACACCCGCAACACATTATCGATAGCATCCAATACCATTGTTCCGGATCGCGAAATGAGCTGTTACCGGCAGCCTCTTATAGTCTTGTCGAGCAGGTAAAAAACAGGGGTGTTTATTCATTTTGTATGTGTCCGGGCGGATTCATAGTTCCGGCGGCAACGGCACCGGGAGAAGTGGTGGTCAATGGTATGTCGCCTTCCAAACGAAACAACCTATATGCCAACTCGGGTATCGTCGTAGAAATTAATGTAGATGTAGATATCCCGAAATACGAACGTTTTGGCCCTTTAAAAGGATTAGAATACCAAAAGAACCTAGAGCGTCTTGCCTTTACCTCGGGTGGCCGCAGCCAGGTGGCCCCTGCCCAGCGATTAACAGATTTTGTCGAAGGGAAGCTTTCCCCGAGTTTAAATCCGACCTCCTATCAGCCGGGATTAAAATCGGCGCCCTTACATTCCCTTTTACCAAAACTTATCGGTAGCCGACTACGCGGTGGATTTATGGCTTTTGGAGAAAAAATGAAGGGATATTATACCGAGGAGGCCAATATTGTCGGGGTAGAATCTAGAACCTCATCCCCGGTAAACATTCCGAGGAATGAAAATTTGGAGCATCCAGAGATCCATGGGCTTTTTCCGTGTGGTGAAGGCGGTGGTTACGCCGGGGGAATAGTATCGGCTGCCATGGACGGAGAACGCTGTGCAGAGGCTGCGATAGTGGGACTATAATACCATTAAATAGATTTATCCAAACTATTCGCCTACCTTTGCCACATATTTTTCATAATACATGACATTCACAGACTTAGGCATTACTGCCCCAATCCTAAAGGCTCTTACGCTCGAAGGATATACAAATCCAACTCCAATCCAAGAACAATCTATTCCTATTTTACTGAAAGGCAAGGATTTATTGGGTTGTGCACAAACAGGTACCGGTAAAACGGCTGCCTTTTCTATTCCTATCATTCAACAATTGATCCAAGACCGTCAGGAGAATGGCGGTCCTAGAAAAGTTAGAGCGCTAGTGGTTACCCCAACCAGGGAACTGGCCATACAGATCGGTGAAAATTTCACCTCCTACTCCCGCTTTACGGATATTCGAAATACGGTAATTTTTGGTGGTATCAAACAAGGCAGACAAACAGACGCTTTAAGAAAAGGAGCCGATGTGATTATTGCAACCCCAGGAAGATTATTAGATTTAATGAACCAGGGATTTATTTCCTTACGCGACATAAAGTATGCCGTGTTAGATGAGGCCGACCAAATGTTGGACATGGGCTTTATCCACGACATTAAAAAAATAATCGCCAAATTACCAGCGGACAGACAGTCGCTTTTCTTTTCGGCAACTATGCCTCCAGCGATCGTAGAACTTTCCCAAAAAATTCTTGGCGATTTCGATAGGGTTACCATTAAACCACAACAGGCTACGGCCGAAAAGGTAGAACAGGCTGTTTATTTTGTTACTAAAAAAAACAAACCAGAATTGCTTATTCACCTTTTGGAAAAAAACCCAAACGATTCTGCCTTGGTTTTTTCACGCACCAAGCACGGAGCCAATAAAATTGTAAAACAATTGGCAAAAGCCGACATTAAGGCCGATGCCATACATGGTAACAAATCCCAAACTGCAAGGCAAAGGGCTTTGGGCGACTTTAAGGACGGAGCGCTAAAAGTATTAATTGCTACGGATATCGCCGCAAGGGGGATTGACGTAGAGGAATTGGCCCTAGTGGTCAACTACGATTTACCCAATGTTCCGGAAACCTATGTTCACCGAATCGGTAGAACAGGAAGAGCTAGCGCCAGTGGGGTTGCCATTTCCTTTTGCGATGCAGAAGAAAGGCCTTACCTTAAAGATATACAAAAGTTAATCAATCAACAGGTGCCGGTAATTTCCGATCATCCTTTTGTTGACGATACGGCTAGCGAAATTCCTTTAGAGAAAAAGAAATCGCATCACAACAGAAACAAAAAACGTCCGGTGAATGCCAAACACAGAGGTGGTGGAAGCAGGACCAACAGCCGACGCAGTGACAACGGAAGACCTAAAAGAGACTAGTTCCTTTTTCGTATACTGAATAGAACCCAAGACCGGAGCATACCTTATGTATCCTCCTGTCCTGGGTTTTTTATTTCTAATCCATGCCCCCTCTTTCCTGGCCCTTCACCATACACCTCCTTACCCATTGGTGTACTACTACCGGGACACAGGACTATATTATAATGCGTTAGGGACCGCAGCGGCATCCCCGCAGCAACGCAAGGGATATAGCGAAGTGCCCGACCGACGAAGGAGGGAACGCCCATATTACTACAGCAAGGGCTATAAGTATTGAAAGGCTACCTCCTATAATGGCTTCTTTTCACCCCATTCGCTGCCGTTTTAGAAAACAACTGCAATTTTAAATGGACAGTTTTCCATTGTCATTTTTCAGTAAAATCTAATCCTAGGATCAATAAATAATGGCCATGATTACAAACACCATGGCACTGCTTTTTTTAATTTTAGCCTTATATAAAACGTCAATAATTAGCACGTATTTAAAAAAATCAGGATATTTAACCTTTTAAAATAGATCTTAGGATTCTTAAACTTTACTATCTTGGTTATGAAAAACATTCTTGCTTCTTGTACTATTGTACTTATTCTTTTTTTGCTCCCTTCTTCGGTTGTTTCCCAAACGACCAATATTATTTCTTATAATATTAAATACGATAATAAAGGCGATGCCATCAACAATTGGAACGATCGAAAGGCTAGCTTGGTAAAGTTAGTACAGCATTACGAAACCGATATTCTAGGGATACAAGAGGGGCTACATCGCCAAGTTGATTATTTAGACAGTGCACTTCCCAATTATGATTATGTTGGTGTAGGAAGGGATGATGGTAAATCCAAGGGAGAATACACCGCTATTTTTTACAAGAGAGATAAGTTTAAGGTGCTACAATCAGAAACTTTTTGGCTATCGGACACCCCCGAAAAGGTATCTGTAGGATGGGATGCATCCATGGAGCGTATTTGTACTTATGCCTTGATGGAAAACGTAGCTACAAAAAAGCAATTTTGGGTTTTTAACACTCATTTTGATCATATAGGAACGCTAGCAAGGGCTAATTCTGCACAGCTTATCTATAAAAAGATCACCGAAATCAACACCAAAAACTTAGCGGTTGTCCTTATGGGCGATTTAAATTTAAGTCCAGAAGAGGCTCCGATACAATATTTAAAAAACTATCTGACCGATGCACAAGAAGTTTCAGAAAAACCGTTCTATGGACCGGTTGGCACTTTTAACGGCTTTGATTTAAACAAAATAGTAGACCAAAGGATCGATTATATATTTGTGCAAAACCTACAGGTATTGTCTTATGTGCATATCGATGACAAACTGGACAACAACAAACATATTTCTGATCATTATCCTGTACTTGTTACCATTGTAAATCCGTAAAGTACCATGTATACCCCATCACATTATAAGAATACGAACCTAGCAGAAGTAAAGGAATTTTTAAAACAAAATAGCTTTGGCATTCTGGTAAATCAACTAGAGGGACGCCCATGGGCAACCCATATTCCTTTAGAGTTAAGTGTAGACAAGGACGGCAATGATATTTTGGTAGGCCATGTCTCCAAGGCCAATCCACAGTGGAAATCCTTCAAGGATCAAGGAGAGGTGTTGGCTATTTTTAATGGCCCCCACAGTTATATTTCTTCTTCTTGGTACCAGGACGAGGAAGTCCCTACCTGGAACTATGTTGCGGTTCATGTGTATGGGATCGTAAAAATCTTGAGCGAGGCCGAAGTGCTGGCCTCCTTGCACCAATTGGTAGAGAAGCACGAAAAAGTGGCCAAAAACCCCATTTCCCTACACCATATGTCTGCTGAGACCATGAATCAGGTTCAAGGCATCGTAGGTTTCCAAATCGCTATTACGGAAATACAGGCCACTTATAAGCTTTCGCAAACCCGATCGCAAGACCATGCCAACATTATAGACGAGCTACAGCACCAAGAGCATTCAGGGGCTAGGGAAATAGCTGAAATGATGAAAAACAACACCAAAAAATAATGCAAAAGCCCGCTGGGCACCCACTATAACTGTCATAAAAATGAGCACAGAAAAAGAAAAGGAATTGGCCGCCAGGGCTGCCATAAAATATATTAAAGATGGGATGACCATAGGCTTGGGAACGGGTTCTACGGCTGCCCATATGATTACCGCCTTGGCAGAGGAGGTGGCCAAGGGACTGAACATCATAGGCATCCCCTCGTCTGAAAGCACTAAAGAATTAGCATTGGCCAATGGTATTCCCCTTACCGATTTCGCCAATATTTCGGCTATAGACATCAATATAGACGGCACGGATGAGTTTGATCCCTATTTACAACTTATAAAAGGTGGCGGTGGCGCTCTTTTGCGGGAAAAGATTCTGGCCTTTAATTCTAAACTAAATATCATTATTGCCGATTGCCATAAACAAGTCTCCCGATTGGGCAAGTTTAAACTCCCTATTGAAACCATTCCCTTTGCTACGCCGATTTTGATAAAAAAACTGCGCATAATGAACTTAAATCCAATCCTTAGGGAAAAGGACAACAGCCCATTTATTACCGATGAAGGCAACTATATTTTAGATTTGGACATCACCCATATAAGTAATGTAGCCCAATTGGAAAATACCCTAAAACAACTTCCTGGCATAGTAGAGACCGGACTGTTTTTGGATATTGCCGATATTGTTATAATAGGAAGGGGAGATACTACGGAGGTCTTTAAACGTTAAGGAAATAATAGATTGCTCTTAGCCCCCGTAAACAGCTTCTGGGTAAGCGGTTTCTAGCGACCTTAAATGGTGTGTATATGTTTTAAAACGTGATCTTTGAGGCCTTTGCTAATGGGAATTACTTTTCGTTTGATTTCCAAATGATGATCTGCTACCACATCTAATTTTGACATATTGACAATATAGGACCGGTGTACCCGTATAAAACCAGAGGCCATTAGTTCACTTTCTACCGTCTTGAGGGTTGTACTGATGAGATATTTTCCCGTTTGGGTCACAATATTGCTATAATTCCTATCGGCTTCAATATAGAGTATTTCATCGAGCAGCAGTTTTATCATTTTACCGTTGTGCCTAACAAATATCCGATCTTTAAGTACTTTTAAATTTTCGAGTTTGTGTAATTTATACCCTATATGGTCCTTTATCTGTTCGGCCACTAAGGCTATGGTCCTTTCTAAATGTAGGGAATTAAAAGGTTTGGGGATAAAGGCATAAGGGTGGGTACTTTTCGCCTTTGAAAAAGTAGCTTCACCCGTATTTGCAGTCAGGTACACAATAGCTATTTCCTGGGTTTGTTGAATCTTTTTTGCTGCTTCTATTCCGTTTATGGTGCCTTTAAGTAGTATATCCATAATGATAATATCGGGAGTATTTAGGCCTGCATGCATCACGGCTTCTTCTCCCCTCGATTCTATCCCAGTGACTTCATATCCCAAGGCTGTTAATTGCAGGGAAATATTTGCTGCGACGATCATATCGTCCTCTACAACCAAAATTCTAGTTTTTTCGAGTATCATAAGACAGCTTTTGGTTGTTGAAATTCAAAAGTCACGGAGGTACCAGCATTTTTATTCAGTCTCATTTCCCCATCCAATTGTTTTGCTAAAAGATGCATCAATTGGGTGCCAAAACCGCTGTCTGTTGTTCCCATGACATTGCCCATGCCCACCCCATCATCACTGACCCATAGTTTTAAATGAAGGGGTGTCTTTATAAGCCCAATGCTTATCGTGCCCCTTAAACCGTCTGGGAAGGCATGTTTTAGGCAATTCGTAAGCAATTCATTCACTAGTAATCCCAAGGATATTGCCATGTCTATAGGTAGGCTTGTCTTTTCCAATTCATATTTTATTAGCACCCTATCCGCTAGCCCGTAGGTATGGAGCATATAGGCACCCAAATTTTTAAAATAACCAGACATTTCAATAGCTTCGCATTGGTGTCCCTGACACAAATTTTGATGTATCATATTCATACTCTGAATGCGGGTCTGAAAGTGGTGAAGACTGTCTTTTAGCTTTTGGTCCTTTACGTAGGCTGCTTGCAAGGCAAGCAGGCTAGATACCACCTCAAAATTGTTCCTAACCCTATGGCGGATCTCTTGAATTAACAATTCTTTTTTTTGGACCTGTAACAGCAGAAAATGATTTTTCCTTCTACTTTGTATAATTTTCACAAAACCGACCAGCAATAAAAACAATAACAAGCCCAATAGACTTGGGGTTAGGACCAGGCCAGTAAATTGTTTCGGAACTTGATTGATTTGCAAGGGGACATTTCCTTCGTTTTCAAGTAGCCCTAATGCTGATGGTAGCAATCCTGTTACACTGCTGACTGCTGTGATGAAAATTTCTTTTTTAAAATCCAATTGATCCGATAAAGAAGGAAAGAGGTGCCTATCGTAAAAATCCCCCTTAAATGTGCCAATATCTTGTGGTATTACAAATTTATTCGCATCTGCCTTATGCTCCTTAAAGTCCGTACTATAACCAAAGGGAGTCACCGAAAAGATCAAATAACTTAGAAGGAATATGTGGACGAGTTTTCCCATTTCTTAATCATATATAATTAAAAAATCTGGGGATAATAAATATACGAATATTATTTCCAAATTCCACTTGGTAAATAAAATCCTTGCTTTGGACAAAAAAGCTATGTCTTCGTCCTTAACGGTTTAGTTATAGTGAATAAAATGTATTACTTAGAATACTCCAAATTCTAAAATCGCTTTTCAATCCTATAAGGGCTATTGCTATTATATGGATATATCAATTCCTCATTAGTAAAAGATCATAAAAACCCGTGGATTAGCTTTTCTAAAGGGATAAAAGTGCAAGGGAGGAAAATTTATAGTCCTCCTACCTTTTAAGAATGATAGTGCTTGCGAAGGGCCTCATTTTCCATGGCGTCACCCTATTCTCAGATCTAGGAAAGCCTCTTAGAACCCCTTAGCTATAATAGGATATCCTTAGAAAATGTCCTCCTTATAAATAACAATTTCGCAGATAAATTAGACAACCGTTAAAACAACGTACTATGGGAAGACAACTGATAAAATTCATTGGAGCATTACTGTTATTCCTGCCTTTGGGATCTGTCCAGGGACAGGAAGAGGAGGCCTCACAGGCATATTGGGTACACGAAGACCTAGTAAAGTTATCGATGGTATCCGAATATGAAAAAACGGTCAAAGAACTGCTAAACCTATTAAAAACACATGAGATACAAAGTTCGGGATGGATTACCCTAAATACTTATGACGCCAGCTATAGTTTTGTGTCTCCTATTAAAAGCATGGCAGATGTGCATCAGCAAATTTTTATGGAACTATCGGAAAAAGCCGGCAAAGAAAAGGTAAGCGAGATTTTTACGAGAATGGACAAATGCTATGATACCGAACTCGACTATATCATACATTTAGACAAGGAGCTCACCTACATGCCCTATGGAATTACCCAAACCCCAGAAGGGCAAAATTTCCGGACCATGCACTGGTTATATGTATCGCCAGGCAATAGGGCTGTTGTAAAAGAACATATGACAGCCGTAAAAGACCTGTTTACCAGAAAAGGATCGCCTGTACACTATAGGGTATATCGCAGTGGTTTTGGAACCGATGGCGAACATTATTTAGTAGCTATTGCGGCAAAGGATGCCCTACATTATGCCAGCCGAAGTATAGAAAACGACGAATTACTGGGAGATGAGGGACAAGCTGTTATGAGCGAGCTCTTTAGCAGCTTATTAAAGTACAAACAAAAGCAGGGTGAAATAAGACCTGATTTAAAATACGCCCCAAAATAAGCCAATGCGCAACCGTTAAAACCCGAATTCCTCTTACGGATAACAAGGGTAGCCACACCGTATTTAGGAAGTGTAGTCGGTAGCCAAAACTCGACAAACGAACGACCATGTCATGGTTTGAAATTAGAACTATACAACGAACTAAAACCTGAAGACCAGAAGTTGACGAAAGCTTTGGAAGTAACTTTTTGAGCCACCAATAGTACTCCGATTAGATAGATATAGAAACAACCACAAAAACAAGCAACCTAATGAAAACCATTATTTTACACGGACTAATGGTCCTTTTTTTTACAAGTTGCCAACCAAAAGAAATAACTCGATATACAAATACCTCTCCAGAGGTTAATGAAGTTCGGGAACTGGTAAAGGATTACAATGAAGGGAACTGGGAATCATGGCTGAGTCATTATGCAGATACGGCCATAGTGCGTCACAATACCATAGACCCCTCTACCCCTTTAGAAATTCAACAAGGCCTACAAAACAATTTACAGCCCTTGTCCAAGTACGGATTTTCGGATGAAGCTATGTTTTGTGAAATGATAATAGACGACAAAGGGCAAAAATGGGTGAATTTCTGGGGAACCTGGGAAGGCACCATGGCAGCCACCGGTGAAAAGCTTGTCATTCCTATACATCTTACCCTTCAATTTGTAAACGGTAAAATTGTATTGGAGCAGGGATACTATGATTTATCCAAATACCTGGCAGCCATCGAGAAATTGGATAAACAAAAACCGGGTAAAAAAGCAACTGCGAAAAACTAATCAATTCAGTTTGGCAACTAAAATAACTGCTTTTAATCGGATTTGTAGGGAATATCGCAACAACCTATACTATAATAAAATGTAGACCACATAAAATGACTTGCCAACATAGTGATTGGCACAGAAAAGCCATTCGTAGTTACGGTTATGTTGGGCGAGAAACCGAGCGTGACAATTCCCCTTTCAAAATACACTAGAATATGAACCTTTAAATAATAGATCTTATGAAAACAATAATGTATCTCGTATTACTCATTCCTTTAATGGTAATATCACAGGCTCCCAAGGAGTACAACGTCATTGAAAATGCCATGCTTACCGCAAATCCAGAAAAAATACAGGAATTTGAAAGCGGGATGGCAGCACACAACAAAAAATACCATGCTCAAGGTATATATGGGGCAAGGGTATATTGGATTGCAAACGGAAAAAACGCCGGTAAGTATGTTTGGGTGATGGGGCCCCTACCCTGGAGCGCCTTGGATACTAGACCTGCACAGGAAGGACATGACATGGACTGGAATACCAATGTGCTTCCATATATGCTCCCAGAAACCGAACAACACTATTGGAGGTTTCATCCCGAATTATCAAATTTCAGCAAGGATTTCACCATAAAAAACCTTTTGATATTTGTGGTCGATGTAAAGCGATTTAAACATATGGAATTTATGGAAGTCGTAAAAAAAGTACAAAAGGTATATTTGGAAAAAATGCCCGATCATCCCTATGGCATCTACATAAACGACATGGCGAATATGGAAGGAATGGATTTTGCATGGGTAGATTTCTTTGAAAAATCTGCTTGGATGGGAAACAGGGACTCCTTTCCCCTACATTTTGAAGAAGTGTATGGCTCTGGAAGTTTTAAGAACTTTTTAAAAGAGATTGAAGATACGACCAACGGGGAGTCTGAAGAGTTGTGGATTTACAAAGAAGCACTTAGCGGTCTTGGTGCAAAAGTTTTGGCAGCATCTAGGCAGTAAAGCAATGGAGCCCTATGTTCATTTAGGCTGGTACTGAAAAGTACCTCCTGGCCTATTTTTAAGCACCAATGGGGAAGCTAGGCTAATAAACCCATTTATGGCCTTCGTATTAAAAGAGCAATACCAAGGCTTATGACGCCCGAACCCCTGCTAAAAGCGCTTATAAAATAGTGAATCCGCTCATTATTAGAGCTCTTTTATCTTTCATATTTTACTAAAAATAAGTACATTAGAGTATAACACACTTAAAATAGTACATCATGGATACAATTAAGTCTTTAAACAAATGGGCCAATGCACATACTTATTATCCATTGGACCTGTTACGAGTAGCTCTGGGTGTATTTCTCTTTATAAAAGGAATCCAATTTATGTCCAATCCCATAGAAATGGCCGAAATATTCAGGCCATTCCAAAACATGCCTATGGGTATTTGGATAATGCACTATGTAGCACCTGCACATTTTATAGGCGGCTTTTTATTAGTCATCGGTTTGCTTACCCGTCTAACGGTATTAGCACAATTGCCTATCTTAGTAGGGGCCATATTGGTAAATTTCTTCGGAGAAATGAATGTTAACAACCTATTGTTGGCCAGTATCACCTTTTTGGTATGTGTTTTCTTTCTATTTTACGGATCGGGAAAACATTCTGCAGATTACTACTTAAAAATGCAACAATAGAAGTAGGTATTTACACCCATTCCTATTGTCGCATTATTTATATTTTTCCCTAGCAACTAGTCTTCTGACGTCTAGTGGGGGAAGTATGTTTAAAATCACCCCATATTTAAAGGGTAAAAGCCACTATCTGTCGAAAATGAAATCGTTTCAATTCCAATTTCTTTTGTACTAGGGTTGCTCTATTAATTTGGGCGTTCCCTCCTACGTCGGGCGGGCCCTTGGCTATATCCCTTGCGTTGCGGCGGGGATGCCGCCGCGGTCCCTAACGCGGGGTATCCCTTTCCTATTTCCTAATTAGTAACTAGTGGCAGCTTATATCTCTTCTGCCAACCAAGCTTTCATCATCCATACAGTTTTTTCCTGTTCGGTAATAAAATCGCTCATCATAGCATTGGTCCCCTCATCGGAAGCTTCTGCCGAGGTCTCTAATATGGCTCTTTCAATAATCAAAAGTTCCTGTAGGGAGTCGACTATTAACCGAATAGCCTCCTCGTCCTTTGAAATATTTTTTCCAACCGGAACCTTTGCATTGCTAATATAATCTTCAAAAGTATGATAAGGAACCCCGCCCAAAGTAAGAATACGCTCGGCGATCTCGTCTACTTTTATATTGGCATCTGTATACAGCTCCTCAAATTTAACATGCAAATCAAAAAATCTTTTTCCCCTAATATTCCAATGAATACCACGAAGATTCTGATAATAGCGCTGAAAATTCGCCAATAATTTATTTAAATCATCACTTACTACTTTAGACTTACTAGCACTGAGTCCTATACTATTTAATTTCATATGGTTGCTTTTTAAAGTTTCCTCCAAATTACATAAAAGAAATTAGGCTCGCTCCTAATCATCATCTATGATATTGATCTTGAAATAGTATTTACTTATACTAATAATAAAGATCCGCCAAAAATTCACTCATCCTACTACAGAACTAGACCTTCTAATAAGAATCGCCCTAAAATATTGGAGTAAACCCAAATCAGCATAGTTTTTACTGATAGTTTTCATATTTTTATTGTTTAAAATTATACTGAATGACCATAACACAATTACAATACGTATTGGCCGTTGCCGAACATCAAAATTTTACTTTGGCCGCAGAAAAAAGTTTTGTAACCCAGCCTACTTTAAGCATGCAAGTGCAAAAGCTCGAAGAGGAATTGGATATTATCATTTTCGACAGAGGAAAAAAACCTATTACCATTACCGAGGTAGGTCAGAAAATAGTGGATCAGGCCAAAAACATAGTGAATGAGGCCAACCGAATTAAGGATATTGTAGATCAGGAAAAAGGATTTATAGGCGGGGAGTTTATATTAGGCATAATCCCTACGATAATGCCCACCTTATTGCCCATGTTTTTAAAGACTTTTATAAAAAAATATCCGAAAGTAAATTTAATTATCAAGGAACAGAGTACCGAAAACCTTATCCGTAATTTACAGGATGGACATTTAGATGCGGCCATAGCCGCCACTCCATTAGAAATTGAATTTATCAAGGAAAGGCCTTTGTATTACGAACCCTTTGTAGGCTATGTACCTCAACTGCACCGATTGGAGAAAACAACCGAACTGGTCCCGGAAGACCTGGACATTAACGATGTGCTTCTGTTAAGGGATGGACACTGTTTTAGAGACGGAGTCATCAACTTATGTAATGCTTCTAAAAGTAATCTAAAAGAACAGTTTCAACTGCAAAGTGGCAGTTTTGAAACACTGATCAACCTTGCCAACGAAGGCTTGGGCATGACGCTTTTACCCTACTTAAACACTTTGGAGCTGGACGATAAAAAAAGGAAAAACCTCAAATTTTTTAAGGCCCCTTCCCCTGCTAGAGAAGTAAGTCTCATTTACCATAAAAGTGAACTTAAAATACAGATCACCGAGGCTCTTTACGATATTATCGCCAGTGTAATAAGAGGAGCTATCACTTTTCAGGATGTAAAGATTGTAAGTCCCCTTAATAAATAAAGTTATAGGTATAACAGTCTCGCGATATTAATAAAAACAATCGTATTGCATTTATAAACATCATCCTTAGCTTTCCTATGCATCAGATTAGGGAAAGTCCTAACAATTAAAAAACCACTTTAAAAAAGTGGTTTTTTAATTATGCTTTTAAACAAAGTAAACTTGGTCGTAATTCTGGCTTATCAAATATAAATCTTTGTACCCAGACTTTTAATTCTTCTAATTCAAAAGGCAATAGTCGTGTTACTGCTTTTTCCAATTCTTTACAAAATAGTTTGGTATCAAAACTAACCTTTTGGAGTACAGTCTTAGTGTACTCTAACATAGCTCTTGCCATATTTCAAATTCATTTTTTAGATTGGTTTGACTAATATAACTAAATAAAGATATATTATATTACAATAATGTTGTTAATTAATAGATAAAATGAATTTAAATTCGACCAACCCCCAATTTATGGCCTTAATTTTACCTACAAGAAAACGCCTTCAACTACTGTCAGGCCTCCTCCTACTTCTTCTTTCATTATTTGGATGTAAATCACTACCACATAAAAAATTACACCTTACGATAGACCAAACCTTGGCATCCGAATTCAACAAAAATTACTTCCAAGGAGTATTTGTCTACGATCCTCAAAAAAATGACACCCTATACCAACACAACAGTCAGAAATATTTTACCCCTGCCAGTAACACCAAAATTTTCACGCTCTATGCCTCCCTTAAAACCTTGCCCAACCACATTCCAGCCTTAAAATATGTTGTTCTAGGCGACACCCTATTCATGGAAGGTACAGGCGACCCTACTTTATTACATCATTATTACAACGACAGTACGGCCCTAAAATTTGCCGCTGGCTATCCAAACATTGCGCTTCATTTAAACAATTTCCAGGACACTAAATTTGGCCCCGGATGGGCATGGGATGACTATGACAGAAGCTATAGCCCGGAAAGAAGTGGTCTTCCCCTTTTTGGGAATACCTTGTCTGTTTACCAAACAGACACCATAGTAGCGAGCCCTAGTTTTTTTAGCCCTAAAATCTTATCGCAAAAGCAGGCTATAAGAAGAGCACTAACAGACAATCTTTTTTATCTAGCACCTGACCAAAAGGACACCCTAGAGATTCCTTTTTTGGTAGACAGCCTGGTTATAAAGAATTTATTGGAAGAAGCGCTACATAAAAAACTGAGCCTTGTACCAAATATGCCGGCTGCAGAAAAAAAGACCCTATATGGTATTCCTTCAGATTCGCTCTATAAAAGAATGATGTTCGAGAGCGATAATTTTATAGCGGAACAGTTGTTAATCCTGGCTTCCTCTACCCTATCGGACACCTTAAGCAGTGCTAAGGCAAGAAACCATGTTTTGGACACCTACCTACAAGAAATGCCTCAATCGCCACGCTGGGTAGACGGTTCCGGACTTTCCAGATATAATTTGTTTAGCCCAGCGTCTATGGTCTATGTTTTAAATAAAATGTATCAAGAAATCCCACAAGAACGATTATTGGGATATTTTCCTGTAGGCGGCGTTTCTGGAACCTTAAAAGACTCTTATCCCGGAAAAAACACCCCCTATATATACGCTAAGTCGGGATCCTTGGGAAATAATTATTGCCTAAGTGGCTATTTGCTCACTAATTCGGGAAAAACTCTCATATTTAGCTTTATGAACAATCATTTTAAAAAGAGTAGCAAAGAAGTAAAAGAGCAAATGCAAGAAATATTTGAATGGCTCCGCGACAACTATTAAGCACCTATCCTTTCCTTATTTGCATAATGGCCAAATTCTTTCAGCAGCACCTTTAGTTTTGGTGCTATATAAGTAGCGCAAAAAGGCTTGTTGGGATCGGTAAAATAATAATTGTGAAACATTTCATCGGAAAACCTAAAGGCCTTAAACGGATATACTTGGGTAATTAGAGGCATACTAAACTGTTCCTGTAATAATTCCAGGGCGGTTATCGCTCTTTTGCTATCAGCATCATTAAAAGTATAAATGGCCGAGCGATACTTTTTTCTCATACTGTGTTCAGAAGTACTGCGATGGGTATGTAAGTGAATGGCGATTAAAACATCTAGCCCAATTTTATCGTTTTGGTAATTTACAATAACCGCCTCTGAAAAGGAGTCATCCCCTTCATCAATGGATATAAACCCCTGGTCTACTCCTACCACCCCAATGACGGACTGAAATATTGCCTCTGTACACCAATGACAACCTCCCCCAAATGCTATTTTAGAAATTGCACCCATAAAATTTTAGTCGTGTCAAACAGGGGAACATAACCTATTTAATTTTGCATATTGCAATAACATAATGGTTTTGGCATCTTTAATTTCTCCCGAGGCTACCATTTCCAAAGCACTTTCAAAGGAGCATTCTATCACCTCTATATTTTCGGTTTCGTCTGCGGCTCCGCCACCATCGCTTACTTTCATCGTATCTTCATAGCTGCCAATAAAAAAGTACAACATTTCTGTGACAGCCCCAGGAGACATATAAGCTTCAAAAACCTTCTTTACAGTCTCTATTTTATACCCAGTTTCCTCTTCTACCTCTTTTAGGATACATTCTTCAGGATGGTCACCATCTAACAAGCCAGCACAAACCTCTATCATCATTCCAGAATCATTGCCGTTTAAATAGGTAGGCATCCTAAATTGCTTGGTTAACACTACGGTTCCCTTGTTTTGATTATACAGAAGGATCGCGGCTCCGTTACCCCTATCATAGGCTTCTCGGGATTGAGCTTCCCATACTCCTTCTTCCTTTTCATATTCAAAAGTCACCTTTTCCAAGGTATACCAATTGTCGGACAAGAGTTCTTTTTTTATATTTCTTACCTTATTATTTTTCATATGTAGACATTTAATGCTTTATAACGGTCATTTGTAATTCGCCTAGCCGAATTCGTATTTGCGTACAGTTTTCGGTCATGCTCATTTCAAATTATCGTTTTTTTATGGGATACTGAAGCGTTGAAAACAGCTAATTTTATTGCAGTTATACCGTCACCGCCCTATTTAAGTAGCGGCGAAAAGGGAGCATTTCTTTATATATTTCGATGATTCTATCATTAAAATCATCCTGAAGTACTTCTTTTTTGGTTAGGGGGTGCATCACCGCAAAGGTTTTATTCCGCAACAATTCGATATGTGGATGATCATTGCTAAAACCCTTGGGGGCATTTTTTAATTTTTCGTCTTCTACCAAGCCACCAAAAGCTGCCTTAAAAGATGGTTTATTCAGGATTTTTTTTAATTCTTCACCATCATAATCTATGCCCTCACGAATACTTTTTAAGGTCTTTGGATCTGGCCGCCAGAGTCCACCTGCCAACATACAATGCTTTAGTCCTATTTCTATATAAAAATCGCCCTTATTGGGTTCCTTATCCAGTCCGGCCCCAAAATGATCTTTATAGACGGGTTTATTGGGATGGAACATGAGGTTATTGTTAATTCTATTAATACCTCTTTTTCCCGGAGTAGGATAGTATTCATCATCAATCGCCGCTAACATAAGATCCAAACCATTGAGCCAAGCAATATAACTATCGCGCACCTCATGATACCATTTTCGGTTTTGATCCATCCATTCCTTGGAGTTGTTCCGATTTAACTGCTCGAGAAATTCGAATACATTTTTAAAATTCATTTTGCCAATTAGTTCTTTTAGTATAAAAAATTCCCCTCGCCTTTCGGGGGAGGGGAAATTATATGTCGTGCTATTAAAAACGGTTATCACCATCCAGAAGATTTCCCAATCCCCCTAAAACACTTCCTTCGCCCTTGCTTTTTCCTCCAGGAATAGAAGCAACGATTCTGCCTGCCAGCCTACTAAATGGCAAGGATTGAATATAGACTGTTCCAGGCCCTCTCAGGGTTGCAAAGAACAGGCCTTCTCCACCGAAAACCGTGTTTTTAATACCTCCTACAAATTCGATATCATAATCTATCTCCTGTGAAAAACCAATGATACAGCCCGTATCTACTTTTAATACTTCGCCTGGTCCCAAGACCTTTTTAGCCATAGTACCACCGGCATGTACAAAGGCCATTCCGTCGCCTTCTAGCTTTTGCATAATAAACCCTTCCCCACCAAAAAGTCCACGGCCAAGTTTACGTGAAAACTCTATGCCTACGGAAACTCCTTTCGCGGCACATAAAAAGGCATCCTTTTGACAAATAAATTTCCCTTGTTTTTCCGCAAGGTCAATAGGAATTATTTTCCCCGGATATGGTGAGGCAAAACTCACCTGCTTTTTCCCATGCCCAACATTTAAAAAGGCCGTCATAAATAAGCTTTCCCCGGTAAGTAATCGTTTCCCTGCAGAAAACAATTTTCCCAGAACGCCGCTATCCTGGTTCGATCCATCTCCGAAAATGGTCTCCATTTTTATATCGGCATCCATCATCATAAAACTACCTGCCTCGGCGACTACCGCTTCTTGAGGGTCGAGTTCTATTTCTACATATTGCATTTCTTCCCCGTAAATACGGTAATCTATTTCATGTGCGTTCATTTTCTGTAAGTTATCTTGTTAAACTCTAAAATTGGTAAAACGATATAAACTGTTTGCTCTTCGTTTTAACCTAAAATCTTTCTATAGGTAAAACTAAAGTACAATTTGTTACAAGTAACAAAGCGTATTTTATAAGTTTTTTAGCTATTTTCCCCTTTTATTTCTGTAGGTTTTGGGGCTTTATTCGCAGCTGCCAAACTACATACCAACGCTACTAATTAGCGCAGTTTACAGTTGATCTTACCCCTTCACCTTAAGGGTCCATTCAAAATTAAAGGTAGAAACCACAACTCCCTCTTCATTTTTACCTACAGATGTCATCCATAAGGTCTGCCCTTCTCCCGTCTTTACCGCCTTTTCTACAGTTTTTTGAATAAGATGTCCATCGTCACAACTAAATGTAATTTTTCCGGTAGCTTTTTTTGTAAATGAAGCCTTGTTATTCGCTACTAACATGGATATGTTTTTACCGCTGCTTTTTATTTTACTGATTACCAAAGCTCCTGTCGATAGTTGTGCAGCCATTCCTTGAACGGCCCAAAACATAGATTTAAACGGATTTTGATTAATCCACCTATGCCGTACCGTTACCACGGCCTTCTCTTCATCTAAATGTCGTAGCCGTACGCCACACCACCATGCCGATGGAAGCTTAAAAAAGGTAAAGGTGTTGAATTTACTTGCGTTTGCCCCCATATGAATAGTTATTTTTTCTAAAAGTATTGAAAAAAACCGAAGGACTAAAAGTTAAATTTATGTTAATATACAGTACTTTGCTTTGCATAGTACCTTCTTTTAGACATATATTTGCATAAGAAACTATTATGTTATGGTAACAACAGTAGATAAACACGAAAGAAATTTGGCCTCCATCATACATGCCTCTACTTTTTCTAAGTATTTATTTCCATTTGGAAATATTATTGTTCCATTGATACTTTGGGTTGCCAACAAGAAGACATATGAATATGTTGCCGAACAGGGCAAACGGGCCTTAAATTTCCAAATTAGTCTTTTGGTGTACTCCCTGTTCTTAGTTATGTTAACGATCCCTTTTTTTATAGGCGTAATATCGGAAGTCATCTTTTGGGAAAATTTCAATTTTATTGCTCCAATGAATTTTGAGGACTTCTCTATACATCTGGATAGTCAAAATTTTCATATCCCAAGTTTTATTTGGCCAGTTGGGATACTTGTTTTGGGGCAGGTAATGCTATCAATAATAAATATTGTTTATACCATTTTAGCAACCATCAGGAGTAACGAAGGCCAAGATTTTAAATACCCGTTAACCATAAATTTTATAAAATAGTCAACTTATAAAAGTGCTCATCACACTTCAAACCAGAGTTTATTCATCAAATCAATTAATGTGTTCCCTTAAGTAGGAACCATTGCCCATCATCAATTAGAGCTTCACAACTGAATGGTTTACGGCTCAAAAAAACGAACAGTTAAATTATTATAATCATGCCACTATGAACATTGAAAACACAAAGGCGCAAATGCGAAAAGGCGTTTTAGAGTATTGCATTCTCTCTATTTTAGACGGGGAGGACAAATATACCTCTGAGATCCTAGAAACTCTTAAAGACGCTAAAATGCTTGTTGTAGAGGGAACTATTTACCCTTTGCTTACAAGGTTAAAAAACGCAGGGCTTCTTAATTATCGTTGGGAGGAATCTACTTCGGGACCACCTCGTAAATACTATACCCTAACAGAAACGGGAAAAATGTTTCTAAAGGAACTAGACACTACTTGGGACGAATTAAGAAATGCAACGAACCTAATTACAAATACAAAAAATAGCCAAAAATGAACAAGACAATAAATATAAATCTGGCCAATTTATTCTTCCACATAGATGAAGTAGCCTATAGCAAATTGCAGCGGTATTTGGAGGCCATAAAAAGGTCTTTTGCCAATACCAGCGGAAGCGATGAAATTATTGCTGATATAGAGGCTCGGATTGCTGAGTTGTTCCACGAGAAAATGGAAAACGAAAGACAGGTAATCACCTTAAAAGAGGTCGATGAAATTATCAATATTATGGGCCAACCAGAAGATTATATGGTAGACGAAGATATCTTTGAAGATATTCCCAAAGGGGCTTCCAACCCCATTAGGATCAAAAAATTGTACCGTGACATAGAGTCCAAATATATTGGGGGTGTTTCCGCTGGTTTAGGGCACTATTTTGGAATCGATGCCCTTTGGATAAGGCTCATCTGGATTCTACTGACCATTTTTAGTTGGGGTGGATTTGTATTCATCTATGCCTTGTTATGGATCCTTATCCCTGAGGCGGTTACTACAGCTCAAAAATTGGATATGACCGGTGAAACCGTGAACATCAGTACTATTGAAAAAAAAGTTAAAGAAGGCTTTGAGGATGTTGCGGAAAAGGTAAAAAATGTAGATTATGAACAAGTAGGGAATAAAGTCAAAAAAGGCAGTAAAAATTTTTTTGACGCCCTAGCAGAGATTATCACCTTTCTTTTTAAAATCATCGGCAAAATTTTTGGCATCTTTCTGATTATCCTTGGCGCCGCCGGATTAGTGGGTTTGTTTATTGGTCTTTTTACCGTCGGGGTCCTAGACATCATTCACATCCCTGGAATTGATTTTTACGACATGATAAACTCTACCGGAACCCCTATTTGGCTGGTATCCTTATTCTCCTTTTTTGCCATCGGAATCCCGTTTTTCTTCCTTCTTTATTTGGGATTGAAGGTTTTGATCAACAATCTTAAATCTATCGGAAGTATCGCTAAATACTCCTTAGTAGGACTTTGGTTCCTGTCAATGGTAGCTTTGGTTGTCCTTGGAGTGCAGCAAGCAACAGCCCATGCCTATACCGGAAGTACTACCACCAAAGAGATACTACCTTATAATATTCCCTTGGACACCTTACAAATTGCTATGAAAAGCAGTGACCTATATGAATATCAGGAGGATTATGATTTTGACGGAATGAGGGTTGCTTACAACGATAAGGGAGAAAAGGTATTGTTTAACGATGAAGTCAGATTTAACTTGAAGGTTTCCGATGACGAACAAGCACATATTAAAATCACCAAGGACGCCAGCGGACACTCTTTCAACGATGCCAAAGATAGAGCTGGCAAAATCGCTTATAATTATGAGTTAAAAGGCAACAAACTAATTTTAGATAGATTTTTTGTTACTGCCGCAGCAAATAAGATCAGGTCACAGGACGTAAGGGTTACCCTATACCTTCCTAAAGAAACCGTAGTACGGTTAGATAAATCGGCAAAAAACAAATTGGGTTATCGCACAAAAACAGATCGTGATATTGACTTTTTAAATATGGAGGATTACCTGTGGCAAATGGGAGCTAATGGAGCCCTGGAATGTGTAAACTGTCCCACAGAAAAGGAGCACGATGAAAAGGAAAACAATAAAATTTTAATCAACAAGGAAGGTATCGACATTGACCTCAAAGACAATGGAGATTCTTTTAAAATGAAAATTGACGAGAACGGTGTAAAAATTAAGACAGGGAACTAGCTACAAGACATACAATTCGTCCCTCAAATACTACTATCCATCATCGATATTTAATTTTTCTTAGAAATAGAGTTTACATTTATCAATCAAAAATCAACCATCATGACAACATTAGCACGAATTTTAATCAGCCTAATCATCGCTATTTTAATATCCTCCTGTGGCTTTGATCTTAATTTTGGAGCAGGCAAAAAGGGGAACGGCATTATTACCGAAGAGCGACGCCCCGTTCAGGAAAACTTTACAGCCGTCACAGCTTCGGCAGGTTTAAACGTTTTTATTACCCAAGGGAATGATTTCGAGATTTTAGTAGAAGCCGATGAAAACGTGTTAGACCTTATTGGTACAGACATAAAAAATGGGACCTTACGGATCCACGCCCGGGAAAATATAGGGAAGGCTACCAAAAAAGTTTTTGTAATGTTACCCGAGATTACTTCCTTGGAAACCTCTAGTGGCGCCAATTTGCGATCCAAAAACACTATTACCGCCAAAAATGTAAAACTCGGTGCCAGCAGTGGCTCTAGGCTTCAAGTAGAGCAGCTTATGGCAGAAGATATCAATGTAGGCAGTAGTAGCGGTGCTTCCATTACCTTGGGCGGTGAGGTAAGTAACCTATTTACAAAAGCTAGTAGCGGTGCTTCTATAGAGGCCAAAAACCTACTATCCAACAAGTGTCAAGCCGAGGCCAGCAGCGGCGCCAACATACAAATAAACGTTTCTAGCTCCTTAGAAGCCGATGCCAGTAGCGGAGGCCATATTTCCTATACTGGAAAGGCAGAGGTAACACAACGCAAAACGAGTTCGGGCAGTGTATCTCATTTTTAAGACCCCCATATCTTAACACCCCTAAAAAGGAACTTTTTAATATATATAAAAACCCATTGAATTTTCAATGGGTTTTCATTTTAAAAGCGCTGTCGTTTGTTTATCTTAGTCCTTTAACCATCCCTATGAAAATAAGTATCACCAAGTATGTGCTTCCTTTAAAGCACACTTTTAGTATTTCTCGCGAATCACACGATTTTCAAGACTCCATGATCGTTGGTCTTTCTCTCGATGGGGAAACTGGCTATGGCGAAGCCACGGCAAATCCTTATTACAAGATGACTTTTGAAAGTATGAGAGCCGAAATAGAGGCCGTTAGAAACGAAATCGAAAATTTCAATTTTACTCTTCCCGAAACTTTTCATGCCTTTCTGGTATCTAAAAACTTAAGCAATTTTGCTATTTGTGCCTTAGACCTTGCCGCCAATGATTTATACGGAAAACTAGCAAACAAGCCCTTGTACGACATTTGGCAAACAGACAACAGCACCTACCCCATTACTAATTATACAATAGGTATAGACACAATACCTAAAATGGTAGAGAAAATGAAGGAGACGCCTTGGCCTATCTATAAAATAAAACTGGGCACTAAGGAAGATGTCGACATTGTAAGAGAATTGCGCAAGCATACCAATGCTATATTTCGGGTAGATGCCAATTGTGCCTGGACCGCTGAAGAGACCATTGCCAATGCTCCGATCCTACAAAAGCTAGGAGTCGAATTTATTGAGCAACCTTTAAAGGCCGATGATTGGGAAGGCATGAAAAAAGTAAAGCAACATTGTGTACTCCCTGTAATAGCCGATGAAAGTTGTATTGTTGAGACTGATGTAGCGCAATGTGGACTTCATTTTAGCGGCATCAATATAAAATTGACCAAATGTGGCGGACTCACTCCTGCCCGACGCATGATCGCCGAGGCTAAAGCCATGGGCATTAAGGTTATGGTAGGTTGTATGACGGAATCTAGCGTAGGCATCTCGGCCATTGCCCAGCTTATTCCGCAATTAGATTATGTTGATATGGATGGAGCCATGCTTCTTAAGGAAGATATTGCCGATGGGGTTATTATAGAAAAAAACGGAAATATTGTTTTTCCGACCGTAGGGGGAAGCGGTATAAAAATGCGATAATGGCATATTATATTGACGAGTTTCCGGGTAGAACCATTGTACTGGAACAAGAGGAGTTTTTATATTTTGGCGGTACTTCCTATCTAGGCCTACAGGGCGATGCTGATTTTCAAGACCTGCACATCGCCAATATAAAAAAATACGGTACCCATTATGGAGCTTCCAGGAATTCGAACATCCGTTTTTCGATTTATGAACAAACAGAAAACTATCTATGCAACCTAGTAGGTAGCGAGGCCTGTACCACGCTTTCTTCGGGTTACTTAACCGGACAAATGGTCGTTCAATATTTTGATAAGCCCACATTTGAATTTTTTTACGCCCCAAACACCCATGCTTCTCTTTCCAAAAGCAATGTTTGTTCCTATAGTACCTTTGCAAGCCTGGCTATTGCCTTAAGGGAACATTTGGCCCAGAAGCCCCATATCGTTCCTTTAGTTTTATTGGATACCGTAGATTTTTCGGGTACTCATTACCCCGATTTTGAAGGCTTAAAATCGCTTCCCTTAGATAAGGTCATCCTCATTGCCGACGACTCACATGGTATTGGAATTTTGGGCACACAAGGAGGTTCTATGTATCGCTATTTATTAAGCCTAGCTCCAATGGAGCTTATCGTTTGTTGTTCATTAGGAAAAAGTTTAGGTATACAGGCCGGCGCCATTTTTGGGACAAAATCAAGAATCGACCAGTTTACAAACACCCCCTTTTTTGGAGGTGCTAGTCCAGCTGCCCCGGCAGCCATGGCTACGCTAATAAAAACCACTGCGATTTTCCATAAGAAAAGGACCGCACTACAAAAGAACATTGCTTTATTTAAGCAGAAATTAGGTCAAAACATCCATTTTACCAGCATGCCATATCACCCGGCATTTAGTTTTAAAAACCCTGCCCTATCAGAATATTTGGAAAAGAATAAGGTGTTGGTGACCAATTTTCATTATCCCGACGCCTCGGCCGAGATGAAGAGCAGAATTGTTATCAATGCCCAACACACGCCAAAGGATATTGAAAGACTTTCACTGTTGCTTAAAACATTTTTTTCTCCATAAATTAAATTATTCTCAAGAATCAATCTTAATAATATATTTTTTTCATTTTTATGGGTTATGTCTAAATTATTTTGTAACTTTTTGTGGTAATCATGATATTATATATCACTAAAACCTTACCCCATGAAAAAACTACTTGGATTGGTTTTTATGGTGTTATTTTTAGTTTCAGCAACTAATTTTACATCTCCAAAACTACAAAACGAACACTCCTTAGAAGGTACTTGGGAGCTTGTTAGCTTTAACAATTACGATGGTACCGATGTTATTAAAACCATTCCGACCACGGATGGTTATCGGCAAATTAAAATGTATTATAACGGAAAAGTTATGTGGACCCGTTACGTCCCTATAGATTCTTCGGAATGGTTTGGTTATGGTAGCTATTCGACCACAGAAAACTCCCTGACCGAAAATATTGAATACATGTCTGCCACCATGGTGAAAATTGCAGGGGATTTAAGGGAATTTAAGTTTGAACTAGTGCTGAACAAGGATACCTACAGCCAAATTACAGTCGACGAAGAAGGAAACAGGACCTTTTCTGAGAATTATGTTCGAATCAAATAAAATATAACTTCTTTATTAAAAATATAAAAACCGCTCAAAGTAAGGAGCGGTTTTTACATTTTATAAGATATTATTTATGCCTTGGAAACCTCTTCTGGAGATTCTATAGTAGCTAAATAACGCTCAGCATCCAATGCTGCCATACATCCTGTTCCGGCAGCCGTAATGGCTTGTCTGTATTCTTTATCCTGAACATCTCCACTAGCGAAAACACCAGGCTTACTTGTTTTGGTCGATTTCCCTTTAGTAATAACATACCCGGTTTCGTCCATTTCCAATTGCCCTTTAAAGATATCGGTGTTAGGTTTATGTCCAATAGCGATAAATAATCCGGTAATAGAAATATCTTCTTTTTCTCCGGTAACATTATTGACCATTCTTAAGCCTTCTACCACTTGATCTCCTAATACGGTATCTACTTCAGTGTTGTAACGGATTTCGATATTGTCTAGACTTTCAACCCTATGCTGCATCGCTTTTGAAGCACGCATATGATCTTTTCTCACCAACATGGTTACTTTCTTACAAATATTTGCCAAATAGGAAGCTTCTTCGGCTGCGGTATCACCAGCACCTACAATCGCCACATCCTGTCCTTTGTAAAAGAATCCATCACATACGGCACACGCAGATACTCCGCCACCTCTTAGCTTTTGTTCACTAGGAATCCCTAAATATTTGGCAGTAGCTCCGGTTGAAATTATGACCGTTTCTGCTTCTATAACCTTACTGTCGTCTATAGTAATCTTATGAATACCTCCAACCTCATCACTAAACTCAACAGCCGTAGCCATTCCGATTCGAACCTCTGTACCAAACCTTTCTGCCTGTTGCTGTAATTGTACCATCATGGTAGGTCCGTCTATTCCTTCTGGGTACCCTGGAAAATTATCTACCTCCGTAGTTGTAGTCAATTGTCCACCAGGTTCCATTCCGGTATATAGAACAGGTTTTAAATCTGCCCTTGCTGCATATATTGCTGCAGTATAACCTGCAGGTCCCGAGCCTATAATCAGCGTTTTTAAACGTTCTATTTTTTCTGTCATAATCAAAATCTTCAATACATGTTATATGGCAAAAGTAGGTGTTTCCATAAAAACCATAGTTCAAAAGTTATAAAAAGTTATTATAATAGAATAGAGAATATCAAAATTCATTATTATTATTTTTCCATGACCCAATCTACATAGGAGACTAGATACCATCTTTTTATAATCTCAATGAACACATATATGCCATTTTAGGAAACGCTTTTCCACCTTAAATTAATTGCGAAAGTTACCTCCTTTTTTCAATAAAGGCAATTACTTTTTATAATAGGAAAAAATCTTGGAGATTGTACAGAATTCTTAAAGAGGAATTATCCTCGCAGTGTTACCGGACTTTAAAATTAGACCTGTGTCGTTATCATAGAATACTTCACTTCTTGCAGCTATAAGGTATGTTACACGCCTCTCCTAAAAGGTCTCAATTTTCTTTTCGGTTCTTTAAAATTCCCCCGGCATAATTAAATATTTCGGCTTTAACCTCCTTAAAACTATTTAAACAACGATCTACCTCGTTTTGCAGTTCTTCGTGTTTATTATAGTAGGTAAAATCACAGGTTTCGTCCTTACACTCCAACATGCCTCCCAAACTTTTTTCATGGTTCGCTATTTGTTCGTTAAGAACATTCTTTTGTTGGGACACAGTTGTCATTCGATTCCCATAGTCCTGCAATCGTTCAAAAAGGTTGGGGGTATTCGGCTCAAACACATAAGAATTTAATAGTTGGCTAATAAACTGCGCCTCATCTTCCAAAAATTTTAGATTTGATTTCCAATTTTGCGTGTCTCGGTATAATACCTCCAGTTTTTTATTCTGGTCTTCTATATTAAAGCTCTTTTTCATGTTTGCCCCCTTAATTAACCACAAATCTATTGTACTGAAAGGCGCAATGCTATGATATTAATCAGTTTTTGCATCAATTAATATTTCAACGGTTTCATAGAGTTTTGGCACCTTAACCAGCCATCCCAAACTATCCTTTATCTTCACCCTAAAAGCATCTAAAGCCAAGGGTTCTCCATGCACCAAAAAAACCATTTCCGGAATATTTTTAATTTCTTTTAACCAATGTAGCAATTCTTCCTGATCGGCATGGGCAGAAAGGCTTTCAAAATGTTCGATCTTAGCTTTAACCGGATAGTATTTCCCAAAGAGTTTTAATTCATGGGCCCCCTCTAGCAGCTGCCTTCCTCTTGTGCCTTCGGCCTGGTACCCTACCAACAGTACCGTGGTTGTCGTTATATCGACAAGTTGCTTCAGATAAGTTAACACCCTTCCTCCAGTGACCATACCGCTACCTGCAATAACCACTTTTGGCCTAGGATCGTCAATGGTCTCCCAGGTTTCCCGGTAAGAACTTACAATATTAAAATGATCTCTCATGGCAAGGTATTCTTCATGGCTTAATTTGTGCCATTTCGGAAAAGCTTCGAATACCGATAGTACATTGTTTCCCATGGGACTATCTATAAATATGGGGATGTCGGGAATTTTGTTTTTTTTGTAAAGTTTCCAAAAAATATACATTAAAGATTGAAGACGCTCTACAGCAAAGGATGGAATAATTAAAGTTCCTTTTTCCAGAATAGTTTTATTGACCAATGCTTTTAAGGCTTCCTCCACATTTTCTTTTGGATGTAATTTATTGCCATAGGTACTTTCCAACAATAAATAATCTGCCCAACGGGGCCGCTCCGGAGCATCTAATAAATAATCTAGCGGTCGCCCGATGTCTCCGGAAAACACAAATTGTTTACCAAAGACCTCCATTTCAATGAAAGTAGCCCCCAAAATATGACCGTTATAACGATACCTGAATTTTATATTTGTAGATAGGGAGTGCCAATTGTCCCGTTTTTCAACCTGAAATTTTTTACACGTCAGGGCGGCCTCTTCTATGGTATAAAAAGGCATTGCAGGTTGATGCACACTTAAGGCTTCCTCGTTGTCCCTTTCTGCTGCTTCTTCCTGAATTTTAGCACTATCCATTAATACGATTTCTGTAATGGCCAGTGTAGGTTCGGTTCCTATTATTGTACCATTATACCCCTCTTTCAACAATCTTGGCAAATACCCGATATGATCAAAATGCCCATGGGTTAGCAGTACTATATCTATTTTTGATGCGTCTATAGGTAGTGGCTTCCAATTCAGTTCTCTCAATTCCTTTAATCCTTGAAACATCCCACAATCGATCATGATATTACATTCAGACGTTTCTAGGTAGTATTTCGATCCTGTCACAGTGCCCGAGGCACCTAAGAAATGAAGTTTTACAGTTTGCATATCAGAATATTTTAATTCGTAATAAAAATAATCGCTAAACTGGGTAAGGGGACAGGACCCGTATAACTAAAGGTAAGAAAAAGAAGATAAACTACTACAAATAAGGGGCTTAAAAAACATTTGCCTTTTTGCAAATATTTCTTAAGCCCCTTCATTTTGTTTTTCGCGAGACTACATTGTCATTTATAGGTCTGTGAAAATACGGACCATGCACCCATTCAGAAGTGTCAACGTACGATCGAAAAACGCATTCCTATTGGTTCTCTCAAGGTTTAATGTACTACTTTACGATCCATAGAGGCACATCCAAGTCCTGATTAAAAAGCTCCTCGGTCACACTCCCTACAAGCAAGGATGAGAAGGTGTTTCTTCCTTTGTCTCCAACAATAATAAGATCTACCTTGGAAGTTTGGGCTTTGATACGCAGTTTTTCTGCAACTCCGCTATCTCTTCCTGGAATAATTTCTGAAGTTAAATCTCCTTGATATTTGATTTTTTTAATGAATTTCTCATACTTCCCTTTTAAATGATTCTCTATCTTCAGATCGAGATGTTCTTTTGGAATATAAGGAGAAAACTGAACGGGCACATTAAATACATGCACCGCTTTTACTTTTGCCGCTGTGGCTCTCTGCAAACTTTCTGCCACTCCAAAAACCTTTCTGGAAGCACTTGAAAAATCTGTTCCTGCCCAAATATTGGAAATAACAGGTTCCGCATTTTTTGGGACCGACAGAATATTGCACTTTAAAAGACGTAGTAATTTTCCACTTACGACTCCAGTACCTTTTGACCTGTTTTTATTTCCTATTATGGCAAGCTGGACCTGATACTTATTGACAATATAATTGATAAGGGATTCGGAATAAGGATCTTCTGAAATAAGGACTTCCCATTCGGCAGAAGAGGTAAATTTTTCTTCTACCTTTTCATTTAACTCATCCCCTATTATTTCGTCGAGGTTAATTTCCTTTAGCTGTTCATCAAATAATTCTGAAATCTCATATTTTTTTATATTATGTACAAAGAATACTTTATCAACCTTTAGGGCTTGAGCAATAAATGATGCATACTCAATTAGGGTAGTATCGATATCTGAAAGATCTAAGGCGACCAGGATGTTTTTTATATCAGTCATGAGTAGAATTATTTAATATTGTTTTGCTGATTAATATTTCGTTTTTTAACGATGGCAGAAACTATTTCCTCGTAATTTTCAAGTTCTTTTTGGGATTCCCGCTTTTTCAATTTTCTCAAATCTTCGCTTAAGCCTTTGTATAGGGAAAAGCACATAATCAATAAAATCACTGCAAAGGGCAGTCCTGTTACTATAGTGGCTGTTTGCAGTGCTTGCAACCCGCCCCCTATTAAAAGGACCGCTGCAATACTTCCTTCTGCAATGGCCCAAAAAATTCTTTGTCCTACCGGTGCATCTATTTTACCTCCGGAGGTTAAATTATCTACCACTAAAGATCCGGAATCTGAAGAGGTAATAAAAAATCCTGCGATTAAAATTACGGCAATAATGTTTAGAACAAAGGCAAAAGGATAATCTTCCAAAAACACAAACAGAGCGGTGGCAACATTATCATTTACCGCATTTATAATAATATCATCTCCAAGAAGTGCCTGATGGATCGCTGTACTACCAAAAGCTGAGATCCAAAAAAAGGTTACAATTGCAGGCACTATTAATACTCCTAAAATAAACTCACGCACGGTGCGCCCTTTAGAAATACGGGCAATAAACATTCCTACAAAAGGAGACCAGGCAATCCACCATCCCCAGTAAAAAAGGGTCCAGGTATTTTGCCAATTGGAACCAGTGAAACTTTCTGTCCAAGTTGCAACTTCAAGAAATCCGGATAAATAATTCCCTGTATTTTGTACAAAGGACTTAAATATAAAGATCGTTGGCCCCAATATTAATACTATCAAGAGAAATAACACCGCTATTCTCATATTCCACTCACTCAAAATCCGCACCCCTTTATCGACTCCCAAAACAACTGAGATGGTAGCAACCAAGGTTATTCCGGCAATTAGCATAATTTGAGTTTGTACACCGCTATCCACTCCAAAAAGGTGATTTAATCCGGCCGCAATTTGTTGAACCCCCATTCCTAAAGAAGTGGCAAGGCCAAATAAAGTGGCGAGTACAGCGAAAATATCTATAGCATCTCCAATTTTTCCGTAAATTCTATCTCCTAAAAAAGGATAAAAAACCGATCTAATAGTAAGGGGAAGGCCACGAGAATACGTGAAATACGCTAGGGATAATCCAACCAATGCATACACGGCCCAGGCGTGAAATCCCCAGTGTAAAAAGGTAAATTTCATGGCTTCCTTGGCAGCTTCGGCAGTTCCGCCTTCTGCCATTGGCGGACTCAAAAAATGATAGATTGGTTCTGAAATACTCCAAAACAATAATCCAATTCCCATTCCCGCACTAAATAGCATTGCGAACCAGGAAATAGTTTTAAATTCGGGTTTTGCACTTTGCCCTCCAATCCGTAACTGTCCAAATTTACTGAAGGCCAGATAGATCATAAATATTAGAAAAATATTTATGCTTAATATAAAAAACCAACCGGCATTCCTTGAAACAAAATCCTGGATTGCGGTAAAATATTGTTCTGCCCTTTCTTTATACATCAGGGTTAATGTTATAATGATGATAATAGTAATAGCCGATGTAAAAAACACAGGACCATTCACCTCCAATCCGAAAACGGGTTTTCTTTCATCACTTCTTATAATCTTCTTTGCCATAAAGTATTTTGTTTTTTAATGTAATTAATTTTCAAGAGTTTTACCCTCTCTGTACTATGTGTGAATTTTAAAAATAGTAGCCAATATTGATGTTAAACCTTGCTTCCCATTTGGCGTCCGGATTCCCTTTGGAGAAATCGTCCACAAAATTTCCTCCTAACCAAGAATGATTGTATCCCGCGGCGTAATCTATATACATATACACACTTCCGGCAGAGACCAAAACCCCGGTTACATTCATATAAGAATCGGTAAATCCGAAGGTCTTTTTCTGCATATAACCAAAATCATTATAAAACTGCAAATTTGAAACAGGCCCCCATGTTACCGGAACATTTCTGGAAATGGCCAAAGAATACATATTAAAATCGGAAGCAACTTCATAAGGCGCTCCGTAGGCAGCCATCATAACTACATCTGTAGATTCTCCTTCCGCATTCGCTGGGTTATGGGAAGCTGTAATAACTTGTGCTTTTCCATTCCATTTTCCTTTCGTTATTTCGTAATGAGCGGCAATAGCAGCATGATCGCCCATTTCTTCGGTATCTAAATTGTAGAGCCCCCCATATTCCAAGGAAACGCCCAATCTATTGGCTGATTCTTCCCCAAATTTGTAAATAAATTTACCGTTGAATTGATTTACTTCTTTGTTTCTACCTGTGATGTCATAGGAATATCTGTTTGGGGAAGTTTCCGTATAGTTACCAAATCTCAATTCCTCCGCATTTTTAAAGAAGGCCAATTGATATTCAATTTTTTCTCCTGAATGCAAGTATTTCACCCCCATATCATGGTCATCTTCCATCCCTACATAATAAGACAAATTAAAAAACCAGTTGTGAGAATTGTATTGTTGAATTCCAAAAGGAACCTGTGTTAAACCAATATGAATTTGATCTTGTTCGTTAAAATTATACCCTACCCAACCCTGCTTTAAGAATCCACCTCCAAAACCTTCAGAATACAATCTGTATTCGGCATTCAGAAATATTCCTTTGTAGGCTGCTTCGGCATTTACCCTGAACATATCATATCCAAAATCTCCACCACGCTTTTTCTGACCTTCTTTCCAGGACGATAAATTATAGTTGAAACGCAATGCTCCGCCAATTTTTAATTCCGGTTTTTCCTGAGCAATAACAGGAAGTGCTACTAGCAAGGCAAGAAATGCAAGGCAAATAGTTTTTGGGAATTGTAAATGAGTGATTTTCTCTATCATTAAGTGATTTTAAAAGTTGGATAAACTAGTATTTAATTATTATTGCTGCAAAAATTCCAGGTATTTATAAAACACTTTTAGGGTCCTAACTAATTAAAAAAGTATAAAATACACAAGAATATCCGCATATTTAGGATAAAACCTTAAGTTCAAAAAAGGAACTAAAAAAACTGTTCCAAAAACAAAGCTGTACCTTCTATACCAGATCCTTTCGTTTGTTACCGAACAGCTCTTAATTCTTCTTGTCGATTTGCTCCAATAAGTCTATGGCTACTTGAAGAAACATTAAGGGAACCGTAAATTATGCTACTACTAGTAGTACTGAAAATTTTTACTTTCTAAAGGTTAGTCAATGTTAAACCTCTTCGATATGTATTTGTATGGACTAATTATCCGGCGCAGACAACTAAGACAGTTTGGACGTCGACATATAAGATGCAAAGGTACTTATTATGATTAATTATTATGAGTTTTTGAATACTTTATAAATGAAAACTCCAGTTTAATGGTACACTTTGATAGTTTTAAAAATCATATAATGCTGTTCCTTTTAAATTAAAAACCTCATTTTTAAGTGAATTTCTTCCGTTTTATCGCACCAGGTATGAGAACAGCGCCTTAAATTCTTTTAGGTATAATCATTTAGCACTAGGACTGGAATATCAGCATGGTAGCCTATTTCTTTTACCAAGGGGTTGGTAAAGATACTTTTGAAATAATGATGCTTTTTATTTAAAAAGGCTACCATATCGCTCCCCCTACTTTCAATAAAGGCCCCTATTCCCTTATGGATGTTTATTGGTGAAAGATGATGAAAACTATGCTCCAAAGACTCTAAAACACCTTCGAGTAATTCCTTGTTATTTTGCTGCAATGAACTAAGTTCAAGGTCCTCCATTATATGTAGCACCCTTATTGGGGTATGATGTATTTTTGCGATCTCTATTAAGCGAAGTAGTTCCCTACGTTTAAAACTGGCTTTGTAATTAGTGGTAAAAACAATTTCCTTGGGCCGAGAAAATTTAAATTCTTCTGGAATCGACATCACCGGACATTCAGTGACCTCTTCCATAATTGCCACCGTATTGGTGCCGTAAATAATAGTTTTTGCCCCGGTAGCCCCTTTGGTACCCATGATCACCAGATCGATATCTTTTTTAGTGATTATATTTTTAACACCATAGCTCAAGGAATTGTTGGTTGATATGGTATGAAAGGTATGATTGTGTACGTTTTGGTGAAGTTTTAGTTTTTCCAGAACCTTTTGAAGGTTCTCTTGAGAAGCATTATGAGCTGTTTGATGAGCCTTATTTCCCGGTACGGGCACTCTAAAATCGTCTATGGAATATCCGTTTACCAAATAGGCGTTCAAAATATAAAAATGACATTTTTGATCCTGGAAAAATTCCAATGCGTATATAATGGCATTAAGGGAATTCCTTGAAAAATCTGTCGGCAATAAAATTCTTTTGTCCATATTTTCATCCATTTAACTCGGCTGGTAAATGTAAATTTCATGACTGTGAAGACCATGGCCATAATACGTTTAAAAATGGCAGAAACCGTCTTGTTCCAGAGCAAACAACAATAGCTATCACTGCAAATTAAAAAACATTTAAGGTTGGCAAGATTTAGTTTCTACCAAATCATTTAGATTCCTGTAACAAATTATAAGGCAGCACCAAGAAGGGGATGTTAGTATGGAATCCTATTTGGTTAATGACAGGTTTAAGAAAAAGATTTTCCAAAAAGCTGTGTTTGTTTTTAACCATGACCAAAACATCTGTTTCATGAGTTTGCTGAAAGCTGTTTATACCTTCAATTATTCCTTGATCTGGCAGGTCGTGAAATTGATGTACCGCCCCTGCAAGAAGTTCGGTTAATTTACTTTTGTTTTTTTGTTGTTCTGCACTGAGCTCGTAATTTTGTGATATATGCATCACCTTTATCTTGGCATTATGAATATCTGCCAAATAGAGCATCTCTTTTAATAAGACAGTATTATAATTTATCTCATAATCTGTGGGAAATAAAATCTTTTTAGGAAGCCTGAACCCGTAGTTGTTGGGCACGGCCAAAACAGGGAATTTAGCGCGTTTTAAAAGATGTACGGTATTACTTCCCAAGAAAATCTCCTTGGCACCTGTAGCACCCTGTGTACCCATCACAACGAGATCTATACTTTCATTACTCACCAACTCATCAATGGCGTCTACTAATACATTAAAGGCTGTATGGGTCACAAATTCATGTAATGGATTCTTAAATTGGGTGGTAAGCTTCTTTTTTAATCCCTCTAGCTGGGTCTCCGAATTTGTCTGGTAAATATCGCCCAACCCTATTTGTGCCGGACTGTGCAATAAATACTCGGCCTGATATATTGCGGGAGTATACGTATTTAACAAGTGAAAGGTACAGCTTTTAGATTTTAACAACTGTAAAGCATAAGCTATTGCTTTATAGCTATTTTCGGAAAAATCGGTAGGAATCAAAATGCGCTTCATAAGGGATCGTATTTAGTTTTTTAACGAGCTAGGTTTTGAAAAATCAGAAAAGGGATCTTTATATGCAGACCTATTTTGTCTATGGTAGATTGGTACAACATATCTTCTAAATAGGAGTGTCTTGTATGTACCATCACCAACATATCTATCTTATGTTCGGTTATAAAATTGGTAATAGCCTTTGCTTTGTCCTTTTCTGCACTAGTGGCCGTGATGATTTTTGCCTTTTTTAAAGAGTTTTTAATAAACTCTAAATTGTCTTCCTGTCGGAGTGTCAATACTTTTATAGGGTCTATATACAATAAATGTATCGATGACCTGAAGGAGGCTGTTATCTCACATAATAATTTAAGTTCCCTGCGTTTGTTCGGCACCAAATAATTGGTAGGAAAAAGCACTTCTTTAGGTGCTTTGTATTCGTAGTTTTCAGGAATCGCCAATACAGGACTCTGAATGTACTTTAATACTTGCAGGGTATGACTGCCAAAGGTGAGATGCCGGTCATTGGTTTTTCCTTTGGTTCCCATGACGACAATATCCATATTGTGCTCGTTAACCAAGTCATTTGTTTCATCTATTAACGAACCAAATTTGGAAAGCGTAGAATAAGTGTGATTTGGATTTGGGGAATATTTTTTAATCTCAGCCAAAATATTTTTGAGCTTTATCTCAGATTCCTGAAAGCACTCTTCTTTTTTTACCTCCAACAAACTGCGATCGGTATTAATTTCCTGATTGTACACATCATCCGCATAAGCATGCATAATATAAAACTCACTGGTTTCGTATTTAAAAATTTGACAGGCGTATTTTAATGCGTTAAAAGCATTGTCGGAAAAATCTGTTGGAATCAAAACTTTTCTCATGGGTTATTTTTACTAGCTTATACGTTCAAATTTAACCTTACATATTGTAAATAAACATGATATCAATCAGGTTAAAAAGGGTATATTTGAATACTAATAGGTATTAAAGAAATATGTTTTAGGGCTATTTCAAGAATTTTCCATCAATTAAAAGGGCCACATAGGCAATACTCCTTTTAGAAACGTACAATAAGTAGGTGTAATCTCTATAAATCTTACAAAACATGAAAACTAGCTTTAATGAACTTTTAAAATCGGATAGTCCCGTTTTAATTGATTTTTTCGCAGAGTGGTGCGGACCATGCAAATCTTTGGCTCCTATCCTTAAACAAGTAAAAGAAGCGCTTGGCGATGAGGTAAAAATCATAAAAATAGATGTAGACAAAAACCAGGAATTAGCCAGTAAATACAATGTACGCGGAGTCCCTACGATGATTTTATTTAAAAATGGGCAACAGGTGTGGCGAGAATCTGGAATTGTACAAAAAGCGGCCTTAATCAATACGATAAAATCCAAAGGATAACATCAAAAAGGAGATTTTAATAATGGAATACATTGCGTGTTAATTACTCGTGTAAAACCAAAAACGGGATTTTAGTATGGTAGCTTATTTCTTCTACGGCTGGTTTGAATAAAATACGTTGAAAATAATTTAAATTTTTTGCAACCATGGCAATCATATCAATGTCATTGCGCTCTGTAAAACTCTGTATAGCGGCTTCCATTTTATTTCCTGTGACAAAATGAAAACTATGTTGCAGATCTGAAAAGTAATCGTTCAGAAAATCTTTGTTCTTGGTTTGTTCCAAACTTAAGCTTTCTTCTTTTTTAGAAATGTACAGTACTCTGATTATAGCCTTATTTCTATTGGCTATATCTAAAAGTGTATCCAACACTTTTAAATCGAACCCCATATGAAAATCTGTGGGGAATGCTATTTCCTTTGGTCTTAGATACTGAGAGTTTTCAGGAATCGCCAATAAGGGACATTTTACTTTAGTGATAACATCTCCGGTATTACTTCCTATAGCTACTTTTTTTAGACCGGAAGCCCCTTTGGTTCCCATAACGATCATATCTATATGGTTATCCGATACTTGTTTCCGAATAGCATCTATAAAAAAGTCATACACTGCAACACCTATAAAACGGTGCTTTGGATTCAGGGAATTCTTTTCAATCTTATCGATCACTTCTTGTAGGTCTGCCTGTTTTTCAGTCAACAATTGTTCCTGTAGATCGGCCGATGAATTCGCTGATTCATTTAAGGATTCTGAAAAAGAGAATATTGGAATGATGTGCAAAAGATAGAAAGTACATTTAGATTTCTTGAAAAATTGTAGTCCATAATTAATGGCATTCCAAGAGTTGTTGGAAAAATCGGTTGGAATTAAGATTTGCCTCATGTCTTCTAGGATTACAACTTATTTCCTTAAAAATACTTGAGAATCAGCGGTTAGTAAATGATTATTATCATACTGCCTTAAGCAAGCCAAAACACCTGATTTTATTGAATTTTTTTCAACTTTTCAATATCGATTACCTTAATGTTTCTATCTTTTATTTCTATTAGGCCTTCTTTTTTAAAGCTCGAGAGGGTTCTTATCAATGTTTCCGTGGCCATTCCAGCGACACTTGCCAGATCTGTTCGTAAGATATGAATACACCCTTCCGCATCGGTTTCTAGTTTTTCGGCAAATTTTAAAATGGTACTGGCCGTTTTTTTACGAACCGATCCGTATGCCATTTCCAAGAGTTGCGTTTTAGTTTCTGAAAGGTTTACCGCTAATAGTTTCATTAACTCATAAGAAAGCAGACTGTTTTGTTGTAATATATTCCGAAATTCCTCATTCCTTAACCCTACCAAGGTTGTATGTTCTAAGGGGGTTGCTGATTCTGCGTAAAAGGGCGTATTGCCAAAGGAACCAAACCCAAAAAAATCGCTCTCCTTATATACTCCCGTAATCAATTCCTTTCCTTGTTCATCTAATCTATGTGTTTTAACGACCCCCCTTATTATAATAAACACCATATTTACATGATCCCCTTCCTTATATACGTATTCTCCTATTTTAAAATCATACGATTTTCCTTTGTTTTTAATATGACATTTTAAATCATCGATAGTCGCAATTTGAAAAACGTCCCCTACTGTCAACGCCAAGGAATTTCTTTCTTTTAGGATGGCTATTTTTGCCAACCTGCTCTCGATAGCCCCAAGAAGATCTGTTTCTTCAAAGGGTTTGGTCAAATAATCATCGGCCCCCAGGGCCATCCCTTTTCGGATATCCTTATTTTCTGTTTTTGCCGACATAAAAACAAAAGGGATAAATTTGGTGGTTTCTTCCATAGAAAGCACCTTTAAAACCCCATAGCCATCCAACACCGGCATCATAATATCACAAATTATCAAATCTGGCAACAGTTCTTTTGCAGCCTTAACCCCCTTTTGTCCATTGGCAGCCGTAAACACCTCATAACCAGACAAACCTAATAATTCCGCAGTATTTTCGCGTAATAACGGGTCATCTTCAATGATTAAAATTTTGCTCATATACTCATTTTTTGAAAGATTTAAAAAGCACTTTTTATCACTTTCATGTCTATTTTTGGGATGTTTGCTCTATGAGAGGAAACTCTAATGAAAAGGTACTGCCTTTTTCATGTTCACTACTAAAATATATTTTTCCGCCTAAGTTTTCTATATGCGATTTTACGATATTTAGACCAATACCGGTACCTTGGGTTAACAAAACATTCTCTGCTCTAAAATATCTTTCGAAAATATGTTTTTGATCTTTAAAGGGAATTCCTATCCCCTTATCTATGATATGAAAAATGACTTTTTCTTTACACAATACCACTTGTACATCAATTTCCATATCTTCTGGAGAATATTTAATAGCATTGTGCAACAAGTTGGTTAATGCTAAAGATACAATTTTCTCATCCTGCCGAATGACAACTTCATCTATATTTGCTGGATAATTAATGCGTTGCCCACTCTTTAAAAGCATATTAGCGTTATAAATGACATCGTTGACAATTTTACTTAGGGAAAAATTTGTTTTATGGTAAACCTCTTTCCCTTTTTCCAATCGTTCTACAGAGAGGAAATCGTCTAAAATGGAATTAAGATGCTGTACCGCACCAATAATTTTAATTAGATGCTTATCCCTTACCTCTTGGTCTAAAGTTGTTTTATACTTCCCTACCAAAGTGGCAGAGGTAAGAATACCTCCTAAGGGGGTTTTAAACTCATGGGATACCAGGGAAAGAAATTTTGTCTTTAATTCATTTAATTCCCTTTCCTTTTGAAGTGTCAAGGCCAATTGGGCTTCGGCCTTCTCCCTTCGCTTTATTTCTTTTTTAAGAATAGCCACCGTATCGCGAAGTTCCCTTGTTCGTTCCTTTATTTTTAATTCTAATTGACTCTGCAGTTCATGTATTTCAACATCCTTGTTTTTTAGAGCAGTCATGTCCTTAAACAGTGCTAAAGCGTATCTTCGGCCATGATCTTGAAACCTAAACAAAACTATTTCCAAAGGCAGTTCCACTTTATTTTTCCGCTGTCCTATTAATGGGGTACTAGAAATTATGTTGATGTTTTCTATGTTATTAAACACGGTATCTACCGCAACACTACAAGATTGTCTATCCTGGTCAACCATTAACCCTTCTATAGGCATTCCTATTACCTCATCTTCCGAATATCCAAACATGGCATAGGTACGTTCACTAGCAGCTATAATAATACTTTCTTGATTTATTATTACAATTCCTTGAGATACCGCTTGGGTAAGCAGTAGAAAAAACGACTTGTTCCCTTCAAAAGTCTTCATTATCCGAGCTGCTTTAATATTAATGCCCTTAAGGATTCTTTTTCGTATTCTTTAAAATAGGAGCTGATAAAATTTCTATTTCCACCGTTAAAAAGCTGTTTTTCAATAGGTCGAAATGATTTAAATCATGTCACGACCAAAAAGGGCTCCTTAAATTTATAAAAATAAACAACATCATTATGGATTCATTTCAATCAACCAACAAACAACCATTAAATATATCCTTAATTTACAACTCTTTAGAAGATTGGATGTCCGATTTATCCCAATACAAGGAAGAACTTATTGTTTTACAGCTTTTATTGGACCGGTATTTTTCCAATAGTCCAGAAAATAAAAATTTGGACGATGTAAGGCAAGTTTTAATCCGCTTTGAGTCCCTAAGAATTAAATGTGACAAGCTCATCCAAAAAATTGAGTATCGAAAATTTGAGCTTGCTTGTATTCCCTATTTTGCACCAAAAGAAACGGCATTGGAATTAATCAAAAAACAATTAAAATTTAAAAAAACGATGCACGATATTACGGAGTCTTTCAAACTAGCAAAAAAAGACATCTTCAAAATTACCGCCCCTACCCTTTTGAATTTCAAAACAAAATGAGATCATATCCTCTGAAGCCTATTTACCCATTACAGAATTTCAATATTGTAAAAACAGCAGAAAAAATAGTAGCTTAACAATACACTCAATCTATTATTGAATTATAAATATCAACAAGGTGGAATTTATAGATTATTACAAGGTTCTTGATTTAGATAAAGGTGCCAGCCAAAGCGATATTAAAAAAGCTTATAGAAAGTTGGCCAGAAAATATCATCCAGATATAAACCCCAACAATAAGGAAGCCGAGAAAAAGTTTAAAGAAATTAATGAAGCGCATATGGTGTTGAGCAATCCTGAAAACCGTAAAAAATACGACCAATACGGTAAGGACTGGCAACATGCCGAAGAGTTTGAAAAGGCAAAAAAATCTAGACAATACAGTTATGGTCCGCAAAGCTCTGGGTCATCACAAGGTTATAGTGGACAGGATTTTTCGGATTTTTTCGAATCTATGTTTGGGGGTTCCCAAAATTTTGGTGGCAGAGGAAGAGTAAAATTTAGAGGGCAAGACCTAAATGCCTCCTTACAATTGCATATTAGGGATGTCTATACGTCCCATAAGCGAACATTGACCATCAACAATAAAAAAATCAGACTCAACATACCGGCAGGAATAGAAAATGGGCAGACTATTAAGATAAGTGGCCATGGGGGACCAGGACAACAAGGCGGACCCAATGGGGATCTTTACATTAGTTTCACTATCATAAACGATACGCCGTTTAAAAGAGACGGCAACAATTTGTATACCACGGTAAATTTAGATCTTTACAAGGCCGTATTGGGTGGAGATATCACAGTAGACTCCTTTGAAGGCCAAGTAAAACTAAAAGTAAAACCAGAGACTCAGAACGGAACTAAAGTAAAACTTAAGGGAAAAGGATTTCCTGTGTACAAAAAAGAAGGGCAGTTCGGCGATTTATATATTACCTATAATATTGTGGTCCCAACAAAGCTAAGCCCAAAGGAGAAAGAACTGTTTAGCGAGTTGGCAACCCTTAAAAAACACGCCTAATCATGGGAAACGAACATTATATAGCAATTACCGACTTCTGTATAAGCCATAATATATCCTCCAAATTTATATTGGAACTACATGATTATGGGCTAATAGAGTTGATTTCTATGGAAAAAACAAGGTACATACCTCTTCAACAATTGCCAAGGGCCGAAAAAATTCTTAGGTTATACTCAGATTTAGAGATCAATTTAGAGGGAATAGCAGTAATCAATCATTTGTTAGATCGAATCGAAAAAATGCAAGATGAGATCATTTTCCTAAAAAACAAATTACATCTCTATGAAGAATAGGTGAGGTTATTAATGGCTAATGCTGCGGGGCCCAAAATGGAATTAGCACTTGGCCCCATAGAAATAAGGACTTTTATCTTTCCTTTGTAAGCCGTAAACAGGTTTTTTTCCATACTTGCTACCGTCGGATTTAACAAGATATCTCCGGCGTTTCCCAATCCCCCTGCCAAGATAATGGCCTCTGGATCTAAATGTGCGACGGAATCGGCCAATTTACTTCCCAAAATTTCACCAGTCAGTTCAAAAGCTTTTATGGCAATAGGATCTCCATTTAAGGCTGCCTCGGCGATCATTTCTCCTTTTAGGTCATCAAAGCTTAATTTTTTTAGAGGGGAGTCTTCCGTCATTTCAGAAATAAGTTCAAAAACGGTCCGCTTTATCCCTGTTACGGAAACATAATTTTCCAAACACCCTCTTAGGCCACAATTACATTGTCGGCCATAGGGATCTACTTTGGTATGTCCCAATTCCCCAGCCAAGCCGTGTTCACCGGTCAATAATTGTCCATTAATCACTATACCGCTCCCCAATCCGGTCCCAAGGGTCAACATCACGAAGTTTTTCATTCCTTGGGCCATTCCAAAGGTCATTTCGCCTATCGCTGCGGCATTGGCATCATTAGCCACTATAGTGGGGAATTTCCATGTTTCCTCTATAGATTTAGCTAAAGGAACCGAAGCTCCCCAATTTAAATTAGGTGGATTTTCCATATTTCCGGTAAGAATATTAACATTGGGTGCTCCTACGCCAATCGCCTCTATCCTAAAAAAAGCATTGTGTTCATTAAGCAACATATTTACTTTTTCTTCGAGCTTTTGCATGAAGTTTTTATAGGGCAATTTTGCTCGAGTCTCGAATACCTTTGCCCCTAGAATCTTACCTTCCTTGGTAACCAACCCTATTTTGGTATTAGTACCTCCAATATCTATGGCCAATACTATTTTTTTCATCGCTTTTGGAATAAAACAACTATCATTTGTTGATAAATGAGTGCGTTAATACAAAGCAACGCAAATTATGTCCCCTTTGTTATGATATATATCATTTACTATCTACAATTGAGTGGTTATTTTTGAGCATTAAACCCAAAATCTTACTGTAATGAAAACATTAATCCAAGTACCGGATCTTAATTCCGAGCAGTGCAAACGCATTATAATTAGAAATCTAAGTAGAATTTTAGATTTACGAATTCTAGATATCAGTGTGGAAAACAAAACTATATCCATACGTTATAACCATCCTTTTACCCTAGAAAAGGTTAAAAAAGAATTGATGAGAATTAAAAATGCCCTTCATTCATTAACGGACTATAACGAATCTGAGATGTCCTTTTAAAGTATAGAAGTTAGCTGTTAACTAAAGCACAATAAGTATTCCTTGCTTTTGGTTCTTTTGGGGTGAATGGTTTGAATTTATTACTAATCTTAAACAATAAGACATGGAACAATCCAATAAAATAAGCGATGAGTTCTACCAAAATCTAGGAAAATTATTCTATGCAATTGCTATGGCCGACAATAAAGTTAGGCCTAGTGAGGTTGAAAAACTACATGCTGCGGTACGTGAAAATTGGGTTTCCCTGGAGGATTTTAAGGATCAATTTGGTACTGACACAGCATACCAAATCGAAATTGTTTTTGATTGGTTACAGAATGAAGAACATGAGGGTTCCATATATTTTAAAGAGTTCAGCGATTTTTATAGGGAGCATAAATCAAAATTCACCATTCCTATAAAAAAACTAATCTGGGATACCTCCAATAAAATCGCGGCTGCCTTTGCCAATAAAAATAAAGCGGAAGTTATTATTTTGACAAAGTTAAAAATCTTATTAGATGAGTAAATCCAAGAACAAAGAAGCCACTAACACAGCTGATTTTTTGTTTTAGCCTGGACTACAATACTCCTATCTTACTAGTTTGGCACTTTGAAGAACAAAAGTTACTTTTAACATACCAATCCCTCCTAAGAAATCATAAGATTTTCCCGATGCATGGCCCTTGTATGGGTTATACATCGGAAACCTTATTGTTACTATACTTTACTGTAGTGAATACTCGGTAAGGATGCCAAAGTTTCGGCCGCCTGTTCCGCAGTGATATCACGTTGTGGGTTTGCAAACATTTCATAGCCTACCATAAATTTCTTGACGGTAGCCGAACGTAATAATGGCGGATAAAAGGACATATGAAAATGCCATTCGGGATGTTCTTCTCCATCTGTTGGTGCTTGGTGTATCCCTGCAGAATAGGGGAAAGAAGTCTTAAATATATTATCGTATTTAATCGTCATGCCCTTTAAAATTTCTGCATAGGAAACTTTTTCCTTCTCCGTAAGCAAGCCTATATGGGCTATTTTTCTTTTGGGAAGTATCATAGTTTCATAGGGCCATACAGCCCAATAAGGCACTAGAGCCACAAAATGTTCGTTTTCTAGAATAATACGTTCATCCAATTTTAACTCTTGTTGCACATAATCTTCCAAAATACTTTTTTGGTTTTTCTCCCAATAATCCTTCAGTCTATCTATTTTTTTCGCTACTTCCAAAGGTATATTGTTTTGAGCCCATATCTGCCCGTGGGGATGAGGATTACTACACCCCATAACGTCCCCTTTGTTTTCAAAAATCTGAACGTGGTTAATACCTTCCATATTTCCCAGTTCTTTATATTCCTTTTGCCAGAGAGAAATAACATCTGATATGGCCGAAATAGACATGAGAGGCAAGGTTACCGAATGGTCAGGTGAAAAACAAACAACTTTGCAAAGGCCAGATTCAGACTCGGCATACAGGAGTCCATTTTCATATGTTTCCTCCTTGACATCGTTCAACAAGGCCGAAAAATCATTGACAAAAGAATACGGTTTTTTATAATCAGGATTATTTTCACCACCCATTCTTTTATTGGTAGGACATAAATAACAGGCCGGATCGTATTGAGGGCGATCTGTTTCAGCTTGTTTTTCTGTTTTCCCTTGCCATGGCCTCTTGTTTCTATGCGGAGACACTAGAATCCATTCTCCGGTCAGTATATTAAGTCTTCTATGCGGATTGTTGTTAAACTCTTTAGACATAGTATTTATTTTACGATAGAAGTTCCTTCTCTTGGTTGGGCTTCAAAAGCCGTTAACGCTATATTAAACTTTTCTGTATAAGCTTTGGAAGCGGCCTCTATAAAAGCTTCCATGGCATCTTCGTGGACCAAATTAATGGTACAGCCACCAAAACCACCACCCATCATTCTAGCTCCTAAAACTCCTTCCCTTCCTTTGGAGAAATCTACCAAGAAATCTAGTTCCGGGCAACTTACCTCATACAGTTCACTTAAGCCCTGATGAGTTTCATACATTAAAGCCCCCAGGGTTTTTAAATTATTATCTTTTAAGGCTTTTACAGCGTCAAGAACCCTTTGGTTTTCCTCAATGACATAACTGCAGCGTTTATACACTATAGGGTCCATAGTATCCTTATAGGTCGCCAATGTTTGGAGATCAACATGTCTTAAAGCCTTTACTTCTGAATTTTGTGCTTGAATCATGGCAACTCCTGTTTCGCATTCGCTACGTCTTGTATTGTATTCTCCCGTAGCTAAACTGTGCGATACATTAGTGTTTAACAACAAAACTCTATAAGGCGCTATTTCCATTGGAATATAAGTAGCTGCCAAAGATTCACAATCCAAAAGAATTACATGCCCTTCCTTGCTCATTACTGAAGCGTACTGGTCCATAATCCCACATTTGGTACCCACGTAATTATGCTCAGCGGCCCTAGATAATTCTACTATGTCCATTTTAGATAAGCCCAAATCAAAAAGTTCATTCAGACCATAGGCCAAACCACATTCCAAGGCTGCAGAAGAACTTACCCCAGATCCTATAGGCAATTTACTTTCTATTGTACAGTCAAACCCCCTTAATTTATCTGACCTTAGTGCTATTTCGTGCAGCACGCCAAGAATATAATTTTCCCATTGCACCTCGCTTTTTTCAATACAATCCAAATTAGCTTCAAATCCGGTGTCGTAGCCTAGACTGTATATCTGACATGTATTTTCAGATCCATTTTTTTGAAAACTGAATTTGATTGTTTTATCTATAGCCGTCGGCAAAATATACCCTAGGTTGTAATCCGTATGTTCTCCGATAATATTAATTCTACCTGGAGAATCGACAACCAGTTGAGGGATAAAGTTTTCTAAAAACTGCATTTATATTAGTTTGTGAATTGCTATATTCAAAAATAGAAATATTATTTTATAAATGTATTAAATACATTTATAAATCATTAAAAGGGTCTCATAATTTAATTATGACTTATGGCTTGTTAGCAGACAACATTTCTACTGTAGCTACAGTCCTAAAACCTAGGTGTTCTAAGGAAGAATCCAAGCTACTTGCCATCCTAGCAGAAATTCTATAGCTAGCACAGTAGGAAGCATTGCATAAAAACGAACCTCCTTTCATAACCTTTTCTTTGGCATATGGGGAGTTGGGGTTATAGGCCGTAGCTGCTCCTTTAGGATTCACTATTGGTTGTTGTGATGTTAGAAGCTCTTGGTAATAATTTACATTATACCAATCACTGGTCCATTCCCAAACATTTCCGGCCATATCATATAACCCAAATTCATTTGGAGGATATGACCCCACTTTTGCACGAGCTTCGAATCCGTCGGATTTACTATTATTTACAGGAAATTCGCCCTCCCAAGTATTCGCCATTTGGGATAAAACGGTATCCTCATCGCCCCAGAAATAAATACTGGCTTCTTTTTTTCCTCTTGCCGCTCTTTCCCATTCGGCCTCGGTTGGCAAACGTCTATTGGCCCATTTGCAATAAGCCAATGCATCTTCGTATGCCACTTGCACTACAGGTTCGTTATCTTTTCCTTTAATACTACTTCCGGGACCATTAGGCTGTTTCCAATTAGCGCCAACGGTCCAATTCCACCATTGGGAAAAATCAAATAGATTTGGGACCGAGTTTTTTGTTTTTTTAAAGGTCAATGACCCTGGCTGTAATATAGAATCGTGTGGTTTTGGTGTTCCTTCGGGTACTTGGGTTTTCATTTCTTCCCAGTCTATAGCCCTTTCTGCCACTGTAATATATCCGGTTTCATTTACGAATTTAGAAAACTGGGCATTGGTAACTTCGGTTACATCCATGAAAAACCCATCGACTGCTACCCTATGGGCAGGTTTTTCATGAGCCATGGCTATTTTGTCTTGTGGTACCGCCCCTTGTATAAATTCGCCCCCAGGAATCCATACCATTCCTTTAGGTGTCTTTATATTTGATGGCTTTTCATAAATAAGGCTACTGAGAACCTCTGCCGAAAATGATTCATTCAGACTTGATTTTTGTGGAGCGTTTTTCTCCACTGTTTTTTTATCTTCCTTACATTGCACCGTGAGCAAAACCAACAACAATGCACCAAATATGTTAAGACTCCTCATTCTATAAATTAATTTTCAAAAATAATGAAGGGTAAAGTTACCAATAAAATACTACTTAAAACCAAATATCCCCGAAGCAAAACTTCGGGGATATTAAATATTTATAATGTAAGAATACTCAGGACCCTGATTATTCCTGATAAATAAACTCCATTTTATAATCAGTACTTGCTACTTTCATAATAGCCTGGAATATATACTCACTAACCCTTTTTTGTCCTTCAAAATTAATAAATTCTATGGTATCTTCCGGAGTATGATATTGCGGATGACCACCGGTATGAAGACCAAGAACCGAAATGTTTTTTTTGAAAAACGAGACATGGTCCGATCCGCCTACGGACCCTGCATGTACCAATGGGGTAAGTCCTAAAGGAGGCCCTAACTCTTTCATTAATTCTACACCGCCAGGAAATGTTCCTGCTCCCCCCATATAAATATGGTTCTCAGAATTCAACCTTCCTATCATATCCATATTCACCATCAATTTAATTTGTGAAATCGGCACAATAGGATTATCAACGAAGAATTTACTACCTAATAATCCCTGTTCCTCAGCGCCAAAAGCTACTAGAATGATACTCCTTTTTAATTCTGATTGGTGAGCCTTCAATTTTTCTCCAATTTCCATCAGGGCCGAAGTTCCACTAGCATTATCGTCGGCACCGTAATGAATCGCAATTTTATCTGATTTGGTAGAAGGGCCTCCACCCATACCCAGATGGTCATAATGAGCTCCAAGAACCACATATTCGTGCTTTAAGGTATCATCATTACCTTCTATAAAACCAATTACGTTCCATGTCTTGGCCTTGCCTTTAGGGGCATCCCCCTCTTTAGACCGTAATTGGGCTTTAAACTTTTGGGTATACGATTTTGAAAAAGGCGATATCCCAGCTTCTTTAAAATCATTGATTATGTATTTTACAATCTTTCTATTTACTTTCCCTCCCGGATAACGGCCTATGTTATTTTCTGAAGTCAAAAACTCGATATGCTTTCTTAATTCTGCAGTGGTAATGTCTTGTTGTGCATTGGCAGAGAGCAAAACCATGCCCCCTAAAACAGCCGTCAAATAAATTTTTAAACTTTTCATTTTTTAATTACGTCTTGAATAAATAATTTGGAATTGCTCCTTAAAAAAAACTGTCTGAAGTTTTATAATACCTTATAAAACTCCAAACAGTGGCTCAAAAATACTACTAATAGTTAGAAAAAACAGTCCTATCCCTTACTTTTCCAAAGGATAATATTTTTTAAAGTTATTTATAAAGCTATCGGTGTTCCCTTTTTGGAAAGGAATCAAATAAAAGCCATACGTATGTTTCTCATCGCCATTTATTTGATATTCTTGCTGTGGTCTGGCATACCAACTATCGTCACCACCAACACCACGCTGTTCCATATCTATATTTAATTGTACTAAATCCCTTTCCTTAATATCTATGGTGTGTTTACTACTGTTTACGGCCGGCATCCCATCTATTCTATAGGCTTCTTCTACATTGCCTTTACCATAATCCAATCCTGGGGTTGCGTCAAAATCTTCGTTAAGCATATGCAATGCACTAATGCCTAAGTTCTTTTTGTTATCAATGGCAGAAACCACCATTAACCCGGCCCGGTCCTTATTTTCAAATGCTGCCCACCGAACTTCTGTCTTGTATCCATTCTCTTGAGGTCTTATATAAGGAACATACTGGTCGGCCACATTAGACGTATACAGATCTACAAAGGCCGAAGCTTTTCTGTCCTGATAATTCTCCCAAGGGCCACGACCTAGATAGGTCATTTGGCTGAAATCTTTTGGCAATTGCATTTTCATACCTACTCTTGGTATATCGCCTTTATAAGTTGTTGGTTCTAAGCTATTTTGTACTTTTAGCACCCCAGTACCTAAGACAGTATACACAGAAGCAAATTTGGTATCTACTCCAGGAAGTTGATACGTCACAGTAATATCTACCTGATTCTTAGTGACCTGCTGTACTTTAAAAGAGGATACCTTGGCAAATAAAGAAGCTTTTTTCCATTCAATATTTTTAAATGGCATGCCATTTCCGAAGTCATTATCTGTTACCGCTCTCCAAAAATTTGGTCTTGGACCGTTACCATCCTTGATCAATTCGGTACCCATATAAGCATACGAAATAATGTTCCCTTTAATTTTATCAAATTTTACACTAAAATCTCCATTACTTACCGTAGCAAATAATTTGTCTTGTTTTAGTGATAAGGATCCTCCTTCATTTTCCAACTTAGTTTTCTCCCAAAGAGGTTGTCTCAAAGGAATTTGCTCATGGGCCACTTCAAATCCTTTGTTAAGCAAGGACCAATCTTCCTTTAAAGTTGCAGAAACAATTACAAAATACTCCGTATTAGGAGAAATATCTACACCTTCCAAGGAAACCCGTATAATCTTAGCTGTATGTGGTTCTACTGCAACCCCACCAAAACCTTGCGTTTTTAAGACCTTTCCATTGGCTTTTATTTGAGCTGTAATATTAAACATATCCAAGTTTACAAAATCGTAAAGATTTTCTACTAATACCCTTAATTCGTTCTTTGCAGTATATCCTTTGCTTTTAAAGTTTATAAACTCATGTGCTTTTTTAACTTCGTATAAACCAGGTTGTGGCGTTCTATCTGGGAACACAATTCCGTTATTTAAGAAGCTATTGTCCGACGGCATATTCTCTCCGTAATCGCCTCCATAGGCATAATAGCGTTCTCCCTTTTCGTTGGTTTTCCAAATAGACTGATCTACCCAATCCCATATAAAACCACCTTGCAGGTTCTCGTATTTTTCAATGATATCCCAATAGTCCTGGAAATTCCCAGTACTATTGCCCATGGCATGGGCATATTCACTAGGAATAAACGGACGATCTGTTTTACTGCTTCCAATGGCTTCAAAAGTAGCCGGGGAAGGATACTGAGGCACGATGATATCGGTATTTACATCCATATCAAATAAACTACCATCCTCATCTTTATAGGTACGTTCGTATTGTACCGGCCTTTTGGAAGCATCGTGTTCTTTGATAGCCTTATATCCTGCATAGAAATTGGTACCGTTGCCGGCTTCGTTCCCCATAGACCAGATAATGATAGAAGGGTGGTTTTTATGATGCTCTACCATACGTACCATTCTATCGGTATGGGCAAGTTCCCATTCTGGTTTCTTGGCCAAGGAGTGCTCACCATAATACATACCGTGCGATTCAATATTTGCTTCATCAACCACATAAATCCCATATTTATCACATAATTCATAAAAATTATTGCCACGCGGGTAATGACTTAAACGAACTGCATTGATATTGTTCTCTTTCCACAGTCGAATATCTTTCAGAATTAATTCCTCACTCATAATATGGCCCGTTTCAGGATCGGTTTCCTGAGCGTTTACTCCTTTTAAGGTAATGCGTTGTCCGTTCACTAAAAGCAGCCCGTTCTTAATTTCGGAGGTTCTAAAACCAATGGTATTGGAAGTAGCCTCAAGCGTTCTTCCTTTTTTATCTTTGGTCGTTATCACTAAAGTGTAAAGGTTGGGTGTTTCTGCCGACCATGGCTTTACCTTTTTAATAGTATTAGAAAAGGAAATAACATTTGTATTTTCGGCCTCTACACGAAGTCCCTTGCTCTCCGAGATAACCACTTTGTTTTCACTGTCTAAAACGGCATAAGAAATTTGAGTATTTTGTGTTTTTCCACTATTGTTTTCTACCTCTAGATCTAGATTCAGCACACCATCGGTATAACTACCATCTAATAATGAAGTTACTTCAAAGTCTTTTATCCTGATTTTTGGCTGAGCATATAAATAAACGCTACGTTCAATGCCACTTATTCTCCAAAAATCCTGAGCTTCTAGATAAGAGCCATCGGTCCATCTATAGATTTGTAAGGCTATGGTATTTTTCCCAGGCTGAAGATACTTTGAGATCTTAAATTCGGCAGGCAATTTACTTCCTTGGGAATACCCCACATAGTGGCCATTGATCCAAACAAATCCACCAGATTTCATGGCTCCAATATGTAAAAACACCTCTTTTTCGATAGTCCATGAAGGGTCTAGGTGAAAATCGCGTCTATAAGATCCTACAGGATTGTAATCATGGGGAACTTTTCCTGGGTGTTTTGGATAAATGCGATCTACCAGCTCCATCTCAGAAGAAACGGGCGCCTTATAATCGGCAAACTCATATTGATGGTTGACATAAATAGGAATTCCAAACCCTTCGACCTCCCAGTTTGCAGGTACCTTAATAGTATCCCATGCTTCTACATTGACATTGGTTTGAATGAAGTCTAAAGGTCGCTCTTCTGGTCTTCTTACCCATTTAAACTTCCAAATTCCGTCTAAAGAAAGGTAATTTCCAGAAGACTTATAATTGTTTTCTACAGCTTCTTCTTCTGAGTTATAGGAATAAAATCCAGCTCTAGGGCTTTCCTTATTTTCCGATATAACCTTAGGGTCTTCTATATATTTATAGATATCACTAATGCCCTTTTGAGCATTGCCAAATTGGGTAAATAACACAGCGCAGAACACCGATACTACTAATTTATTCATAACTATTTTAAGTACAATCATCTATTAATTTTCTTCTAAGCTCCAGTCACTACCTTAGGATTTTTATCTTTTTAAGTTTTAATGAACCATACTCCAATACTAGATGGAGGTACACTTATTTGTCAGCACTCATTTTAGGCTTTTCTAAAGCCGAAAAGTCTATTTTTGGCGCTATTCCATTACTCTTTCTGCTATGAAAAGTATCCATGTCCGTTTTATCGCTAAAAAAACCACAATTTCTCATATAAAATTTATTATCGTAAGCACCGCCGGCATAATCTTCCCTTGATCCCTTTCGAGCCGTTGCGTCAGCTGTAAATTTAGCTTGGGTTAGTTCATGCCAATTGCCCTTAGTATCAGAAACCCACTGATTGGAATATTCAGCTTGCCTAGAAACAAACCCCATTTCGGTTTCGAAATTCTCTAAAAAAGAATGGGGCCTTGTGAGGTAGGTACTCGTATGAGGCCTTCTAAAGCTAGCAATCAAATGCCACTCCTTAACCTCAGGATCATAAAAATACGCCGTAAAATCGGTCGAGTTATTTTCAGAAGGTTCCCCTTTTAATAAAAATTTATAGGTAATTCCTGCTTTCCAATCAAGCACTTTATAGCTCTGCCCACCAGAACCTTCATTACCAAATTCGCCAGTGGTTACTCCTTTCCCTTTACCCAACAGTATTATTTTTTGGTCATCTGGAATTTCGTTTGGGTCCTGAGTTTCAAACGGACTCCAAACCGAGAAAAGAACCCGTCTTTCGGTCTTCGAGTTTACCTGCATTCCAAAATACCCTTGCCCAAAGCCGTTGGCCATATAATAAGAACCTATAACATCTTCATTTTCGGGAACGGTAATTTCGTTATAAAACCATAAAATATCTGTGTTCTCAGGAGTGGAATAACTTAAATGTACCGATGGTCCTCTCCTACCCCAATAAAAATCTTCCTTGACATGGGTTATTTCTGCATTCACCGCAGGACCTCCTACCAATACCTCCTTGATATCGGCCACTATGGCACCGGTTTTTTCTATTCCTTCTAACTGTATATAGTGATACCCCGGTTTGCTAATGGTAAACACTCCCACTGGTATGTTTTCAAAATTAGTGTTAGAGACAGCTATTTCCTTGGATTGGTCACCTACGCTCACCTTTATTTTAGAAATTCCTTCGGGTACTTTTATATGAAGCCCTAGATTTAATTTCCCAATGGCATCCGTCTTAAAGTAAGTGCGCAACTCATTATCTATATTTTTCCAGTTTTGAACACCTTCTTTAGTGATCATAGACTCATTTTCTCCTAGATTATTAACTACCCAAGTATTGCCTCTAGGATTAATTGTGGTCGAAAATTCTAATTTTTCCGGACTCATTAGTCCTTGAATATCTTGCTTTGGCATCGTATTACAGGAAGAAATTAAAATTGTAAAAAGTAAAAGCTTTAGGAAGTTACATCCATTGATAGACCAAGCCCATGCTTGTCGTTGCTGATTATTCAAAACTGTTTTTATCATTTTCACTCGTTGATTATTTTTTCCAATGGAATTTATTACTACTATTCTTTAAAAATAAATTATTTATCAAACCTTATCGAACAATGGTTGTATACCTATACCTCGGGACTACTGTTCGTTTTATTTTTACCTTTCAATTTCCCTGGACTTTTCCCAAATTCTTTTTTAAAGCATTTAGAAAAATATTTTGGATCATTAAATCCAACCATAAAGGCAGCTTCCGAAATAGAATAATTACACTCTCCTATTAAGACTGCTGCCTTTTTAAGGCGCATAGTTCTTACGAAATCGACTATTTTTTTTCCGGTCAAGGCTTGAAACTTTCGATATATGGCCGAATAACTCATATTAAATTCAACTGCCATATCCTCCAATTTAAAATCGGGATTCCCCATGTTATTTTCGATGAGAGCTACAATTTTATCAAGGAATATTTCGTCTTGTGATTTCAAGTTCCCTTTTTTAGGCGTACTGATCAGGTCATTTTTAAACTTAAAAAGCAAACTATCTCGTCTAGTCAGAATATTATTAACTTTTAGGATGAGCTCATTAATATTAAACGGTTTATTAATATATTCTATAGCCCCAGCACGTAAGCCCAATATTTTAGTTTGCGATTCCTTCTTTGCTGTTAACAGGATAATAGGGATATGGGCAGTATTGGCTTTCTTCAATAGCATTTCACTCATCTGAATACCGTCTATTTTTGGCATCATAACATCGCTAATAATCAAATCCGGAAGATGTTGCAACGCTAAATCGTATCCTTCTTGCCCATCATCGGCCAATATGATCTGGTAAGAGTCCCTAAAAATATCCTTTAAAGAAATTTGCAGTTCATAATTGTCTTCGACAATTAATATAGTTTTACTTTGCTTCTTGCTTGGCAAATCCTTTGTTGGAAGAATCTCTATGGTACTTTCTTCTAGCCCTTCATCTAAACTATTGGCACTCTTATTTCCTTCAGAAACACTTGTTAAATCCCTGATTATAGGAAGGGTCACAATAAAACAACTCCCTTTTTCTGGGGCAGATTTTACGTCTATAGATCCATTGTGTAAGTCTACCAACTCCTTGGTTAGTGCCAATCCTATTCCAGTCCCTATTTTCTCTTTGCCAGCACCCGTTTGGTAAAACAATTTAAAAATGCTATCGAGCTCTTCTTTAGGTATCCCAGGCCCAGAATCGGTAATAGAAAATTTAACTTGTTTGTCCCATTCCTCAACTAATATATCTAAGCTTATAGCACCTCCTTTAGGTGTGAATTTAAAGGCATTCGACAAGAGGTTATAAAAAACATGCTCTATTTTCTCCTTATCGTATGAAATGGTCAGTCCGTTCGAAGGGTAATTAAACCTAAAGCTTATCCCCTTAAATTCGGCCTGTTCTTCAAAGGAAGCCACAATCACTTTTAAATCTTCTATAATATCGCCTGGGGAAGCCCTTAGCACCAGTTTTTCTAATTCCTTATCTCGCAGAGATGTAAGTTCAAAGACAATTCTAGACAATCTACTGGCATTATTTTCTATTAATCGAAGCCTTTTTTGCAATACAACGTTCCCGCTTTTTACCGCTCTATCTATCATATTCTCCAACGGAATAAGGATTAAGGTCAAGGGGGTTTGTATTTCATGCGACATTTTGGCAAAAAAGTTCATTTTTAAGGCATATAATTCCCTTTCATGTCTATTTTGCAATTCTTCTGAAGCAAGTTTATTCCTTAATTGTAGCCATACGAAAATGCTATAAATTAAAGCTAGCGCCCACAATATATATACAATATGTGCCCAAGGTGTATTCCAAAATGGCTGAGCAATATGAATATTAATTGCAATGGGGGCAATATTCCACAAGTCTTTATCAGTGCCTGCCTTTACCTCAAAAACATAATTTCCCGGAGGAATATTGGTGTAGCTTGCCAATCGTTCATTTTCGGAAATAATCCATTCTTCATTAAACCCTTTTAAGCGATAAGCATAACTATAATTTGGAAAAAGAACATTGTCCATCGCCAAAAACCGAAATGAAAAAGATGATTGATCGTGTTCTAAAGAAAGGTCCGTTATTTTTTCGACCCCGTTTTTTAACTGTTCGGGAATCACGGAAATAGCCGGTTGGTTTAAAATTTTGATCTCCTCGAAGAGTAAGTTAGGGACGTACTCTTTCTTTTTAAGGCTGTTGGGTTTAAAATAATTGACTCCGTTTAAACTTCCAAAATACAGATACCCATCGACTCCCTTATGAGCGCTTCGTGGCATAAAATAATTATCTTGCAATCCATCCTTATCGTAAAAAATTCTAAGCAGGGAATCCTTTTCGCTATAGTTCCACAACCCATGCGTAGATCCCAACCACAATTTTCCTTCAGAATCCGATACCACCGATCTAAAAGCCACTTTATTTACAAGATCATTAATCCCAATGGTCTTAAACTTCCCTGTTTTCGGGTTGAATTTTATTAAACTGCCCTGAGTAGCCACAATCCATATATCCCCATTGGCAACTGCTGCCATGGATTGAATTCTAAAACTCTTCTTCGTTTGACCTTTTTCGTCTACATAAGGGTACTGTTTAAATGTAGATTTAGAAAAATTTGAAAAATCTTCTTTAAACTCAAATAAACCCCCACCATCACTCCCCAACCATAAGCCCCCCTTATCGTCCTGAACAATGCTTTGAGTTATTAAACCGAACAGCCCTGCACTATTATTCGGAAAACTTGCCAACAACCGATCTTTGTCCGCAAATACATAAATCCCTATATCGGTAGCCACCCATATTCTGTCCTTAGCATCCCGAAAACTTGTTCTTACATCGGATGCCTGTAGCCCATTAGCATCCTTAAGGGGTATTTTGGAAAACTCTTGATTTTCTTTATCGTACACCCATAGCCCATTCTTATAGGTACCTATCCAGATATCGTTGTTACGATCCTCAATTATGGTATGTATATAAAAGGCCTTTTGCTCCTTTGAAGAGGCAAAGAATTGTTTTTCTGATTTGTTTTCTTCTGATAGCCTAATTAAGCCCTGCCCATCTGTCCCTATCCATAAAACATTGTTTGTTGCCCTATATATTGATAAGACCCGCGCCGTTTTGTTATTTAGGGATCCGGAATGATACTTAAATTGACCATCTGGATTAGGGAGGATTTTTATATCCCCATAATTGCTGATGACCCATAAGTTATGGTTTATATCCTCATTTATATCTAAAATGGTATTACTGCTCAGAGAAAATTCATTAAGGTCGTTGTGCTTGTAGTTTTGAAACTCATCCGTATCCAAATTAATTTTATAGAGGCCGTTACCATCCGTGCCGATCCAAACAATCCCTTTAGAATCCTTGTACATAAAGGTAAATGGTTCGCTAAGGAGATTCTTTCTTTTTTCGACAAAAATGGCATCCTGCACAAAGGTTCTTTTATCAAAATCGTAGATTAGCAACCCACGATTAACATAAGAAGACCCAAGCCAAAGTCGATCTTGATTATCTAAAAGCAAAATTAAATTATCTGGAATTCTCCTTTTATACGGAACATTAAATTCCTCTAATTCTCCGGTAACCAAAGAATAAATATAAACGGGGCCCATATAAGTACTAACGATCAATTGTTCTGAATTCCGGACAACCATCGATGTCAATTCTATACTTCCTTCCGTAACATTAGGTATGGTAGTAATACCTTCCAATTTTCCAGTTAAAACATCATATGTAAAAATCCCACCGTTTGCCGTCCCTAACCACAAGGTGCCATTTTCTTCCATGAACATGGTTATTTTATGGTTTTTTAAAATGGAATTTGCTTTCTCGGCAATTGGAAGAAAGGTATCATTCACGGCCAGATAGCGCAATTCACCACTTGTAGACAAGACCCAAATACGGCTATGACTATCCTTTAAAATTTTCTTTACCTCGTTTTGATTTAGATCGTCCTTGAATATTTTATCAGAAGAAATATATGTAAACCTGTGCCCATCATATTTAGATAATCCATTTCCATGGGCTAACCAAACAAACCCCAAGCTATCTTGAACGGTTTGATCTACTCTTACTTTTTGATTATCGAGTGTAAAAGGAAGTTTAATGAAGTTAGAAGATTTTTGGGAATACACAGCGGTATTTCCTAAGAACCAAAGCCATAACATTACCCCTAGCAGTGGTTCCCTAATTAACTTCCTTTTTGTAAACATATAAATATATTAACTCTAACTAAACATAGATGTAACAAATATATTCAATAATATCAATAACCTAAAGCGGTCATTTTGGTTAAAATGGTGTAAAATCTGCCTGTTTTCGGGGCATATCCGATTTTACCCCCCTAAAATGTGAATAAATTACACCTTATTTTTTCACATAATATTAATATTTGTTGGCCTTTATTTAACACAAAAAAGAATCAATGAATCACAGGAGAAATTTTATCAAAAAGACCGCTATAACATCGGCCGGTATTGCTATTCTTCCGAACATATCTTTAGGGAAATCGTTTAAAAGAAATACGGAGAAATTAAAAGTTGCTGTTTTAGGGATTGGACTTAGAGGAAC
>NZ_JAAXCQ010000010.1 GCF_012272855.1 Arenibacter sp. 6A1 | reverse complement strand
TCAAATAAATCTTCTTTTTTCATAAAGTGCTAAATTAAAATTAAACAAAAAATAACGGGGGCCGGCCCCCGTTATTTTTCTATTTACACACTTTATAAGATAGTCCCGATAAATCAAACGTATAGTTTTTATTCTTACACAGTCCCGTAAAACGAACCTTTAACGGAACCATTTAAATCAATTAGAAACTGAAAATTTCAAAAGCCCATTTATCCGGTAAAATGACAATTACCCCTTTTCAATAATCAACTAACAATCAAGTGGGTGTGATTTTAATTTGATCAAGAAAAATAAAGTTTTGTACCCCATGTGTACCTCGAAGCATGGGAACCCCTGTAAAATATGGGTTCGTTACTTTCTGTATCGGAAAGTAACCCTTGTTAACGACAACTACCAAAACATACAAAATACCCCATAAGCCCTTTAAATAGGGCTTTTTTGTTTTATAGCAATACTAGTCTTTAACAACCATTAACTGTTGATTGCGGTATTATTTGTACCTTATTTGTACCGTTGATGGTACCAGGTACAAATTAGTTTAGTCCGATTATTTTATGTAACAGCTAGTAACCTACAACAACAAGGAAAAACACTTAGCAGCATAAAAGGGAAGTATCATTTACTTTATCTTATTTATTCTTCCTTCTGATACTCATTAAACGACTATCTAGTAATGTTTGCTTACCCCTTAATTTAATATTCCGACTATAAGCACAGATCAAAAAAGCGCAAAAGATACGTTCATAGAATGCTGAATTTAATCAAAAGGCTGCATCCAATATCTCCTCAATTTATAATATTTATCTAACAGCTATACTTTTGAATATCTTCCTGACGTTATTTGGTTTGCTTGCTTAATCCATTTTTTTCATATGTATTTTATTGTTTTTTACGGTCATATGTAATTCGCATATCCTCATTCGTATTTGCGACTTGCTTTCGGTCGTACCTATTACAAAACTCAATAAACAATAAGCAGGGCTCCCCTAAGTACAGGAAAGTTTTTAATCCTCGCTCCAAAGCATAATCAAGTCTAAATTCCTGAGGGAGGTTGGGCTATTAACGCCTGTTACTTTGTATGATCACAAAGGAGTTGTAACCACCACATTACATACTGTTTTTTTAAAGCATGGCTACCAATGGTTATTTCTTATTAAACTGATCATTAATTTCCGATTTATAAATGTTATTTTTGGAACCTAAGAACTGTTATCCTCAAATTTTAGTTTATGGAGTATCAAGATGTGTTTGTCCTTTTTTGGGATCATGTAAAGGAAAGTATCAATGAAGGACGATTTGCTAAATTAACTATGGCAAAAACCATCGGTAAACCTAACTTGAAAAACATTTTTGTCCGGCCAATTTACTCAAAAGATGACTTTAAGGTGTTAGTGAAATTGCGCTATGCTTCTAAGGAAACTGAAGATGAGGAAAAAGTACTTTCCTTGGAAGATGCTTTTGAGTTTTTAAAATCGCATCTTAAAACATCTTTTTCAACAGTGCTTTTATTTACCACCACAAAAGATGTCACCTTCAAAATCAACAAAAAAGGAGCGGGCAGAATCACTGAAAATTTGCCGACATTTCGTGACGTTACCCAAGCTAAGACTGACTCATAACAACTTCTAGGTCAGTTTTAAGCTTCGCTGATACCTTCTTAGGGAATGCTATAGAAATATGTTTGCAAAAAACATTAGGGTCATCAATTGGTGTTAACATATACCTTATTGAATTTTTGTTTCATTTCGATCGTTCCAAGCATTACTATTTCAGCACCATGGGGTAGTATGGTTGTTGCCGATAGTAAGGTTTTGGCTTCAGAATTTTCTTTAATAGCAATCACAGATAAACCTGTCTTAGTACCTATCCTAGATTCAGCAAGAGACAACCCTTCTAAAGATTTTGGAATCGGGATAATAAACAAAGTGAACCCCTCACCTAGAACGGTAAGTTCCTGATCTTTAGATATACTTAAAACGGCTTCAGAACCTAAGGTGGAATAACTTAACACAAAATCAGCCCCAGCTTTTTGCATGATATCAATATTTCGAGCTTCTGAAATACGGCTCACGATGCGTACGTCGTTATTAAGCCGGCGACAATAAGAGGCTAAATAAATATTGGTGGTATCGTCATGGGTAGAAAGTAATACTGAGGGCGCTTCAAGAATTCCAGCTCGTTTTAGGAGTTGAAAATCTGAGGCATCCCCTGAGAATACCTGATGACAGTAGGGTCCTACCTTTTTACATACCTCCGGATCTTTATCAACGACATTCACCAAAACCCCGTTTTTATGTAAAGACCTGGCCGCCGACAACCCTACCTTACCAGCCCCGATTAACAGTACAGGATTGGGGTTGATACTATAATCATGAAAAAGCTCATCTATATTTTGGAGCTGTTCTTTATTTCCTATAATTACCAGTACACTATCATATGTCAGTATTTTATCACCTTTAATAGGTTGCAATCTTCCACGCTCCCAAATTCCTACTATACTCACCCCAAATTTTTGTCTTAATCCAGTTTCACGGATGCGTTTCGAAACCAAGGGGGTATTATGGACAGGCAATTCAGCGATCAATAAATCCTCATATTGCCCTATGGCATGTGATTCTGCATGCTGTGTGTTTACCCTATTGGCCAACTGCTCGCCAAGCCACTTTTTTATTGGCAGAACGTGGTTGGCACCGCTGAGTTGCTGTACGTCCACAGACTCTATATTTGTAGCAATGGCGACAATGGGTATCTCAGGGGCTATTTCGCGTATCGTGAGAATAATCTTGGTATTTAAAAAATCGTCTCTATTGACTAGAACCAATTTTGCATCCTTAATATTGGCAAGGATAAAGGTTTCCTTATTGTCCAAATCCCCAAATAGTACAGGAACCTGGTCATCGTGATTTTTAAGCGCATTTTCCATGCGGTTCTCAATGACATAAAATGGGACGTCCTCTTGCTTTAATCGCTCCATAAGATCTCTTGCTATTACATCATAAGAACATATCAAGATATGGTCTTTTGTTCCGGAAGGAACTTCACGAAGAACCTTGTTATTCTTTCTCGATTCTAAAAGAGGGATATAAAAGTGTCTAATGAACGCAAAAGGCAAAACGATCATTAACATAAATATGCCAGAGAGCAGAACTAAGATAGTGAAAATGCGACCAAGATCGGAGGCAAAGGTAATGTCACCGAAGCCAAGGGTACTCATAACGGTAAGTGTCCAATAAAAACCAGTAACCCAAGAATGATATTGTCCCTCAAACTCCATTATAAAATGAAATAGAATAGAATAAATTACAATGACAATTCCAAGAAAGAGCAAATACTTAAATAGAATCTTGTAGTTTCTTTTAAAATCTCTGTCACTCATATAATGAGCCATCTGACTGCCGACAAATTTCATAATCTGTTTTATTAAAATGGGGGTTAGTTTGTTTATTCTAAATTCTTACTCTATAGAATTCACTTCTAGTTCAACTGCTTCATGAAAATGATTTTAACGTCACTATTTAAAAGGAGCAAAGATACAGTATCAATTAGACTACCAGGACTCATAATGACGGAAGTAATGTTGGAAATATTATCGTTGATACGTTTAATGAGCATCGTGTATGACTTGATGGTTCTTTTAATTATTCAATGGAGGGCAAAACTAAAGAATTAGCTGTTAGTTTTGTTTTAAGAACCTCTAACACCATGAAATTGGAAGAACAGGAAAACTTGAAACAACATATTAAAAACGCTATTGAGGAACGCACGGCCAACATCAAAAACTAAATACCTAATATGCTTTAGGTTTAGACCTAGAGAACATAATTGGACAAACGTCTATTGATGAAGAGAAAAAAGGCTTACGCATAGAAACAATCTCTACCAAAGTTGAATTAGATGTATAATTTCTCGGAGTAATACAAGATATTATCATCGTGGACTATTTCCTAAAGCAGTTTAAGACAAGTGATTAGCTTACCGTTTTTTTTGAATTCCCGATAGAGATCAGGAAAATAATCTATACGACCAACCTAAACGGGAAGATAAGAAAGTATACCAAGAACAAACTTTCCTTCCCTACGGACGATGCGGTGATGAAATCCATATATTTGGCCGTGAGGGAAGCGACCAAAGAATGATCCCTACTAATAAGGAACTCGGGGAATCATCCTAAATCAGTTCCTGACGATCTATGAAAAAAGGGTCAGACTTTAGATAAAAGTCCAACCCCTGTTATTTTAAACTTACACAGTTAACGGGATAGTGTCGGTCAGACTTTAAAAAAAAGTCCAACCCGGTTATTTTATACTCACACAGTTCACGGGATAGTGTCTCATGTCATGAGGTACTTTTCCAATATCTCATGCCTACAATTTCGCATCCATTTTTCATTTCCACTCAAAATCTCCATTTTCTATAGTCCAATCATTACCAAAAAATCCCGCAAATTTCACAGCATCGGTACCTTGGTTTAATAAATCGCTATTAAATAGTACAACATCGGGGAAAGTAGTCCCATTTACTAAATAATGATTCGCATAAGCTGCTTTCATTCCCATATCCCCTGTTGCGGTAACTACACCGATAGTCGCCACATCACTATCCTTTCTAGGTACTGTAAAATACATTCCCCATTGGTTTCCTGATAGTGTTTTATCGCCAATACTGACTTCATTTTTTTTAACCTGAATTGGACTATCCTTCAACAGAACTTTCCAAGCTGTATTATTGTCTTTATTTCCATAAAGGATAACATTTCTATCAGCATATTTTTTTAAGGAAAAATCTGTGTCTTTTATCATTTCAACATTTCCATTGGCACGATAATAAAATGTTTCAGCATCAAATAGTGCTTTATGGTAATACCAATCGTTCTCTATAGTAGAACCTTTGGTCGCATAAACAAAAACCACATTGTTTCTAAAGGCATCTTTGAATCCACCATTTCTGTGGGGACCTTTTTCACCTAAGGATGGCCTAGAGGTCTTCACCCATTTTTCTTTATCCTTTTTAAAGAAATTTTTAAGGTTTGAAGACACTTTCAATGTATCTCCGTCAAGAGTAATTTCATTTATAGTTTCGGTTATTTTCGATAAATCGACTTCCAGTAATGCAACGTTACTTGTGGTAATATTGAAACCTTGTTCTTTTGAAAAATCAAAAGAACTGATCTCAAAAGGCTTTTCTTGTTGATGAATAGTCATAAAATGAGATTTTGCAGAAACTCCTGGAGATCCCGTAAAAAACTCTAATTTCTTAACTGCTGAATCTTTTTGAATAGTACGCTGTTTAAAAAAATCGAAAATAGGTTGCCAATCGACACTGTGGTTACCATACCAGTGTGTACCATCAGGATACTCATAATAAGTAAAGTCATTATGGAATTTACCAAGACGTTCTCTCATTTCTCTTGCAATAGCAGTAGGAACCACGTTATCTTTTTCACCATGCAAAACATAGACACCACTTTGTAAATAATTGCGTTCTAATTTTAAGGTTCTACTAGGTGTACCTGCTCTTTCAATAATCTGTTGCAAAGGCGTATTAAGTGGCTCCAATTTCATACGTTCCACACTTTTTGTTGAAATTCCTCTTTCTTCTAATTGTTCCGATGTCATTTCTAACAATCTTCTTGAAAACCCATCTCGATACGCCAATAAATCAGGGTAACCTGCACAAGGAGCAATTGCGGCAAATCTGTCAGGATATGTAGCTCCTAAATACCAAGTACCGTGACCTCCCATAGAGTGTCCCGTTAGGTATATTTTGCTTTCATCAGGTTTATAAATATTTTTTGCATCTGCCAATACTTCTAAAGCATCTAATCTGCCCCAATCTTCCCAAGCAAATCCAAACGGACGACGATTGGTAGGTGCAACCAAAGTACCCCAATCCTTCTGAGCATAAGCATTGGCTTGGTTCACAGCTTCAACTGAGGCTCCATGTACAGATAAAAACAGTGCTTGTGACTGTTCTTTCGTGGTTGATGGTGCCACACTATAATATTGGACGCTTCCATCTATTTTACTAATAAACGTTTTTTTATGATGTTTGTATTTTGATTTTACTTCTAAGGTTACTGTTTGATTATTGAAAGTGATTCCTTTGTTGTTTTTTAAATTTAACTGTAAGTCTAGGCGATCCTTTGAGGCATCCACTGGATTCGAAGTAAAAGAAAAAGGAACTTTTTGCACCGATAAAGGTGGTATATTGGCAATAATCGTACTTGTATTATTATCAGCTAATTTTGCTTCAATAATTGCTTCTTTTATCCAGTTTTCAGTTGCATTTACCACTCTAATTGCTCCTGTGTATTCTTTGCTATCTTCTTGTTGAATGTTGGGCATGGTCATATCTCTTGTAGTAAATTGGACTCCAGTAGAAGGAGTAATCAATCTTGCTCTAATTCGTGGAAAACGCCCTACTTTTAGCACGAAAACATTCTCTCCTTTTTTTAGTTTTATAGGAATAAGGCTATAACCAAAATCGTAGTGGTCGCCTTCATGAGGGAAACCGTTGATTAAAGCAAGAGAATGCCCTGACGCTTCAAAAAGTACAATCTGTTCTGAATTGGACTTATAAGTTAGATACACATAAGCCGACCTTAAATTACGGCCAGAAAAACTGCTCGTACTATCAATTTTTATGGATTCCCACTGCATTGGATTTCCTAGAAAGTCAATATCAAAAGTTAATTCTTTGGTGGCTCTATATTGATTATCCGTTAGGAACCGATTAAAAACTGGGTCATTAGGAAACGAAGAGGATTCAAACCCAATATTCGGCATTTTTAATGCCAATGCAGTTTTAAAAACATGTAACACATTACCTTCGCTAACTTCATTGATTTTTTCTTTACCGAAGTATTCAACGATGTTACCTGTTTTTTGTGCATTTATAGGATTGGAAGAAATACCTAAGAGGAATGCAATTACAAAGAATAATTTAAAATTGTTACACATCGGATATGGATTTTTAAAGTGATTTAACTCCAATGATAAACATTACAGTCCTGATTTTATAATATTTTTAGACCAAGGGCAATTCCACATCGCTAAAGGTTGAGTAAACTGATAAATACTAATTTGGTTTGATTCTACGAGCCTAAAAGAGAAAAAACAAATCAAAATAAATGCACGGATTTCAAGAAATCACAGACCCGTAAATTAAAATTTGCTTAATCATTTAATCCTTTTAGGCTCGCAAAAATTGGCCTTTATTTTTCACACGGTAGTATTGCATATAAAAAAGGAACAAACGGTCTGAGGAAAGTAGTAATTATCACCAAATCCTGATAAAGCCATTAAACATATACTTTCTCGGAGTAATACAAGATATTATCAGCGATATCCTGGTTGATGGCTTTTAAATCCATTTCTTTATAGTATTTGTCAGCAGCATGGATTTTATGCCAAAGTTCATACATTGATGGCATTTCATCGGAAGCTATCAAATGTTCAAATTGGGCCTTTTTGAAATCTTGTAATTGTGAGAAATCAAAAATTCTTTTTTGAACATAATTCCCTTTATATATCTCCAGATATTCAAAAATTGCCTCTTCGGGCTCTAATGCAAATTCTCCCTTAAAATCATCAATTCTAATTAATCCAGAAAACCATTCCATTTTTGTATCATTTGGAAAAACCTCTTTAAGCACGGATCGCATTCTATAAGCTTCCCTAGCCAGTACTTTTAGCTTATTAATAAAAAGCTGCCCCTCTTTTATTTTATATTCTGCGGAATATCCTTTCCATAAGTCAGAACTTATTACCTCGAAATCCGGCATTTTGTCAGGAAATTCAATAAAGTACTTTTCCAGCAAGTCGTCGTTGAGGAAATAAACGGAACCTTCATAAAGTAATGTATCAGAAATTTGTTTGGTCATTTTTTATATATAAAAAAGAGAGTTTAAAAACATGTCGAACTACCTTATTATCCGCTTTCATAATCACCTATATGAATTTTAAAACCTAGGCAAAGGAAGTGGCAATAATTTAATTATAACCCGCTTTTCCCAGCCTTCTTAAACCGTCCCATTGAGGAAATTAGAACATTCTTTTTATTTATATCCTCTATACTTAACATCAGGACATCAGTAACACTATTCATTTCGAAATTCAAAAATAAATGAGGATTAAAAATTAATTTTGGTTGTTCACCAGTAAAATTAGAATTAGCCATTGTAGGTTTTACACCAGCCCTCCAATTTCCTAGTACAGTTATATTATTTTGAGAAGAATCAAGTAGTTGAATTTCAGCCGTGAAGTTTTCGTTTAATCTTATTTTTTTAATGAGTTCCCGGTTTGGATTTATTACACCTTCTTGGTTAGTCGTTTGAATCCATTCTCCTACCAATTCAGAATTATGGAAAGTAAATCGTTCCCCATCATTTGTGACAAAATCTTCCGTTTCAAAACAAAATCCACAGATCCCTAAAATAAACATTGCTACCAATATGACTAAATAGTATGCTTTTTTCATATTAATTTATTTGTAAATAGGTATGTTCAAATCCTAATAAAGAGGGGTTGCCTTCTTCGGATTTTGTAGCCTACCCTATTTTTTGGTCCACTAATATCGTAAATTTAATATATTTATGTAAGTTTTTAGCTATAAATATTGAAATAAGACCTTTACCATTTAATTAATAAACAGCTGTTTAGCCCCCTTTAAAGGAAGAACTTAAGGTTTCAGAAGCTTAGGAGTATATCATTTTACTTACACTACTTTCATATTTTCCTCCATTGCAGCACCTCCTTACAACTTTGTTAAACTTTATAAGGATTGTAATGAAGAGGCAGGAAAAATAGCTTAGTAACATTAACGCAATCGTTCCTAAAGCATACTGTAAAAAATTAGTATTTTAATTTACTTATCGCCGATTTTCATAGGGACTGATCTCCAATATGTTTACTAACCGTACAAAAGTATTGCATCCCAATTCCGGATATGGGGTTTACTTTGTAAAGACGCTATATAGGCCTTATAATCCATTTATTTAAATGAGAAAAAAGGAAAATTTTCGTATTAACTATTCTCAGTTTTTCCCTGTTAGGACATGGTAATACTTGTCAAGAAACATTATACTAATTCTGAGTGTTCAAAACCTGCCAATTTTATTAGAAATAAGCCAAAGATCTAAAAATGGAAGACCTTCAATAAAACTTGGTGTAACAAAAAACTATCAAATCAATCTTAAGTTTTTGGTTAATACCCTACCCTTCCTTATAATCAGCTATAAAATCGGAAAACTAGCGTAGAAAAAAAACTACTTTTTATGAATCTCAGAGCACAAAAATGAAAGTATTATTTCAGCTATAACTTTTATATTTTCCTTTGTTACAATACCTCCCTATTTTATGGTTATTTCATTCATTATCATAATTTTGAAATTGTTAAAAAAACAAAATAGTTTCTCCTATTTAGTGCTATTTCTATATAGTAAGTTCTAATTAGAAACTTGCTCTAAAATGCGAGAGCCAACCAACAACCTTTAATAAAAAATACAAATTTTAAATGATCGAAATATTTATAGGATGGATTTTATGCAGCTTTGTCATAGGGTATTTGGGGACTACCAAAAAAATAGGTTTCGTTTTTGCCTTGATTTTATCCTTACTATTAAGTCCGATAGTGGGATTAATAATCGTGCTGGTATCCAAGAAGAAAAGTAGGTATCCCTATGAAAAACCAAGTAGAAGCAGGTTTTAAAACAACTTATTGACAAGCTTTTGAATGGCTACTGATGCTACCTTTAAAAGGTGTAATTGAAGAAAGTGTTCTGATAGGGTTAAAAAAACTAATAATCTGCCCTTTGTTGCCTGTCTACCATTTTCTGAATAGAATTAGCAGGTATTCTCCTAGATTTCTATACTTAGGATTTTTTTTGCGTTAGGGACCGCGGCGGCATCCCCGCAGCAAGGCAAGGGATATAGCCAAGTGCCCGCCCGACGAAGGAGGGAACGCCCAAATAAGTATCCCTAAAACCAGAATCATGTAACATTGCCACGGTCTTATTAAGACTTTTCACATTTTTTCCCTATATCACAATCCTTTGTAAAACTACAGCATCCCATGGAGTATTGGCATCACCACAAACTGCCCTAGAATGCCTATCGTTTTTAATCTCCTATCCTAGGTCATAACTACTAAGATTTCGTTTATCAACAAGAATTAACTATCTTAGAATAGTAAACATACATTATCCTTCCCCCATTTTTATATCGACAAACTGTATTCCATTAGTCTCTAAAATATAGGATTTACCATATATCTAACATACGTATTTCGAGTTTATATATACCGAAATTATAGTGCAATTTTTATTAATGCCATAAAAAGCGATCCCTATGAATACCCCAGTAACAGTTGCCGCAGCCCAGCTCTCACCAATATTCCTAGATAAAAACAAGACCGTAGACAAGGCTTGCGAGGCAATTTTAGAAGCAGGCAAAAATGGCGCGGAATTACTTGTATTTCCTGAAGCCTTTATCCCAGCTTACCCAGATTGGGTATGGCTTATCCCCAATAGCAAGGGTGCTGTCTTAAATGAATTATACATTAAACTAGTAGAAAATGCAGTTTCCATCCCGGATAAAACTACGGATAGACTGTGCAAATCGGCCAAAGCTGCTGGTATAAATGTTGTTATGGGAATGAATGAACGTAATTCGGAAACTAGCGGAACAAGTCTTTATAATAGCCTACTTTTTATTAATGACCAGGGGATAATATTGGGAAAACACCGAAAATTAATTGCCACCGGAGGCGAGCGGCTCATTTGGGCCCAGGGCAGCGGTAGTACCTTGCGATCCTATGACACTTCTGTAGGGAAAATAGCCGGGCTTATTTGTTGGGAAAATTACATGCCATTGGCAAGAAATGCCATCTATGAAAGTGGTGCCCAAATATTAATATCCCCCACCTGGGATAAAAGCACCAATTGGCTGCAATCTATGCAGCACGTGGCAAGAGAGGGTGGTCTTTTTGTCATTAGTAACTGTATGGCATTGCGTTTGGATAATATACCCGACAAATACTCCTTTAAAACTCTGTACCCCGAAGGTAGGGAATGGATAAATACAGGCAACAGCTGTATCATAGCCCCAAATGGCGAGGTGTTGGCAGGGCCCCTTGAGGCAGAAGAGGGAATTTTATACGCCTCTATTGATCTACAACAGATTATAGCTTCCAAACGCATGTTCGACGTAGTGGGACACTATTCTAGGCCCGACGTTTTTGAATTTCACCTTAAAAACAAAAAATACCCTCTAAAAGCCTAATAGCGCTATCCCAAAATCAAAAAATAGATAGATTTTAGAATCCTTGCACTTTAGTTTTTACGGTTGGCTACGGTTTTTTAGGCTTATGATTCCTTTTTTCCTCAACATCTGACAATCGCAACCCCTTATCCCTTATAAAAAAGATACTTTTTGGACTTCCTATAATCTGGGATGCATACACCCCTGAATGCCCCGAAAATAAATATGCCGTACTACATGCTAAAGCAATAAAAACGCCAGCTTCTATCCCGAATAATTCAATCCCCATTATGGTACAGGCAATAGGGGTATTTGTTGCCCCGGCAAAAACAGCGACAAAACCCATGCCCGCTAATAGGCTCATGGGCAAGGGGATAAACCATATCAATACATTTCCTAAGGTTGCACCTATAAAAAACAAAGGGGTAACCTCTCCCCCTTTAAAACCGGCACCTAAAGTAAAGGAGGTGAATAAGACCTTTAGCAAAAAATCATAGGAGTTGAGATTTATAGAAAAGGCATCGACAATGGTGGGAATACCAAGTCCAATATATTTTGTGGTACCCATAAAATAAATGGCAACCGCCAAGATTACCCCTCCTATAACAGGGCGTAAAGGGGGGTATTTTATCTGTTTTTTAAAAAGGTTGCTCCAAAAATGGGTCGATTTTGAGAAAACCATGGCCACTAGCCCAAAAATCACACCTGCTAATAACGCCCAAAGAAGATTCACTGGGGTCATTTTGGCAACCTCCGTTATATAATAATGTGTGTGGGAAACATTCCAGATCTGGCAAAAATAATCAGCAAAGACGGCAGCTAAAAAACTCGGAAGAATGGCATCTAATCTAATCCTCCCCAAAACCAACACTTCTAAGGCAAAAATGCCGCCAGCCAAAGGAGTTCCAAAAACCGAAGCGAAACCAGCACTGATACCGACTATTAAAATAATTTTCCGGTCTCTTCTCGATAGTTTAAATAGCTTTGTAAATTGATCGGCAATGGCCCCTCCTATTTGTACGGCCGTTCCTTCTCGTCCTGCAGAACCTCCGAACAAATGTGTGGCAATGGTTCCAAATAACACCAAAGGCGCCATTCTAAAAGGAATGATTTTTCTAGGATGATGAAACTCTTCCAACAATAAATTATTGCCTTTTACGACGCTATGGCCATATAAATGATACGATAATCCTATTATAAATCCACCAAGAGGCAACAAGGCAATGATCCACAGATGAGATTCTCGCCAATTGGTCGCCCATTCTAGACTTAAAAGAAAAAATGCTGAAATACTCCCAACAAAAAATCCTATAATCCCACAGATTAGGAGCCATTTTAAAAGGTAAAGAAAAGCTGGAATTTGCTCAACTGACGTAAGAAGGTGTCTATATTTATTAATTTTCATTTTTCCTTATATTAATGAATCTATCATGGCGCAGGCCATTATAAGTAGAAGTCATTAGCTCCATTAGGAACGGTTTAAGGCAGACATCATTGCCAATTGTAGCCCAAATATAAGGAAAAATTAAAATTAGTACGCTCTTTTGGCCGCGAAGGTTTTATAACCACCACTAGAAATAGCGCCAGAACTCTAACACTCTTTAAATACACTAGCCTTCCATGGACCGTTACTACCAGGAAGGCTATATCTTTTCTCTACTACCGTTGCTTTGCCAAGGTACTTAGCCCACCATTAGTCTACTAAAAGAGCTTTCTGCTCTTTAAATTGTTCGATAGGCATATTATAAAGCCAGGAATATTTATCTTCCTTTCTTTCGACATAATGCACAAATGAAATATCATTTTCCACAATATGGATATTGTCACTTGGGGTCACTACCAATAACTGTAAATGAAGTTGTTTACAAAGATTAATTAAATACCGTGACTTATCCTCGTCCTGGGCCTTAAAAGCCTCATCAATAGCGATAAATCTAAATGAATTAGATTGTAAGCCTTCCTTGGTAAGCCCAAACTGATAGGCAATAGCAGACCCTAATATAGTATAGGTAAGCTGGGCTTTTTCCCCACCACTTAATTGCCCCATACTTTCATAAGTCTTGGCTTTTTCGCCTGTTTCCTTATAAAACTCCTCGGCCTTATAGCTAAACCAAGAGCGGACATCGGTTACTTTTTTTCGCCATTCCTCAACGCTTAATTTCTCTATCAAAGGCTCTATATGGTTAAAGAAGTGGTTTTTTCGTCCGTCAACGGAAGCTTCTATCTCTCGAGTATTTGGAATGGCGGCATTTAATAATGCCCTAAACACCTTAACATCCTCACTGATTTTGTGAGGAACAACCATCTGAATATAGGTAGCAGGATTACTTTTAAAATTGATTCCCCTTAATGAATCGTTCAGGTGCTGTATACTGCTTTTTATCTCATCGGACCAACCTTCAAAAAACATTCGGAAATCGCCAATCTTATTGGTAATGGTCTCTTGTAGGTATTGGTCGAACTTACGCTCAAACTTTGGTAAATTGTCATCTACCAACTGCTTTAAATATAACTGATACTCACTTACAAACTCCAAGTTTGAAGCATCTGGCAATTCACTGACATCGGAACGCCAGTCCTTAAATTTTTCGGTAATTTCCTCCGACGGCCTTTTAAAGGCATTGATTTTTAACCTTAAATTATACTCTTTACTAGTTTTCTCTTGCTCTAATTTATTAATAGCGTCCGAGGTGTTCTTTTGAAAACGGACCTCTACCTTTTTAATATCGTCCAAAGTCACCTCACAAAGTTCCGGATATTGTTTTTCAAAATCATGGGTATTTACTTCCCCTAAGTGATTGATAATCTGAAAACTTCCCTTTCTTTCCTTATCAATTTCCTCAATTTTCGCCTCTTGCTTAAATCGGGCCCTATTATTGGTTTCTATTTCTGACTCGGAGATCACCTTTAATTTTTGCTGCACCTCATCTAACTGCCTTTGCAGCTCCTTTACCTTATCATTCGCTTTTTCTAAAGCTAATTTCTGATCTTCTTTTTCCTGAATGCTAACTGCCAAACCTTGCCAATGAATATCCTCATATTCGGTGAATACATCCAAAAGTTTTATATACGAATCCCGACGCCGCTTCAACGAATTTAATTCCTGGGAAAGCCCATCAATTTCCTTGGTGATGGTTATTTCCTTTTCTTGTAAAGTCTTGATATCGGCCAGCAGGTGTTTTATTTTTTCTTTATTGTCCCAGCCCAACACAAAATTTGCCCTTCTTGAAATATGAATTCTATCGTCCTTTTCGTGTTTTCCCTTGGCAAACTTAATAAGTCCCTCAGGAGTAATAGCCTTTTCGTCAAAGGTTTCAAAAACCGCTAAATTTTCTACACAGGCATAATTGTACTGCTTGGAAATAATATCGGCAAGCCATTCTGAATACTGGCTATCTGCTTTGAATTCTAGTTTATGAATAAGTTCATTAGAGGCTTCTTTTCCATGATCTAATGATGCCAGAGAAGTAAAGCCCTTGTAACGCTGGTAGGTTATTCTTCCTTTTAGATCGGTTTTGTTAACATAGGCATTTACACGAGAATAATATTTTTCGGGCACGATAAGCCTCAGCGCAAAATTGTGCAATAGCTTCTCCGTTGCATGTTCCCAAATACCCTCTTCTTCCTTTACTTTAATCAACTCTCCTATAAAGGGAAGTTCATCCTTAGATGCACCTATATGTGCTATAATTTCGTCCCTAATTTCTGCTACCCTACCCGATATATTATTATTGTTATTCCGCAGTTCTTCAATGGTAGTATTAGCCGCGGTAATTTTTTCTTTTACCAGGTCTACCCCATTCTTGGCCAGCCTAAGTTTTTCACTGCTATCAAGCTCTTCTTTTTCTAAAACTTCCTTGCCTACCTTTGCCTTATCCCGGTTGTCCTTATAACTTTCCGGTCCTGGGTCTAGTTTGAGCCCTAAAGATGCTACCACTTCGTTATAAAGGGTAAGCTTGCGCTTTTTCTGATCTCTCGTATAGATTAATTTTTCTATGTCTGTTTTTAGCTGTTCTATTTGGTTCCCAACCTGGTCTGACTTTATCTGAACCATTAGATTGGTTTCCCGAATTTTTAGCTCGGCTTCCTGCCTTTTTAACCCCTGCAAAGCCTCTTCAAGATTTTTTAAATTTTCCTGACACTCTTGCAAGGCTATTTCCGATAAGTCTACATTCTTTTTCGCAAACCAATACACCCCTACTTCTTTCTCGTGCTGCAATTGCTTTAAGGAAGTTTGAATACTTTGCAAATCAGTGGCAAACTGATCTATGGGCTGAAGTTGGGCTATTTGTTCCTTAGCCTTTTCAATATTGACTTTGGCATCCATTAGGGTTAAAAAACTCTCTTTTAAATGCATAAATCGCGATTCGGCATCTAGTTCTTCCAACATATTCGTCCTAATAAATTCATCAAGATCTTCTAGCACTTTCACCCCAACTACCTGGTTAAAAAGACTTAAGGCCTTTACGGAGCGCATCCCAAAAAGATCGGCTATCCTTTGGGCATAAGTGGTAGGACCTTCAAAAAACTCTACTATTTTCCGTGGTTTATTGGTATTATAGGTTTTTTCTAAGCGTCTTTTCCATGCAAATTTATCATCGAATTCGGCAAAATCTACCGCAATTTCCAAAGGAGCATGCGCCATTCCATAAGCTCTTTTTAAGTTGCCGTTAGAAAACCAACGAAGCTGAAATATGGTAATATGCTTATCGTCGGTGTTAGAAAAAGAAGCTAGAATAATAGAATAGGCAGAATTCTTATCCCGTAGCATCTGAAGCGTACTACTTAATTCTCCTTCTTTTTGTATACTCCCATAATTACCACATACATAGGTTTCTTCGGTACGGTCTCCTTTTTTATCTACCCCGGAAGATTGATTGTAGAATCTATCTTTCTTGGCAGGCACCATAAGGGTAAGCAAGGCATCTATAAAAGTACTTTTCCCCGAAGCGTTGGCTCCGGTTAAGAGCGAATTGTTTCCTTTAGGGTGAATTCTAAAGATTCTATCGTGAAAAGTTCCCCAGTTTAAAACTTCCATATATTGAAGCCTAAAACCAGCTGTATTGGAATTGGTACTAAACAGACTCAACATAATGCTGTAATTTATTTTTAAATTCTTTTAAAACGTCTAGCGTTACTTTCTCTTTTATAATTCTATGGATCTTATAAATGACTTCGCTATCGGTTTTGCTCACTTCCTTAAGGTATCCCAACTCCACTATTTTATTGATATAGCCATCGAGTTCCTTTTGAAATTTCAATTCGTTATATCCCGCTTCTAGGAACAATTCTAGTTCTTCCTTGATGTTGGACCTGCTTATATACTTTTCGTTAACATCAAATTGCGCTGGGTTACTGTCAAATTCTTCCAAACTTTGTCGTAACACAACCAGAATAATGGTGATTTCATACCCTACTTGGCGTCTAGATATCAATCCAAGGGTATTTCCATCACTATCTTCAAACTGCCTTAAATAAGCAAAACCATCATCTTTTTTCACCATTAATTCCAACCCCATTAGGCTTACATATTCCTGAATTTCGGTTTGGTAATTATTGACCGTTTCCCATAAACTAGCACTACTTTCTATTGGGGCCTTAAGCAATTTTACGATTGCTTTGGAGTACGGTTTTATATTTTTTTCTAAACTGCTCATTTAGTGAGTATTATTTCGGGTATTTGTATTGATTTCTCCTCTGCATTATTAAAATTGATACGCTGCATTTTTTCCGAACTTATGACGTACTTGTGCTCTTTGGCTATCCCTAAATATCCAAATAGCTCTGGCAGCCCCTTTTCTAATCCACCATAATTTTCAATGACCTCTTTCAGGGTAACTTGCGATTTTTGAGCTAAGGCCATAGTAATCCGTTCGCGAAGTAATTTCTTATCTACACTCACTTGGGAAAACAATTTATCGAGGTTATTAGAGTTAAGGAAATGCTCATCGGCCAATTTGGGTGCCACCTTATAGGTGCCCGCTTCTTCTTTGTTAAAGGTTAGCTTTCTTTCGAAAGGCATGGCCATTTCGACAGCTGTCTCCAATTCAAATGAAAGGTCAGGTCTTACTCCGCTATTTCTGATCTCGAGCAATGACTTTTTTATGTCCTGTATAATATGCTTGGTAGAGGCGGTTTTGGAAGATTGGTTTTCCTTGATAATGCGACTCAGTTTTTCGGCCATTTTATCGTTGGCCTCATATACCTTTTGCCCAGATCTGTGTAAATGTTTTTTCATTCCTTTTAGAAAGAAATCGCCGATTGCGATATTTTTCTCCTCTAACCGGATGTATAATTCATCGATAAGCTCATCCCATTCCAGTTGTAGTTCCGGATGGAGTAGAAAGGACCAAAAGGCATAGAAACTTTTGCCCTGCGAACTTTCCTTTAGTTCATCCAAAGCACCAAAAGCATACTCCAGAATATCGCCTTTTGGGAGATTGTTTTCGGCATGTTTTCGGTAGATGGCTTTTGTTATGTCCTTAAAATTATCTTCGACCTCCTTAAAATCGGAAAGTAATTCCTTGGCCAAAAAATTAATGTGGTTGAAACGTGGAATAATTTCATACTCTTCAAATGTCTTTATATCCTCCCCAGATTTGATACGTTCGATCTGTTCCTCAATATCGCGCTTTTTAGCTTCCAGCAACCGAATTCGGCTATCCGCATCATCATTGGTAAATTCAACCAACTCCTTGATCTGGTTAAAGATTATTTTAAATTTTGATTCCGTCCCTACATAAGCCTCCTTTTGTAGGGCAGACAACCAATCAATAGTTTTCCTGGAATGCGAAGAAAGTTCGTAATATATATCGCCCTTTTCGTTTTGATAATTGGTTAAAAACCCCCTATTGGTCCATTGTTGAACATATCGTTTTGCCTTATCATCATAGGACTGAACCTCCTCTTGTTCGTCTTCTTCATCGTTTTCAATCTGATGAAATTCCAAATAGTCAGCCAATTTAGAGTGTATGCGGTCAGACGTAATGGCTTCCGGATGGTCTGTGAACATACTCAACAGAAATACGATGACCACCTCCCTGTTTTTGAGTTTTAGCAACTCTGTACTAGGTGAATTCTGTAAAATATCAGATATAACGGCACTATCAATCATGCATAGATGTATTATTCGCAGCAAAAATGCGAGGTTCAAAGCACAAATCAAATCATCTGCACCAAAAATTATAGCACTTGTTTTTCCTTAAAAAGAGACTAAACCACAGACCTTCTGAACTTCAATCCATTACATCAGAAAGCCCTCAGGAAATTCATTAAAATCCTTTCTGTTACTTATTTATCCAATCCTTGAGCGACCGCTATAGAGGCTGCAATTTTTTCATTTTCCTCTTTGGCTTTTTGCAAGGTTTCCTCCGTTACAATATGCCAATACACCCATTTATCTCCAAATACAGAATAGCTGGCCCCTGCCCTGATCCATGAAATTCTGGGTTGGTTTACCAATCGTACCCCATTTTCCAAGACTGCCAAAGTTTTTGTAAGGCGTACCACTTCCGAAAAAGAAAATCTTAGAAAATCGGTAAATCCGTCTTGCCTAACATTGTAAACCTTGTCTCCTATTTTTAACGCTTCCATTTAAAAAAAGGACTAAAAGTAATGCTAGATGGAGATTAAATCTTTCATAAATCCTAGAACTTATAAACATTGTTCAGATTCCATTAATACTGAATAAATTATAAATAACCATTTAAAAATTCTAATGCTTACATTTTACTTTCAATGTGGTCACCATTCATACAATTCGTGTATTTTTGCCACTTAAAACAGAAAAAAAATGAGCTTAGAAAGAGAATTAGGAAAACGTAGCAATCATCAATGTGAACTATGTACCAGTTCAGAAAAATTAAGTGTTCTAGAAGTACTCCCAACTAAAACTGGTGGCGTAGATGAAAGCTTGCTAGTTTGTGAAACTTGTAAAGACCAAATTGAAAACCCAGAGCATACGGACCCCAATCATTGGCGTTGCTTAAACGATAGTATGTGGAGCGAACATACCCCTGTGAAAATAATTGCATGGAGAATGTTGAGCAGACTTAGAAATGAAGGATGGCCACAAGATTTATTGGATATGTTTTATTTGGAAGAAGACGATTTGGAATGGGCTAAAGCCACAGGTGAAGGAGCTCCTGCCGAAGACCAAATAATTCATAGGGACAGTAACGGCGTTGTTCTCGAAGCTGGTGACAACGTGGTTCTGATAAAAGACTTACCAGTGAAAGGATCTAGCATGGTTGCCAAAAGAGGTACCGCCGTTAGAAGAATTTCTTTGGACCATGAAAATGCAGAATATATCGAAGGAAAAGTCGATGGTCAGCAAATCGTGATCATTACCAAGTTCGTTAAGAAAATATAAACAGGCAGGTTAACCTGCTTGTATTTTTTTACAATCCCAAAGTTCCCATTTTTTACGTTTTACGTTTATGGAGTTAAAAGTTAGGCAACGATATGCCTTAAGCACCTATTTTTTTCTATCTGGATTTTGTTTTTCTACATGGGCAGCACGAATCCCAACGATAAAAACTTTTTTTGATTTAAATGAAGCACAATTGGGCAATGTTTTACTGACCCTGCCCATTTGTTCCATGATTGGGCTACCATTCTCCGGATGGCTGGTAGCCCGATACAACAGTAGAGTGCCACTTTTAGTTTCGTTTTTGCTGTTCGCAATTTCCCTGATTTTTATCGGGTATGCCCAGAGCACCGTTGCTTTAATATCCGCCATTGGATCTTTTGCCTTTTGCATGCGTATTCTAAACATATCGATGAATACGCAAGCCATTACCCTGCAAAAACAATATGACAAAAAGATAAATGGGGCATTTCACGGCATTTGGAGCACTGGAGGGATTGCCGGTGTTGGCTTTTCTACCCTCACCTTAAAATTGGATATTCCCATGACTCAGCATTTATTAATGGTAGCCATCCTAACCATCGTAGTTTCATTGTTGACCTTTAAATTTCTATTGACCAATGACAAAGCGCCTTCCGGAAATAAGCTAATTCTGGGCAAACCAGATCCTTTTGTGTTTTACCTAGGTCTATTGGTCTTCTTTGCCGCCATATGCGAGGGCGGAATGTAGGATTGGAGCGGCGTATACTTTAAAGAAATAATCAAGGAAGATGTGTTTACACTCGGCTATCTTATTTTCATGTTCTTCATGGCCTTATCCAGATTTTTATCGGATTACCTTATCGAGGCTATCGGCATGGCCAAGACCTATATGGCCAGTGGTATTTTAATTTCAATAGGCATAGCAATCGCTATTAGTTTCCCCTATTTTTGGCCGGCCATGTTTGGCTTTTGCCTCATCGGGTTTGGTGCTGCCTCCGTATTTCCTATGACCTTTACTCTGGCCGGTACCTCAAAAAAATATTCTCCAGGAATGGCCATATCTATTATCGCCACTTACGGAATTCTTGGCATGTTTATCGGTCCTCCCCTGATTGGTTACCTGGCCCATGCCTTTAACCTTCAAACTTCTTTTATTATTTTTATATTTTCGGGACTGATGCTAATACCGGTGTCTAAACTCTTTTTTATACATCAAAAATCCCTCGAAAATTAATATCCCCGATTACTATTTTAGAAAGTAAATGTGATGTAGCCATAAAAAAAAGTGCTTCTATATATGTATACGCTTTAGGGCAATGACTTGGGCGTTCCCTCCTTCGTCGGGCGGGCTCTCCGCTATATCCCTTGCCTTGCTGCGGGGATGCCGCTGCGATCCCTAACGCAAAAAAATCTAGGAAATAATTTAGACATAAGTTTAGGAGCGTCTTTACTGGATAGTGGTATTTATACTCCATCTCTACTACTTCAACTTTAATTAAAAAGCAGGCTGAATATTGAAGCCCTTATTGTTTCAGGATTGTTACTTCTTATAGGAATCAATTAAACATCAGACAAACTATTCTGCAACTAAGGAGCCTAGACCGCATGCACGGGAGGATAGCCTCGGTAAACTCTTTGTTCGTAGGATCCTCCAATGAACTTGGTGCCTTTGAAAGCGGACTGACCACAAAACTAATGGGTACGGTAACAGTCGTGGTTTTTGGAGGTTGTATGACCTTGGCTACCGTAATCTTTACAGGAGCCATATCTCCTGCCTTTAGAAAACTAGACCTAAGGAATGACTTGGATACTTTTGAAAATGAAACTAATTAAATTTTAAATACGATTCCAAAAGTATCCAGACAAACCCACCTTTTGGGGCTACCTAAAACTTAAGCTAATACGGTATAGCTTTTAAGTTACATATATTAATAACCATTCCCTATTTGAAGGATCCTTTGACTTTGATACTAATTGAAATCCGTTTTTCTCGTAGAATGCATGCAACCCCTCTTCTTCTATGGTTAGCCAATACGATTGTTTTGGCTTTTTTGCCTTTAAAGCATTTAACCACTGGGTGCCCAAAGCTTGGTTGCGACGGTTGGGATTTACATACAAAAATCCGATATATTGAAAACTAACATCCCTGTACTTCTTACCCTCAGCTAGTTCAAAATCGGTCATATTCGGAGGGTCTTGTTCAAATACAATTCCACCCGCTACTATAGATCCCTGATCCAAAAGAACATAAATTTTGGCATTTTCCCTATAAGTATCCCAAATAGGTATAATTATGTCCTGCCAATCTGGAGGTATAATCTTAAAGAACTCCTTGGAATCACTTTCTAAAACTGTAAAATCCATCAATAAAAGAGATTAAATTTTCATAGTTATAACAATCCCCAAGACCACAAACGATCAAAATCTTCTGACCATCTATCCCCTATATCCGTTCTATAATATACATTATTGATAATGATATTGCTGATGCGGTTATGCATCATACGCTGAGCATCTTTCATAGTAAGCCCCGTTCCAGTAACCAATAGAGCTATTCCAGTATTTCCGGTAATGAGCCATTCATCATTAATTTTTTTAAGATGCATGGGATGGACTCCCTCTTTCATGTCTTTCTTAAAAACGATAACGGAATCTTTAGAGAATAATTCGAAGGTTTTTTTATCCTCGAAAGGAAATGGAGGTACTACCATATAGGCCCCTACCTGAAAGCCTTTCCTAACATTGATCTTAAATTTCTGACCAGATGCCAATTTATAAAACATATTGCCAATTGGTTCTAATATACCTGCACGTTGAATATAAATTTGCGGATATCCAAATCTCGAAGTAAATTCTAATGGGTAGATACCATTTCCGTTCACGATACAATTGATATCTATTTGCCCAATAAAACCACCTTTCGCCAACGAACTTTCGAACTTTTTTAAAGTAGCATCAAAAATTGGAGAATCGTTGGTCCAGAACATACTAGACCCCATTTCCCCAGTAGATACTCCCAACTCTTTTGGAAATAATTTCTTGTGCTCAAAGGTAATATTAATAGGATTGATAAATTCCTTACCGTTAAAATAAGCCGATGCCGAGACCTCAACGCCTTTTACTTTTCGTTGTAACTGAAAATTCCCGAACTGATTCCCCCAAGATTTTTCGTAGGCCTTTAGAACTCTAATCACATCTAATCCTTCGTCGTCGCTACCCACAAATAGTAATTGTTTGTATTCCTGGGTTTCTCCCGAGGGTTTTATTACATAAGCATTGGGATGATCCTTTACATATTGTATGGCATCCTGAAAATTAAAAAATTCCTTGGAAGGTAATATCTTAATCCCGTGTTTCTTCATTTCTGCTTGCCCAAAATTACGGTCAAGCTCCAACAGATCCGAATACTCAGTCCCCCCTACGACCAGTTTCCCCTGAGCCCTTAATTCAGAACAAATTTTACCATATCCGGTGTAATCAAAAATAAAAATATCGGCCCATTCCATATGAGTTCTCCAATCTTTGGCCTTTTGTACAAAACCATATCCAATCTCCTTGGACGGCTTGTCTTCTATATACATTTTTACTTGATGCCCTTCACCTAAAATAGCGATGGCCAAATCCAAGGTTTCTCCCCATCGGGAAATTATTAAGAAATTACGTTTAATTTCTATGGTACTATTTACTGCTTTTGTTTTCAATATATTATAGGTAGCTTTTAATTATATAGGTTTCGTGTTATAATTAGAACTTGTAAAAAAAAAAATGAAAACATAATATTCTATGAAGTTCCATTTCTTCTGTTATACAAGATATAATTTCTAAATTTTTAACTGCAAAATTGGTTGCCCTTTCCTGTAGGCTAGATGGCATTTGTACTGTATGCCTTAATGAAGATAACGGTCTCAAAGTACTAAGCTTACGCTCATGAGTTTTTGATTTTAAATCAAAGATATATCAAAAAACAATTCATAATTCAAAAATAATAGAGGTGTTGTATTTTTTTTAATTATCGAAAAATTAATCTCTAATATGCGAAGAACTATATTTCAAGAATCTTTTTATCCATATATTTTAGAAACCCTATTTTTGCAATTAAATCAACTACGAATGTTTCATTTTTTTAGTAAGAAAACTTTTTTAGCAGACTACCTCGGCGGATTTACAGATATCCATAATCATATTATCCCAGGTATCGATGATGGTGCCAAAACCGTGGCCGACGCTGTAGCTTTGATAAAGGGATTTTCAGAAATAGGCGTTCAAAAATTTATCGCTACCCCTCATATCATGGATAACTATTATCCCAACAATAGCGATACCATTACAAATGCCTTAAGTTCCCTTACCAAGGAATTAACACAACAAGGGATGACTCACATAAGTATTGATGCCGCTGCAGAGCATATGATAGATGCTAACTTCGAGGTTATATTAGAAAATAATCAGGTGATGCCTATGAAAAACAGGTATATGCTTATTGAAATGTCCTATTTACAACCTTCAATTAATTTTGATCAAGCGGTTCAAAAAATCACTGAGCATCGTTATTTTCCAATCCTAGCGCACCCTGAGCGGTATGCATTCTTTCCTATAAATTCACCAAAATTAAAATCCTATAAAAATAATGGAATTGCGCTTCAATTAAATCTTTTATCGCTTAGTGAATACTACGGTATAGAGGTACAGAAAAAAGCTCATAAACTCTTGTCAGAGGGATTGCTCGATTTTGCAGGTTCTGATGTTCATAACCAAAAACAGCTTAATAGTCTTAAAGAAATGCGAATCACCAATAAAACAGCAAAATTATTAATGCCTATTATAGAAAAGACAAAGTCAAATTTTTAAGGTTCTAGAATTTCCACCATTTCAGGTGAGATTTCCCGTAGCCGTAGCCATAGGATCCGCCATACCCTAAATTATTAGCCTTAACGTTATTGACTACAAAGGAAAGTCCTTTTAGTTTTCCTTCGCTTTTAAGTTTTAATGGGAATTCCAATACTTTTTCTTCAGTAACTTCTGCTTTCACAACATATAGGATATGATCGGCATATTCACTTATAAGCAAGGTATCTGTAACCACCATTAAGGGAGCTGTGTCCACAATTACATAATCGTATTGTGTCGCAACTTCCGATAGTAATTCCTTCATCTTATCCTTCATTAAAAGTTCGGCAGGATTGGGAGGTATTTTTCCTGAATATATAACATCTATGGTATTTTTTCTAACTTCCATAGTGGTAATAATATCCCTTGCTTTTATGGAGCAATCAAATAAAAACTCTGTCAAACCAGGTTTCTTATCGGCCCCGGATTTGAGTTCATTGGTATTTGGGAAAAAAGAAAATATTTTAGGATTTCTAATATCAGCACCAATTAGAAGAACTCTTTTATGGGTACTGGCAAAAATCATGGCAAGGTTCGAAGATAAAAAAGTCTTTCCTTCTCCGGGAACCGATGAAGTAATATAGATTACATTGCCCTTGTGTCTCTGGCTAGATGCCTTGATGGCATAGTCTATATTGGTCCTAATAATTCGCAAGGACTCCGCTAATACAGACCTATCTTCCTTGTTTACCAATTTGTCATCACGCCTACCTAAACTAGGTATTTCACCCAGTACAGGTATATCTTTTACTAGTTTCTCTAAACCGGTTTTACTATGTATCTTATTGTCCAACAAATCTTTCCCATAAATAACCGAAAAGGGTATAAGAAGCCCGAAAATAAAAAATGCTAAATACACAATTTTTCTTTTTGGAGTAACTGGCTCTAGACTAACACTATGAGAGTTATCAATAATTTTAGACTTAGGAGACGCCGATGCAAATGAGATTTGCGATTCTTCCCTTTTCTGTAATAAATAAAGATACAGAGATTCCGTAGTTTGTTGTTTTCTACCGATATCCCTTAAGGCCCTTTGGTTTCTAGGCGCGGCGTATAATCTAGAGTTTACCCTAGAGAGTTGACCGCTAAGACTATTAACCTGTAGGACCAAATTATCGGTCATGCTCCCCAAACTAGACTGCATACTTTGTTTTAGGGAATTAAGTTGTTGATCTAAGTTGACAATAATAGGGTTCTTTTCATTAGAACTTTTTAACAACCTGTTTCTTTCAGACACTAGTTCATTGTATTTGGCCGTTGTACTCGCTATAGAAGGATCCGATAGCCCAATGTTGGAAGGCAAAACATCGAAACCTTTTTGGGATTCTACCAAATCCCTCATAGATGAGGCAATATTTAATTGTAGTGATGCATTTTCTAACTCTTGTTGACTCGAAGCGCTGACTGTTAAATTCACGCTCGCTTGGGAGGCTACATCTGTAATCCCCCTACCCTCCTTATAGTCCTCTTCGGTTTGGTCTGCCGAAGATAAATTAGAATAAATCTCAGTGATCCTATCATTTATAAATTCGGAAGTCCGGTCGGCAATCTCCTTTCTATCACGAATAGCATTACTGTTATAGGTGTCTATCAAATTATTAATTATATCATTGGCCTTCTCAGGTATAGGATCATTTAAGGTGATTTCTAAAATATTGGAATACTCCATTACCGGTGAAATAGTAGTCTTTTGTTGGTATTTTTGTGCTACTTCACCAACGGGTTTAATACTTATCTTAAATTTTTTATCGCCAAAATGGGATAAATCATCTCTATTCGGTGTCAAAACAATATCACCAATAGCAGTCGATATACTTTTTCCAAATGGAACCATTTTAGCAGGTTCGTCTTCCGATTCCGTATACCCATAGGAAGAACCATTACCAAGGGTTATATAAAAATCAAAATAGGAGTTTTCCACAATAGAATCTTGGGAAATAAAACTTATCTTAACAGGTGGATTTTTATATACTTCAGAATCTAAAATTTTTCCAAGGGCAGTAATCTTAACATTGAGCCCTAATTTTTTGACCACTTCAATAAAATTAGACCTAGAGTTTATAATTTCTATCTCATCTTCAACCTTATTGGTTCCAGAAGGAAGTATACCAAGATCTTTAAAGGACCCTAATTCAGAATTCGCATTTTTATCTTCTAATATTTGAATTTTAGCTTGAACAGAATATTCAGGAATAGAGTACCTAAGTTTCACAAAAGCCAAGAAAAGTGCAATGATAGCGGATAGCACAAACCATTTCCAATGCCTAGTATACATCCCTAAAATTTCCTTTAAACTTTTATCGGAAGATTTATTTTTAAAATTCAAACTCATCTGTCTTTATTATTAATTATAGCCTAGTAAGAAGTACTATGGAAGAAGTGATTAGAATAGAAGCTATGGATATGGCTATAGAAGCTCTACTATCCAAACTATAGGAAGCCTTTGCCGAGTTATTGGGCTCTACATACACTACATCATTTTGAGTTAAATAATAAACAGGTGAATTTAAGGACTCCTTTTTTGTTAAATCGATTCGTTCATAAACCTTGGTGCCATTAAAATCTCTAATCACCATTACGTTTGTTCGCATTCCTTTTATCGTTAAATCACTGGCCAACCCTAAGGCCTCCAAAATAGTAATTTGCTCCCCGTTAACCGAATAGGTACCAGGCCTATTAACCTCTCCTAAAACAGTTACCGTAAAATTTATCAATCGTATATTGATTATAGGGTCCTTTAAATAATCCTTTAATTTAGTAGCAAGCAGCATCTTTGCTTCATTAGGAGAAAGTCCGGCTAATTTTACCGCTCCCAAGACAGGAAAATCAATCTCCCCATTTTTATCGATAATATAATCGAGTTGTTCTGGCCGTGACCCTCCTTCTTGAACTCCCTTAAATAAATTAAAAGGAACACTAGATTGTGGATCTAGAGTGGAGACATTTATACTAATAACATCATCAACCTTAAACCTGTTGATGCTAGAATTATCACTGACAAGGGTCTCAAACGACTTGGCATTTTGAAAATATACCACATCCTTTTTGGAGGCACAAGATGATAAAACACCAATAAGTACGAATACTAAAACAAATCTGAAATTTATTGCGATGGATTTTTTATACATAATGATTGGTTTCTTAAAGGATTAAAAGAAAAACTAAGATTGGTATATTTTATGCCCTCCTAGAGTCTTGGTTGCATCAGGAAGTTTTTTATCGTGTTTACATAGCTTAGAATTGTTGGAAATATATTCTGGAACAATCTCCTTCATGAGCTGTACCGTATTTTGATCAAAGAACATATTTGAGACACATAACTCGTTGATTTTTGACTTTGTATCCTCATAACAAAGTTCCCTGGATTTACTGATCATTATTTTTTTATGGTAGGTTGGCATCGTATCTTCCCCATTGGCTAATAACTCCTCATATAGCTTTTCTCCAGGTCGCAGCCCTGTAATTACAATATCGATATCTTCCGGGTATCGAAGCCCCGATAATTTGATCATATTCTTTGCCAGGTCAAAAATCTTTACGGATTCTCCCATATCAAAAATAAAGATCTCTCCTCCTTTGCCCATACCTCCAGCTTCTAAAACTAATTGTGATGCTTCAGGGATGGTCATAAAATAGCGGGTAATATCCATATGGGTTACTGTTAAAGGCCCTCCCTTTTCAATTTGTTTTTTAAATAGTGGAATTACCGATCCGTTAGACCCCAATACATTTCCAAAACGTGTGGTTATAAACTTGGTTTTATGATTTTGTTGGGCACAACTAATGTACATTTCTGCAATTCTTTTGGTAGCTCCCATAACATTGGTAGGATTGACGGCCTTATCCGTAGAAATAAAAGTAAATTTATCAACATTGTTATCCATCGATAGGTCTACGATAACTTTAGTCCCTGCCACGTTTATTTTTATGGCTTCATAAGAATTATATTCCATCAAAGGGACATGTTTGTAAGCAGCAGCGTGAAAAACCATATGGGGTTTGTATTCTTGAAAAACCCCGGTCATTCTATTTTTATCGCGAATATCGGCCACAATAGGAATGAAATTATGAAATCCGTTTTGAATCAATTCCTGTTGAAGATCATATAGGGCAGACTCCGCCTGATCGATAACAATTAACGACCGGTATTCATAGTTAGCAATCTGCCTTACCAGCTCACTCCCGATAGAACCTGCGCCGCCAGTGACAAGTATCACCTTATCCCTCAGCTCCATAGAAATTCTGTCGTTTTTAATATTGATTGGAACCCTATCCAACAAATCTTCGATCTGAACCTGTTTTATTTGAGATATCTTAAGCTCCCCATTGATCCAATTCTCAATGGGCGGCACAATTTTAACTTGAATCGGAAAATCGACCAAACCACCTACCAATTCTCGCAATCGGTTATGGCTAATATTTTGAATAGAAAAGATAACCTCGGTTATATGATTCCTTTTAATAAAATTTTCGGTCAATACATCGGGTCCATATACCGTAACTCCATTGATACTTTTACCAACTTTCTCATTGTCCTTGTCTATGTAGCCAACCACTCTAGAAACACTATTGATCTGACTAGTCAATGCATTGTGGGTAAGTACCCCAGACTCTCCTGCCCCATAGATTAACACATTCTTACTGGTTTTAAATCGCTTTAAAAGATTATAATACAGCGTTTTAAATACATATCTAGATGCCGTTAGCATCAAAAAACTTAATAAACTATGGATTATAATTATGGACAATGGCACGGTCAGGCCCTCCATTATTTGGGTTTCTCTATTTAAGATTACCATAAAAATGGTAACTATACTAGATAAACAAATAGCATTGAATATATTATAAACATCTCTAACACCTGTATGTCTTATAACTCCTTTATAAGACCCAGTAATTAAAAAGGAGACCAACCCAATCAATAAAATAATAGGCAATTGTATCAACAACATATTAACTTCGAAGTCCAAGGTTAAGTTAAACCTAATGACATAGGATAATATGAAAGTGATGGCAATTGATAACAAATCAATGACCAGAACAATCCATTTGGAGGTATTCTTTTTTACCCTATTGACTAAGTAATCTTGCATCATGGGTTAAAGTTTTTTTGGATTATTTCAATGACCCTGTTTAGATCATCCCTTTTCAGATTAGATCCGCTTGGCAGACATAAACCTCTATTAAACAAATCTTCCGAAGTTCCGTCTACAAAACTGATACAGTTATCAAAAACAGGCTGTAAATGCATTGGTTTCCATAACGGTCTAGACTCTATTTCATATTCTTGGAGCGCCAACCGAATAAGTTCTCTTATATTCTTGGAGGGGGTTAAAACACAGCTTAACCATCTATTAGAAAAAAAACCTTTAGGTTCCTTGAGAAATTCAATTTCCTTGATTTCAGACAATTGCTGCTTGTAATACTCAAAATGAGCTCTTCTAGCCGCTACCCGTTCCTCTAACACCTCCATTTGTCCTCTTCCAATTCCGGCCAGCACATTGCTTAACCTATAATTATACCCTATTTGGGAATGTTGATAATGAGGGGCATCGTCACGGGCCTGGGTCGAAAGAAAAACAGCTTTTTTCTTCAATTCTAAACTATTGGTAACTAAAGCTCCTCCGCCAGAAGTAGTGATTATTTTGTTACCGTTAAAAGAAAGTACTCCAATAGTTCCCAGCGTACCACATTTTTCCTCCCCTACTGTACTTCCTAGAGCTTCAGCACTATCTTCTAAAACCGGAATTCCGTAGTGATCGGATATTTCTCTTATTTCTGTTACTTTATAAGGCATTCCATATAAATGAACCGCAATGATGGCCTTAGGCTTTTTCCCTTTCGCAATCCTATCTTCAATAGCCTTTCTTAGTAACACAGGGGATATGTTCCAGGTATCCCTTTCACTATCCACAAAAATGGGGGTTGCCCCCAAATAACAAATAGGATTAGCAGAGGCCGAAAACGTAAAACTCTGACAAAGCACCTCATCTCCCTTACCTACTCCTAATAATGCTAACCCTAGGTGGATGGCCGCCGTACCAGAACTTAAAGCAGCAACATAAACTCCATTATCCAAATATTTCTGGATCGCAGCTTCAAACCCGTCCACGTTAGGACCAAGCGGGGCAATCCAATTAGTATCAAAAGCCTGCTGTACATAGGATTGTTCGCTGTTTCCTATATGAGGAGAAGAAAGCCATATTTTAGTCAGGGTTATCACAGAAGATTTGGTTTAGGCGTTACTACAATAAAAATAACCATCCTGTTCTAACTCCAATAAAAACAAAACTAGTATTCGTTTAAGCAATAAAAATATCGGTCAAAAACCTTTCTATCGAAGTAAATTCTAAGGAAAAACAGCAACGCTTGCTTACAATAACGCTCTATATCAACTTTTTAACAAAAGCCTCCTTAATATTGGTGCTAGAACTATAAGAAAATAACTTTTCACTTTTTTTAAAACATTCATATTATTAATAGAAAACATTTCTTCTTTATATTGAATACCCCTTAAGGAACGAACATTACTTCTTAAAATGATTCCTATCTATATTGAACAATTTAAAATATCAGTACCTATTAAACGTTATAGCCGATGATAGCTTATCTGATTATATGGAAGTTAGAAAAAACTAAACTATAGCATTTTGTTTTCCTTCTATACTTTTTAGGCCTATGTTTTTAAAAAATCTTAAAAAAAGGTGTATTTCATCGAAAACGAAAATTAAAAAGATCTAAAACCGTAATCCAAACGTTAAACCAACATTGCACAACAACTGTGCATTTCAACGAATTAAAATTGCATTTCATCGTTGATCATAATTTTAGATTATTTTTAAGAACCCAAATTATGTTTAAATTTAAATTAATTTCCTATCTTATGAAGCTTAACCTACCCAAACTCATGAGCATGCTAATTTTTGCAGCTGCGATGTTATTAAATTTTTCCTGTGCGAAGGACTCGGATTTATTAGTAGATTATGTTGTTGGCGATAACAACACTTCCATTGAAGAAGACAAAGAAGAAGAGCCTCAAGATGTCGTCATCGATTTGGAAAATGCGGTCATCACTACCAAAGAAGACAAACCTGTAACTTTTAATATTCTTAACAACTCTACTTCTAAAGGAAGCGGTAGAAGAACTTACAAAAGTTCTAGAAAACCAAGATATGGTTCCTTTACTATTCAAAAAGACAGTATTGCCCTTTACACTCCATTAAACGATTTTAATGGAACGGACGATCTTGAATTAACATTAGAGGTCACCAATGAGGACGAGTCTACTTCTGAAATAGTAGTAACAGTAGATATCACCATTGATCCCGTAACGGATGTTGTACAAGATACCATCGTTGCAACGACAGACGATCCCATCGTTATAGAGCCTTTAAAAAACGACACCTTTAAAAAGGAAAGTACTGTAACCATTACAGAAATAAGCGAACCAGCTAATGGTACTGCCGTCTTAAACAATGATAACACCATTACCTATACTCCTAAAGCCAATACATCTGGCGAAGATAACTTTACCTATACGACTTCTATTACTAACATAGACGAGACTGTAAATACAGAGCAAGGTACTATAATAGTAAGTAAAGAGGCTGTCACCGAAGTACCCCCTACTTCCGGAGATATAGATTATGGACCATTAAAAGCCTTCCCTACAGCATTCGGTGGAGGCGCCAATGTTACTGGTGGTAGAGGCGGAAGAGTGATACACGTTACCAATCTAAATGCCAGTGGTTCTGGATCTTTAAGAGAAGCCGTAGAAGCAAGTGGAAAAAGAACTATTGTGTTTGATGTTTCCGGAAATATAAATTTAGGAGGCGCAGAACTTCGAGGAAATAGTGATTTGACTATTGCTGGTCAAACAGCTCCTAAAGGAGGTATTACTTTTACCAATGGAACAATTAAATTTAGTGGCAAAAGAAATATTATAATTAGATATATGAGAGGTCGCCCCGCTGAAGCCACTTCTGGAGAGGTAAAACACGGCGATGCATTTATATTTTCTGGTTGTGATGACGTAATATTAGATCACGTTTCCGTATCCTTTGGCGGTGACCAAGCTACTACCTTAGCAGCAGAGAGCTCAACCCATTCAAGTAGAAGACATACTGTACAAAGAAGTATCTTTTCAGACTCATATACTGGTGTTCTATTAGGAGATTCTAATGCTCCTTTTGAATCAACAGACGATGTTTCATTCATTTACAATGTTGTTGTAGATATGCCACATAGAACTCCAAATGTAGGAGGAACTGGAAGCTTTGAAGTCATTAACAATGTGATTTACAACTGGAGGAATAGAGCTACTAATATCAACCAAAGCGCACCTCATCTTAATCATATTGCCAATTATTACAAAAGAGGGAGGTCTACAGAACAAAACAGTGTGGCCGCAAATGCCAATAAAGTTCAAACAAGTGCCAGCGCTTTAATCTACACCAGAAAAAATTACTATTCTGGTAATGTTCTTAAGGGTCTTGAATCTGAAAACAATGAGGTAATTTGGTCTACTTTTAGTGGTAGTAATCCGGTTCCTAGCCGATATTTTGTTGACACACAATTCCCATTAATCGGAGTGCCTGTACCAATTATGAATGCCACAGAAGCATATTCTAATGTATTGGCCGATGTTGGAGCAAACAAGTACATAGACGACAATGGTACAGTTCAGTTATATTTAGATGAATATGACACAATAAAAATTTTCAATATTAAAAATGATATCAGTACGAAGGTATATCGTGATTACTCTAGTTGGAGAATTCCTTCGCTCCCAACGAACAAAAGAGCTAGTAGCTATGATACTGATGGAGATGGAATGGCAGACGCCTGGGAGCTTGCCAATGGTTTAGATCCAAACAATCCTGATGATGCGGCAGCTGATAGAAACAATGATGGATATACTAACTTGGAAGATTTCCTTAATCAAGTAGATTTTCTATAATTAGGCCTCTAAAATAGAATTAACTATTTTCAAATAAAAAAAAGACTGTCTGCTAATAGACAGTCTTTTTTTATTTACAAGAAATAATGATTATAGCACACATCAAAATTTATTTAACGCCCTTTGTAATTCTTACATAAAGATATTGCCATAAGGTTGGATGATACCATAGTTTACTTTCTAAATCTCTTTTTACTGGCAAAATATTATCATTCATAATATCTATTAAGGCCAACTTCATACATCTAATGCCTTCAGCCAATTGCAAATAGGGATAGGTTGTGAAATTATCTTGAGAACTAATCCTTATGACGCCTTGGCGCAAAATACCTCCGGTATCAATACCAGCATCGACCAAATGCACCGTTACACCACAATTTTCCTTATCATCACTAGCCAAGGCCCAATACCCCCCATGAACTCCTCTATATTTTGGTGTGATGCCAACATGGGTGTTTACAAAGGTTGCTTTTACGCCATTAAGTATTTTTTTAGAAATAATTTCTGTACCATTGACAATGATAATATCCGGATCTAATCGTTTCAATACCTCTAAACATTCGTCAGAGTTAACAGAAGGTACGTCTATTAAAATATCTTCCTTGATGTCCTCATCAGACAATGGTAAATTCTTTTTTAATTCATTTATACGTGCTTTTGAAAAAACACTTAATAGGCGTACACAACATATTTGAAAAAGGATCTGACCAATTAATTTTGAATATCCCAATCTTTTGGCACGACGTTTTAAAAAATTCATCCTCCCTTTTGAAGTATATCCAGCCCTCAGGACATGAATGATTTCAAATTCATCCTTTAGTCCGTTATACATGAATTTTGCCGATTGTCCATGCCCTACCAACATTACGATTTTTTTATTCATGGTTTATTTGTATTTTTTCAGCAAAGCCACCCATGGTTATACTTTCAAAACCATATTGTTCGTTCAGTTTTTTATAATGAACTAAAATGTCTTCTAAAAAATTAAAATTCTCATCTTGGTTACTCCCAAAATTATGAGGGTGCCACCAAAGGTGGTATAAAAGATTGTTTTTTGCAGCGAAGGTCATGCTATCCTGAATTCGTTTTTTCCTAAAGCTTTCTACAGCCCATAAGACTGGAGCGTAAGGCCTTAAAAACCTACTAGAAGGAATATTATAGGGCTTACTTTTAGAGATATCCTCTAGGGAGTAGCAGTGATGTCCAGTTAGATTCATATAAGAATCTAATAAGCGAACCGCTTGTTTGCTTTTATATTTTAATTTGGAAACTCCCTTTTCTGCTCTATAACACCAAGCGATTTCATTTCCCCTATAAGCCAAAATCCTGTGTTCTTCACAAACTTTCAAATACTCCTCATTAAACATATTTCTAGGAAAAATAAGGCTTTTATAACCTATACCAAAATGGCTTCCTATGCTTATTGCTGACTTTATATCGCTTCTAAAATCTTCAATAGTTTGCCCCTCAGCGTTGCAGTAGTAATGAGAAAAAGTATGGGTAGCAATCTCATGGTTTGGATATTTTCTGATCAGATTAATCAAATCGGATGCATAATGATACTTATCCTCAGCCTCAGAGCCCTTAACTAGATTAAAATGCCCATTATAAGGCGATAAGTTTGGGTTTTTATATTGTGGTTTTCTTTTTGGAAAGAATTTCATTAAGCCTTCCTTATCAGAAGCAAATAAGAACCCTACGGTTGCAAAGGTTGCGGAAACATTATATTTTTCAAAAAGATCTAACATCCTTGGAATAACTTTCCATACACCCAAAATATTTTCGCCATACTCAGCTATCGTTTTTTCATCCCTCATTCCCCATAATAGCTCAAAATCTAATGAAATAACAAATTTTCCTGTATTTTTCATGGTATAATTTTCTTTTATTCCCAGTTACATATTAACATTTTGAATTTCGTGATACCAAATGGTTTTAAAAGGTAAAACCCTAACAATCCAACATTATAATTGAAGCGGTTTATTTAATCACATATCTAGTTGAACGTGGAAAGAATAGTTTCTCTTTAAAAAAGTATAGCTTCCATATCCATAAATCGTTATTGTATACAGATAAATGTAAAAGATTATTTTTATTTCTGATATAAAGTCGGCTAAAGCAACCCTTTTCTAGATTTAATACTTAAATATTCCAACCCTAAGGAAATAAGACTAAACAAATAAACGTTAGCGAATTGTATCTTTAGAAGTACCTAATGCAATTGGATGATTTTAATCCTTAACCAAAGTCATAAATCATACCTTTCGTTAACTTTTAGAAAAAATCAATTATTTAAACTTATCCAATCAACGTTATAAGATTTTGACCTAATTTATGTAAGGAACATATATCTCAAAGAGAAATTGTTTAAAATAAAATAAATTAAGACCTTTAATTTTTTAATTAGCATGCCCTTCCTTTTTTAACAAAGGAACCCCTACAACATATAAAACCGCATTGAATCATCTCCAAAAAAATATTTATCCAAAGACTTTTTGATAATATTTTAAAAGAAGATTTCTTTGTAACAGTTAGGTTTATAGATCTAAAATATAATAAATGAAAATATTAGTAACTGGCGCAGCAGGTTTTATAGGATTCCATGTCTCCCTATCTCTTATAAATAAAGGCCATCAAGTAATAGGGCTAGATAATATAAATGATTACTATGATGTTAACCTTAAATTCGCCCGTTTAAAGGAGTTAGGGATTTCAAAAGAAAATGCGGAAAAATTCGGCCAAATGAATTTCGGCAAACGAAATTCTGGTTCTTTTTCCTTTATACGTCTTAATCTAGAGGATCGCGAGGCGCTACCTCATCTATTTCATCACGAAAATTTTGACGTGGTATGCAATCTTGCCGCCCAAGCAGGAGTTCGTTACAGTCTAGAAAATCCGGAAACTTATATAGATAGTAATATCGTTGGATTTCTCAATATTTTAGAATGTTGTAGGAACTATAAAATTAAACATCTAGTTTATGCCAGTAGTTCTAGCGTTTATGGTTTAAATAGAAAAGTCCCCTTCGAAACTTCAGATAATGTAGACAACCCTATAAGCCTATATGCCGCTACTAAAAAAAGTAACGAACTTATGGCTCACACCTATAGTCATCTATATGGATTCACTACCACCGGTCTTCGATTTTTTACCGTTTATGGTCCATGGGGAAGACCAGATATGGCCATGTTTTTATTCACAGATGCCATGGTGAAAGGAAAACCAATTAAAATCTTTAATGAGGGAAAAATGGAGCGGGATTTTACCTATATTGATGATATTACAGAGGGAGTAGTTCGAGTTTTGGAAAAAGACACCGTCGAAAGGATTAAAAAAGGTGAAAATTATAAAATCTATAATATTGGTAATAACAACTGCGTCAAGCTATTGGATTTTATAGAGTGTATCGAACAAAATTTAGGTATTACAGCGAACCGAAATTTACTTCCTATGCAACCTGGTGATGTTAAAAAAACCTGGGCCAATGTTGATGATTTAATAAAAGATTACGGCTACCGTCCCAACACTTCAATAAATGAAGGGATAACAGCCTTTATAAAATGGTACAAAAAATATTACCATCTTGCTCCAAAAAAATAAAATCTACAACCATAGAAGGTTCCATAAACCCGTAACTCTGTATTTTGGAAAATTAAAGTTGAGTCATGTTTAGCCAATTCATCGGAAAATATGAGTACTTGAAACAAAAAAAAGAGGTTTAATATAAGTTATCTCCATATTTGTTTAATAATAAAGGAATAAAAAACATGAATCTAAATTCTGATTATCATATTCTTGTCACTGGAGGAGCGGGCTTCATTGGCTCTAATTTATGTGAAGCCCTCTTAAAAAATGGGAATACAGTTAGCTGTTTGGATAATTTTTCGACAGGAAAACGTGAAAACCTGGCGCATTTGCATGCCAATCCTAAATTTTCGCTTTTCGAAGGGGATATACGAAATTTGGAAGATTGTCACAAAGCTTGTAAAGGTGTTGAATACATTTTACATCAGGCCGCTTTGGGGTCTGTTCCCAGGTCTATCAATGATCCTATAACCAGTAATGATGTCAATGTATCAGGCTTCCTAAATATGTTAGTCGCCGCTAGGGATGCAAAAGCAAAACGCTTTGTTTATGCTGCAAGTTCGTCTACCTATGGAGATTCTAAAAGTTTACCAAAAACTGAGGATCACATTGGAAAACCATTATCTCCCTACGCCATTACCAAATATGTAAATGAATTATATGCCGATATATTTAGTAAAACATATGGACTAGAAACTGTTGGTTTACGCTATTTTAACGTTTTCGGCCGAAAACAGGACCCTAAGGGTGCTTATGCTGCCGTGATTCCTAAATTTGTGATGCAATTAATGAATTATGAATCTCCCGTAATTAATGGCGATGGTTCTTTTTCACGAGATTTTACGTATATAGATAATGTAATCCAAATGAATATTCGGGCCATCAGCAGTAATAATAAAGAAGCCGTTAACACCGTTTATAATGTTGCCTATGGAGAGCGAACAGATCTTAATGAATTAGTAGGATTATTAAAAGAATATTTAAGCGAATACGATTCCAAAATCGCTGAAGTACAAATCAAATATGGCCCTACAAGACAGGGCGATGTCCCTCACTCTTTGGCGTCTATTGATAAGGCTAAAACCCTATTGGGCTACGATCCCAAATACGATATAAAAAAAGGATTAAAAGAGTCCGTACATTGGTACTGGACCAATTTAAAATAAACTAAATGAATTTAACTGTTGTTGGAACTGGCTATGTTGGCCTAGTAAGTGGTACTTGTTTTGCCGAAATGGGAAACACAGTGACCTGTATTGATATCGATTCAAAAAAAATTAATAATTTAAAGAAAGGAATCATCCCCATTTACGAACCTGGTCTAGAGGCCATGGTGATGCGGAACGTTCAAAACAAAACATTACAATTTAGTACTGATTTAAGCGCACATTTAGACAAAATCGATGTCGTTATTATTGCCGTTGGCACCCCTATGGGCGATGATGGTTCTGCTGATTTGCAATATGTATTACAAGTAGCCAAGGAAATTGGGCGGCATATGACGCATCCATTGATCATAGTAGACAAATCTACCGTTCCTGTTGGCACTGCCGATAAAGTAAAAAGAACTATTCAGGAAGAACTTAATATAAGAAAGCTATCCATAGACTTTGATGTGGTGTCTAATCCCGAATTTTTAAAAGAAGGAGATGCTATTAACGATTTTATGAAACCAGATCGTGTGGTCATAGGTGTAGACAATGAGGAAGCTGCAAAAAAGATGAGAAGGCTTTATAGTCCTTTTTTTAGAAGCAGTGCAGACAGATTAATTCTGATGGATGTCCGTTCGGCAGAAATGACAAAATATGTCGCTAACGCCATGTTGGCCACTAAGATTTCCTTTATGAACGAAATTGCCAATATATGTGAATTGGTAGGTGCCGATGTGAATAAAGTTCGCATCGGGATAGGATCGGATAGCAGAATAGGATACAGTTTTATTTATCCAGGTAGCGGTTATGGGGGGTCTTGCTTTCCGAAAGATGTAAAAGCCCTAAAAAGAACCGCGGAAGAACACGGATATACTGCTAATTTGATCAGTTCTGTAGAATCAGTCAACGATAAACAAAAATTAGTCATAGCCCAAAAGGTAGTTAAGAGATTTGGAGAGGATTTAAAAGGAAAGACCTTTGCCATATGGGGCTTGGCATTTAAACCCGAGACAGATGATATGCGCGAAGCTCCAGCCATCTATACTATAAAAGAATTAACCAATCGAGGGGCAAAAATACAGGCATATGATCCAAAGGCTATGGATGAAGCCAAAGATTTTTATTTAAAAGACATTAAAAGCATTTCATATCACAGCTCTAAATATGAAACACTTCAAAATGCAGATGCCATGATTCTATTAACCGAATGGAAAGAATTCCGGTCTCCAGATTTTGAAGAGTTAAAAGTGCAATTAAAGCAGCCTATTATCTTTGATGGAAGAAACCAATACAACGATACCCAAATGGATGAACTAGGGATTGAATATTTTCAAATAGGAAAACAAACTTATAATAAATCAAATTCTAGCTCCTCTAAATTACATGAAAGAAATTTAGAGGTCGTAGCGGATAAAAAGCCTTAGATTTTTAGACATTTATATTATAGCTACTGGGAATTATAGGCCTGCCAAAATCAAATAACTTAGATACCAACCACTTTAAATTATATCAAACTATGAATACGACCAAAATTGCAATTCTAGGACTAGGTTATGTAGGTTTACCTTTGGCACGACTATTCGCTACAAAATTCCCGGTTATTGGGTTTGATATTAACGAAAAAAGAATTGATGAATTACGTTCGGGAATAGATAAAACCCTAGAGGTAGAAGATGAGCTTTTACAAGAAGTCCTTTGTGCGTCTACAGATATGACCAAGGGGCTATATTGTACCAATCGCTTAGAAGACATTGCAGATTGTAACTATTACATCATTACTGTTCCCACCCCGGTAGACAGCACTAACCGACCTATTTTAACCCCATTATACAAGGCCAGTGAAACCGTAGGAAAGGTTCTTAAAAAAGGTGATATTGTAATTTATGAATCAACGGTATACCCAGGAGTTACGGAGGAAGAGTGTGTTCCAGTTTTGGAAAATATAAGCGGACTAAAATTCAATATCGATTTTTTCGCCGGCTATTCCCCAGAACGTATCAATCCTGGAGACAAGGAACATACGGTCGAAAAAATAACGAAGGTAACCTCAGGATCTACTCCTGAAATTGGTAAAAAGGTAAATGACCTATACGCATCGGTTATTACTGCAGGCACACACTTGGCACCTACTATAAGGGTCGCAGAAGCCGCCAAGGTAATAGAAAATTCTCAACGAGATATAAATATTGCCTTTGTAAATGAACTGGCAAAAATTTTTAATTTAATGGGGATAGACACCCATGATGTATTGGAGGCTGCTGGAACCAAGTGGAACTTTTTACCTTTTAAACCTGGCTTGGTTGGAGGACACTGTATCGGTGTAGACCCTTATTATCTAGCTCAAAAAGCTCAGGAGTATGGCTATCATCCGGAAATTATTCTAGCCGGTCGAAGAATGAACGATGGGATGGGGAAATATGTAGCATCGGAAGTGGTTAAATTAATGGTACAAAATGATATTAAGGTCAAAGGATCGAATATTTTAGTTCTTGGTATAACCTTTAAGGAAAATTGCCCTGATGTACGAAATACTAAGGCCGTCGATGTTATTACTAACTTAAAAAGTTACGGTGCCCAAATTACAACCTATGATCCATGGGCATCTCCCGAGGAAGTAGCACATGAGTACAATTTAAAAACAACACAACAATTACCAAATGAAAAATTCAATGCCATTGTTTTAGCGGTTGGACATAATTCATTTCTAAACATTGACCTATCGGCAATGCTTTTAAAAAACGGGGTATTGTATGATGTAAAAAGCGTTCTAAATGGAAGAGTAAGTGCTAGGTTATAATATAAAAGCAAATTAAAATCCATTTTGTTCAATCTGCCAAAAAACTAATTTATAGATGAATACTAAATGATTCCGCTGTTTCTCAAAACAATTAATAACAAACTTATTGGTCTGGGTAAAAATCCCATTATCAGGAATATGTTATTAGTGGGATCTATCTCATTTCTCATTAAAATAGTTTCATTTTATAAAGAAACAATTGTTGCTTCATTATTTGGTCTATCAGAATTATTAGACACTTACTATATTGCCATATTAATCCCTTCCTTTATTCAAAATGTATTTATTGGATCTTTAAAAAATTTATTTATTCCCAATTATATTAATGAAATAAATACAACAAATGATAAAGGCAGTTTTCAAACTTTCACTTTTTATTCCATTACTGTACTAATTGTTATTTTAACAATTGTAGCGCTTGTCTTTTCAGAATTTTTTCTTGAATATGTTTTCCCTGGTCATAACGAGAGTTACTATAATTTAATACGTACGCAACTCTATTATGTACTACCTTGTTTATTCTTATGGGGTTATACCGGTTTTTTAAACGGATTACAAGAAATAAATAACAATTTCTTTGCTTCAACAATAGCTCAAATATTTTTACCCGTTGTCACCATTGTATGTTTGATCTTCTTTAAAGATCTTTTTGGAGAGATGGTTTTGGTTATAGGCTTACTACTGGGCAGTATAACAAGTTTTTTATACACCTTAACAACTAGTTTGCTGAACAAGATAATCATTTTAGGAGCTTTGAGAACCAATGACAACATTATTGCCATGTTCAAGCAGTACCCATCCAAGACTACTTCTGGACTACTTACGGGCATAAACCCGTTTGTAGATCAATTCTTCGCAGCTCAGTTAGTAACAGGATCGATAGCGGCTATGAATTACGGGATAAAGATTCCTGCTTTCACAGTTGGAATTCTTATGATATCAATAGGAAATGTTATATTACCACACTTTTCTAGGCTTATCAACATTGACCTAAAGAAAGCCTATTTTCAGCTTTATAAAATATTGAAAATTATATTTTTAAGTAGTTTATTAGTTACCATAGTAACCATTATTTTTTCCGAAAACATCATTCAAATTTTATTTGAACGAAACGAATTTACTTCGGAAGACACCTACATTGTTGCCAATATTCAAAAACTCGCCTTGATTTACGTACCTTTTTACCTGTGTACATTGGTTTGTGTTAAATTCTTGACCTCCATAAATGAAAATAAATTTATGGCATGGATTTCCTTTTGGAACCTACTATTAAACCTAATAATGAATTATATTTTAGTGCAATATTATGGAGTTTACGGACTTGTTTTAAGCACAACCATAGTTTACATTATTTGTAGCTTCATATACGTTTACTACACGTATACTTTATTCAAAAAAAATAGTATTAGTAATTAAATACTAAGGATATGAAAATCGATTTTATAGTAAGTTCTTTGATTGGGGGAGGCGCTGAACGTGTACTAGTTCTTCTCGCAGCCCATCTTCTACAAAAAGGACATAGTGTATCCATAATTACATTTAATAAAGGAGAAGACTTTGAAATCGACCCTGGCATCCAAAGAATTCGCCTTCACGATGGAGGAATAAAAAATCACACACTTCGAAGCCTCAATAATTTATTTAAATACTATAAAGTAAAAATTAACCGTCCCGAAATCGCAATATCCTTTATTACGGCCACCAATCTTATTGCCATCGTAGTTGCAAAATACTTCAAAATACCCATAATATGTTCAGAGCATATCAACCACTTGCAAAAAGGGAATTATATAACCAAGTTCACCCGTTCTATTGCCTATAGATTTGCGGATAGAGTCACTGTATTAACTACCTTTGATAAACCTTATTATGAAAAAAAAGGGATAAAGGTAACCGTTATGCCAAACCCATGTACTTTTTCACCCATAAAAACTTACAACCCAAAAAGAGATAAAATTCTTTTAGCCATAGGTAATTTAGACCGATATTATCATAAAGGCTTTGATAATTTAATTCAACTGATACATCCTGTTTTAAAAAGCAACAAGGATTGGAAATTAAAAATTATCGGAAGTGGTGACGACGGTATGCAGTTTTTAAAAAAAAAGGTCGAGCAATTGCTAATGACCGATCAGATAATCTTTACTGGTTTCCAATCTGATATAAATTCAATCTTAACAAAATCCCAAATATTCATTCTCTCCTCTCGTTTTGAAGGTTTGCCCATGGTGCTTTTAGAAGCCATGTCGCAAGGAGTCACCTGTATCGCCTTTGATTGTGTTTCAGGGCCATCCGATATAATTCAACAGGGAGAAAACGGTCTTTTAATTGAAAACCAGAACCAAAATGCCATGGCCGATGGTATTGGTACCTTAATTAATAATAAAGAATTAAGAACAACATTGGCCCAAAACGCCATTACCAGTATAGATCAATACCACATCGACAGAATCATTACAAAATGGGAAGACTTGTTTAATGTTTTAAAAATATAAATGAAAAAGCTAGGCATCATTTTTTTTCTCTATGGTTTTATTGTTAGTATCCTGAATATTCAACAATTTTTAACCCATTATATATCAACAGGTGTAGGACAAAGCTTTGCATATCTAAATTTAGTTTTGCTCGTTTTAGGGTCGTTAATCTTTTTAAAAGAAGATGGGGTGTACTCAACTACAGCTAAAACCTGGATATTTTTTTATATCACGTATTATGCTTTTGGCTTAGTAGCAAGCATTACTTTTGACAGGCTCGATTATATTCCTCAGACCATTGTTCCGGTAGTTTATTTTTTTGGTTTCTTCATTTTTTTAAAAACAAAAAAAAACCAAAAGATATTTTTTAACACCTTATTAGTAACCTTATTCATTTCTTCAGTTTTTTTGGTTGTATTTTATCATATAGGGTATGATGTTGGATCTTTTGGACCTAAAAAATATGGTATTGACAGAGCCGAAGGGCTTTTTGGAGATGCCAATAACAGTGCGCTTATTGCCATTATAACCTATATTCTGTTTCATAAATTTTACAATCCTAAGCTATACCTTATAAAATTTATGGTATTAGTTTTTATAGCGTATTCGATATTTTTAACATTCTCTACTACTGGTTTGTTCATTTTCGTTTTAGTAAATCTCTTAATAAACTATAAGTTTTTTACTAAGGAAAAAATATTTATCGCCCTTTTCCTTCTCCCTATATTATATTTTGTAATTATTAACTTAACTCAGATTGCAAGTAGTTTTAATTTGAGGGAAGCTCAATATTTAAAAGTTAAGAATTTAGAGAATCTACTCACCTTTAACTTAGAAGAAGTAGACAGCTCAGGAAGGACCGGTCTATTAAATACCCTATTGAATTTTGTGTATGAGAATCCTTTTATCGGAAATGGAATTGGATTTGGAAATACTATGCGTGGCCATAATACTATTGTGGGCATTTGGGCCGATGCGGGAATCGTCCCCCTTATAGCCTTCTTTATTTTATTAGGAGTCTATTTCAACAAAATAATAAGGTCTTCTGCCGATAAAAGATATTATATTCTTGCTGTTTTCCTTACATTTCTAATATTTATGACCAGTTTACAAACGGTTATCAACCAACCGTATATCGTTTGTATATTTATTTATTTAGGCTATGTTTTAGATGAAGAATAGCAGTTAAAAACTTGGTAATAAAAATCCTTTTATTTTAATAGCCTTATTATCAATCAAAAAACCAACGTTATGAAAAAGATCATTAAACATATTTATAATGAGTCCAATATTGGATATTACCTAATTGAGCCTTTTTTAAAAACATATTACTTCCTTAAATACAGAACTAGCTCGGACAAGGCTTTTTTAAAAAAACAATTTAAAAACAATTTTGGATACCCAATCAACTTAGATCATCCGAAAACTTTAAATGAAAAAATTCTGTGGTTAAAATTAAATGACAGAACCCGTTTACATACCATATCTGCTGACAAGTTCGCTGTACGGGATTATATTAAAGAAAAAATTGGAAATGAATATCTTATTCCTATTTCCTTTATGACTAAAAATGTGAACGATATCACTCCAATGAATTTACCTGATTATCCTTGTATCATCAAAACCAATCATGATAGCGGAGGTGGGATTTTTGTTAGGGACAAAAAAAAACTCAACTACACAGAAACTAAAAAGTTGCTCAAAAGGCGTTTATCTAGGAACTATTATTACGCCAAAAAGGAATGGCAATACAAAGATATTGAACCCTGTATCATAGTAGAAAAATTGCTTACCACTCCTGATGGTAGCATTCCTGCTGACTACAAATTCCATTGTTTTAATGGTAAGCTTGCATACATTCAAGTCGATTTGGATAGAGCTACCGACCATAAAAGAAACCACTATGATCCGGATTGGAATTTCTTAGATTTTAAGTGGATTTATGAAAATGGAAATCAGGTTGAAAGACCGGAAAGTTTAGAAAAAATGAAAGCTCTATCTGAAAAAATCGCTGAAGATTTTATTTATGTAAGAGTCGATTTGTACACCATAGATTCTAAAATATATTTTGGAGAATTAACTTTTCATTCAGAATCTGGATTAGGCAAATTTACGCCTGAAGTTTGGGACAAGAAATTAGGTGAAAAATTAGCCTTACCTCTATAATAACAAGCCGCTATAACCAAGAACGAATTTATCAGCAACCATATTTTTATATGATCAAACGTAAATTAAAAATAGTTTTTATTATTCCTTCTCTAAAAGCTGGAGGTGCGGAACGGGTAATGTCGTATGTAGCACAACATATAGATAGAACTATCTTTAATGTTACCCTTTTGGTTATTGGTTACAAAAAAGATTGCCAATATGAAGTCGACAATATTAAAGTTGTTTTTTTGAATAAACCCAGAGTCCTAAAATCTATTCCAAATCTCTTTGTCTTTTTATTTAAAAATTCCCCTGATATCGCCATAAGTGCGATAGGACATTTAAATACGGTAATGGGCTTATTATCTATATTTTTCCCTACATCTAAATTTGTTGCACGGGAAGTTAATGTAAATAGTGTTTTAAAAGAGTACTCCGAAAATAAACCTATAAAATGCTTTAGTCTTCTTTCCCTAATCAGTAAAAAACTAATAGATAAAATAGTTTGCCAGTCTAATGATATGGCCAAGGACATGGTTCTTAACTTTAAGGTTAATCCAGATAAAATTATAGTTATTAATAACCCAATTACGGATAGTTTTAAGGTAAAAAAAGAGGATCATTCACTTCCTAGAGTTTTTTTTAAATTTATTACTATTGGAAGATTAGCAAAACAAAAGGGACATCTTAGAATATTAGAAGTATTAAAAGAATTAGATTTCCCCTTTCACTATACCATTATTGGTGATGGTCCTGAAAAGGAAAATATTTTTGACACAGCAAAAAAATATGGGCTATCGAATTATATTACCCATATTCCATACACCAAAAATGTTGAAGAATACTTAGCACAAAGCGATGTATTTTTACAAGGCTCTTATGTTGAAGGGTTTCCAAATGCTCTTTTAGAGAGCTGTGCGGTAGGCACTCCGGTTATCGCTTTCCAAGCACCAGGAGGAATAGATGAAATTATAACAGATGGCCTAAATGGATTTATCGCCGACTCTACAGTTGATTACGTTAATAAAATTAAATTATTAACCCAAAATTACCAAAACTGGAAGCCAAGTGTTGTGCGCAATTCTATATATAATAAATATAATTCAAATAAGATTCTAAAGGAATATGAAAATCTATTTGTCGAAATTTTGAATTAAATGTATCCAAAAAGAATTTTACATGTATTAACTTCTATGACCCGGGGAGGCGCCGAAAATATGGTTATGAATTATTACCGTGCCATAGATAGAACTAAGGTACAATTTGATTTTCTTTTACACAGAGATGAAAAGTCGGCTTTTGAAGACGAGATAATATCCTTAGGTGGGAAAATATATAAAATCCCTCCTATAACTCCAAAAAATTACTTTTTGCACCAAAAAGTATTAAACACCTTTTTTAAAAATCACCCTGAGTATCAAATTGTTCATTCACATCTAAACGCTTTAAGCTATTTTATTCTAAAAGCCTCAAAAAAAAGAGCAATCCCAATAAGAATAGCACATTCCCACACATCGATTGAACCATTTTATAAAAAAATATTTATTAAAAATACTGATTTAAAGACCACTGTTAAGGATACCATTCAATCAATTATAAGATATAAGGTACCCAAATATGCCACTCATTACTATTCTTGTGGTATCAAGGCTGGCAAATGGTTGTTTGGCTCGAAAAATAAAGAGGTAACCGTTATAAATAATGCTATTAATGCCTCGTTATTTACCTATGATCCTATAAAATCGTTAAAGGCAAAAAAAACTCTTAATATCAATGGAAAAATAGCAATCGGTCATGTCGGCAATTTTGTAGAGGCAAAAAATCATAGTTTTATAATTAAAATATTTCATGAATTACTTTTAATAAAAAATAATTTCGTCCTAGTATTAGTAGGTTACGGATATTATGGATCTAAAATAGAAAAGGAAGTTATAGCCTTAAAACTTGAACAGAATATATGTTATTTAGGCGTACGCGAAGATATTCCTAATATTTTACAGGCCTTCGATTTATTTTTATTTCCTTCATTGTACGAAGGTTTACCTGTTACCTTAATTGAGGCTCAGGCATCCGGATTAAAAATAATAGCCTCCGACACTATTACTAAAGAGGTAGCTATCACTGAGCTCATTACTTTTTGTAGCCTGCGAAAATCCGAAAAAGAATGGGCTGAACTAATTATAAAGAATTTAGAATACACACGTAGAAATACTTTCCAAGAAATTGTCGATGGCAACTATGACATATTTCAAAATTCGGAAAAATTACAGGAATTTTATTTAAACCAACCAACATGTGCGGAATCAATGGATTTATAATTAAAACCAACCAAGCAAACCAACATTTAGCCCAAGATGTAAATGACATGAATAACCTCATTACACATCGTGGGCCAGATGATGACGGCGTCTTTACCCATCACAATGATAGATTCAGCATCGGCATGGGTATGAGACGATTATCTATTATAGATTTAAGCTTAGGAAAACAACCAATATTTTCTGAAGACAAACAACTAGTTATCGTCTTTAACGGTGAAATCTACAACTATTTAGATCTAAAAAATAAATTACAACAAAACGGAGTTCAATTCCTAACCAATAGTGATACCGAAGTAATTCTAAAATTATATGAACATGAAGGGGTATCATCGTTCAAAAAGTTAGACGGCATGTTCGCTTTTAGTATTTATGATAAAAAAAGAAACAAGCTTTTTATTGCCAGAGATTTTTTTGGTGAAAAACCTTTGTACTACACCTCTCATAATGATCAATTCGTTTGGGGGTCGGAACTAAAATCGGTGATAAATAAGCTTAAGTTGAAACCCGAAATTGACAAAAAAGGATTAAACCTTTTTTTTAGGCTTACTTACATTCCTGCTCCATTTACAATTTATAATGGTGTTTATAAACTAGAGGCCAATCATTATTTATCATACGACCTACTTACTCATGAATTCGTAATCATCCCGATTGAAAAACCTTCCAAAATCGTTCAAAATAAGAACTACTCCCTAAAAACTGCAAAAAAAGAAGTTAAAGAATTAGTATACGAAACGGTTTCAAGTAGATCTATTTCAGATGTGCCTTTAGGGACATTCTTATCTGGTGGTGTAGACTCATCCATTGTTTCTTTATGTTTGGCACAAGGGAAAACGTCTCCTATAGATACATTTTCAATTGGCTTCGAAAAAAAGGCCTACGATGAGACCGATAAGTCTAGAGTTGTTGCAAAACTTATCGGGAGCAACCATCATGAATTCGTAATTGGAGAAAAAGATATTCAAAAAAATATTGAAGAAATCCTTTTAAACTTTGACGAACCCTTTGCCGACTCCTCGAGTTTGCCGACCTATCTTGTTTCCAACAGAACAAGTGATTATGTAAAAGTTGCATTGACCGGTGATGGAGGCGATGAAGTCTTTGGTGGTTACAACAAATATTATATGGGAAAAATGAATAACTATTATTCAAAATTTATTCCAGAGCCGTTTCATAATTTTATATCCACTATCAGTTCCCCAATTTTAAAAACAAAAAGCGATAAAAGAAAACATTTATTCAAGTTAGAACGATTATTAAACTCTATTAATTACAACGGGCAGTATTATTGGGATATTATTTCCCTTGGATATACCAAAAATAGCCTTCACCAATTCTTATTACCTGCTTTTTTGGAAGATAATATCTTTGAATGGTATAAAAACAAAACCGGAATAGCGAATCCTACAAGTTTATCAGATTTTAGAACAATTGATAAGCATATAAGTCTAGAGGGTGATATGCTTGTAAAAGTTGATAGAACTAGCATGCTTAATTCCTTGGAATGTAGGGCACCATTTTTAAATAAAACACTATGGAATTATACCAATTCTCTTCCTGAAAGTTTATTGCTCAAGGGTTGGAATAAAAAATATATTTTAAAAGAAGCATTTAAGGACCAGTTTGACGACGGCTTTTTAGATAAAAGCAAAAGTGGATTTGGAGCACCTGTCGGAGATTGGTTAAGATCCTCATTAAAATCTGAATTGGAAAGCTATATAGATACCAATAAACTAGAGAATCAAGGTATTTTTAATATTGATGCCACAAGAGAATTAATATTTAATCACTTGAATGCTAAAGCAGATAATACATTTAAGGTATGGACATTTTATTGTTTCCAAAAGTGGTACTATAATACTTACCAAAATCTTTAAAATGAAAAAAAAACTCATAAGAATCACCACCGTTCCCGCTTCCCTTGGAGGACTACTCACTGGTCAACTCAAATACGTGTCCGGGAATTATGAGGTGGTCGGTATTGCTTCCTATGAGAATGGATTATTGGACAAAATAGGGAAACAAGAAGATATACGGGTGATTCCCGTAGAAATGACACGAACCATATCTCCCCTGAAAGATTTAAAAGCCACCTGGCAAATTTATAAAATCTTAAAAAAGGAAAAACCCTTTATGGTCCATACCCATACTCCAAAAGCAGGCACCCTAGGAATGTTTGCTGCATTTTTGGCCAGAGTACCTCATCGCATGCATACAATAGCCGGAATGCCTCTATTAGAGGCTAGAGGCAGTAAAAGATTATTGTTAGACTTCGTTGAAAAACTTACCTATTCCTGCGCTACCATGATTTACCCGAATTCTTTTGGTTTAAAAGACATTATAATACAAAATAAATATACCACCCCAAATAAATTAAAGGTTATTGGCAACGGTAGTTCTAATGGTATTGACACCAATCAATTTGACCCTAATATTGTTAGTAAAACTGAAAAAGATAAACTCCGCAAATCATTGAGCATTAGTTTAAATGACATCGTCTATGTTTTTGTTGGCCGCATGGTTACCGATAAAGGAGTAAATGAATTGGTGAGCGCCTTTTCTAAGCTAAATACTTCTTATCAAAACACCAAATTAATACTGGTAGGCCCGTATGAAAAAGAACTTGACCCCTTGTGGAAAGATACAGATAAAATGATTTCATCCAATCCCAATATAATAGGAGTAGGATACCAACCAGACGTACGTCCATATTTTGCTATTTCCGATGCATTAACTTTTCCTAGTTATAGGGAAGGATTTCCTAATGTGGTGATGCAAGCTGGGGCAATGGGAGTACCGTCTATTGTTTCGGATATTAATGGTTGTAATGAAATCGTAGAAGAAGGATTAAATGGATTTATTGTTCCCCCTAAAAATGTTGAGAAATTAGCAGACGCCATGGAATTACTTTATAAGAGGAAAAAAGAAAATATTTCATTTGATAAAAATAAAATCCGAGAGATGATCGCCAATAAATATGATAGGCAAACTATTTGGAAGGAAGTTTTAAAGGAGTACAACTCCCTAACGTAATTGTAAAAATCTAGAATAGTTACCCAATAAAACTTACTCCTAATTTTTGTTTTAGAAAAATACACCTTTTTAAATTCATACATTAACTTAAAAGACATAAGCTTTCATGATGCATTCTAAAATCAATAGTAGTATCAACTGGGCCATCCTTTGTACGGGTTGGGGTCGAAACGCTACGGATTTAATTGAAGCTTATGTGAATGGTGCATTAAAAGCCTCTAAAATAAAGCTGGTTATCTTTGAAAGCGAACCCTGTGGAGCCGCAGAAATTGCTAAAAAACATGGAATACCAACACTTCAAATTAAGCGTAAAGATTTTTCGACCTCCTCTGACTATCAACAAAACATAATCAATGTTTTACAGAATTGCCAAATAGACTATATTTTCTTGCTAAATTACAAGTACCTCATTCAAAAAGAGATGCTCTTAGCATTTCCTAATAGGATTTTAAATATCCATCCTTCTTTATTCCCTAGTTTTTTAGGTACTAAAACTGCCATACAAGACGCTATTGCTTATGGCGTTAAAATCACAGGAATCACTACCCACATTATTGACGATGAGTATGATAAAGGAATTATTATTTATCAACACCCCATAAAAGTAGGCGCTAAAGACACTTTTGATTCCCTTTATCCAAAGTTTGTAAAAAAGGGAAAAAAAATAATCTTAAAAACCATCCGAAAAATCGAAAAGAACAATTAAACCCAGAATAGTTGTTTAACAAAAACGCTTTCTTTCCTTCAAAGAATTATTAGGATTGCACACCCAAGACACCTCTTAACAAGAACAATCTTTAATTCATCGGAATTAATCTACCACAGCGATAATTTCCTTTAAATTACTCTATAGTACATACTATTAAAAGGCACAAACATCCACATTCTGACCACTTATGTATGAACGATACTTTAAAAGAATTATAGATCTTTTTCTGTCTACAATTGGATTCCTAATCATTTTGCCGCTATCTTTTGTTATTTTTCTAGTACTGTATTTTACCAACGATAGAAAACCAATTTTTTTACAGCCTAGGCCTGGCAAAAACGAGAAAAATTTTAACATCCTTAAAATTAAAACCATGAGCGATGAAAAGGTTTTGCAAGGAAAACTACTTCCCTATGAAATATCAAATCACCAAATTTTGTGCCTTTTCACGAAAAACGTCTTTAGATGAAAATTTTAATCCTATTACCCAACAATGAAATGGGTGGGGCAGAACAATACTTAAAGATGGTTGCCTCCTACTACAAACAAGATATAGTTGAAGTTTTCTTTTTACAAACTAGTATGAAGAATTTATGGGAAAACGCCGAAAAACATATCCACCTTAATTTCCCAAAAAACAATTACAAACTCGCCAATATAATTAAGTTTCTTTTTCATCCTAAGCATAGGATTTATAAAACCTATGATTACATCTTCACTTCCCATGTGTATACAACTGGTATAATAGGCATTATGTTGCAATTAAATTTGATACGCAAATTCAATTTCGTGGCAAGAGAATCTACCTCAACTTTTATTAGATTTAAAGGAATAAAACTTTTAAGATATAAGTTATTTTATTGGTTAGGATATAAGAAAGTTGATTTACTTATTTGTCAAACTTATTTTATGAAAGATCAACTTATTAAAGGCTTTCCTAAATTGGTATATTTAACGAACATACAAGTAATCTCTAACCCTATTGATAATTCCTTAATTAAAGGAGTCCATAACAAACCCTTTAACCTTAAATTGCCAAAAAAATATATTGTTTCTGCTGGTAGATTGATATATGAAAAGGGATATGATATTTTAATAAATTCCTTTTATCTCCTGAAACAAAATTATCCTGAACTAAAATTGATTATTTTGGGCGATGGTGATTTACGGAATCAATTAATAAGTCAAGCCGCATCACTAAATCTTCAAAATGATGTAATTTTCAAAGGATTTGTCCCAAATGTATACCCTTTCTTTAAAAATGCCTCTGTTTGTGTAGTATCCTCACGAGTCGAGGGTTTTCCAAATGTTTTGCTACAAATGATGTCTCAGAATTCAAAAGTAGTTTCGACAATTTGCGCTGGAGGAATCATTGATATTCCTAGCATACAATTTTCTGAAACAAATAATCAAGATTCTCTTGAGAAAGCTTTGATAACTTCACTAGAATCAACTACCAACAACCGTGAACTTTTTGATCGTTATTTAACCAAAAGAGATATTTCCTTGTTTATGAATTATATCCATGAATTACTTGAAAATTAATTAACAAATCATTACAATAATAACCATAAAACATTTATCGGCAGATGGCGTTCAACAATTATAATTAGTACTTTGAATTTTAAAACTTCTTTAGTTTCGAGAAAGAAAGGTGCCTTACATTAAAAAGAGTAGAACCTACATCTTACGAACATCCTTTTATTAACCGAACAATTTTCGTCACCGAAACCGCCATACAAGACGCTATTGCTTATGGCGTTAAAATCACAGGAATCACTACCCACATTATTGACGATGTGTATGATAAAGGAATTATTATTTATCAACACCCCATAAAAGTAGGCGCTAAAGACACTTTTGATTCCCTATATCCAAAGTTTGTAAAAAAGGGAAAAAAAATAATCTTAAAAACCATCCGAAAAATCGAAAAGAACAATTAAACCTCGAATAGTTGTTTAACAAAAACGCTTTCTTTCCTTCAAAGAATTATTAGGATTGCACACCGAAGACACCACTTATCAAGAACAATCTATAATTCATCGGAATTAATCTATCATAGCGATAATTTCCTTTAAATTACTCTATAGTACATACTATTAAAAGGCACAAACATCCTCATTCAAACCACTTATGTATAGACGATTCTTTAAAAGAACCTTAGATCTTTTTCTGTCATCAATTGGATTCATCCTCCTTTTGCCGCTATCATTTGTTATTTTTCTAGTACTGTATATATCTAACGAAGGAAAACCAATTTTTCTACAGCCTAGACCTGGTAAAAACGAAAAAATATTTTACATTTTTAAGTTTAAAACCATGAACGATAAAAAGGATTGGCATGGAAAACTACTTCCAGATGAGAAAAGAATCACCAAATTTGGTGCCTTTTTACGAAAAACGTCCCTAGATGAAATTCCACAATTGTTAAATATCATAAAAGGCGAAATGAGCCTTATAGGCCCACGCCCATTGCGAGTACGTTACCTTCCCTATTATACAAAGGAAGAACAACTTAGACATAGCATAAGACCTGGCATAACAGGTTTGGCTCAAGTTTCTGGTAGAAATTTGTTGAATTGGGACGATCGTTTACAAAAGGATATAGAATATGTTAAAAATATCTCCTTTGCTCTTGATTTTAAAATATTGGTACAAACGTTTTTAAAAGTAATTGCAGCCAAAGACATTGCCTTGGATTCCGATTCTGGTATGATAGATTTTGATGTATTACGTAAAACGTCTATTCAAAACAAAGACAATTAAAGCAACTAGCTATTTCTTGTTTTAAGTGTAAAAGTGTTTTTAGAATAAGTTCACCTTAACTCAAAACATATATGAAAAACAATCCGTTTACTTCTCCAACATTTGTGACCACTTGGTTAAAACATTTTACGAGTTTTAAGGAACAATATTCGTTTAGTTTTATTGAAGATTTATCCTTTATTAAAAATAAAAAACTCCCCGTATTCATCAATATTGGTAAAAATTGGACCAAGGCAATGTCTTATTCCATAAATCCAAATCCTGAAAGTGTTCCTAAAAATAAGGTTCTTTTAATTTATGATATCCCAAATTATGTCATCCCAAATAAATTGACCGACGGTGGCCCTATAAAGACTCATAAGGTAAGGCAATACGAAGGTTTTTTAGCAAACCTATCTGGTTTTAAAACCTTGGACGAATATATGCAAGATCGGTTCGATTCTAAAAGCAGGTATAATTTTAGAAAAAACAAGAAAAAGCTCACTCAATGCTTTCATATTAATGAATCCATATATTTTGGTGCTATCACCAAAGATGAATATGATGTTGTATTTAAAAGCTTTCATAGCCTGTTAAAAAAAACCTTTTTAGAGAAACAAGTCAGCACTAATATTTTGGAAAAATGGGATTATTACTACGAATTGGTGTACCCCATGATCCTTGAAAAAAAAGCCTCCCTATATGTTTTGCGAAATGAAGATGAACCAATATGCATTGCTTTAAACTTCCATTCTGAAGACATTTCCTTCTTGTTTTTTTCTGTTTATGACAGTGATTATTCCAAATTTGGAATTGGTTATATGTCCGTTATGAAGTGTATAGAATGGTGTATAGAAAACAATTTCAAAGGTTATGATTTTTCTAAGGGCTATTTTCATTATAAAAAAAGGTGGTCCAATGTAATTTACAATTTCGATTATCACATTTTATACGATTCAAAAAGCATAACCGCTAGCTTCTTGGCTTTTTCCATGTCCAATTATTTTAGATGGAAACAAATACTAAGGGAGAAAAATTTGAACAAAACCTTCAATAAAGTACTGTTTCATCTTAAAAACAAAGAAAAAATTGATGATAAATATCCAGATTTTCAATTTGGACCCAAAACCGAATTAAGTGACTCACATCAATTAAACAAATTAAATTTCAAATCCTGCGAATATGCATTCTTACGAAAACCTATATATGAATTCATTTATAAAACTGGCTTTCACATAAAAGATATTAAGGTTACCGAATCTCAGGGCTCCTTTTGGGTAATAGGCCAAGATAAAATGCAAAAAATAATGATTAACAACTAACTATTAGCCGCTTAATTAGTTATAAGTAGTCTAGTTTTTAATATTAACCTGAATCTGATAAAATTGTAAAATTAAAAGTTGAAAAGATTAATACTTTAAAATACTTGGTTCATGCTTTAAAAAAATTAGATAGCTCCAGTTTGGGAATTCCTGTAACTTGACCTACCTATTATTGATTACAATAAAAATAAGGTCACAATGGATACTCCCTTTAACTCAGACTGGTTTGTGAATACATGGCTAAAATATTTTAAAAACTCCATTCCTCCCGAAAAAGTTGAATTTATTAAAGGAGTACGATTCTACAAAAACAAATACTTGCCACTTTACACCAATGTCGGTAAGAGTTTAACAAAAGGATTTGAATATACCATCAATCCTAAAAAAGTAAAAAAAAGTAATAGTGTTTTTCTAATTTACGATATACCATCCTATTATAAAACCCCTCCAATAAAGGATATAAAGTTTTTGAAATCTACTCGTATACCGCAATACAATGGTTATATAACCACAATAAAAAAATACAGTTGTATTGATAATTTCTTGGAATTAAACTTCAGCAAACCTGAGAGAAAGCTGCTCAGGAAACGTGAAAATCGTATAACGAAAAGTTTCAATATAAGTTCAAAAATGTTTTATGGTGCCATAGATATAAACTCTTATAATACTCTATTTGATAGACTTTCTGAATTACTAACCAAACGCTTTGAAGAAAAACAAACTAATTATCACATAATATCTAAATGGGATTATATCAAAGAATTAACATATCCTATGATACTAAACAAAGAAGCAGCTTTGTTTGTCATGTATGATGACTCTGAACCCATAGCCATGCAATTATGTTTCCAGCATCAAAAAAAATTAATTGGTGCTATTCCTGTTTATGATACGGACTATTCTAAATATGGCTTAGGAAATATATTAACGTTTAAGGTAATAGAATGGTGCATAAAAAATGATATGCACATATTTGATTCCTCTAAGGGAGATTATGGCATAAAGAAACAAATTAGCGACATTGTATATCGCTTTGAGTTTCATGTCTTGTACAACCCCAGATCAGTTACCTCGAATTTGGTAGCCCTTAGTATTACCTCTCTTTTCAGAAGTAAACAATATTTACGAAATAAAAACATACATACTTACTATCACCATTTAAGATATAAATTAGGAACAACTCTAGGAAATCATCAACCCACCCCATTAAATTATGAGGTAATTAAAGAGAAATTTGACATTTCAAAGATGAAAGATATTTTACCCATTAATTATAAGGAAAGAAAATTTTCGTTTTTAAACAGAATGCTTTGTGATTACCTTTATTCTTCTCTCGAAAAGAAAGATGATGTGAAACTTTATAAAAAAACAATTCCAACATATATTATGTAGTAGGCAAAGACCACCAACAGAAGGTATTGCTATTAAATAGTTTTTAATCCCGATTCTTCTTTAGATTTATTCCTCATTTTAGGTAGAGTATTCAAAGCATTATTCACAACCAATTTTCTTTTCCCAGATTTAAGTAAAGGAATATCGATTACGTATTCTATGTTTATATTGGCGTCATGCCCTAAAAATTCTTGATATTTTTTAATTATTTCTAGTTCATCGTCGTAATCAAAATCATATGCTACCTTAAGTTTTATAATATATTTATTATTCGATTCCTGTATAAACTGAAATTGATCAATACCATTAAATTGTAATATATGATGAACAATATGAGAGGTGATAAACTCGCCCTTGGTATTGGTAAACATATCCATTTTTCTTCCTTCAATTTGCGAAAGCACTAAGGCTTTACAATCATCCTTAGTCTCAAAATTTAATATTCCAACATCTCCTGTATCATATCTTATTAATGGCATGGCATAACTAAAAAGATCAGTAATAACAATCCTGCCTAAAGTGCCATTGGGTACTGGTATATCCTTGTTCAAATCCAAAATTTCGACAAAATAACTGGCCCAGTTGACTTCAAAATTTCTATTGCCCATATTTTGTTGGGCAATAATTCCATTTTCCGAATTTGAATATCGAGAAACAACATGGGTTTTAAAATATTTTTTTACTCCTTTTCTAACATATTCATCCAAACCTTCAGCAATGGCTACTACCCCATTTATTTTTGTTTCTAATGGTTTTGCTTTCTTATTATCCAAGAATTTAAAAATCGCTTGCAAGGCGGAAGTATACCCCAAAATACTCTTGTTGGAATTGTCATTTTCTAATTCTCTTATCCAGCCTGCTATTTTTTGATCATTAAAATTATCGACCGAATAATTAGTCCTAACATTTTGAACCCAAGATAAAAAATTTCCCTTTTTATATTGCTTATCCCACAGTCTTAAGTAATACAACCTTGCCCCCAATTTATACCCCGCTTTTTCAGAAAAATAAATGGTGTCTGCCGTATTTCTGTCCCTTTTATTTTTATCATGTAAAATGTAGAAAGGTTTCCCTGTAGACCCACTGGTTGTTACTTTATACTTTTTTTTATCGATAAATTCTTTGCTTTCGAATAATTTAAAATTATCACGTATATAAGCCTTGTCAACTACTGGAAAATCTTGCAACACATTATCCTTGGTGAAGTTTTTATACAAGGGAACAGAAGTTGTTGCATGAGTGATTAAATTTGTTAGGTATCCCTCGGTTACTCGTGAATATCCGTTATCATGAAATTTTCTTTGTAATGAAGCAATATCCTTCAAGTGTCGAGTCACTTTTCCCCCCTTAATCGCATCTACTGACCAAAATAGTTTTCTACGTAAAAATTCCAAAGCTTTCATACTGATTACATCAAATTAAACAAAAAAATAATGGAGAGATTATGGGTATCCTATTATTGATACCAAAAAGATATTTTATCTATTTTTTAATTTCCGGATACCGAACTAACATAAATAATCCCGTCTTGAATAGTATCAATGGAATAGGTAAAATTAACTATACCCTCCTTGGGGATTTCTAAATAGCGAGCATAATTTTCATCTCCAATGGAGCAATAAATTAAAGGATCGTCCCTTAAGGGATCATAATTTAAAATTTTAAATTCCGAGGTGTCTTTTGGTTTTAAATCAGGGAATTTCATTGAAAATAAAACTACATTACTGAAATTATTATTGGTACGGTTAATAACCCTTATTTTAGTCTCTTGAACTATTGGAAGTTCATTTATATTTCCGCAGAATACAAACAGCATCACTGATAATATTGCTAATACTCTTTTCATGATTTCTGAAGTTGTTTTAGTGAGATAGCCTATTATTTTATTTATAAATTCAGAAAAATTTTAACTCCTTAATTCTACTAAAATTACATCTTTTAAATTCTTTTTTCTCTTCAACATCTATCAACAACCTAAATAATCTGTAAACTACATAACACGTAAAATATTGATAATCTTTATCATAACAACAACAATTAATATCTATTTTTAATAATAAATGAGGCTATTCTACATACTAAAAACAGTTTTAGGTTTTTTCTAATATACTTATAAACTTAGTAGTTAAGCTTTTGAATCGGTATGGTGTTTAATCAGGTATAAATTCCTTTTCATGACATGAGGTTATTAAAAACATTTTTTTTATCCCTATTTACTTCTTTAGTATCCGGTCAAATAAATATATCTGGAACGGTGTTAGGCTATAGTAACGATCGGAAGGAAATACCCTTATCCGATGTTAATATTATTTGGCTAAATAGTACTGTAGGAACTAGCACCAACAACGCAGGAGAATTTTCTATTCCCTTCAAAAAAGAATATGGAAAAATCGTTATTAGCTATGTGGGCTACCAGTCCGATACCATAGTAGCTAATAGACCTAATCTAGGAAAAATATGGTTAAGACCAGATAAAGAGCTCGAAGAAGTCACGGTACAAAAAAAATTAAACCCTATTCAAAAATCGCTTTTCAATATTCAGAACGTAGTGACCGTAGATAGCAGGGAAATGTTAAAAGCGGCCTGCTGTAACTTGTCGGAAAGTTTTGAAACCAACCCATCGGTAGACGTGAATATTTCAGACGCCATTACCGGTGCTAAACAAATTCAGATGTTGGGTTTAAATAGCCCCTATTTATTGTTTACCCAAGAAAACATGCCATTTATCCGAGGTGCTTCCCAAATATATGGAATGTCCTTCATTCCAGGATCATGGGTAGAAAGCATTCAAATCACTAAAGGTTCTGGTAGTGTTTTAAATGGTTTTGAAAGCATTTCGGGGCAAATAAATAGTGAATTGGTAAAGCCTCTTACCGATAAAAAGCTGTTTTTAAATGCTTATGCCAATAATTATGAAAGATTTGAAATCAATACAAGATATAATTATAAGTTTTCGGAAAACATAGGTACTGGGGTTTACCTTCATGCCAACCTGAGAAATGGTACCATCGACAAAAATTCCGACAGTTTTTTAGATACCCCACTGTCAAAACAAATAAATTTCATGAATCGGTGGCAATTTTTAGACCCTAAAAAAGGGTGGATCAGTTTTTTAAATTTTCAGTATTTACTTGATGAAAAACAAATAGGTCAAGAAGATTTTAATCCTAAAAGGGATAAATTCACCAATAACAATTGGGGTAGCGAAGTAAATACCGACAGACTTGATGTTTCTGCCAAACTAGGCTATGTTTTTCCCGAACTTCCCTACCAAAGTTTTGGTCTTCAAACAGCCTTTAGCAACCATGCCCAGAATTCATATTATGGATTTAACCATTATGATGTACAGCATCAATCCTTTTACTCTAACTTTTTATTCAATAGTATCATTGGAAGCACCCAACATAAATTTAAAACCGGACTTAGTTATACTTATGATTCCTTTGATGAGAGCGTTAACTCAGAGGATATGGACCGGAGCGACAACTCAGTTGGTGGATTTTTTGAATACACCTACGACAACCTTGAAAAACTAAGTTTTGTAGCGGGTATAAGGATTGACAGTCATAACCGATTAAATACTTTTATAACGCCTAGACTGCACCTAAGATATGCCTTATGGAAGCAGTCTAGTCTTAGATTTTCTATTGGAAGAGGAAAACGGGCTGCTAATATTTTTGCAGAAAACCAACAAATGTTTGCTAGCTCACGTAGCATAAACATTATAAATAACTCGGGAAACATATATACCCTGCAACCAGAGATTGCGTGGAATTATGGGGTTGGATTTATTCAGAAATTATATATTAATAATAGGTCGTTTGACTTTTCAATTGATTTTAACAGAATTGTCTTTAAAGATCAGGTATTAATCGATTGGGAGAACCCTAGGGAAATATCCTTTTATAACCTAACAGGAAAAAGTTTTTCGAATAGTTTACAAATAGATGTGAACTATGAGATTATCCAAAATTTGGATATCAGGGCGACCTATAAAAATTACAATGTAGAACTGGATTATAATTCGGGATCAAAGACCAAACCCTTACAGTCCAAACATCGCTTTTTTGTTAATCTTAATTATGAAACATTAAAAAAATATAGAGAAGGACAATGGAGGATGGATCTTACCGTAAACTGGCAAGGTAGACAACGTTTACCAAATACTTCGGAAAATCCTGCCCCATATCGCTTACCTACCTCGTCTGATGCTTATAGTATCGTAAATGGTCAATTGACTAGAGTCCTCAATGAAAAATTTGAAATTTATCTTGGAGGTGAAAATATAACCAATACTACTCAAAAAATTGCCATACTTGGTGCCGAAGATCCTTTTGGGCCCTATTTTGACAGTACCCTATTATATAAACCTGTTTTAGGACATACCTATTACCTTGGTTTTCGATATAAGTTATAAAATTATATGAATCAGAATTTAAGCATTAACTAAACTTATAAAAAATATTTCATCATGATAAATACAAACAACTCATTTAAAGCACTTATAGTCACTTTACTATTATTTATTGGCTTTAATTTAAATGCTCAGGACAAAAACAAAAAAATAAGCTTTTATGTAAAAGGCAATTGTGAGATGTGTAAATCTAGAATCGAAAAAGCTTCTCTTAAACTTAAAGGGGTTAAATATGTATCATGGAATATTCAGTCAAAGGAGCTTAACCTGATAATGGATGAGAATAAATGTAAGGTTATAGATATTAAAAAGACCATAGCAGCCGTTGGACACGATACGGACGAAACAGTGGCCGATTTAAAGATTTACGAAGCCTTACCGGAATGTTGTAAATACAGAGATCCTAATAGCATACACATGGACCACGGAAAATCTCATTAAGGATCTGTAAATTAACACGAAAACTTAAGATTGATGATTGATCAAGGAGTTGTTTAGTAGAAATCACTAAAGTTTTACCACTCTTTTGGCTATAATAATATCTCCTTTTGCATCTACCACTCGAATTACATAAAAACCAGCAGCAAGCCCGTATAATTTATTAATAATAATAGTGTCGGTATTTTGGAAGGCTTCTTGCCGGATCAATACCCCCATCATATTAAACACCTCTACACTACAATCTGTATTCTTATTTAATTTAATCGTAATTTTTTCTGTAAAGGGATTTGGAAAAGCTTGTAAAAGAACTGGGCTATCGTCCTTATTATCTTCTTCCCATACTATTTCCTGAAGGTTAGCCACATGCTCATACGGTTTTTTAACCCTAGTTTTAATTCCAGGTCTATTAGACTGATTATCCACATCTATAGAAGCCAAAAATCTTGATCCGGAAGTAGCTTCAAATCCAGGAACCATTAAAATTTCATTGACGGATTCAATGCTACAATCTGTTCCACTAGGAACTATAAAATTATTCCCGACACGAATCAAAAATTGATAATAAAAGACTTCTTGAGGTCTATAAGTATTACTAACAATATAATTATTAAGTTGAGCTAGACCATTGGCACCATAAAAAACCCCTAAGGATCGTGTATCAGTTATACTGTTCGGATTAACTAAGGGCAAAGTTTCTCCATTAAATGAATAAGTCCCGTCATACCGCAACATCGAAGATCTCAGAAAGGAAGAACTATTGTAGATTTCTTCCCAATTAAACCATATGAAATCGACAAAGGTATGGTGGAGAAAAAATACTGGATCACGAGGAGATAAGGGAGTGGGCATTGCTCCTCCAGTCCATACATGCGCCCCCCTATGGACGGCTCTTCTTTCCAATTCGTTTGAAAAGGTATTAAAATTGCTCATACCATATAAATTACTTACATCTGAAGGCACTGGTAATGGGCCGTTCCCTCCCAAATTCCTGTTTAAACTCCAATTTGTATTAAAGCTTCCCATAAAGTTCTGATTCCAAAGTGCAGAATTTGTAGACTGATCTATGCTGGTATCCCACCATGCCAAACTTATCCTTGGATTAATATCTTGTACTGCTTGTTCCAATTCAAACATTTGTCTTCTATGCCAAGGTAGAAATATTTCCCTTTGCGGTTCGTCGGGAAGGTTAAAGTGTAAATCTAAACGCGTTGGATCTGCTGTATTATCAAAATTGAAAAATTCCATATGGAAATTAGCCATATCATTAAATAGATCTGCGCCATTCCTTATATCATAAAAAGCATTTACCAATTCTGTCCTTTCATAATCCGTCATTTCTTGATAATTCTTTCGAATACTCTGCGCATCAACATCTATTACCAATCCTAATAAAATAAACAATGTGTATACCGTTTTCATCGTGTGTTAAATTTGATGATTATAGCTAATTCTTCATTTGCATAATTTGTTTCTCCAATTCCAATAATTTCTGAGCCAATTGTTGGAATTGTATGTTCTCCTCCTGGAGCTTTTTAATTTTCTTTTCTTGTTGAATAGAATACAATGTGAGCTCCTCTATTTTTTGGAGTAATTTGGCATTCATTTCACCTAAAAGAATACCTCCGCTTTCAGCTACTTCTTTGGCACTTGGGATATTTTCCAAATGTCCATTTTCCAAAATATGTTTTTCTACTTCTTCCAATGATGGAAGCACATATTTTTTTTCAAATACAAAATCTGGCCAATTTTGAGATAGTTCAACTTTAATTTCCTCCGCAATAACATTACCATCTACTGCCAACCTATAGCCCTGGGTGTTTAGAGTTCCAATACCAACATTTCGTGTAGCAAATATATCTTGAGCAGCATTAAGATCCCTAGCTTGCCAATCTATAGTAATTAAATTGGCATTTTCCGAGGTATAATGTAAAGCATCATCGAAAGAAGTTATAGCCTGACTAGCTGCGGTATTATTGTTCCCCGCTACATCTTGAGCCACATTGGCAGGAACATCCACAGTTATATCTCCTGCTCCGGTGGGACTTATATCCAATGTATAAGTATTTCCATCGACAACCATAAAATTTGAGCTCGTTCCGTTACCGATTATTACATCACCCAATTCAAAACCTAGCACGCCTTCACTAAATTCAATAGTAATGCTATAAGGGTTTGTAGTGTTAACTACTAATGGTTCCCCTATAATATTAGTACTTGGCGCTATAGCATCATAGGTAGTAATTACTGTTAATGCCGCAGTACTGTTATTTCCTGCCAAATCTTGAGCAACGTTCGCGGGAATATCTATGGTTATATTACCTGTCCCATTAGGGGTTATTTCTACGGTATAGTTACTCGGACCTACAGTGATAAAATTGGTAGCTGTGCCATTACCAATAACTATATCTCCTTGTTCAAAGCCAGTTACATCTTCACTGAAATCTATACTTAAATTATAAGGATTTGTATTGTTCACAATTTCTGGAGCACCAGAAATAACAACATTCGGAGGGGTGTCATCTAGATTAAAGGTTGTTACAACCTGGGCAGCGGCAGTATTGTTGTTCCCTGCAGGATCTTGGGCAACGGCTGCAGGAACATCGATGGTGATGTCCCCTGCTCCGCTGGGGGTAATATCGACCGTATAGGTATTGCCATCGACCGAGATAAAATTGGAAGCAGTTGCATTGACTAATACCAAATCTCCTTGATCAAAGCCAACGACATCCTCGCTGAACTCTAACGTCACATTATAAGCTGTGGTAGTATTCACGCTCGCTGGTGCTCCCTGAATTACCACACTAGGGGCCCCAGCATCAAAAATCGTGGTGACCTGGACAGCGGCAGTATTATTGTTCCCTGCGGTATCCTGGGCCACGTCTGCAGGAACATCAATGGTGATGTCCCCTGCACCGGTCGGAGTAATATCTACCATATAGGAATTGCCATCGACTGCGATAAAATTGGAAGCCGTTGCATTTACTAGTACCAAATCTCCTTGATCAAAGCCAACGACATCCTCGCTGAACTCTAAGGTCACATTATAAGCTGCCGTAGTATTCACGCTCGCTGGTGCTCCCTGAATTACCACACTAGGGGCCCCAGCATCAAAAATCGTGGTGACCTGGGCGGCGGCAGTATTGTTGTTCCCTGCGGCATCTTGAGCCACGTTGGCAGGAACATCGATGGTGATGTCCCCTGCTCCGCTGGGGGTAATATCGACCGTATAGGTATTGCCATCGACCGAGATAAAATTGGAAGCAGTTGCATTGACTAATACCAAATCTCCTTGATCAAAGCCAACGACATCCTCGCTGAACTCTAACGTCACATTATAAGCTGCCGTAGTATTCACGCTCGCAGGTGCTCCCTGAATTACCACACTAGGGGCCCCAGCATCAAAAATCGTGATGACCTGGGCGGCGGCAGTACTATTGTTTCCTGCAGTATCCTGGGCAACGTTAGCAGGAACATCGATGGTGATGTCCCCTGCACCGGTCGGAGTTATATCTACCGTATAGGTATTCCCGTCAACTGCGATAAAATTGGAAGCCGTAGCGTTTACTAATACCAAATCTCCTTGGTCAAAGCCAACAACATCCTCGCTGAACTCTAACGTCACATTATAAGCTGTCGTAGTATTTACGCTCGCTGGTGCATTTTGAATAAGCACACTTGGGGCCCCAGCATCAAAAATCGTGATGACCTGGGCAGCGGCAGTATTATTGTTCCCTGCAAGATCTTGGGCAACATTGGCAGGAACATCGATGGTGATGTCCCCTGCTCCGCTGGGGGTAATATCGACCGTATAGGTATTGCCATCGACCGAGATAAAATTGGAAGCAGTTGCATTGACTAATACCAAATCTCCTTGATCAAAGCCAACGACATCCTCGCTGAACTCTAAGGTCACATTATAAGCTGCCGTAGTATTCACGCTCGCAGGTGCTCCCTGAATTACCACACTAGGGGCCCCAGCATCAAAAATCGTGATGACCTGGGCGGCGGCAGTACTATTGTTTCCTGCAGTATCCTGGGCAACGTTAGCAGGAACATCGATGGTGATGTCCCCTGCACCGGTCGGAGTAATATCTACCGTATAGGTATTCCCGTCAACTGCGATAAAATTGGAAGCCGTAGCGTTTACTAATACCAAATCTCCTTGGTCAAAGCCAACAACATCCTCGCTGAACTCTAACGTCACATTATAAGCTGCCGTAGTATTCACGCTCGCTGGTGCATTTTGAATAAGCACACTTGGGGCCCCAGCATCAAAAATCGTGATGACCTGGGCAGCGGCAGTATTATTGTTCCCTGCGGCATCTTGAGCCACGTCTGCAGGAACATCAATGGTGATGTCCCCTGCTCCGCTGGGAGTAATATCAACCGTATAGGTGTTGCCGTCGACCGAGATAAAATTGGAAGCAGTTGCATTGCCTAGTACCAAATCTCCTTGGTCAAAGCCGACGACATCCTCGCTATACTCTAACGTCACATTATAAGCTGTGGTAGTATTCACGCTAGCAGGTGCATTTTGAATAAGCACCGTCGGCGGACTAGTATCAAAAAGCGTAGTAACTTGGGCAGCAGCTGTATTTTCGTTACCAGCATTATCCTGAGCTACATTTGCAGCAATATCTATAGTGATGTCCCCTGCTCCGCTGGGGGTAATATCGACCGTATAGGTATTGCCATCGACCGAGATAAAATTGGAAGCCGTAGCGTTTACTAATACCAAATCTCCTTGATCAAAGCCAACGACATCCTCGCTGAACTCTAACGTCACATTATAAGCTGCCGTAGTATTCACGCTCGCAGGTGCTCCCTGAATTACCACACTAGGGGCCCCAGCATCAAAAATCGTGGTGACCTGGACAGCGGCAGTATTATTGTTCCCTGCGGTATCCTGGGCCACGTCTGCAGGAACATCAATCGTTATGTCCCCTGCACCGGTCGGAGTAATATCTACCATATAGGAATTGCCATCGACTGCGATAAAATTGGAAGCCGTTGCATTTACTAGTACCAAATCTCCTTGATCAAAGCCAACGACATCCTCGCTGAACTCTAACGTCACATTATAAGCTGCCGTAGTATTCACGCTCGCAGGTGCTCCCTGAATTACCACACTAGGGGCCCCAGCATCAAAAATCGTGGTGACCTGGACAGCGGCAGTATTATTGTTCCCTGCGGTATCCTGGGCCACGTCTGCAGGAACATCAATGGTGATGTTCCCAGCTCCGGTCGGAGTAATATCTACCGTATAAGTATTGCCATCGACTGCGATAAAATTGGAAGCCGTTGCATTTACTAGTACCAAATCTCCTTGATCAAAGCCAACTACATCCTCGCTGAACTCTAACGTCACATTAAAGACATCTGTAGTATTCACGCTCGCTGGAGCCCCCTGAATTACCACACTAGGGGCCCCAGCATCAAAAATCGTGGTGACCTGTGCGGCGGCAGTATTATTGTTCCCTGCGGTATCCTGGGCCACGTCTGCAGGAACATCAATGGTGATGTTCCCAGCTCCGGTCGGAGTAATATCTACCGTATAGGTATTGCCATCGACGGCGATAAAATTGGAAACAGTTGCATTGACTAATACCAAATCTCCTTGATCAAAGCCAACGACATCCTCGCTGAAATCAAACGTCACATTAAAGACATCTGTAGTATTCACACTCTCTGGCGCTCCTTGAATTACGACACTAGGTTGCGTGGCATCAAAAGTTGTGGTGACCTGGGCGGCGGCAGTATTATTGTTCCCTGCGGTATCTTGAGCCACGTCTGCAGGAACATCGATGGTGATGTCCCCTGCTCCGCTGGGGGTAATATCGACCGTATAGGTATTGCCATCGACCGAGATAAAATTGGAAGCAGTTGCATTACCTAATACCAAATCTCCCTGGTCAAAGCCAACAACATCCTCGCTGAACTCTACCGTCACATTGTAAGCTGCCGTAGTATTCACGCTCGCAGGTGCATTTTGAATAAGCACCGTCGGCGCTCCAGCATCAAAAATTGTGATGACCTGGGCGGCGGCAGTATTATTGTTCCCTGCGGCATCTTGAGCCACGTCTGCAGGAACATCGATAGTGATGTCCCCTGCTCCGCTGGGAGTAATATCAACCGTATAGGTGTTGCCGTCGACCGAGATAAAATTGGAAGCAGTTGCATTGCCTAGTACCAAGTCTCCTTGGTCAAAGCCGACGACATCCTCGCTATACTCTAACGTCACATTATAAGCTGTGGTAGTATTCACGCTCGCAGGTGCATTTTGAATAAGCACCGTCGGCGGACTAGTATCAAAAAGCGTAGTAACTTGGGCAGCAGCTGTATTTTCGTTACCAGCATTATCCTGAGCTACATTTGCAGCAATATCTATAGTGATATCCCCAGCTCCGCTGGGCGTAATATCAACCGTATAGGTATTGCCGTCGACCGCCACAAAATTTGAAGAAGTTGCATTTCCTAATACCAAATCTGCTATTTCAAAGCCAACGACATCCTCGCTGAATTCTGCCGTCACATTATAAGCTGCCGTAGTATTCACGCTGGCTGGTGCTCCCTGAATTACAACGTTAGGTGCCCCAGCATCAAAAATCGTGGTGACCTGGGCAGCGGCAGTATTATTGTTCCCTGCGGTATCCTGGGCCACGTCTGCAGGAACATCAATGGTGATGTTCCCAGCTCCGGTCGGAGTAATATCTACCGTATAGGTATTGCCATCGACGGCGATAAAATTGGAAACAGTTGCATTGACTAATACCAAATCTCCTTGATCAAAGCCAACGACATCCTCGCTGAAATCAAGCGTCACATTAAAAGCTGCCGTAGTATTCACACTCTCTGGCGCTCCTTGAATTACGACACTAGGTTGCGTGTCATCAAAAGTTGTGGTGACCTGTGCGGCGGCAGTATTGCTGTTGCCTGCGGTATCCTGGGCCACTTCTGCAGGAACATCAATGGTGATGTCCCCGGCTCCGGTCGGTGTAATATCGACCGTATAGGTATTGCCATCGACCACAACAAAATTGGAAGATGTTGCGTTTACTAATACCAAATCTCCTTCTTCAAAGCCAATAACATCCTCGCTGAACTCTAGCGTCACATTAAAGACAGCCGTAGTATTCACGCTCGCTGGTGCTCCCTGGATTACCACGCTAGGTGCTTCAACATCAAATATTGTGGTGACTTGAACGGCGGCAGTATTATTGTTCCCTGAAATGTCTTGAGCCACGTCTGCAGGAACATCGATGGTTATGTCCCCTGCTCCGGTCGGAGAAATATCTACCGTATAAGTATTCCCGTCAACTGCGATAAAACTGGAAGCAGTTGCATTGACTAATACCAAATCCCCCTGGTCAAAGCCTACGACATCCTCGCTGAACTCTAACGTCACATTATAAGCTGTGGTAGTATTCACGCTCCCTGGCGCTCCCTGGATAACTACAAAGGGGACTCCTGAATCAAAAATTGTGATGACCTGGGCGGCGGCAATATTATTGTTCCCTGCGGTATCCTGGGCCACGTCTGCAGGAACATCGATGGTGATATCCCCTGCTCCGCTGGGGGTAATATCTACAGTATAGGTATTGCCGTCGACTGCGATAAAATTGGAAGCCGTTGCGTTTACTAATACCAAATCTCCTTGGTCAAAGCCAACGACATCCTCGCTGAACTCTAACGTCACATTATAAGCTGCCGTAGTATTCACGCTCGCTGGTGCATTTTGAATAAGCACCGTCGGCGCTCCAGCATCAAAAGTTGTGGTTACCTGAGCGGCGGCTGTATTATTGTTCCCCGCGGCATCTTGGGCAACGTCTGCAGGAACATCGATGGTGATGTCCCCTGCTCCGCTGGGGGTAATATCTACCGTATAGGTATTACCATCGACTGAGATAAAATTGGAAGCCGTTGCGTTTACTAATACCAAATCTCCTTGGTCAAAGCCAATAACATCCTCGTTGAACTCTAAGGTCACATTAAAGACATCTGTAGTATTCACGCTCGCTGGTGCTCCCTGAATTACAACGCTAGGTGCCCCAGCATCAAAAATTGTGGAGACCTGAGCAGCGGCTGTATTGTTGTTCCCTGCGGCATCTTGAGCCACGTTGGCAGGAACATCAATGGTGATGTCCCCTGTTCCGCTGGGGGTAATATTTACAGTATAAGTGTTGCCGTCAACTGCGATAAAATTGGAAGCCGTAGCGTTTACTAATACCAAATCTCCCTGGTCAAAGCCAACAACATCCTCGCTGAACTCTAACGTCACATTATAAGCTGCCGTAGTATTCACGCTCCCTGGTGCTCCCTGAATTACCACACTAGGAGCCCCAGCATCAAAAATCGTGATGACCTGGATAGCGGCAGTATTATTGTTCCCTGAAATGTCTTGAGCCACGTCTGCAGGAACATCGATGGTTATGTCCCCTGCTCCGGTCGGAGAAATATCGACCGTATAGGTATTGCCATCGACTGAGATAAAATTGGAAGCCGTTGCGTTTACTAATACCAAATCTCCCTGGTCAAAGCCAACAACATCTTCGTTGAACTCTAAGGTCACATTAAAGACATCTGTAGTATTCACGCTCGCAGGTGCATTTTGAATAAGCACCGTCGGCGCTCCAGCATCAAAAGTTGTGGTAACCTGGGCAGCGGCAGTATTATTGTTCCCTGCGGTATCTTGAGCCACGTTGGCAGGAACATCTATGGTGATGTCCCCTGCTCCGGTCGGGGTAATATCGACCGTATAGGTATTGCCATCGACTGAGATAAAATTGGAAGCCGTTGCGTTGCCTAGTACCAAATCTCCTTGGTCAAAGCCAACAACATCCTCGCTGAACTCTAAGGCCACATTAAAGACATCTGTAGTATTCACGCTCGCAGGTGCATTTTGAATAAGCACCGTCGGCGCTCCAGCATCAAAAATTGTGGTGACCTGGGCGGCGGCAGTATTATTGTTCCCTGCGGCATCTTGAGCCACGTTGGCAGGAACATCGATGGTGATATCCCCTGCTCCGCTAGGGGTAATATCTACAGTATAGGTATTGCCGTCGACTGAGATAAAATTGGAAGCCGTTGCGTTTACTAATACCAAATCTCCTTGGTCAAAGCCAACAACATCCTCGCTGAACTCTAACGTCACATTATAAGCTGCCGTAGTATTCACGCTCGCAGGTGCATTTTGAATAAGCACCGTCGGCGCTCCAGCATCAAAAATTGTGATGACCTGGGCAGCGGCAGTATTATTGTTCCCTGCAAGATCTTGGGCAACGTTGGCAGGAACATCAATGGTGATGTCCCCTGCGCCGGTCGGGGTAATATCTACCGTATAGGTATTGTCGTCGACCGAGATAAAATTGGAAGCCGTTGCATTGCCTAATACCAAATCTCCTTGGTCAAAGCCAACAACATCCTCGCTGAACTCTAACGTCACATTATAAGCTGCCGTAGTATTCACGCTCGCAGGTGCTCCCTGAATTACCACACTAGGGGCCCCAGCATCAAAAATCGTGGTGACCTGGACAGCGGCAGTATTATTGTTCCCTGCGGTATCCTGGGCCACGTCTGCAGGAACATCAATGGTGATGTTCCCAGCTCCGCTGGGGGTAATATCTACCGTATAGGTATTGCCGTCGACTGAGATAAAATTGGAAGCCGTTGCGTTTACTAATACCAAATCTCCTTGGTCAAAGCCAACAACATCCTCGCTGAACTCTAACGTCACATTATAAGCTGCCGTAGTATTCACGCTCGCAGGTGCATTTTGAATAAGCACCGTCGGCGCTCCAGCATCAAAAATTGTGATGACCTGGGCGGCGGCAATATTATTGTTCCCTGCGGTATCCTGGGCCACGTCTGCAGGAACATCGATGGTGATATCCCCTGCTCCGCTGGGGGTAATATCTACAGTATAGGTGTTGCCATCGACTGAGATAAAATTGGAAGCAGTTGCATTGCCTAGTACCAAATCTCCTTGGTCAAAGCCAACGACATCCTCGCTGAACTCTAGCGTCACATTATAAGCTGCCGTAGTATTCACGCTCGCTGGTGCATTTTGAATAAGCACCGTCGGCGCTCCAGCATCAAAAGTTGTGGTTACCTGAGCGGCGGCTGTATTATTGTTCCCCGCGGCATCTTGGGCAACGTCTGCAGGAACATCGATGGTGATGTCCCCTGCGCCGGTCGGGGTAATATCTACCGTATAGGTATTGCCGTCGACTGAGATAAAATTGGAAGCCGTTGCGTTTACTAATACCAAATCTCCTTGGTCAAAGCCAATAACATCCTCGCTGAACTCTAACGTCACATTATAAGCTGTGGTAGTGTTCACGATATCCGGTGCTCCTTGAATAAGCACAGTGGGTGAATCTGTATCCGCGGTTAATGTAGTTACGTTTGCCGTATTACTTAAGCCTGAAGTATTACCGGCTGCATCATTTGCCGAAACCGTAAAATTATAGGAAGTATTTTCAGTTAATCCGGTAACGTTAAAATTAGTGACTCCAGGGGTAGTTCCTATTATCCCACCATTTTGGAAAACATTATAACTAGTGACTCCTATATTATCTGTTGATGCGGTCCAAGATAAATTGGTTGTCGTAGTGGTTGTTCCACTGGCCGTTAAATTCGAGGGTGCAGTAGGAGGAGTGTTATCTTGTACAGTAATAGAAACGTTATCTATTAACACCTGGCTCCCTACTTGCCCCCCATTATAAGGAGCAGTATATACTCTTATTAGGGGACTGGTTGAAGTAGCCGTTAAATTCCAGGTATATTGAGACCAGTTATTTCCGACTATCGGGGTAGTAGAAAATCCTGTAAATCCTGCCCAATTAGCAAAGGCTGGTTGCGCACTTAAATTTCCCTCTCTAGCCCAGATACTTATAGTATACACTTGTCCAACAACAGCGGTAAAGGTATAATTCATATCACGAGTATTCCCTGTGCTTCCTGTAGAGGTGGCACTTAGTGAGAAATTTCCTTGAAATGGATTTACATTGCTTGACGTTATAGCGGCATTCCCTGTCCATCCCGTGGTTGCATTGGCTTCATTTAAAATAGAAGCTGCATTTGCCTGTGTATGCAAGTTTTGTCCTTGTACACTTAGCCCCAATGCTATCATAAAACACAGTAGTAGTTTTTTTTTCATATCATACCACATTTTAAAAAATTTTCATTCATCAAAAGTTAACGGGGGAGGATTAACTAAGATAAACTGCTTATAATCCATTCTGAAGTAATCTCTTTGAAACGCAAAAATTTCCTTCATAACACATTCCAAATACCTCTTAACCTAAAATAGTACGAGAAAAGCCCAAAAATGAGAACAATAAGGATCTGCTCCTTTTGAAAAAATACCGAGCTATAATTCTAACTCCACGAGTTAATTAAATTCCAATCGAATGTTAATTAAATCTTTAATACTTGGAAAGCTATTTCTTGTTTACTTTATAAGCTGTGAATAGATTATTTTTTATGATATAATTCATTAAAAACCTGTGTTCAAAATCCTATCCATTGTAGCAATTTGATTTCTTTGAATAATAAGCATCTACAGTTTTTTTAATCCTTTTTAAATAACCTCATATTTTTTAATTCCTCATCCATTTGGTTTATTCGTTTCTCCTGTTGAATAGTATAGAGAGTGAGTTCTTCTATTTTCAGGAGTAATCTAGAAACCATGTCCCCTAAAACAACTCCATTCTCTTCCATTTCCTTGGAGCTTGGAATATTTAGCAGATACCCTCTTTCTATAATTTGCAGTTCTACTTCTTCCAAGGATGGCAATCGGTAATCTTTAGTAAAAATATAGTCGGGCCAATTTGTCTGTAGAGCTACTTTTACTTCTTCAGCAATAATACTACCGGCTACCGCCAATCGATGCCCTTGGGTATTGGTGGTACCTATCCCCACATTTCTATTGGCAAATAAATCCCTTGCACGCCAATCTACCGTAAATAAATTAGCATTCGTAGAAGTATAATCGGTAGCTCCTCCCCCTCCTGTATCGGTAGTAACATTGACGGTATTCCCCGCTGCCGAAGTATTCCCCGCGGCATCCCTAGCCCTTGCCGTAAAGGCATAGGTAGTACCTGGTGTCAATCCCGTAACATTGAAAAAGGTGTTCGTTGGAGACCCGATTTGAGTTCCATTTTGAAATATAGTATACCCGGTAACCCCGACATTATCTGTTGAGGCATTCCAATTTAAGTTAGTTGAAGTAGACGTAGTCCCCGCTGCAGCCAAAGTAGTAACCGTAGAAGGAGGCTGGGTGTCTCCTCCACCACCTGCCGCTGTAATAGACACACTGTCAAAAAACACGGAATCCCCAGTACTGCCTCCACTACTCGGACTTGTGTAAATTCTAATAATAGGAGAGTTACTCGAAGCTGTCAAAGTCCAAGTATATTGTGTCCAGTTAAGACCGTTGATTAAAGTGGTGGAAAATCCAGTTAAGCCCGCCCAATTGGCAAATGCCGGTTGAAAATTTTGGGTTCCGGCCCTGGCCCAAATACTGATAGTATAGGCCTGCCCCACTGTAGCTGGAAATGTATAAGCGCAATCCCTTCCGTTACTTGCAGAAGCAGCAGCATTGATAGAAAATGTTCCAAGAAAAGGATTGTTGGTGCTCGAGGTAATACTGGCATTCCCTGTCCAACCGGTTGTAGTATTAGCCTCGTTAGCAATTGAAGCTGCATTGGCCTGATTATGTAGATTTTGACCTGTCAATCCAAAACCAAAACACAAAAGGCCTAAAAAAAGTAGTAGTGATTTCATATCCCATAGCGTTTATCATAGTTAAAATTGAAGAATAAAACTGGGGGAAATACAACTCTATTAAAGATAACCAAATTCTACAGTGATGTCAATATTCTTCTATGAATAGCATAAAAACCCTTTGAAATAGCAAGAATAAAAATTTGTGATAAAATAGTTATCGGTTTTCAGTTAAAACAGCTTCCAAAGACACCATAAACTTCTGAATAACAGCATTATTATAAATAATATAAAACTACATTTCATATTTATATAATTAGCATATCATAAGTATTACGACCATTATTATTACAGACCTCATTTGTCTAAAATGAAATTCGAAATTAACTAACACTTATAAAAATAAATAAAATGCCCCTGTAGAAATCGAAAAATCAGAAATCATCCCTTATCTACTACGCTTTATCGATTAAACAGCTAGTATTTAGCTATATTAATAACCAATTAGTAATTTTAATGTACTCAAGTTCTGTCAAGAAAATTATCAACCTCAAAGAGTATAGTTTACATCCTATAAAATAAATGAAATTACGAGGATCAGCGATAATTTAAAAAAGAATTATCACTAAGTAATAGCGGATTACGCAAACATTTCAATTAATTGAAATACTATTGATAGGCTAGCTGTTTTGTAACTTAGACATAGGTCGTATTTGCTTTTAGTAACCAATTTTCTAAAATCCTTTTTTTATATGGTTCAAAATATTGGATAGCATGTATTCTTAACGATATTTTTTTTTTGATTGATTAATGGAGGACACCTTTTACAAACCAAACCGCAAAGCTATGAAAACCAACAACATACTTTTTACATGTGCCGGCAGAAGGAACTACCTCATAAACTATTTTAAGGATGCCTTAAATGGCAACGGCCTCGTCATAGCTATTGATAATCAGACCAATGCCCCTGCTTTAATTGATGCCGATTTGGCCATTCAGGTATCCGATATTTATTCTGACACTTATCTAGAAGAATTAAAAAGTATTTGTATAAAGCATCAGGTCAGGGCCCTAATTCCCCTAAATGATCTAGAACTCCCTATGCTCGCTAAACATAAAGCCGAGATTGAAGAAACAGGAACAAAAGTTATTGTATCCAATCAATTTGCTATAGATATATGTTTTGATAAGTGGAAGACTTTTCAATTTTTGAAGGATCATAAATTACTTACCCCTAAGACCTATATTAACTTTAATACAGTTGCTGAAAATATAAAAAATAAAGAATTAGAATTTCCCCTAGTTCTAAAACCCCGTTGGGGTAGTGCTTCTATTGGAATCGAAATTGTAGAAAATATGGAGGAATTGGATTGCGCCTATCGTTTGCTCAAAATAAAATTATCACGATCTATTTTAAATAAAGCCAGCGAGGATGCTATTGAAAGTGCCATCTTGATTCAGGAAAAAATAGACGGAATAGAATACGGTATGGATATTTTAAATGATTTTGAAGGAAACTATTACAATACCTTTGCCAGAGAAAAACTATCTATGAGAGCTGGGGAAACAGACAAAGCCATGTCTGTTATTAACCCTAAATTTAGTGACATTGGAGAGACAATTGCTCGGAATTTAAAGCATATAGGAAATATGGATTGTGATGTTTTCCTGGTAGGTGAAAAAGTATATGTCTTAGAATTAAATCCAAGATTTGGGGGAGGCTATCCTTTTTCACATGAAGCCGGAGTGAATACGGCAGCAATTTATATTGAATGGCTTAACGGAAATAAGGATGTATCCCACCTTAATAATTACGAAGAAAATATTTCTTTCGCAAAATGCGATGTTTTAAAACGAATTCCAAGCGCTAACGATCAACTAACATCCATAAATTCCCATGTCATAAAAGAGTATTAATATCTTATTTCTCACAGAAAGAGAACAAGGCAACAAATTAATATACAACTTTTTAAAACCAATTATTTGCTAGTTTTTAGACCAACTATTCTTTTTTTTAGTAAATTTAAAAATACCCCCCAAAGAAATGGCTATTATTCTTTTTGAAACCGGAGTTAAAGACGTTGCTCTAGAAGTATATCATTTGAGTACTTTAGGTGACGAGGATAAGTATAATGAATTTTTAAAATTACTCCCTCCACACCCTCTTTATAAAAAGGAAATTCTTTTGTTCGGAAAATCGCCCAATGAAGAGTTAAAATATTTCGTTTTCATTTACCAGAATACCGTAGTTGCATTAATGCCTTTTTTTCTTCGAAAAGTGATAATTAATAAGATAGATACGGGTTTTTTGGATGTAAGTTCACCTTATGGATACTCTGGTCCTTTATATGCAGAAAACACCAAGGAAGAAGTTGTGCGAAATTTTTGGAAAAAAATAGATAAATGGTATAACAACAATAATATAGTTTCAGAATTTATCCGATTTAATATGCAACACAATTGGAAAGGTTACAATGGGGAAGTAAATGCCACCCTATCCAACGTTTGCGGCAGCATTATCCCAGAAAAGGAACAATGGAAAAACTTTAAGCCAAAAGTCCGAAATAATATTAGAAAAGCACAAGAATATAAATTATCCAGCGCCATTTACCATAAGAATATCACTGCAGATGCTATAAAACAGTTTCATTCTATTTATATCAATACCATGAAAAGGAACAAGGCAGCCCCGCACTTTTTCTATGAGTTAGACTATTTTATTAATTTAATCAACACAAATTCGGATATTTGTGCTCTTATCCTTGTTTACAAAGGAAACAAAGCTATTTCTGCTGAGTTACTATTATTGTCAGACAATACCATCCATTCCTTTTTAGGCGGTACCGAGGCTGACTTTTTTCATACTCGCCCAAACGACTTTCTGAAATATGAAGTTCTTAATTGGGCCCGCAACAATGGTTTCGTCAATTATTTCCTTGGTGGAGGAAGGGAAGACGGCGATAGTTTGTACCATTATAAAAAAGAATTCTTCCCAAAGGATAAGGATAGGATTTTTTATACTGGAAGAAAAATAGTCGATAAGGACATATACGACACTCTTGTAGCCCACAACCCTTTTTGTAAAAACTGCACCTTATCAAATTATTTTCCGAAATACAACTGTAAGCACCCCTGCTGAATCAAATATGTAAAGCCGATACATTTCTATTTGGGCGTTCCCTCCTTCGTCGGGCGGGCTCTTCGCTATATCCCTTGCGCTGCTGCGGGGATGTCGCTGCGATCCCTAACGCAAAAAAAATATCCACGGCAAACTTAGCGTCCTAAACCAGGCTTAAATTGTAAAGGATCTGTACCTGTTTACTATTTTTAATTTATACCCCTTTAATCGTTCTTAATTTAAGAAAACAAATAGTTTCATCACAGCTTAAGTTCAGGGAATATTACTTTTCTTAAACTTATGACTTCTTATTATAACTATAAACCACAATAGCTTTCACTAACCGAAGCCCCACAATATTTCATTTTATTGTTCCAAATGATTCAAACAGAAAAAGCCGTGAGTTACAACTCACGGCTTACTATTCATAAGATTTAGTTTAACTATTTAAAATTTTATCACCTTAAAATCTGACCTCCTATTTACCTTATGCTGTGCTTCTGAACAACGAGAGTTATCATCACAATCATTTAAGAGTTGTTGTTCTCCATGTGCTTCAAAAGTGATTCTATCGGCACTTACTCCTTGGCCTACTAAATAGGCTACCGTCTTTTTGGCTCTCCTCTCAGATAACTTTTGGTTATATGCGGATTCTCCTCTTGAGTCAGTATGGGCATTAACCTGAATTCTAAGATTCGGGTTTGTTTCCATTAACGTGGCTACCTTTTTTAGGGCCGCTCTAGATTTAGAGTTAAGGTAAGTAGAGTTAAGAGCAAATTGTACATCGCCATACCCTTTAATAGTTTCTTCGAACTGTTTTCTCTGTGCTTCTTCAGCATCTCTTTTCGCCTTCTCTTCTGCAGCTAAACGAGCCTTTTCTTTTTCCAAAGCCAATCTTTCTGCCAATAGCCTTGCTTTCTCCTCAGCATTTTTAGCCGCAATTGAATCGGCTATTCTCTGATTTTCTTTTTCGAAGGCTTCTATTAAAACTAATTTTTCTAATCCTCTTTTAGATAGCCCCTTTTCCACTCCAAATTGGTAAACAACACCCGCAGCATGTTGTAAATGATTGCCTTTAGCTTGGTCCATGGCAATTTTTCCAGAAGAACTAAGATCTAATCCCCAACGGTCAGAAAACCATGTTCTAAACCCGACCACAGCGTTAACAGTTCCCCTTGGCCTATTCCTTGCATCTGTATATCCGGCTCCTATCCCTACATAAGGATCAAACCAAGCTGTTTCACCAATGATCTTATTTAAGTCATAACTCAACCTAGCATCAACCGCAAAATAGTCGGTTTCAACAGTGTTTACTGCGCTTTCAACAACCTTACCAACTTTGTATTTATTATAGGTACCAATGGCCTCTATTCCCAGACCATTTTTAAAATATCTTCCAATGCTAATACGAGATGGAAATGCAACAGCATTCCAATTTTCTTCTACTTTAAACAAACCTTTTAATCCACTATCAGCGTCATCTACAAAATTATATCCCAATCCTACCATCCAAGAACTCTTTACAATACTGTCCTTGGGAGATAGCTGAAAATCCTGAGCGTATATTACATTCGTAAACACTAGGATAAATAACAATAATTTAGATCTACTCATTTCCATAAATTTATTTCAAAAAATTAACAATTAAATTTATTGCTTTAACGTGATCACTCCTAATTATACTATTCAAAGGGAACGATTATCGACAAATTACAAAAAAAATCAGATGAAACATCCATTTACAGTCCCTTAATCGAAATTCTTTTTAACTAACTTTTTCAATTATTTATATAAATGGCTCTTATAGAGATATCCCTTTAATTAATTCAAGATTATTATAAGTTGTAGTTCCTGTATTGCCAATTATTTTGATCCCTGCAATTTATTCAGTTTCAAAGAGAAGGGGTATTACTTCTAATTCTAGAATAACATGCCTCCGCATTTTTTTAATTTTCGATTTAATATAAGGATAGTCCTAGATTATTATGAGAAACATGTTCTTAAAAAAAAGCTCATAGGGTCTCTTTAAACAAAAAGAATCCAATGAAGCTAACTTCACTGGATTCTTTTTTAAAAACTTTCAACCTTTTTAGGCCGACAGATCATTACTATTTTAAGCCCATTAAAATTTAACCACCTTAAAATCTGATCTCCTATTTATCTTATGCTGTGCTTCGGAACAAGGAGTGTTGTCATCACAACCATTTAAGAGTTTTTGTTCGCCATAAGCTTCAGAAACAATTCTTTCTGCACTGACTCCCTGGCTTACTAAATAAGCTACAGTATTTTTGGCTCTCCTTTTAGACAACCAATTATTATAACTTGATTCTTCCCTTGAATCGGTATGGGAATTTACTTGAATCGTAAGATTTGGGTTTGTTTCCATTAACGAAGCCAATTTTCGTAGACTCTCTTTAGATTTGGCGTTTAGAACAGAAGAATTCAGGGCAAATTGTACGTCACCGTAGCTCTTAATAGTTTCCTCGAGTTGTATTCTTTTAGCTTCTTCAGCATCTTTTTTTGCTTTCTCTTCAGCTGCCAATCGAGCCTTTTCTTTTTCCAAGGCCAATCTCTCTGCCAATAGCCTTGCTTCCTCCTCTGCTTTTTTAGCAGCAAGAGAATCTGCTATTCTCTGACTTTCTTTTTCAAAGGCTTCTATTAAAGCTAATTTTTCCAGTCCGCGTTTAGAAAGTTCCTTTTCTACTCCAAATTGGTAAACAACCCCGGCAGCATGTTGTAAATGGTTGCCCTTACTTTTCTCCATAGCAAATTTTCCAGAAGAACTAAAATCTAACCCCCATTGGTCAGAAAACCATGTTCTAAATCCAATGACGGCGTTAATAGTACCTCTTGCTCTATTGTTGGCGTCCGAATATCCGGCTCCCATCCCTACATAAGGGTCAAACCATGCTGTTTCTCCAATGATCTTGTTTACGTCATAGCTCAACCTAGCATCGATGGCAAAATAATCGGTTTCAATTGTATTGACAGCGCCTTCTATAACCTTACCAACTTTGTATTTATTATAGGTACCGATAGCCTCTATGCCAAGACCATTTTTAAAATATTTCCCAATACTAAGACGAGATGGAAATGCAACAGCATTCCAATTTTCCTCTACTTTAAACAATCCATTGAACCCACCACTAGAATTGTCTACAAAATTATATCCTAATCCTACCATCCAAGAATTTTTTACAATACTGTCCTTGGGTGATAACTGTAAATCCTGCGCATAAATCACATTTGTAAATACTAGGATAAATAACAATACTTTAAACCTACTCATTTTCATAAAATAATTTTGAAAAATTAACGCGTAAACTTATTATTTTAACGCAATCTTTCCTAATAAAACTATTTAAATACTTAATTATTTTTAAGTAGATCTATGACAATGAATCATACAGAATTTATAAGACATTACAACTTTAATTTAACCGTCTGATCTGTCAGTGAAAGAAGATTTTAATCTTTATTAGCTCGAAAACACTTATTCTTTTAATTATCGAAGAAAGCTAATAGAGTTAAGTTTTTGAACCAATTTTTCTAATACCAGAAAGAAACCGAATAATTAGAATTAAGGGGCATTTTGGCAGATTCGCCTTGGCTCACCTGTTCGTTTTACATTGAATAAACAAAAATACCGCCTTTAGCGGTTATCGAAAACAGGTAAAAAACATGAAGCCAAATGAAAAGTAGGATAGAAAAAGTAATAGTATATATTAAAGATTTCTTATAGGAATAATCAGGTTTTGCCCGTGATTTACAATAGCCCTCCAAAGAAATAACTACAACCCCTCAACCGAAATTATTTTACCAGAATTTTTCATTTTATAAATACAAAATGCACTTGTAGAAATGGCATTAGTATCTACTAATTCGGGAACAATCTTTTCTTTAATTCCTAATTTGATCAAACTATCATTTTCGGAGATAAAAAATAGTTCTGGAGGTCTTGTATCGCTTCCAAGTCCAGAAAAATATGCTACCACAATGTCTTTATCAAAATCGATTTCAGGAATTGGAAAGCCTGGTTTTCTGGTTTTGTTAATTTGGAGAAATAATTTCTTTAGGGCACCTAAATCTTCAATGACCCGAAATTCTTGAAATTCAATACCGCTATGACTATCATGTACTATTAATTCAAGTGAAATTGATTTCGAGGGATCTTGTTCCATTTTTTCAGTATTGATTTCCTTTAAAATAGTACATGATGTAAATAAAATAAAGAAAAAACAAATCACCCTTTTCATCTACAGCTATTTATTGTTAATTAATAGTCATACATAATTCCCTAATCTTCATTCATAATTGTGACCAGTTTTCGGTCATGCTCATTTCATAAAATACTATTGAATGTTCTTATACATGGCCAAATAGGCTTTTTCGTAAACGGCTTCGTACAGTGGTAATACCTTTAATATATCAAATTCCAAGGCGGCATTTTGGGCATTTATTTTAAATTCTTCCAGCACTACATCATCCTTTAATATTTTTAGGGCATTTTCTGCCATCTCCTCTACATTTCCTATATCGCTTAAATATCCGGTAACTCCATGTAAATTAACCTCTGGAATACCTCCAGCATTACTGGAAATCACGGGTACCTTATTAATCATTGCTTCCAAGGCGGCTAATCCAAAACTTTCGGTTTGGGAGGGCAAAAGAAAAAGATCTGAAAAACATAATATTCTATCTATTTCATTGCTATTTCCTAAAAACATTACCTTATTCGAAATCCCTAATTCCTCACATAAACGTTCAGCTCCCTCCTTTTCTGGACCTTCTCCCACCATGATAAGTTTTGCTGGGATTTGTTGTTGAATATTATTAAAAATCTGGATAACATCTGGGATACGTTTAACCTTTCTAAAGTTACTGATATGTGTTATAATCCTTTCTTCATCGGTTGCCATTAAGGAACGTTGACAATCTGTAAATTTTGGATTGCATTTCTTCTTATCGATAAAATTAGGAATCACTTCAATATCCTTCTTAATATTGAACAACTCTAAGGTACTCTGCTTTAAATTTTCCGAAACAGAGGTCACAACATCGGAATTATTAATACTAAAAGTTACGGCAGGTTTGTAAAAGGGATGTTTCCCCACTAGAGTTATATCTGTCCCGTGTAAGGTTGTAATCATTGGAATAATGATCCCTTCCTCTTCCAACATTTTCTTTGCCATATACCCGGCATAGGCATGTGGTATGGCATAATGTACGTGCAAAAGTTCTATCCCGTGCAACTTTATAGTATCTACCAATTTACTTGACAATGCCAGTTCGTAGGGTTGATATTGAAACAGAGGGTATTCTGGGACATTTACCTCGTGAAAGTATATTTTATTACTTAGGAACTCTAATCGGACTGGTTGACGGTAGGTTATAAAATGTACTTCATGCCCTCTATTCGCCAAAGCAATTCCTAATTCCGTGGCCACTACGCCACTACCTCCAAAAGTCGGATAACAAACTATAGCTATTTTCATTACTTACAAATTTAGGGAAAAGAGGACACTAAGAGAGTTTTTGTACGATTTATTTCAACCACGGCCCAAACTCATAGATGTATCTCCACTCTAACCAATTAACGTATTGATTATTATAAAACCCACACCACTATAAACTTTGCTATAAATTGTTTGTAAAGACAGCTTCTTTAACACCTATTAATTAAGGCAAAGAGCTTGCTAAATTGAGATAAAATAGTTAAAACTCTATAGCCTCATAAATGGCTGTTTGAATTCTAGTTCTTAATCCCGATTTCACCAAGAGCGTATTGGTAGCCGTTGGATAGGTTCTATTGGAGAGAAATACATATACCAAATCCTTTTCAGGGTCGGCCCAAGTATAGGTACCTGTAAACCCGCTATGGCCAAAACTTTTTCTAGAAACAAGTTTACTGGCAGGGCCTCCTAGCCCATTTGGCTCAGGTTTGTCAAATCCAACCCCCCGTCTTACATCCTTATCGCAAAAATAACAGGTGTTGAATTTTTTAATGGTCCTGCTTTCTAAAAACTGTTTCCCACCATAATATCCATTTTGCAAATACATTTGCATTATTTTGGCAACATCATTGGCATTGCTAAAAAGACCAGCATGTCCACCTATTCCCCCTTGCATAGCTGCTCCCATATCGTGTACATACCCATGAATAGTTTGGTATCTATAGTAATTATCCTCTTCGGAAGGTACTATTTTATTTTTGTCATATTTCTCTAAAGGGTTGTATGATGTGTTCAAGGCACCTAAAGGCGCGTACAAAAACTCATCGATCAACGTATCAATACCTTGTTTATAAGTATCTTCTATATATTTTTTCATAACAAAATAAGCCAAATCGCTATAACGATATCTATTTGCCTTAAGCTTTTGCCTTCCTATTCTATTATAGATAGAATCTGCATAAACATTCGCTATATAAAGATTCTCTGCCACTTTTACCGAAAAGCCACTAGATGATTGATTTCTATAGTACTCCTTGGATGGTTTCCTATCATTGTCCATGGTACTGAGATAAAACGCTATCCATGCCGGTAATCTACCATAGTGGGAAAGGGCTTTTAAAACCGTTACATTTTTAAGCTCCGAAGATGAATAAGACGGAACAAGTTCCTCGAACGTATTATTTAGACCTAATTTCCCTTCTTCTTCCATTTTCATTACTAAAGGTAAAGTCGCCAATATTTTTGTCAATGAGGCTAGGTCGTACAAATGATCAGGGGTGATTTTTTCTTTGGCGTCATAGGTAGGTTTCCCAAATCCTTTATTATAAACGACCTTGCCTTTTCGAGCCACCAACACCTGAGCCCCTGGAAACATTAGCGAATCTAATCCATTCTCCACTAATTCGTCTATCCTGGCCAATTTAGTAGAACTCATTCCAACACGCTCAGGCAAGCTATATCCCAATCGTTTTAAGGAATTCAATCCTATACTAGTTCCGACAGGAAATTCCGGACTTACCGTCACTGGCAAGATTCCCTTGGCCGGTACTGCCCCAAAAATTAATTGAGCTGCTTTTTCTTGTGCGATGACACTATTTTGATACCCCATCACTATGCCATCTATACCTTCAAAGGACTGTACATCTATAAGCGCATATGGCTTGGCAAATACAGAAAGAATAAGATTAGAAGTTGGCTCTTTGGCAATTTCTTTTAACCATAATAATTCGTTTGAAGAAAATTTATAAGCTTTCCATGGACTTGAATTGCTTTTATGCAGACCAATAATCACTAAATTATAGTCCTTTAATTTTTGTTTGACCGTAGCTAAATCTCTAGCATTCACCTGGGTAACCTTTGCATATTTGTTCAGTTCTTCCAAAAAGGGCTTGTTATCATCCTCCCCAAACTTTACATAAGCAATCTTCTTATTTTCTAAATTTTTAATGCCTAATACATCAGAATCATTCTTTATGACTGTTATAGCATTTTCTATGGCTTCTTCATAAATAAGATCGTCTTCAATAGAATTTAAATCGTTATAAAGGTTGTTTATTTTTATTGGCTCATATTGTTGCAAGCCTACCTTATATTTAGCCATAAGGATTTTCTTTACAGAACGAGCCAGCCTCTTTTCAGTAATCCTTCCTTTATTATAAGATTCTAGAAGTTTAGCCTTTGCCTTAGGAACATCTATCGGCATTAATAAAATGTCGTTACCTGCTAGAAAAGCAGAGAGTTCTACTTCACCTTCTTTGGCAAAATTAGAAACCCCTCTCATATTCAATGCGTCTGTAAACACCAAGCCTTTAAAATTTAATTCTTCCATTAAAAGTCCAGAAATAATCTGTTCTGACAAGGAAGAAGGGTATCCCTCTTTAATCTCAAGACTAGGCACGCTTAAATGCCCTACCATGACACTGCTAAGGCCTTCCTTTATTAGTTTTCTATAAGGATATAACTCTATACTGTCTAAACGTTGTTTAGAGAAATCAATTATCGGCAAACTTTTATGTGAATCCACAGCTGTATCTCCATGCCCAGGAAAATGTTTCCCGCTTGAAAGCACACCAGCGCTTTCCATTCCCTTCATAAATGCAACACCCTTTTCTGCAACATTATCTCTATCCTCACCAAAAGATCTGTTCCCGATGATGGGATTTTTTGGATTTATATTGATGTCGATATCGGGTGCAAAATTAATGTGCACCCCTAATCTATTTGCATGTTTACCAATTTGACGTCCCACAGTTTCTACTATGCCGTTATCTTTAATTGCCCCTAGGGTCATATTCCAAGGAAAAGCGTAGGTAGAATCTAAACGCATTGCTAGCCCCCATTCTGCATCCATTCCTATTAATAATGGAATTTTAGCATTCTGTTGGAATTCATTGGTGAGCTGTGCTTGGCGTACAGGACCGCCCGTAGAAAAAATAACACCCCCGAGATGATGATCCTGAATTAATTTCTTAGTTCTTTCTGTACTGGCTTTTGTCTGATCCGATGTAACCATTACCATAAATAATTGCCCCAACTTTTCATCTAGAGACATTTTATTATAGGTCGCATCGACCCATTTTTGCTGAAGTAAACTATCCTTGGTTACTAAAGGATTAGATTGACTATGGGCTAAAAATAAGGAAATAAAAAAAATTACAAAAAAGAGGGTATTACGCATAAAAAATCTGTCTATGAAAAATTGGATATACAACAGTATACTCTAGCAGTAAGCACCAAAGACCGAGCCAGAAAAATATGTTTTGGAAGTATTTAATTACATAAAGCGAGCATGCCAACTTTCTTCTGCCGGCACTTCCCAATGGCTAAGATACTCTTGTTTATTGGTAACCAAATTATTAAACACAATAGTGTTTTTGGATACAGCCTTATCCTTTGCCATTTTCTTAAAGTCGATCAATGGTTTATAGGCTATAAACTCTCCTTGTTTATAAGAAACATTCATTTTATCTAATAGCTCTATATTGTATTCTTTCTCCAATTCTTGAATAAAACGTACCGAGGCATCAATGGAACATCCAGATGCCATAGTTATGGATTGGTCCAAGGCCAGAATAATAAATCTATTATATCTTATTTCATATCCCGCATGTAAATCGCTCCCATGAGCTGTCCAGTTGGCAATAAATTCGTTTAATTGCAGCTGTACCTTTTCTAATTCGTCTGCTGTAAAACTTCGACTTGCTTGGAACACCCAAACCCTTGATTCATCCGGTAATGAAGAGAAATCTACTAACATCTTTTTTTTGTTTTTTTTTGAATTGTGTTAATTGGTTTTTGGTATTGGCCAATAGTTTTAGTGGTCACTAAATACTAAATAATTCACTTGATTATAAGTCTTCTGCGGTAGCTATCAGCTCTGCAATGTCCATTACCGCTACAGAAGATTCTTTTTCTTTATTTTTCACCCCATCGGTCATCATAGTGTTACAAAAAGGACAACCTGCGGCTATTATTTCTGGCTGTGTTTCCAAGGCTTGCTCGGTACGTTCAATATTTATATCCTTTGAACCTTTCTCTGGCTCCTTGAACATTTGCGCTCCTCCGGCCCCACAACACAACCCTCTAGATTTACAGCTCTTCATTTCTACCAACTCCGCATCTAATTTTCTGATCAGATCTCTCGGCGCTTCGTAAACGTTATTGGCTCTTCCTAGATAACAAGGGTCGTGAAAAGTAATCCTCTTACCTCTAAACTGACCGCCTTCCATACTAATACGGCCTTCTGTTAACAATTGTTTTAAAAACTGGGTATGATGAACTACTTCATAATCGCCGCCCAGCCCCGGATATTCATTTTTAATTGTGTTAAAACAGTGTGGACATGCCGTTACGACTTTTTTTATCCCATAGCCATTTAACACTTCAATATTTGTCACTGCTTGCATTTGAAACAAAAATTCGTTTCCTGCTCTTTTTGCCGGATCGCCAGTACAACTTTCTTCCGTGCCCAAAACTGCAAATTTCACTGCCGCTTTGTTTAATATTTTTACAAATGCTTTTGTTATTTTTTTTGCCCTATCATCAAAACTACCAGCACAGCCCACCCAAAATAAAACTTCTGGTTGTTCGCCTGCTGCAAAAAGTTCTGCCATTGTTGGCACTTTCAGTTCGTTTTCCATTTTATAGCATTCCTTTTTTATGATTCTTTAGACCAATTAAGCCTATCCATTTGGTTAAACGGCCATGGTGCTCCATTATTTTCTATATTTCCCATCATATTATTTAGGTCTGAGGGCGCTGCGGATTGCTCCATTACTAAATATTGGCGCATATCCATAATAATGGACAACGGATCGATGCTTACCGGGCAAGCCTCGACACAAGCATTACAAGTAGTACAAGCCCATAGTTCCTCCTGTGAAATATAATCGCCCAACAATTGCTTACCATCGGCCACAAACTGCCCCTTATTAGCATCAATGTTTTTGCCTACCTCTTCTAACCTGTCCCGGGTATCCATCATAATTTTACGAGGAGATAATTTTTTTCCGGTTTGGTTGGCAGGGCACTCACTGGTACAACGCCCACACTCTGTACAGGTATAGGCATTTAGCAATTGAACCCAATTTAAATCCTGTACATCCGAGGCTCCAAACTTCTCGGGTACCGGGGCATTTTCATCGGGCGCCGCAAAAGGATCTGCCGAAGGATCCATCATTAATTTCACCTCATTGGTAACAGCCTCTAAATTTTCAAATTGACCCTTAGGCTTTACTTTTCCGTAATAGGTGTTCGGAAAAGCCAATAAAATATGAAGATGTTTGGAATAGTACAGGTAATTTAAAAACATTAATATACCACTTATATGTAACCACCAAGCTACTCGTTCTACAATTATAATAGAACTTATGGACATTTCTTGGAAAAGAGGCGCTATAAACTGACTTATCGGGAATGCACCGGCTTTGGTATAGTGAGCAACGTCCATTTGTTGAAGCTGTAAATCGGCTGCATTCATGGTTAAAAAAAGAAGCATTAGAACAAATTCTATATATAGAATCCAATTGGCATCAGTTTTAGGCCAACCTTTCATTTCAGGGTTTAGGAACCTCTTTAACTTTATAATATTTCGACGGATCCAAAAAACGACTACCGCTACGATAACTAAGGCAGCTAGTACTTCAAAGGATGCTATTAACACATCATATCCGCTTCCTAGAAAGGCAAATATCCTATGAGTACCAAAGAGACCATCGATTATGATCTCTAAAACTTCTAAATTAATGATTACAAACCCCAAATACACAATAATATGCAGAATCCCAGGAATTGGCCTTACGACCATCTTTGATTGACCGAAGGCAATTCGCAACATATTGCTCCATCGTTGGGCCTTGTCATCACTGGTATCGACATCTTTACCCAGTTTAATGTTTCGTGATAGTTTTTGAATGTTCCTGGTAAAATAACCAATCCCTATAATCAATATAATTGCAAATACAATATTAGGAAGGTACCCCATAGCTTATTGTTCTGTTTTTTCTGCCGGATCGTCACTAGGAAGAGTGTACTCTGTTTGCTTTTTTCCAAAAACGGATACATTTACATATCGCTTAGGATTCAAACGAAAATCTTGTAAAAGCAAATCCAGTTCCTTTGAGGCTTCTGTTAAATTATTATATAAGGCTTTATCGTTTACCAATTTCCCTAAGGACCCTTCTCCGTTATCTAATTTAGCTAACATTTGATCTAAATTATTAATGGTAGATTGTAGACCCTTAAAAGTTTCTGTCAACCCTGCATTGGCCAACGAATCGGATATTTTACTAAAATTAGTAGTAATGTTATTTAGGTTATTGATGGAATTGTCCAAATTGCCTTTGTTATTGGTTAAAAGTGAATTAAGGGTGTTGGCACTTCCTTGAAAACTTTTAACCATAGCATTTAATCCGCTAATACTCTCTTTTAAGTCTGTTTTAGCTTTGGTATCCAAGACCTCGTTTATATTCATCAGTAAGGAATCTGCATTAGAAACAGCTCCTTCAATTTTCAATTGCAATGGCGCCAGGCGTTGTTGTAACATATCTGTCAATCCAGGTTTAGAATTAGACGTCAGTGTATCTCCGGATTTGGCCATTGGAGCACCATCAAAAACAGGTTTAATCTGTATACCTTTCCCCCCTATAATACCAGTATCGTACAGCTCGGCGGTACTGTTTTTGGAAAAGGAAAAATCGTTGTTCACTGTAAAAGTCACCAAAAGTTTTCCGGAATTGTCCTTAAACCTAATATCATTTACTTTTCCCACGGTAAACCCGTTAATAGTCACTTGGGTGCCCGATTGCAATCCGCCAACATGACTATACACCGCATAGAATGTTTTACTATTATCAAAAATTGGGGTCGATTTCAGGTAACTAAAACCTAAAATGAACAAAAGTATCCCGCCTAGAACGATAATACCTGTTTTGACTTCTCTAGATATTTTCAAAAGATTTATTTTTCAATTACTAACAAAATTAGAAATAATTTTTAGAAGACCTGCTATTATTCCGAAACGTATTTAAGGGCCTCTGCTTCGGAGATCCGCTTCCCGTCCTTATAAGCCACAATATATGATGACGTATACCCCTTAGCATCAGCATTCGACTTCAGCTCCTTAGCTTGAGAATGGGAACCTGTATTCCCATACATATATCGATAAAGATTTTTATAAGATTCCTTGGACAGTGAGTTTAATCCTTTAAAATTTTCTGATTTCAAGGATAAATTCTTAGAACTGGCCAAAATCTGCACTTTAAACACTATGTTAGTTTTATTAGCAGAACGTTTTCCTATGGTCTTCTCGGCTACTTTTTCACGGGCACCGGTATTATTAGGTATGGCATACTTTTGCTCGTCTGAGGAATTTAAAGCTAGATCCATATTCTTTTCCTCTGCTGAATTCTTAGAATCTGGAGTCTCGGGTATATTTTGAGCAATATCACTATTTACAACGACTTCTCCTTTATAACTTAAAATAGCATCGGCAATAGCACTCGCCATTTCATTATGCCCCCTACTAGAATTCAAGTACGCACCTTCGTTCTTATTGGTCAAAAAACCTGTTTCCACCAATACACTAGGCATAAACGTTTGGTGCAATACAATAAACCCTGCTTGTTTCACTTTTCTATCGTTTCTTTTTAGTCTTCCAGCGAAATTATCCTGCATTAATTTGGCCAATCTTATACTTTGATCTAAAAACTCCTCTTGCATAATAGTTAGTCCTATAACAGACTCTGGAGAATTAATATTATAGGCCGCGTATCTACTTTCATAGTTATCTTCTAAGTATATCACGGAGTTCTCTTTCTTGGCTATGTCAAAGTTTTGCTTATTGGCGTGCAATCCTAATACAAAAGTACCAGCTCCATGGGCATCGGAGTTATGGGAATCGCAATGTACAGAAACAAACAGATCCGCATTGGCTTTATTGGCTATTTCTCCTCGCCGGTATAAATCCACAAAAGTATCATCCTTCCGAGTATAAATAACTTTTATGTTCGGATTCCTTTCCAACAAGGCTCCGACTTTCAAAACTATTTTAAGGGCAATATTTTTTTCTAGGTAACCGTTCCCCATATTCCCAGGATCGTGCCCTCCATGGCCGGCATCCAATACAACAACAAATTTCTCGTCATTATCGACATTTGTATTATTTTTGCCAAACGAGCTTTGCAAAAAGACTAAAATCACTAAAGGGATAAGATAAAATCGTTTTAGACGCATATAATAAGTTATGATTAGATGTTTTTTTTATAATTAAATTTATTGTAATCGGCTACAGACGGAACAAAAAATATATGTAAGTTTGAACCCAAAATACAGCCCAATCGCTACAAAAATAGGACATATAGCTTTGCAATCAAATAACCAACATATACTTTTCCTATTCCTCCTATTATTTGGAGCCCTATCGTCTTCAGCACAAGAGGACCAAATTAAGCAATTACCCATAACTGCCGTTAGAGACACAATTGTAGCGCCACTCTTTCCGCCGCCTATAGCACAAGATTCCGTTTTAAGAGATTCTACTCAATTAGATTCCGTTAATGCGAAAAAGCCATTACTATTAGACAACATCAAATACAAGGCCAAGGACTATGTAAAGATGAGTAAAAAAAATCAGAAAATATATCTTTACAACGAAGCCGAATTATATTACCAAGACACTGAACTAAAAGCTGGCGTAATTATTATGGATTACGTAAAAAATGAGGTGTACGCCGGCCGAATAAAAGACTCCCTGGGAAATTACTCCCAGCTTCCCTACTTTAAACAAGGAAACAATATTGTAATCCCCGATTCTATACGATTCAATTTTGACACACAGAAGGCTATTATATGGAATTCTAGAACTGAACAACAAGCTGGATTAGGTCAGTTAGGTAGCGATGCAATGAAGGTGTATGCCCAGATCACCAAAAAAGAAAACGATTCTGTTTATTTTTTAAGTGAAGGAAAATTAACCACTTCTAAAGATACCGTCAACCCAGACTACTATATACGTATTAAAAAAGCGAAATTCGTTCCCAAAAAGAAGGTTATCGCAGGCTTTAGCAACCTATATATTGCCGATGTACCTACACCAATAGCCCTTCCTTTTGCTTATTTCCCACTTACTGTTGGAAGAACAGCAGGCTTAATGATGCCTACTTTTGGAAGCGATCCTAACCGTGGTTACTTTCTTCAAAACGGAGGATATTACATCCCTATAAACGACTATGCAGATTTGACCTTGACCGGGGATCTATATACCAACGGTAGTTATGGCCTTAGAACCCAGTCTATTTACACCAAACGATATAAGTACCGAGGGAACGTGAATTTTAGGTACGAAAACTTAGTTAACAGCCAAAAAGGATTTAGCGATTATAGTAGAAATACAATTTACAACATTCAAATATCACATTCCCAAGACCCTAAAAACAATCCGAATTCCAGATTTCAAGCCTCTGTAAACTTAGGTAGTAGTTCGTATTATAGAAATTCTTTATTACAACAGAATTTACCAAACACCCAAGTCAACAACTTGTCTTCTTCTATCTCATACTCTAAGACTTTTCCGGAATATCCTTCCGTAAATGTTAGTTTAACGGCCACGCACAACCAAAACACCAATACTGGCAATGTCGATGTTACCCTTCCGACTTTTCAAGGAAGCATGGAGCGTATTTTTCCATTTGCCCCTAAAGAAGGAATTAAAAAAGGTCTATTTGAAAATATTAATTTCCAATACAATCTAAATGCTCGTAACAGCATCTCGACCACAGAAGACGACTTTTTAACCAGTCGAATGTTTAAAGACTCTAAATTTGGAGCAAGACACACCATTCCCCTGAGCACCAACTTTAAGGTAGCCAAACACTTTAGCGTTAGTGTAGGTGGTTCTTATGAGGATGTTTGGGCCATTGAAACATACCGCAGAGGATACGACCCAGACAGCAGGAGAGAGGTTATAACTGACACCATAAATGGTTTTGACCGATATAATAAATACAATTTTAGCACCAGTATAGGGACAACCTTATATGGGACCTTTAACTTTGGAGAGGACAAAAAAATTCAGGCCATACGCCATGTCATGCGACCATCCTTAAGCTATGGTTATGCCCCTTCTTTTGAGCAATTTTACGATAGCTATATCGGCGCTAACAATGAAGAAGAACTATACAGCAGATTTGAAGGCACATTAAACGGCGCTCCTGGACTAAACAAGTCTAACTCCATGAGTTTCTCCTTAGGGAATCAATTAGAAGCCAAGGTACGCTCCAAAGACTCTACAGCCACCGAGCCCAAAAAGATATCATTATTGAGTAATTTAAATTTATCCGCTGGTTATAATTTTGAAGCCGACTCTTTAAAGCTAAGCCCTTTAAACGTCAATGGAGGAACAAACATCCTTAACAATAAAATGGCGATTAACTTTGGCGCAAGCTTAGACCCCTACGCCATAGACAATAAAGGAACCAGAATAAATACTTTTAATATAGATAACGGCGGAAGTCTTTTTAGACTAACATCGGCCAGGGCCAATATAAGCTACTCATTAAGCAGTAAGTCTTTTGGCAAAAAAGAACAGGAAGAAGAAGATAAAGACGAATATGATTATGTTGCTTCCAGTGGTGGTAGAGATGATGATCTTTTTGGTCGCGCGAACGATTTTAATGAAAACCGTCCTTCGGATCGGGATGCTATGGATAGTGAAGATGTTGAAAATCCCTTTTTCGGCACAAAATTACCATGGGACCTTCGATTATCCTATGCGGTTAACTACACCAACTCAAATCGTCAGGATGCCATTGGTAGCCACGCCCTAATGTTTTCAGGGAATATACAACTTTCTCCTAGATGGAAAGTAGGAGGCTCTTCTGGTTACGATTTTAAAAACCAAGGCTTCACCCTTACGCAACTCCGATTCGAAAGAGACCTAAAAAGTTTTAGAATGAACTTTAACTGGACTCCATTCGGTACGTACCAGCGCTGGTATTTCTTTATTGGAATAAAGAGTTCTATCTTAAAAGATCTTAAGTGGGAAAACAGAAGCCAACCCACTAGAAGAAGATAATTACATAGAAGTTAATCAAGTATTTTTAAACCCTGAACAAGATGAAAAAGATAATTACTACTGTAAACGCTCCTGCACCTATCGGACCTTACAATCAGGCTATATTAGCCGGCAGCACCTTATATATATCGGGCCAAATTGCACTAGACCCAAAAACGGGCGAATTGATCTCTGGAGATATTAAAACTGAAACGGAGCAATGTATGAAAAACTTAAAAGCCATTCTTACCGAAGCAGGAATGACTTTTGAAAATGTTGTTAAGTCGTCTATTTTTGTAAAAGATATGCATCAATTTTCTCAGATAAACGATGTATATGGCGCCTATTTTGATGCTGAAACGGCACCGGCCAGAGAAACCGTGGAAGTGGCCAACCTTCCTAAATTTGTCAATGTAGAAATTTCAATGATTGCTATACAATAGCACTCCTATGAAATTCAACCAAGCCATCTATAGGCCTTTGACGAATTACTCCTAATATCAAATCGTTTCTTTCTATCACGGTGGCTAATTCTTCTCGAAGGTAGTACGCTATACTTCCTACGAAACTTACAGGCACCTTGGTAGCAAGATCGAATTGCATAATGTAGTTGTTTACAAACTGCTGAAAACCTTTATGAATGACACCTTTACAATAAGGATGTTCTTTATTTTCTACAATAAACCTAGCAAAGGTCGCCAAATAGGTATTGGGATTAGGCTGCTTATATAAGTTCTCTTTTATAACATCGGCCTCTAAGTTGTATTCTTGTTCGAATTTCAAACTTAGGTCTTTTGGAATTTTATTGAAATAATAATCTCTTATTAATTTTCTACCAAAAAAGTTTCCACTACCATCATCCATAGGAATATACCCCAAGGAAGCTACTTTCTGATGCACCTCATTCCCATCGTAATAACTACAATTAGAACCAGTTCCTAGGATACAAACAATACTTTGATCTCCTATTTTAGTCGTAGCATAAATAGCCGCGTAGGTATCTTCTTTTACCTCAGCTTTAGCATTGGGAAAAAACTCATTAAAGATACTGGTCAAAAACACTCTCATTCGATCAGTTCCACAACCAGCGCCATAAAAAAACAAATGGGTAACAATTTCTCGATTTTGGGAAAGTTCAAAATTATTAGCCAATCTATCTTCTATAACAGGACGGGTTAACACTTCTGGACTCAACCCTAATGTTTGGGTAAAAAACAATTGGTTTCCCTTTTCATCCAAGGCTATCCAATCAGATTTTGTAGCACCACTATCAACAATCAATATCATAACGTATGTGTATTAAAAAAGAATCCTGAAAACAAACAAAGATATTGTTCACCTTCAGGAAACTTTATATTAGAAGCATTATCCTATAATTCCTGGATGTATTGCGCTAAATCAACCAATTTGTTGGAATATCCAGCCTCGTTATCGTACCAAGAAATAATTTTGAAAAATTTAGAATTCAATTCGATACCTGCACCAGCATCAAAGATACTAGTTCTTGCATCTCCAATAAAGTCTTGAGAAACTACTGCCTCTTCTGTATATCCTAAAACACCTTTCAATTCTCCTTCAGAAGCAGCTTTAAACGCTTTTTTAATTTCTTCATAAGAAGTCTCCTTCTCTAAACGAACTGTTAAATCTACTACAGAAACGTCCGCTGTAGGAACTCTTAATGCCATTCCTGTCAACTTCCCTTCCAATGCAGGAATTACTTTAGTTACCGCTTTAGCAGCACCAGTAGAAGCAGGTATAATGTTCAATAAAGCACTTCTACCACCTCTCCAGTCTTTTCTAGAAGGACCATCTACAGTCATTTGAGTAGCAGTAGTGGCGTGAACAGTCGTCATTAAGGCCTCTTCAATACCAAAGCTATCATTTAATACTTTAGCCAAAGGAGCCAAACAGTTTGTAGTACAAGATGCGTTAGAAACGATTTTGTCGCTTGCTTTAACATCTTTATGGTTAACACCCATTACAAACATTGGCGCATTGCTAGATGGAGCAGAGATAACTACCTTTTTAGCACCACCGTCAATGTGAGACTGAGCAGATTCCAAAGTAGTAAAAATACCAGTACATTCAGCAACTACATCAACACCTACTGCATCCCATTTTAAGTTTTTCGGGTCTCTTTCTGCAGTAATTCTAACGGTTTTACCGTTTACTACCAAGTTACCATCTTTTACTTCAACTGTACCATCAAATTTTCCGTGTACAGAATCATATTCTAGCAAATAAGCAAGATGCTCAACATCTAATAAATCGTTTATCGCTACAACATCAACATTTTCTCTTTTAACAGTAGCTCTAAATACTAATCTACCTATTCTACCAAAACCGTTAATACCTATTTTCAAATTTGACATTTCTATGTTTATTATGATTAAAATTATGTTGACATGATATCGGAAACCCTTATAAGTTCCTTATCAATTTTTGTATGTCCTTTTATCGCCTTGCTGATTGGTGTCAAGGTAATTTTATTATCCTGAACCCCCACCATTAGGTTTGTTTTTCCTTCTAACAAGGCTTCCACTGCCCTTACTCCCATTCTACTAGCCAACACCCTGTCGAAACAAGATGGCGAGCCTCCACGCTGCATATGTCCTAGAACAGATACTCGCACGTCGTAATCGGGAAGATGCTCTTCTACATATTCTTTTAGTTCAAAAACATTTTTCCCTGTTTTATCGCCTTCAGCAACCACTACGATACTAGAGGACTTTCCGGATAGCCTACTGCGTCTCAAGGATTCTACCAAGCGGTCTAGCCCTAAATTTTCTTCAGGAATCAAAATCTCTTCTGCTCCTGCTCCAACCCCTGCATTTAAAGCAATATGTCCGACATCGCGTCCCATTACTTCTACAAAGAACAAGCGATTATGAGAACTGGCCGTATCCCTTATTTTATCGATACATTCTACTGCGGTATTCAATGCAGTATCAAACCCCAAAGTATAGGTAGTTCCAAAAATATCGTTATCAATGGTACCAGGAATTCCAATCACTGGAAAATTGAACTCTTCGTTAAAGGTCATTGCACCAGTAAAACTACCGTCACCTCCAATAACCACAAAAGCATCAATACCTGCCTTCACTAAATTATCATAGGCCAATTGACGTCCTTCCTTGGTTCTAAAAGGCAAACAACGAGCAGACTTCAGGATTGTACCTCCTTTATTGATAATATTGTTTACGCTACGCGCATCCATTACCTTAAAGTCAGATTCCATCATTCCTTCGTAGCCTCTATAGATACCTACACATTCTACTTTTAAATATGCACAAGTCCTCACTACTGCTCTAATTGCAGCATTCATTCCCGGGGAGTCTCCTCCTGATGTAAAAACACCTATTTTCTTTATTGTTGAGCTCATGAAAATTTTTAAAAAAACAAAACTAGCAAACTTATTTTAATTAATGATTGACTTTGGATTTAATTTGAGCCCGGGGAGCCACTATAACGTTTTAGATAAATTATTTACTCCAAATTGTTAGATTCTTAGTCAGAATATAACAAAAATAAATCACAAGCACTCCTACTTTTATAGCTTTAACAATATAACGCAGCTTATTCTTTTCTCCCCAATATTTTTAACAACAAAGCCTTAAAACTATCAAAATCTACTTGATAAGAAAGCCCGATTCCTTGGGTATATCCTTGTCGGTCGGCCAGGAATTGTTGAATTTCATTTTCTCTATTAAAGATCTTAGCGCTTAACGTTCCTTCTTCATTTAATAGAATTTGTACTTCTACATCGCCAGCTACTACTGTTTCCGACACCCCACCAACAGGTACTCCTACCCTACCATTTAGCAACACTCTATCGCTTATTTGAGTAGACAAGGTTACTCCAATCCTATTTTCGGTCTGTATATCGGTATTTCGGTCTAGAATTCCTTGTTCATATGACAATCCTAAATTCAACTTATCATTTTCTCCAGACAACACTGAATTAAGCAGTCCGGAGGCCGATTGCAATAAGTTTCCCGTAACGGCCTGTTGATTGATTCCGGTACCTTCATTGACAAAAGAACCTTGAGCCAACAAGAACAAGGCATTTCTTTCTGCAATAGTAGGATCCTGTAGGCGATATTCCAACTCTGATTTTACAATAGAATTGGTACCCGGAAAATCGATTCTCCAATCGATGATAGGACTTTCTAGCTCCCCGGTCAAGCGAACTACTACATCTGTAGGTATCCGCCTGGTATAGCCAGGATTATCTAAAAGCGGCGCAGGATTGGCATTTAAAGAATAAACAGCTTCCATATCTAAACGAGCAGCCAAAGGATCGCGCTCCCAAGTAATCCTTCCATCTGGTTTAACCTTGAAAGTTTTATCTATAACCCCTCCAAACTTATAATGAAATTCGCCTGTCACCACAACAAAATCGCCATACATATTAAATTTGCCCTTGGTATTGATCTCTATAAACAAAATTCCCACCCCAGTACCTTTTAAAGAACTACCTGTCTTTGGGTCTACGACAATCTCTACCTCGGCCTCCGGGGTAACATCCAGGTTAAATGCTAATTCTAGCCCTTCATATTCCTTAAGCTTGCGTTTTTCATCATCGGGTATTTCGCCCTTATTACTTACAAAGTTGATAAAGGAAAAATCCCCTATACTAGCGACATCGCTTATCGGAATTTTTAATGAAGTTCCTCTCGCGGTTTCCCCATCTACATTAATTGTCAAAGCATTTGTAGGACCAAATATTCGTCCTTTACCCCTTAAATACCCCATCCCATAATACAAAACCTCTTCTTCGAAGGGAGTATTTAAAATTAGGAAACGATTGCTTCTGGTGTCTACATTTAAATCTAATACCCAGTCTTTAAAAAGATTATGAGTAATCGTTCCATCTAAAACAGCCTTTGTATTCATTGCTATATCGGTGAGCTGAATTTGTTGAAAGTTAAAAGTCTGCCCTGATAATTTTACTCTTGAATAGGGCCCAAAACTATAATCAACTTGTAAATATGGAACCGCTATCCCCGCGTCGTTAAGAGCGAGATTTCCCTTCATGTCCGGATTATTGATATCTCCTTTCAACTGAGCACTTCCCGATAGCAATCCACGTATATTGGTAATTACCCCTTCCCCAAGCGGACTAAATGGCTCTAGATTAAAATCTTGAAAATTAGCAATAAGGTTTGCCTGTGGCATATCTTTCTGATTTAAGATATTACCCACCACACTAAGCTTTTCGATCCCCCTATCAATCAAGGCTGAATTGACCACAAAATTTGTCAAATCCCTATTCCCGACAATACCAAGGGACAAATCTCCCAAGGGTATATTATTAATGCCAAATTTTTTAATATTAAGATTCGAAGACGGCAAATACACATTATCCCTTTGCAACACATTTAAGGTCCCATTGACCTCTCCATGAAGCTTTAAACTATCAATAGCTGGAGTAATCTTTGCTAAAGAAACTTGATTAAAACGCAATTCAATATCCTTAAAGGTAGAATCTGCCAATTGCCCTTTAAGCCTAATTTGCTCATGGTCCCCGTTGTTCATAACGATTTCTTCTATCGTTATAGAATCCAAGGTTTTGTTTAAGATAACCTTGTTTTTGTTATCTCCTTCTTTGTTCAGAATCCAAGTATTTCCTTTAAAACTAATATCGGAAGTTTTTAATCCTATAACCGATTTGTTCCCTTTATTGAAAGTGTGATAAAAATTAATATTATAACTATCATGAAAACCACTTCCCCCATGAAATTCCGTTCTAAAAAATAGGGTATCCTTTAAGGTGGTATTGATAAGGCTAAAGTTGTTTACGTCATAATACGGAGTTTCCAAATTCCCCACAGAAACATAGGTATTAAACAAAGGGTTCTTATTGTCAATCTTAATATCTATGCTATCTAACTCATTATTAAACGCTATAATACTAGGCGACTTAAAGTTCAGCTTAAAATCGCCTTCATCCGCAATTATATTCCCTTTTATAAATGTGTTTGGATCAAATTTCACCTCGGGAAAAAACACATCGACTATCTTATTATAAATCTTAAAATTAAAAGACAGTCTTTGTTGTTTAGAAATTTTAAACGGTCGATAATTGGTATAGATACTCCCTATGGAATTTTGCATCAATCTCCCCAATTCTTTTACTTTAAAAAATCCTTTCAGGTAACCTGTAATAATGTCTGGCGAATTGATGGTAATAACTCGAGTGCTATCATTCTCAAAAGTTGATGAAATTTTAAAATCTTCGAAGTAATAGGTGTCGTTTTTATTCTGATAATTGGTTTTTGAAAATTTGATATCCCCAACCAGATTATCCAAAGTATTTCCGCTAATGTCCATATTGACATCTCCCTTAAACACCGAAATACTATCGTCAATGATCTTTAGATTTTTTAAATTGGCATAATCTACCGAAGCAATAAAATTTAAATTACTTCTTCCTTCCCCAAAATCTGCCAGCCCTTTAAAACTAAACTTTGCATTTTCGTCATTGCTCAGCAAAGTACCATCAAACAACTGTTCCTTTAAGACTCCCGAAACCTTAAGTTTCTTGTATTTATAGCCATTAAACCCAAGTGAATACACTTCCCCAATGACTTCTGTATTTAAATTTTCTTTTATAAAGCCCTTACCTTCTACATTAAAATCGAGGGTTGTTAATCCTACTTTTTTGGTCTCCAACAAATCTCCCAAATCAAAATCTATTAAGGAGACAAAACCTTTGTAAGAGGCGTTGTCGATATCATTGATATCGGTTAGTTCCAAATCTACATAACTACTACCAATAAGGGTATTGATATTAGCCTTTGATATTATAGAAGACTCTGTAATAACAGCATCTCCCCTAACTGTAAACTGCCCTAATTTTTGAATTGAGGAGGGCAAAACCTCTCCTAAAACATTAGGCATCAAAGCCCTTAGCTCGTAATAATTTGAAGTTACGTTCTTCATTTCTGCCGTTAGAGCAAAACCACCTTCTTTATTAAATAAATTCTTAAAATTAAAGTCGCCACGAATACCAGTATCCTCCATGTTAAGGAAGAGGTCATAGGTATTCAGGTCGTTTAGGACACCATTTATCCGGGAAGAAAACAACACTTTTTTACCGCTACCAAATTGGTCATAAAGAAGGTTCACCTCGTCCAATGCAACTGTAGATTCAACAAACTTCGCAGTTATGTTTACTTTATTAATAAAATCGACAAAGTCCTTTCGTTCATAATCGAACACTAAACTCCCCGACAAATGTGATTCTGGAGTATCGATGCTTAAAGCATCAAAGCGCATTTGTTGTTTGGTATATTTAAATTTAGTGACCATTTTTTTCACCTCGACCCCTCTCTCGCTTATAAAAGACATACCGCGAATATTCGATACAACATCGGGTCCTAAGATTTGGAAATCCGTGGCCGAAATATTTAAATCTCTAAAATTCAACATTTCAGTATTCTCTTTATTTTCATCAAGAAGCTGAAATTTACTATCAGATATCTCTACGTCGGCAGAAGAGAAAAAAAATGGTGGCGTACCCGGTTTTCGGGGTTTCTTATCATCTAGTTTATCAATAAAAACCTCTAAATTAGAATTCTTCTCATCCTTATAGGTCTTTAATTTAAAGTTAAGGCGTTCAATTGCTATATCTCCTAATTGCAATTTTCCTTTGACCAGATTTGGAACATTTAGGATAGAAGTACTCAGGTGATCTATATAAAATAAAGTATCTTTCTTATAGTCTTCAACAAAAACTCCTTTCAAAGAGGTATCCCATGTAATCAGGGACACTTTTAACTTGTCTATATGGATGTTAGTGCCAAATTCTGAATTGATCTCATTGGCGGCATATCGGGCAAAGGAGGTCTGCACGAAAGGCATAGAAAGCACCATGGTGACCAAAACACAAATAAGAAGGAGCACTAAAAGTACTCGGACTACAATTTTTCTTAATTTTTTGATAGGGCTTTATGTTTTACCTTTGTACGTTCAACTTTTATTCCAAACCGAATGGAAAATAAAAATATTTATATTCTTGCCATAGAATCTTCCTGTGATGATACCTCAGCTGCGGTATTATGTAACAAAAAAGCCCTTAGCAATATTGTGGCTACTCAAAAAATACATGAGGAATACGGAGGGGTGGTTCCAGAACTTGCCTCGAGAGCCCACCAACAAAATATTGTTCCTGTTGTACATCAAGCATTAGCTAAGGCAAATATCGATAAAAATCAGTTATCTGCCATAGCTTTTACGCGCGGACCAGGACTTATGGGTTCTTTATTGGTTGGAACTTCCTTTGCAAAATCCCTTTCCTTAGGACTGAACATTCCATTAATTGAGGTAAATCATATGCAAGCACATATTTTATCGCATTTTATTGAGGATGACACCCACAAAACTCCAAAATTCCCCTTTTTAGCAATGACCATAAGCGGTGGACATACACAGGTTGTTTTGGTAGAAAATTATTTTAAAATGGAAGTAATTGGCGAATCTTTGGACGATGCCGCAGGAGAAGCCTATGACAAAAGCGCCAAAATATTGGGATTGCCATACCCTGGCGGCCCATTGATAGACAAATACGCACAATTAGGCAACCCCAAGGCGTTTCCATTTCCAAAACCAAAGGTCGAAGGACTCAATTTTAGTTTTAGTGGATTAAAAACCAGCATCCTGTATTTTATCCAAAGGGAAACTGCCAAAAACCCCAATTTTATCACGGAAAATTTAAACGACATTTGCGCCTCCATTCAATATACCATTATTAACATTTTAATGGACAAATTAAAAAAGGCCGTTAAGCAAACAGGAATAAAACAAATCGCCATCGGCGGAGGGGTATCTGCCAACTCGGGGATTAGAAAGGCTTTGGAAGAAGCGGAAATAAAACATGGCTGGACCGCCTATATTCCTAAATTCGAATTTTGCACCGACAATGCAGCCATGATCGGAATTGTAGGGTATCTGAAATATATGGAAACCGAATTTTCAGACCAGAGTGTTACAGCCAAGGCCAGATACATCCTTTAATTTTACGATGATACCCACATAACAACGGGCACGCTATAATTATTAATAATTGGCGGTCAGGCCAAGCATGTTGCCCCGGTAAAAACATCAAATAAACTATAATTTATTATGCAACTTTTTTATAACCCCAATATTAACCAAGGAGATATTCAATTCGTTTTCGATACTGAGGAAAGTAAACATATCGCTAAGGTTTTGCGAAAAAAGACGGGGGAGATCTTACAAATAACCAATGGAAAGGGGTATTGGTTCGAAGCTAAAATTCTGAATCCGGATCATAAAAAATGTACCGCCGAAATCATTACTACAACCCTAAAACCACCTAAATCATACTTATTACATATGGTGGTTGCTCCAACAAAACTAAACGATAGATTTGAATGGTTTTTAGAAAAAGCAACAGAAATTGGGGTTCATGAAATAACCCCTATTATCTGTGATCACTCTGAAAGGAAGGTTATTAAGAAAGATCGAATGGAGAAGGTCATTCAATCTGCTATGAAACAATCATTGCAGACCTATCTCCCCAAATTAAATAGCGCTATCACTTTTAAAGAATTTATGGCCTTACCTAAAAATGGAGATTTATTTATAGCCCATTGTGAAGAAGACAATAAAGCTGAATTATTAAGCTCGTTAAAACCTTCACAGCCAACTACCATCCTTATAGGTCCGGAAGGAGATTTTTCGACTATCGAAATAAAAAAGGCTATAGATAATGGTTTTGCTCCTGTAGCCTTGGGAGGAACCAGGCTACGTACAGAAACGGCAGCCATTTTTGCCTGTACGACGGTCGCTCTTAAAAATCTATAGTAAACAGAAAAGGCATATTCCTATTTTAAGTTTTTTTCCTCGTGAATATTCTTAAATTTGATTTTACTAATCCTACGAGCTTTTATGACACAACGCGCTATATTATTATTGCTCTTTACATTCCTTCAAATTTCTTTTGTAAAAAGCCAAGATATAGCCATTTTAAAATACGGCGGGGGTGGCGATTGGTATGCCAACCCCACGGCTTTACCCAACTTAATCCGTTTTTGCAATCAAAATATTAACACCACCCTAAACCCCAAACCTTTAGTTGTAGAAGCAGGTGATATAAACATTTTTCAGTATCCTTTCATACACATGACAGGGCATGGAAACGTGTTTTTCACTACAGAAGAAGCCGACAATCTAAGGACCTATTTAATGGCCGGCGGGTTTCTACATATTGATGACAATTACGGTATGGAACCTTATTTAAAGAAGGAGTTAAACAAGATGTTTCCCGATAAGGAATTAGTTGAACTAGAGGCAGACCATCCCATTTTTACTGCACCTTACATTTTCCCTAAAGGCTTGCCTAAAATACATGAACACGATGGGAATCGTCCACAGGCATTTGGCATTTTCCATGAAAACCGATTACTACTGTTGTTCACCTATGAGAGCGACCTAGGAGACGGATGGGAAGATGCCGAAGTTCACAACGATCCCAAAGAAATTCGCATCCAGGCGCTACAGATGGGTGCTAATATAATATCTTACGTTTTTAAAAATTAAAATATGACTTCAAAAACAATTTCTAAAGGCATATTAAGGGCTGTTGGTGTTATATTGGGAATCTCACTACTCTTATTTTTTTTATTTAAAATAAGTCCGGTTCTTATCTATATCACTATAGCCGCTGTAACCTCATTAATTGGAAGACCCATAGTCATATTCCTCTGTAATAGACTTAAATTTAACAATACCATAGCGGTAATTATTACCATGCTATTTCTCATAGGTATTCTCGCTGGCATCATTTCACTGTTTATTCCCTTATTAATTCAACAGGGCCATAATTTGTCGCTATTAAATATAGAAACGCTACAATTGAATGTGGAAAGCCTTTATAAACAACTAATAGAGTATTTTGGTGTTAGCTCTACAGATGTTGAACAAAGCATCAAGAATTCCAAAGTGTTTACAAATATAAATTTTGGAGTAATTCCTGATTTTCTAAATTCCTTAGTTGCCGTTCTCGGCAATTTCAGTGTTGGACTATTTTCTGTCTTATTTATTGCATTTTTCTTTTTAAAGGACAGTAAACTTTTTGAAGAATCTCTCTTAGTAGTTATCCCCAAAACCAAAGAAAGAAGATTTAGAAATTCTATCGAGAAAATTAAAAACCTACTCTCCCGTTACTTCGTAGGACTCGTTTTTCAAATTTTGATTCTCTTTATAATTTATGCGATCGTTTTATTTATTTTTAATATAGAGAATGCCATAGTAATTGCTTTTTTGTGCGCCTTGCTTAATTTAATCCCCTACATAGGGCCTTTAATTGGCGGATTACTCATGGCTGTTTTGACAATGACCAGCAATGTTGGAAGCGATTTTAGCAGTGTTATTTTACCTAAAACCACTTATGTCATGATAGGTTTTGTTATTGGCCAATTGGTTGATAATTTTTTCTCCCAACCTCTTATTTTTTCCAATAGCGTGAAATCGCATCCTTTAGAAATTTTTCTAGTGATCATTATTGGAGGTTTACTGTTCGGGGTTACCGGTATGATCATTGCCGTCCCTGGTTATACCGCCTTAAAAGTAATTTTAAAGGAATTTTTTGCGGAAAACAAAATAGTAAAATCGCTCACAAAAAACTTATAATACTACCTTGAACAACGATATACTTACCCCAAAGGTACAATCCTTTATAAATACCAATTTGAATACCGATATTATGTCGGTATTACTAAAACCTTCTCCATTTGAAGAAGTCAGCAGTCGAGAACTTGCCCAACAAATAGAATCAAAAAACAAATGCAAGGAAAAACTTCCTATTTGGTATAACTCTCCAAATATTTATTTCCCTAAAAAGATACATATAGAACAAACATCCTCTGAAACCACTGCGAACTACAAGGCAAAACTGGTAAAGGGGAAGTCTCTATTGGATGTCACCGGTGGGTTTGGCGTGGACAGTTACTATTTTAGTCAAAATGTTTCCAAGGTATATCATTGCGATCTAAACAAAGAACTATCAAAAATAACAACCCATAATTTTAAGATTATGGCGCTTAAAAACATTGAAACTCATGCTACCGACGGGCTCCAATTTATCCAAAATTCAGAAGAACCTTTCGACTGGATTTACATAGATCCTTCTCGAAGGGACGACCATAAAGGGAAGGTTTTTTTATTGTCGGATTGCCTACCTAATGTTCCTGAAAACTTAGATGCGATTTTTAAAAAAACCAAACAGGTATTAATAAAGACCTCTCCCCTCTTGGATTTTTCTGCGGGAATCAACGAATTGCAATTTGTAAAGGAAATTCATGTCGTTTCAGTGAAGAACGAAGTAAAGGAAATCCTTTGGGTACTAGAGTATGGATACCAAAATGATATCTTAATTAAGACCATCAATTTAAATAAGACCGACCAAGAGTCATTTGATTTTTCACTTAAGGATGAGAAATTAGCCTTTTCTAGTCTCTCACACCCTCTTAAATATTTATACGAACCTAATTCCGCAATCTTAAAATCCGGGGCTTTCAAATCTGTTGGAAACCAGTATTCTTTGTACAAGTTACACGAACATTCGCATTTATACACTAGTAATTCATTGGTGGAATTTCCAGGAAGGATATTTAAAATAGAACAAACACTAGCATTTAATAAAAAGGAAATTCAAAAATTAGGATTAAAAAAAGCCAATATTACCACCCGAAATTTCCCTCAAAGCGTGGCCGACATTAGGAAGAAATTTAAAATAAAGGACGGTGGGGAACAGTACCTCTTTTTTACAACAGACAAGGAAGGTAAATATGTGGTATTACAATGCACTAAGACATCTTAGTATTCTTTTAAAATCGAATATAATATTATACATAGTGAATTTACCTAGGCAAGAGTTATCCCTTAAGGACAATCCCATCTAAAATCCGCTATCTCATCGTTAGACCCTGAAGATAGATTATAATGCCACCATTCGGTTCGAATAGACCAAAACCCGTATTTCTCCATGGTTTGTTTCAACAACAATCTATTATTCAGTATTGGTTGTGGCAAATCTAGGTTATCATGATAAGCCCTTTTTCCAAAAAAATCAAAATCGGTCCCCATATCCAATTCTTGGCCATCCAAAGTAACCAAGGTTATATCTACCGCTCCACCTTTGTTATGAATGGAACCTCTGACAGGATTGGCCACATATTGCGGATTAGGTACAATGGCCCACATTTTAAATTGCACTTCATGAGGACGATAACAATCGAAAAATTTTATTTTAAAGCCCTTCTTCTTCAATTCTTCATTTGCGAGCAGCAAGGCTTTTGCAGTTTTTACCCGTGTATAGCATTCGGCACAATCATAAACCTTTGCCTTTAAAAAATTATTTTCGGTAGCATAACGCATATCGTAAACAAAATCTCCGCTGTAGTCTGCAAGCCTAACAAATGTGGTATCGTTTAATGATTGCAAAGCTTCATAGGGCGATACAACCAACTCCTGACTAGCCATTGGGGTATCAACAATAGAATCATGATTAATCTCTATAGGGATGCTCACATTAGGCAGATCGTTTTTCGCTTTCTCTTCCTTACATCCAGCAACAACCCCTATAAAAACAACTACCAGCACCTTAATAAACCCTTGCGCTTTACTCTTCATTATTTATTAAAAACTATTCCTAAGTTAAAATAGTACAATACTGTCAAAAATCCAATTCCCATGCCATTCTTGACATTTTAACAGGCCTGTATTTACAACAAGCCCTATCAACGTCTAAAGGCCGATCTGTTTTCCATGAGATAAAAAAATAGGGTTCCCATAAAATAAAGGAACACGTCTAAAGGATCGGCAGTATACCTCAAATTAAACTTTGGAAGAAAGTACTCAAAATAAATAGCATAATACAGGCTAAGAGAAAGCATTATTGGCAATGATAATCGAATGTTGTTATTCCGTTTTATTTTCCGAATACCTAATTGGCAAAGAAATAGCACGATAGGCATGCATAAAAAATCATTGACGTAATTATTGATCCAAATCGGCAAAGACACACCTAAGCGTTGCAAGGAGTAGATAGTTGTAGCAACAATTGAGAAAATTAAAATCCAAGGGCCACTACTTTTTAAACCATTCCTGTATAACACCTCAAAAGTCCTATATTTAACCATTCCTTTAATTTTCTCCATACAACTTTAGGCTGCGATATAACTAAAGACGAAAGCTAAAGCAGCTCCTATCATCATTACTAACATCCAAATAGAATAAAGTGTTTTTGCAACCAGTCTTACTATTAAATTGGGATGTTTCAATGTCCCTTTTAAGAATGTGGTGATGGCGGATGGTTTTTCTAGTTTTTGTTGCTCCAGTTTTTGAAACGCTTTCTCCTCACTTTCCAGTTTTCTTTTTAATACAATATTGATAATGGCACCACAATGCTGACAATAGTCGCTATTTTCATTTAACGTATTGCATTCAAGACATTTTCTATAAGAAATCTGACTCATAAGAATTGTTTTCTATAAAATATTTAATCACCCCTTGACCAAACCAATTTGCAAAGATCGGTATAAAGAAGAACACCTAAAAGTTTCCGAAGTAAGTAAGATGGAGCAAAATCAAATTAAATAGATTTTCTAAAAAGGGTAAAAAAAATTGGGAAGGTGTAAAGCTATACCTTCCCAATTTTAAATAAGACGTATTGGACTTCTCCAAGACTATTTTAAATAAGCAACTATCAAGAATTTTCTCTTAGGTCAACAAATTTCCATCGGCGTCCCATTCAGCGATATCCGATCTTTTACTTTGGTCTACACATTTTGCCAACCATTCTGGATCGTAAGCCTTGCCGTGTTGTTTTAACACATCCTCTGGCACTCCGTCCCAAACATTTGGGGAATTCCCTTTATACCCTAAATCTTCAATCCCCATTTTTGACGTATAGTAACCCGAAAGAGTTAGATTTCTCATCAAGGTAAAAAATCTGATCTCTAGAGGACGCTCCGATTCCGGCACCGTCACATCTGGATAAGCAATGGTATCTAGTATTTGTTTTTGTTGGTCTTCTGAGGCTTTTTTAAATTCTGTCGCAAATTCTGAATTACTCTTATGGTCTAACCACATAAGTCCACCTCTCAAGGGAGTTTGCATTTCTGGTATATCCTTTACCATAAATTCAATAAAATCCGGAACCCCTGCATCGGCAGCACTACCAAATTTTTCATTAGCGGGTAATATCAGACTACTTAAGACGGTAATAGTTTCTAATTCATGTGGATTAAAAAACTGTTCCGCATTTAATTTAGCAATCTGTTCCTTTTCCTCGGGTGTTCTTCCAAAATGGTTTTCTTCAACCTTTACCAAAGATTCTTCGGCAGTAGTTTCGCCTTCGGGTTTACAACCATGCATTGCCAATCCTCCGGCAACAGATCCAAGTAAAATCGATTTTAAACTTTTTCTTCTATCCATTTCTTAGATATTTTGCTTTTTCAATTGTTCAATAATATAGTCTGAGGTTCTCCATGAAAGGGCCAAAATTGTCCAAGTAGGGTTTTTATCGGCTTGAGAAACAAAAGGACCTGCATCTACAATAAATACATTATCCACATCGTGTAACTGCTGAAAACTGTTCACTACCGATGTCTTAGGATCATTCCCCATTCTGGTAGTCCCTACTTCGTGTATAATCCGCCCAGGAGCCAACAATCCATAATCTTGTTCTTTGGTAGGTTTGGCACCAATAATTTCACCTCCCATATTATGGGTAATTTCCTCAAAAGTATCTACCATATGCTTGGCCTGTTTTCTTTCGTAATCGCTCCAATTATAATTGAAACGCAACACAGGAATACCAAATTCATCTACTACGGAAGGGTCTATCTCGCAATAGTTATCTTCCATGGCTACAGATTCTCCTCTACCGGCCATTCCAACTACAGAACCATAATATTTCCTAACATCGTCTCTAAGACCGTTTCCATAACCACCGACTTTTAATCCAAAGAACTGGTTAAAATCATTGGCATTAAATCCGAAACCATAACTAGGCATTCCCAATCCGCCCCATACCTCAATATGGTAACCTCTAGGGAAATCTAGTTTTTTATTGTCTAACCACCAAGGGGTATATACGTGCATTCCTCCTACACCATCTTCGTTATAGGTTTTCCTATCCATGAGTCCAGGAATAAAGGCAGACAATCCGGAACCGGTAGAATCGTGGAGGTATTTACCTACCTTATTACTACTGTTTCCTAGGCCGTTTGGATGTTGCTTACTTTTTGAATTTAACAAGATACGGGCCGAACTACAGGCCGAAGCTGCAAGAATTACAATTTTCCCCTTAAGCTGATATTCTTTCCTATCCTCCTTGCTTATATAGGATACTCCCGTAGCCTTACCTTCCTCGTTGGTAAGCACTTCGCGTACCATTGCGTTTACAAACAAATCTATCTGTCCACCATTCTTTTGAGCCGGAAAGATCAAACAAGTACCAGCAGAAAAATCGGCATAAACCCCACATGCCCTACCACATTGCCCGCAGTAAAAACAAACCCCTCTTTCATTATTTATCCTTTTGGTAAGCATGGACATCCTAGATGGAATAACAGGAATATCAGATTTACGCGCCCCATCGATATAAAATAGTTCGTGTAACCTTGGTTTCGGAGGAGGCAGGAAAAACCCATCGGGTTCATTTTTTAGATTTTCTTTGGTTCCAAAAAGACCAATTAATTTATCGACCTTATCGTAATATGGCTTTACATCTTCGTAGCCTATAGGCCAGTTTTCGCCTAAGCCATCTACATCCTTATGCTTAAAATCCCTTTCAGAAAAACGCAGGGAAATTCTTCCCCAGTGGTTTGTTCTTCCCCCTAACATTCTAGGTCGAAACCAATCGAACTTAGTACCATTTTTTCTAGTATAAGGTTCTCCTTCTATTTCCCATCCCCCATATGCACTATCGAAATCCCCAAAAGGTCGAACGGTACTAGCACCTCTCCTAGGGGATTCATAAGGCCATTTTAATTGAGTTTTTTGTACAGGATCCGCTGGATCAAAATAAGGTCCAGCTTCCACTACTGCTACTTTTAGACCTGAATCTGCCAATATTTTAGTGGCCATACCGCCACCAGCTCCTGAGCCAACTATAATAACATCATATATAGTTGATGATTCTTTTATCTGCATATTAAAAATTTTGTTTTACGTACAATTTAATATTATTTATCTTTTTATTATCTTTTTATTCTACAAATCCCCAGTTTGAAACTACCGACAACAAAAAAGTATTGCTGTTTGGTAAAATTGTATTAAATCGATTCGTTGTTTTAAGGTTGTATTGGCATCCTGACTACGAAGTTTTCACCTCACAATTCTTTAACCAAACCTCATATCACTAACGTATAATCCTATTTTTTTCCAACAGATACCCAACTTCCCAATCTATTTATTAATCAGGAAGAGGGTATTTAGTTATTTATTTAATACTTGATAAGATGTTATAACTTAACCATATATTTCTTCTACAAAATCCTATCAAGGAGTATTTTTTTTTTGTGGTTTCAGGTTTATCATTCAAACCTCCAAAGGCCTACCTAGTAGCCATTATTATCGGTTCCTAGACTTGGATTCCTTTGCATCTCTGGACCTGGGAGCGGCAACAATAAATGTTTTTCCTCAATTTGCTTTCCTTGGCTTGTTATATGTCCAATAACCTCCACAAATGAAACCTCTCCTGGGGCATTGGCCACTGGAAATTTTCTTGTTCTAACAATATCAAACCAATTCTGAAACTCAAAAACTAGTTCTCTATGTCGTTCCAACCATACTTCCTCTACAAATTGTTGTGTTGATAGAGTCGAAACCGACAATTTTATATCATTTATATCAGTTTTCCAATATGCTCGTGCCCTTACTTGCGATAAATAATCTATCGCATTAGTATTCACCCCCGTTGATTTTGCAATGGCCTCCGCAGCAATTAACAACACATCAGGGTAACTAAACATGGCTTGATCCTTGCCAGAATTAGCTGTGTTAAAAATAGCCTCATCATCGTGCCAAACATAAGGTGTGGGAGGAAACGTTTTATCGGTACCTTCTAAGGTTGTATGAAAAAATTGTTTCTCTTGTGCTCGTAAATCATTTAAAGGATCATAAAGATTTAAGAATGCATTTGATGGTTGGTAAGCGCCATTGGTAATATCGTATAACACATCTTGTGATAAGGCTGTTGGATAAGAATATTTAGCGAATTCCGATCTAGAAATAGAAGCATCAAATTCTTTAATATAAATATGTTCTTGCGGTGAAGCATCGGACTTTCTTATTTTATTGTAAGCTGAGTTTTCAAAATCCAATACCCCTGATGCCGTTTCACTATGTCCTACCAAGCTATAGTCTCCATACGTTCCGTTTATTATATCCTGGGCAACACTAGCGGCATCACTATATCGATCCGCATTTAAAGGTGCTCCACTCATTGTCAAGTAAACCTCTGCCAATAGGGTCGCTACAGCCCCAGCTGTAATTCTCTTTCCATTATCGACCATATTGACTGTTGCAAGGCCACCATTTTGCAACGCATCTTTTAAATCTGCTTCAATTAAGGCGTACACGTCTGCAACCGAACTTCTTTCTAGGTACAGATTCTCTAAAGAAGCGTATGGCTCGGTCGTTAAGGGTATTGGCCCAAACAGACGCACCAAATAATAATAGGCATAAGCCCTAAAGAATTTAGCTTCGCCGATTAGTTGATTTTTTTCATCACTAGTGAGTTCGGGAGTATCGGGTATGTATTTAATCGCGTTGTTGGCTCTTGATACTCCTAGATATAACTCTCTCCACCTATCTTGTAAATACCCCCCAATATTATCTCCATTGTGTGTTAATTGTTGAGTGTTACTTACATGTAGTTCCTGACCAGCATATTCATTTGAAAAGAAACCCGACATATAGGCTCCCAGCATTACAGGCATACCACTGTATACGCCACCATCGCTCATATTGGGCGCTCCAGTTCTATAAAGAGAATTAACTGCGCTCCATGCCTGACCAGGTTCTTTGAAAAATTGATCGGAAGCCAATTCAGACAAGGGCTCTTCATTGAGAAAATTGGAACAAGCGCTACAAAAAACAATAACGGGAATTAATAAAATATTTTTTATTCTCATGATTTTTTCTTTAAATAAAATTAAAATTTAAGGCTACATCCTAGTGTGAAGGTTCTCGGCTTAGGGTATTGAAAAAAGAATATATTCTGTCCCCATTGATTGCCTCCCCAAGACGATGCCTCTGGATCGTACCCTTGAAAATCATCCGAGTGAATTACAAATGCGTTTTCTAGAGTAGCATACACCCTTAACTTATTTAACCCCATTAGGTCTAGCGACTCCTGATCAAAGCTATATCCAACAGAAAAGAGGTTGCCTCGTATATAAGATCCATTAACTACCCAATGGCTATCCACTTGACTATTTTGTCCTGCATAGGATTGGTTTCTTATTTCCTGTACCATGGTATTCTGATTTTGCTCAGTCCATCCGTCATATAATATACTAGCAAGTCCATTTGCTATTCCAGACCTATCTTCTGTAGAGTGATAAAATTGTTGCATGATATCTACACCACCAACAAACTGGATATCAGCTGTAAAATCGAAATTTTTATATGTAAAGGTATTAGTAAAACTTCCAGTAAAATCGGGTAAGCCTTTCCCTAAGATCTTTTTATCCTTGGACCTTTTGGCCTCTCCTGGTACCGCTCCGACAGCAGCGGCTTCTGAAACCTCATCTGTACTCCAAGTACCTAGACGTTCGTACCCCCAAAAAGAGCTCAATGACTCTCCTACACGTAAAATTGTTTGACTCCCGGAAACCCAATAAGGTCCCGGCTCTATATCTTCATTGTTTTCACCCAAACTTTCAATGGTATTTTTATTATAATTAATATTAAAGGAGGTTTCCCAATTAAAATCTGGAGTACTTATATTATTTGTTGTTAACATTGCCTCCAACCCTTTATTGCTCACCGCTCCAATATTATCCCTAACTGAAGTGAAACCAGTGGCATATGGAACAGGTCTATCTAGCAATAAATCTGTAGTTTCTTTATAATAATAATCCACTTCTAGGCGTAGCCTATTTTTATAAGCAGCAAAATCGACTCCTAAATCAAACTGACTAGTTTTTTCCCATTCTAAATCCGGATTGGCCAATCTGTTGACCTGACTTGCTGCCACTCTAGTGCCGTTTAAAAGCACGGTACCCGAAGAAACTGTAGCTAAAGAACTATAGGATGGTATTTCCGTATTTCCCGTTATCCCGTAACTAGCTCTAATCTTTAGTCGATTAATAGACTCGTTGTTTGCTAAAAACTCTTCCTCAGAAAGCATCCACCCTAAACCAGCTGATGGGAAAATTCCATATTTATTATTCTCACCAAATCTAGAAGAACCATCTACCCTACCAGTCAAGGTTAACATATACTTGTCTTGCAAGGTATATCCTGCTCTAATAAAATAGGAATTTAAGGACCATTTGTTATAATTAGAGGAAGGTGCACTAGGATTACTGGCCGCCCCTATATTATTGTATTTAAAGAAATCATCGCTAAAACCACGTGCTTCTATATTTGATGAATTAAACTTCTGTTCCTGCCAACTTAACCCTAACATTCCATTAATTCTATGGTCGCCAATTACTTTATTATAGGTTAAATAGTTTTCTTGCTGCCAATAAATACTGTTCTCATTGTAAATCCGAGCAAATCCGTCTGGAGAAGAAATGTTAATCAAATCTCTTGGAGAATACTCTTTCTTCTCTCTTAAGCGTTTATCAAATCCAAATTGGGTTCTAAACTCCAAATCGGGGGAAATTGTAAATTTTGCAAAAACATTTCCAAAAATCTGATTACGTTCCCATAATCTTTCTTGGGTTTCCAGAACATGTACAGGATTGGCCATCGCTTCCAAATTGTATGCATCGGAAATCATAAAGCTATTACTGTAGGTTCCATCTGGAAACTTTACCGGGAAAATAGAAGGCATCTCTATCATGGTACGCCTAGGCACTTGACCTCCCCCGCCTTCTTCAAACTCCTTTTCCTTTACATTGTTAACCAATACGTTAATCCCTAGAGACAACCAATCTTTAGGGGTAATATCATAGGCTATTTTTGCACTTATCCTATCCAGATCATTGTTCAGCATAATGCCTTCCATATGGGAATAGTTCAAAAAAGCTCCTACCGAGGAATTCTCAGTCCCATGCTGAACGGATAGTTGATGATTATTAGAAATAGCAGTTCTAGTAGCTTCATCTTGCCAATCCGTATTATAAAGAGGGTTCCCATTAGCATCAAACAAATTAGGATCGTTTGTTGTAAATACTGGCGCCGGATTTCCGGGTCTATATTTGGGCGTATTAGCCATTCCGGTTTTTACTACTTCTAACCACTCTTCCGAATTTAAAAGATCCATTTTATTTCTTATTCTCCCAACACTGAGAAAACCGTCATATCCTATCACCATTTTACCCTCTTGTGTCCCTCTTTTTGTGGTGATCAAAACCACCCCATTAGCACCTCTAGCCCCATATATTGATGCGGAAGAAGCATCTTTAAGCACTTCCATCCGTTCAATATCGTTAGGATTTATATACTGGATATCTTCCATAGCAACGCCATCGACAACGTATAGCGGATCTGAAGATGAGTTAATAGTTCCTACTCCCCTTATAACAATTCTTGGTGCTCCCGAAGGCGAACCTGAATTTAAGAATACATTTACACCTGCTACTTTACCTTGCAAGCCTTGCAGAGAGTTGTTTACTGGAGCTTTTAGCAAATCTTCGCTGCTCAATACCCCTACTGCTCCTGTTAAATCTGATTTTCGTTGTGTTCCATATCCTACCACAACCACCTCCTCTAAAAAAGAAGCTTCTGTTGTCATTACAACATTTATAATGGATTGAGAACTTACCGTTACTTCTTGTTTCGCATAACCGATGGCAGTATAAACCAAAACATCACCTGTTTTGGCATTTATCGAATAATTGCCATCAAAATCTGAAGCAACACCGATTACCGTCCCTTTAATAACCACACTTACACCTGGTATTGGAACACCCTCAGTATCCGCAATAGTACCATGAATATTTTCTTGTTCCTGAGATTGTTTTTTTACTTCCTTTTCTAAAGGAATTTCAGCACCAATAGACAATAAGACCTGCCTATTATCATAAATGTTATATACTGTGGAAGTATTTTGAAATAATTCTTCTAAAATGTCCCCAATTTTTCTCTTGGATACATTAATGGTCACTTTACGGTGCAAGTCAACATTTTTATCCTTGTATAAAAATCTAAATTCGGTTTTAGACTCTATAGTATTTAGGACCTCTCTTACACTCACATTCTCTAGGTCTAATGAGATATTAGTGTTTTGGGAATAACTATTGGCCTGAATTTTAAAAAGTGAAACTAAAAGTAATAGTGTCGTGAGCTTCATTTTTAGACTAATTTTCCTGGGGCATGACAATAATATCCCCGTAGGATTTATTTTTTCCATATTTTTGATTCGTTGTTTGGTTTTACATTTATGTGGAATCATTTTTACTATTCGGGGAATGGTGGTACATTTCCCGTTTTAGTTTTGCGTAAAATGATTAAAAAACGCTCCTTTTCTTAAGTCATATGTCTGGGTTTTAGCGTTAGTTAATAATTATTGTATTTCCCTTTTTAGAATATGAAAATTGATGTTCCAAATTAATATAGCCTAGGACTTGCTCAATATTTTCAACGTCAACATTGAATGACGCACTAAACACTTCTTTATTCAATATTTCGTTACGACATTCGATAGAAACGTTATAACTTCTTTCGAGCTTTTTAATAATATCTCTAAAAGCCAAACTTCTAAATACGATTTTCCCATCGATCCAACCTGTATATAGATCAAGATCAATTTTTTCCATGCTTATGTTTTTTTGATTTTTATTCCAACTTGCCATATATCCAGGCTCCAAAAGAGAAGTATTGTTTGGTTGAAGCGTATCGTATACTTGAACCGACCCTTCTACCAGCACCGTCCTAATGTGATCATCCTCTGGATAAGATGTCATATTAAACTTTGTACCTAACACAGTAACTCCCAATTCTCCTGTAAAGACAGTGAAGGGATGAGTCACATCTTTAGTCACGGCAAAAAAGGCCTCGCCATCTAAAAACACTTCGCGCTTATGTCCTGTTAAAAAGTTTGTAGGAAACTTTAAAGTGGTGCCAGAATTAATATCGACCACTGTTCCATCAGAAAGTTCTAATTTAATTTTCTTCCCATTAGGTACGGTTAATTCACTGTACATCAAACCCTCAGATGAATAATCCCCGTGATACTTTAAGATCCCTTTATGCTGGGTGAAAATTGTACTGCCCTTTTTATCTAAGACAGGAATCGAAACTTCAGGATTAATCGATTGTACCGTTCCGTCTTCCATCCTCAATGTAATAGCGTTTGGATCAATAGTACCTATCGGTTCAGAAAATGATGAAAAATTATAATAATAGACAAATGAAGCCCCAGTAATTGCTAACAATACAGCAGCGGCCCGATATAATCTTTTGACAAAACCATATCTTTCTTTTAATTTTAGTTCTTTCTGTATTCTTTTCCAGTCTTGCTTCTTCGATTTTTCTATCGCTTTACGCTGTTTTTTTCTTGCTAATACACTATTCTTTTCTGTAAGACTTTGAACTATATATTCTTCTTCCTTTTGAGACCAATGCGTTTGTCTTTCCCCAACGTCGACCTTCCTGCCTTCTAAAATAGAATGAGCAATTTCCTTCGATAACTTAAAAACCTTTTTTAGACTATTCATCGACAATTTTAATGGTAATTACTAAAAACAATTACCTCTAAAACGACAATAATCTAAAAGAGGGTGAATAAAATTTATAAAAAATATTTAATTCATAAAATGGGATATATCAAAATAAGAAATATGTCTTTTTTTAACAATACCCTCAATTTTCGATATGCCAGTTTTTTTTGTGTTTTTACCGTATTTATCGATACGCCAAGTTCTTCTGCTATTTGTTCGTTGGAGAGTCCCTGCATGGCCAACCTCACAACCTTACCACTCTTTTTAGGCAATGTATTCATTGCCTTTTCTATGATTTCGGAAGCTTCAGAGATAATTATTTCTCTGGCTAAATATGCATCACTCTCTAAATCTTTAAAATCTATTTGGACAGATAAATTCTTCTTTTTATTATAACTGCTTTTTAAAAAATCTATACTTTTATTTTTAACCGCTGTATACAAATATGACTTCATCGCTGCTTCATCTCGAATTACGATGTTCTTTTTCCAAACCTTTACAAATACTTCTTGCACTATATCCTTTGAATCGTCCAAACTATCTAAATATTTATTCGCGAATAAACATAAAGGGGTATACAACGTATTAAACAACACCTTGTAATCTTTTTTATTCATTTGGAGTTTTTCTTCGAACAATGGAAAAAAAAAATTAAACCAGAAACAAGCCCCTTACCCTAAAGGACCCCTTTTAGTTTTTAGTCTTTTAAAAATCATTTAATTGTTCCAAGGCCTCTTCTAAAGTCTCTACCGGAAGTTTACAAGTATGGTCCTGACATACGTAGATATAGGTACCATCCTCAACAAACCGCCCTTTAAACAATGGCGATTCACTGCTTTTATCAGCCCCCACCACCAGCACATTGGGCAGGTGCTCCTTGTACAGCTGTGCCATTAAGTTCTTGGCATCAGGGCCAACAACGGCAATTTCATAATATGGATAGACCGTTTTTAACATCAGGGAGTTCCATTTGGCATAGCTATAGGCATTGTCTTTTACCATAGGAAGCATGGTAGATAGCATGGTTCTTGCTTTTTTGGTTGCCTCTTTATTGTAGTCTATATGTCCCAAAAGCAACAAATTCTCGGCCATGACCGCATTTGGGGAAGGCATTACCCCGTCGTCTGTTTTAATTATTTTAGCTATTAATTCTTCACTAGAGTTAAAACTGAACATCCCAGATGATTCATCCGAAAATTTTGTAGAAGCGTCTTGCATTAGCTTTTCGGCAAATTCTAAATATTCTGTAGACATACTTGCACGATATAAATTAAGAGAAGCATTTGCCATTAAGGCATACCCTTCTATATAGCCCTCGCTTCTTTTTCCTCCTTTTTTATAGGAATGAACCAATTGGTCCTTTTGCAGGCTGTTAGTCTTAATGAACTTATAGATTTTCTCGGCTTTCTGTAAATACTGAGGATCGCCAAAAGCACTGTAAGCCTCTACAAACCCATTGATGAGTAAGGCATTCCATGAGGTAATGATCTTATCATCAATTAACGGAGGAGTCCTTTTATTTCTATGGGTCAGTAATTTATCCTGCCAGTTTTGTTTTAGAGCATCTAATTTTTCTAGGGTAAGGCCGTTTTCCTTGGCAAATTCCTCATCTCCTATTTTTCTAAAAAGCACATAAGAATCGTTCTCCCAAATATTAGACCGGCTAATGTTAAAGTATTTGGAAAAGATATCAAAATCGGTCTTTAGGACAGCTTTCAGCTCCTCTTCTTTCCATATATAAAACTTCCCTTCTTCCCCTTCACTGTCGGCATCGATCGCAGAATAATATGCTCCTTCGGCATTTTTCATTTCACGATCTAAAAAGGCAATGGTCTGCTCGACCACTTTTTTATACAAAGGATCTTTAAAAATGGTATACGCTTTGGAATACACGCTTAACAACTGTGCATTATCATAAAGCATTTTCTCAAAATGTGGAATTTTCCAGCGAGCATCTGTACTATATCGGTAAAAGCCGCCAGCAATATGATCGTAAACACCACCCATAGCAATATTATCTAGGGTTGTCTTTACAAAAACTTTGGTTTCCTCATCCTTAGTAATAGCGGCATAATCCATTAGAAAATCCAAGTTCACTGGGACCATAAATTTCTGGTGTCCTTTATTTCCTCCCCATTTCAAATCCCAATTAGCCTTCCATTTCTGAACGCTTTCGGAGAGTACTTCTTTTTTTAATCCGCCCAAATCCGACACTGGCTCAATGATGTTTACATCTTCGATTCCTTGGGCCACCATGTCGGCATATTCATTAGCCTTCTTAGGATCTTCTTTATATAGTTTACTTACCTCGGCCAACACCTTCATCCATTGTTCTTTGGTATGATAGGTACCCCCATATATCGGCTTCCCATTTGGCAAGGTAATGACATTCAATGGCCAGCCTCCATTGCCTTTGATCAATTGCAAAGCGGTCATATATACATGGTCAACATCGGGTCTTTCTTCTCTGTCGACTTTGATATTAATAAAATTCTCGTTCATCAATTTGGCAACCTCCTCGTCTGCGAAAGTCTCCTCCTCCATCACATGACACCAATGGCAAGAAGAATACCCAACACTAACCAATACTAATTTATCTTCTTTTTTAGCTTTTGCTAAAGCCTCACTACTCCAAGGCTTCCAATTAACCGGATTATGGGCATGCTGTAATAAATATGGACTGGTTTCATGAACAAGATCGTTTGTGAATTTATGGTTCATTTTTTGTCCCTTGCTATCTAAACAAGATAAGCATATTAAAGAAGATATAAGAATTAGGTTTAAAAAGGTAAGTCGTTTATAATGCCGAATCATGTTGATTTTTATTTAGTCTTGGGCTAAAATACAATAATTGTATTCAATTTATGAATGGAAATGAAAGCTATTTAAAGAGGCTTTTTATTTCTCTCTTGTAAGACATTTTAAAGTGATTTTACGCTCCTTTACTTCCTATAATCGACTACAGCAGGGCTAGTAGAACATGGAGAGGACACTAATACCCGTTGCTTTAATATACAAATAGCGCCCTTTTTAATTAAAGGCTACTTAACTGACTAATACTTAAAACAAAACAGCTGCTTAACGTTATAAAAGATAAAAAGATTTCTTTTTTTGGTTTTCAGTTATATCTTAGGGCTTCTTAATTTTACTTAAAAATTTCTTAATGAAGAAGGTCATAACTTTTGGCGAAATACTCCTAAGATTGTCCACGGAAAAACACCTTAGGTTTTCACAAGCGACAAATTTTAATGCCAATTATGGGGGTGGAGAGTTTAATGTTGCCGTTTCCCTGGCCAATTTTGGTCATAAGGCCGAATTTGTTAGTCGCTTGCCCCAAAACGATATCGGCCAAAGTGCCTTACAAGAAATAAGAAAACAAAATGTGGCCTCTCAAAACATGTTGTTTGGAGGAGATCGTTTAGGGATCTATTTTTTAGAAACAGGCGCTGGTTCTCGTGGTAGCAAAGTAGTCTATGACCGCGCTCAAAGTGCTATTGCTGAGATAGAAATAGGCATGATCGATTGGAAGACTGTTTTCCAAGGTGCCGATTGGTTTCATTGGAGCGGTGTAACTCCCGCTATTTCTGCCAATGCCGCAGCTGTTTGTTTAGAAGCTGTTAAAGTGGCCCACGAAATGGGACTTACCGTATCTGCCGATTTAAATTATCGTTCCAAACTCTGGAAATACGGCAAAGAACCTAAGGAGATCATGCCAGAATTATTGCACTATAGCCATGTTATTTTAGGAGATCTGGATACCGCTTTTTTTATGACGGGAAAGGAAAAAGCACATCCTAACTATCAGGATACTGAAAGCTTGCCCGCCTTATATGATACCTTATTTAAGGAGTTTCCAAATTTAAAAATAGTGGCTACTACCTTGCGATATTCCATAAATGCCTCGCATCAGAAAATTGGGGGCATCGTTTATGACAGTAAAGATATTTACACCTCCCCTATAAGAGAAGCAAACCCGGTAGTTGACAGGGTTGGAAGTGGCGATGCCTTTATGGGAGCCTTAATACACGGCTTATTACAAGAAGACAATAATCTACAAAGGACCATAGATTTTTCAGTAGCCGCCTGTTGTCTAAAACACAGCATTGCAGGCGATTTTAATTTAGCGACCCTTGAAGAAATACAGCAATTAGCCAGTGGCGATTCGTCGGGCATAGTAAGTAGATAACGATAATAAAATAAGTATGTCACAATTTTCGAGAATAGAAGTTGCCGCACTAATGAAAGAAACTGGACTTGTCCCGCTTTTTTATCATCCGGATGTGGCCTTGGGAAAAAAAATATTAAAAGCATGTTATGATGGGGGTGCTCGCCTTATAGAGTTTACCGCTCGTGGAGATTTTGCTCACGAAGTCTTTGCTGAACTCAATAAATATGTCATTCGGGAATTGCCCGAAATGGCCGTTGGGGTCGGCTCTATTACTGATGCCGCAGCGGCCTCTCTTTATATGCAAATGGGGGCCAACTTTATAGTTACGCCATCCCTGAGAGAAGATATCGCTGTTGTCTGTAATCGTAGAAAAGTACTATGGAGTCCAGGATGTGGTAGTCTTACAGAAATAAACAAGGCCGAAGAATTGGGATGTGAAATAGTAAAATTATTCCCTGGAGCCAATTATGGCGCCGATTTTGTAAAGGCCATTAAAGGTCCACAGCCTTGGACCAGTGTTATGCCTACCGGAGGGGTCACCTTAGAGGAGGAAAACTTAAAAGCTTGGTTCGATGCCGGGGTAACCTGTGTAGGAATGGGGTCTAACCTTATTAGTAAAACTATATTAGAGAATAAGGATTACGCCGCATTGGAGTCTCGAGTAAGGGAAACGTTAGCCTTAATAAAAAATATCCGATCCTAATTTTAAATTAAAATTTTCTTTGTTTATGCCATTAAAACGAAAAGAAAGTGTCTATCCTTCTTTTCGTTTTAATCATAAGACGCTTCCCAAACGCTCATAAGAACATTTAAAAATAGCTCCTAGTATATTAATTTGGGCGTTCCCTCCTTCGTCGGGCGGGCCCTTGTCTATATCCCTTGCTACGCTGCGGGGATGCCGCCGCGGTCCCTAACGCAAAAAAATGCCTCACCAAAGTCGAATCAGCTTAAAATTAGTAAACCTAAAGCTTATTGGGCCCTACTTAGAAGAACCCCAGCAATCTACCCCCGAACATAGAAGGATTGCAAATAATACCAAAACCTCATCGGGCTACTTTTAAAGTGGCAGCATAGATTTCCGTATTCCCATTTCTAATCCCCGTAATTCTGCAAGTCCCTTTAACCTTCCTATGGCCGAATAGCCTGGATTTGTTGTTTTCTTAAGATCGTCTAACATTTTATGCCCATGATCGGGGCGCATCGGCATTCTGACATCCTTCCTGCCTTGTCTGCTGCGTTTAAGTTGTTCTTCTACCAATGCCTTAATTACACCATACATATCTACATCGCCCTCTAAGTGATTGGCCTCATGAAAATTGCCCTCCTCATCTCTTTGTGTACTTCTCAGGTGAATAAAATGAATGCGATCTCCTAGGTTTTTTACCATTTGAACCAAATCGTTGTCCGGCCGAACCCCAAAGGATCCGGTACAAAATGTAAGTCCGTTATGGGGGCTATTAACGGCTTCGTACATTTCCATGATATCCGCTTCGGTACTCACTACTCTTGGCAGTCCCAAAATTGAAAACGGAGGATCGTCTGGATGTATACACATGTTTACACCTGTGCTTTCGGCTACAGGAATAATCTCCTTCAAAAAAGAGAACAAATTGTTTTTTAATGCTACTGCATCAATAGTATTGTAGGTAGCCAATATTTTATTGAATTCCTCCAAGCTATACCCCTCCTCGGCTCCGGGTAGTCCAGCAATAATATTGTTCACCAAAACGGCTTGTTCGGTTGTACTCAATTTTTCTAAGTAACTCTTAGCCGCTTCTTTTTCTTTATCGCTATATCTCACCTCTGACCCCGGTCGTTGTAACAAAAAGAGTTCAAAAGCAGCAAAAGCATCCTTTTCAAAACGCAAGGCAGTAGCTCCATTTTCTAAAGGATACTCTAAATGGGTCCTTGTCCAATCTAAAACCGGCATAAAGTTATAACAGATAGTATCTATTCCGGCCGCCGCCAAATTTATGATGGTCTTCTTGTAATTGTCAATATACAACTGAAAGTTTCCTTGTCGGGTTTTAATACACTCGTGCACTGGCACGCTTTCTACCACGGACCAAGTAAGCCCTGCTTCCGTCAGTAGTTTTTTTCGCTTTTCAATTTCGTGTACAGGCCATATTTCCCCATTAGGAATATGGTGCAGCGCCGTAACAATACCCGTAGCACCAGCTTGTTTTATATCCATTAAAGATACCGGATCCTTAGGGCCGTACCAACGCCAAGTATTTTCTAATCTTAAACTCATTTAGTTGTATTTATAGGGACCCCTTCTGTTTTTATTTCGATATTTAAACTAAGATACCTCTAATTAACATGCAAGATAAAAATTTTACCGTGTACGTACACAAAATAAAAAAACCCAATTCAAAAATCTTTTTAAATCTCAACTCCTTTAATACCTTTGCCATACAACCTAAGGCATCTTATCCTAAGACATCTTGGAAACACCTATTCCTAAAACAGCGACATTATATACATTTTATTATGTCAATAAGGCACTATGATTACAATTAAAGAAATTGCAGAAAAAGCCAAAGTTTCGGCAGGGACGGTAGATAGAGTCCTGCACAACCGCGGAGGAGTCTCCAAAAAGACGGAAGAAAGCGTAAAGAGAGTTCTAAAGGAAAATAATTTCACGCTAAATGTTATCGCTAGCAGACTCGCTTCGCGAAAAAAATACCACATAGCTGCTTTAATCCCCAAACACAACTCTTCTAATTTATTCTGGAAATCGCCTCTTTTAGGCATCTTGGAAGCCGCCAAGGAAGTGGAGGAGTATGGGGTCAAGGTTACTAATTTTCTCTATGAACAAGACTCGCAAAGCTCTTATATTCAAGAGGGAAACCATCTGATAGATACCAAACCCGATGCCGTAATCATAGCGCCGACCTTTTATGAGGAAACCAAGGATATTGTCACAAGATTAGAAGAAAAGAACATTCCTTATCTGTTTTTAAACATAGATCTTAAAGGGTTTAAAAACCTGTCTTTTATAGGCCAAAATTCCTTTGACGGTGGATATTTAGCTGGTAAACTTATGCATTTGTGTACCAGAGGGGAGCATCAGGTTTTAATTGTCCAAACACACTTGCAAGACCATAATTATCACGTCACCAAAAAAAGAATAGAAGGCTTCACCTCCTATTATAAAGATCAGATTGCCACTTTAAAAGTAGTACATTTAAACCTTCATACCCTAGATAACAAAACCATCGTAAAAGAAGGCTTACATTCAATTTTAAGTGCACATCCCCATATAAGGGGAATTTATGTCCCTTCGAGCAGAATTTCAACTATTGCCAATGAAATAGAAAGCCAGCGGTTAAAACAAATTAGAATGATCGGCTATGATACTACAGCCCCTAATATTCAGTCTTTAAAAGAAGACAAAGTAACATTTTTAATTTCTCAAAAATCTTTTGACCAAGGGTATCAGGCTGTTCTTTGTTTTTCTGACTTTTTTATAAAAAAAATGCTTCCTCTATCAAGAATATACTCCCCATTGGAAATCATTACCAAAGAAAACATCTCCTATGGTAAAGCGTATAAAAAAGGAAAGCCCTTGTAGTGTTTCACCGCAAAATGGCTGTTTTTTCAGATAAGAACCTATCAATATTTCAACAATAATCTAGCTTGGTGTTATATATTTTATAAAAAAGCTTTAACTTCCCATAACGCCTTGGGAAAGGCTGTAAAAAATGTATAAAATTCCTCCCTTTTTGAGCCCAATATTTTGCCATAACCGTATTATTTACGGCAAATAACTATGATTTCTGAAATAAGTCCATTTTTGCCTTAAATTTGTTTGTACAAGGCCTTTAAATTGGATAGTTTATAGTAATTTTATTGATTCAACCAAAAATGAACAAAAATCTATCTATTCATGATTAAAAGTAAATTTGATAAGGTAACCAGTTTTGAAAAACGATTCGAAAAAATCAACACGGTTATCTTTGAAACTTCTGAGGTTGCGTCCAAAGCAGCCGCTTTGGAAATTGCCACACTAATTAAGAAAAAGCAGGATGCAAATGAGATGTGTGTGCTTGGACTTGCTACAGGATCTACTCCAAAACGCTTGTATGCCGAACTAGTTCGTTTACATAAGGAAGAGGGTCTTAGCTTTAAAAATGTCATCACCTTTAACTTGGACGAGTACTATCCAATGGAACCGGATGCGATTCAGAGCTATGTCCGTTTTATGAAAGAGCTTCTTTTTAACCATGTGGATATTGCTCCTGAAAACTACCATATTCCGGATGGAATGTTATCCAAGGAAGATATTGCTGACTACTGTAAAGAGTACGAAGCTAAGATTGATGCCTTAGGTGGTATAGATTTACAGATTTTAGGGATTGGTGGAAATGGTCATATTGGTTTTAACGAATCTGGATCATTACCAAACTCAAAAACAAGGTTGGTAACTTTAGACCATATCACAAGAGTTGCTGCCAGTTCAGATTTCCAGGGCTTAAACAATACTCCAAAAACAGCCATCACCCTTGGTATTAAGCAAATAATGCAAGCCAAACAAGTTCTTTTAATGGCTTGGGGAGAAGGTAAATCTTCCATTATTAGAGAATCTGTTGAAGGACCAATCACTGAAAAAGTCCCTGCTTCTTATTTACAGGAACACCCTAATAGTATTTTTATTTTAGACCAAGGCTCTTCTTCTCAATTGACAAGAGTAAGCACGCCATGGATCGTAGAAGAGGTGAAGTGGGACGCAAAACTTATCAAGAAAGCCGTTGTAGGGTTGGCCTTAAAATTGGACAAGCCGGTATTAATGCTTACCGAAGCCGATTATATTGAGAATGGTATGAGCGACTTATTGACGGAAGTTGGTAATGCTTATGACATTAACATTAAAATATTCAACAAACTTCAGCACACTATCACTGGATGGCCAGGAGGTAAACCTAATGCTGATGACACCAATAGACCTGAAAGAGCAGAACCTGCAAAAAAACGTGTTCTAATTTTCAGCCCGCATCCAGACGATGATATCATTAGTATGGGAGGTACTTTTATGCGTTTGCAAGAACAAGGTCATGAAGTACACGTAGCATACCAAACTTCTGGGAATATCGCTGTTGCCGATGATGAGGCACTTCGTTTCTCCGATTTTGTTATCGACTACAACCGTTCTTTTGGAATAGACAATGAGAAGTCTGTTGGAATTTACAAAAAGGCTACCGAGTTTATAAAACACAAGAAAACTAGTGAAATAGACATTCCTGAGGTTAGAAACATCAAAGGTCTTATTCGTCGTAGTGAAGCAAGAGCAACGAGTCACTATGTTGGACTTTCCGATGATCAAATTCATTTTAACGATTTACCGTTTTACGAAACTGGTACCATTGAAAAAAATCCTTGGGGAGAAGCCGATATCAAAATTACGATGGATTTAATTGAGCAAATTAAACCTCATCAAATTTACGCCGCTGGAGATTTAGCCGATCCGCACGGAACTCATAAAGTATGTTTGGATATCATTTTTGAATCTTTAAAGCGATTGAAAAATGAAGATTACATGAAAGACTGTTGGGTTTGGTTGTACAGAGGTGCTTGGCAAGAATGGGATATCGAAGATATTGAAATGGCAGTACCTATGAGTCCTAGTCAGGTTTTGGCGAAACGATATGGAATCTTTAAACATCAATCTCAAAAAGATGGTGTGGTATTCCAAGGGTCAGATTCTAGGGAATTCTGGCAACGTGCAGAAGACCGAAACGGCGAAACTGCAGCTAAATATGATGATTTAGGCCTTGCCCACTATGCGGCAATGGAAGCCTTTGTTCGATATATATTTTAATCCGAACTAAGAACCATATAAAAGAGGCTGCCTTATCGGGCAGCCTCTTTTTTTTATAAAGGTAATTGTTCTAAAATTCCAATTCAAAATATAGGCTACTCGCCTCATTATCTTCAGTTACATCTTCTCCCTTTAACAGCTCTCCGGAGTCATTCAATACCTTTAAATTCAATTTCCAATATCCTGTCATACTCAAGGACAATTGTCCTTGATACATTTGGGATGTTGCATCATAGGTTAAATCCTTATTATTGGGAGAACCGTGGTTCCCCATACTGGTCATTCTCGGGTCTAGGGTGACGGTATAATTCTCTACCAGTGAAAATTCTTTCATGCTCTCCATTTTATACAACACCGCCGCCATATTATTTAAACCTTCTTTAGGCTTTTGCGGCGAAACCATGGCCAACACATATTTTACATTATCGCTACCAGTGAATGTGGTTACCTTTTGCTTACCATCGGTCGGATGGTTAACATCTATGGTTTTTGAGGCCGTATAATCCGTTCCATCTACCTTATAATTAAGGGTCAACTCCCAATATTCTTCTGCCTTGCCTGCCATTTGAAATACCAAATAACCTTTTAGGACAGTATTATTTTCCGTTGTACTTAATAAAGATTTTGGCCCTGAATGCATCATAGTCTGCATATGCATCATTGGGGTCCATGTAATTTCTGGATCGGCAAAATAAGTTTCCCGGTCATTGTCCTTTATTCGGATATAAATTTCATTGTAACCCGTAGTAAAACCTTCGCCCTCGGTATAAAGTTCTATGGTATGCCCATTGGCTTCCATTTGGCTTACCATATTAAATTGGGCCATAGGATTCTCTTCAATTATTGCGGAACCATCGTCCTTGGAACAAGAAATTGCTCCCATGCTAAGAATAAAAGTAGCTAAAATTATTTTTATTGTTTTCATCGTTATTAGTTTTATTTAATTGAATAAGTCAGTGTTAAGAATATATTTCTTCCCATTCTTGGAATATTTTTCCAATCTGTATAGGTAGAATACTCTTTGTCAAAAATATTTTCGACTCCAAATTTTGCCATAACGGAGTCATTGTTCATATAAAATGTCTTCCCTAAGGAGATGGAAAAGACGGTATAGGCCAAAGTTTGATCTTCCCCGTATTCGGGGTTATAATTTACTTGCTTGGTCGCCCCAGACATCTTAACGGCCACAGAGAATGTGTTTTTATCGTACTGTAGTGCAGAACGATAAGAAAGAGGACTAATGAATGGCAAATTTTCCCCTTCGCTATCGCCTCCTAAGTGATAGGAGATAAACCCTGTCCATTTTAATTCTGGCAGAAGGGAGTACTCGGATTCTAAAGCGGTATTAAACAATCTGGCATACTCCAAATTTCTATATAACTTTACGCCATCGGCCCCAAGGGTCATAGTACTTAGTGAAGGGTCTACCACCCCTATTATATAATCCGGGATATGGAAAAAATTAGCCTCGGCACTTATATTAAACTTGGGCTTCTCATAGGATAGTTTGGCATTGACCTCCATAGATTTTTCATTTTTAAGTCCTGGGTCCCCTACATAATCGTGGTTATCAAAACTGTTAAAAATATAAAACCCATATCCTTCGGTGACCGAAGGAGCCCTATCACCATAGGATACTCCGGCATTTAGGTGCCAAGGCATCCACATTTTGTGCCATTGCCCGGAAATACTTTTTAGGAAACGGGTTTTGGAAGCTTCCATCTCTGGATAAAATATCCGCAGGCTATTTAGGCCAAATTCATCGGCTACATTCTGATTCTGTAGCGCTATTCTAGTTGCGATTTTTAAGGAACTCCCTTTTAAACTCAATTCATCCTCAACATAAATTCCGCCATTAGCAGTGCGCACATCGGGCCAAGTAAGCATAAACATTGGTTTCTCATTGGGGTCCTGTGGGTACATCGTCATTTCTGCCAAAGACCTATTGTAATACCCATCTACCTTGAACATTAATTTATTGATGTTACCATTAAGACGTGCTTCGGAGAAAAACCCATAGGTATCGCTCCAGCCAGGCATATCCATATGTATGGCCACATCGGGACGATTGGTATCGTCCATCACATGGGTAATGGTATTCATGTAGAGTTTAGAATTCCAATGATGTAAACGCCCCCACAAGGAGTCCTGCTCATACCTTAGCGAGCCTATAATAGCCTGTGCCGAAGAAACATCCATAGGCAATGCCGGATAGCCCACATCACGGGCCTCATCAAATATAAAACTTGCGGTTATGGCATTATCATCGGCCAATTTATAGCCTATATTTGCAGAAATATTATATTTTGTAAACTGTGAAAACAGCACTTCCTTATCGCCACCAGCCTTATAATTTTCTGCCTTGCGATAAATGATATCCGTATCGGCATAAAATTTAGCACCGGAATAATTCAACTCACCCCCTATAATGGATTGTTGGTTATTGCCTTCAAATCCGGACTCCACACCTCCTCTAAAACCTGTATTTCTAAAATTGCTCTTATCGAGCTCTAAATCTATGGCTCCACCGATAGTATTTCCGTGTTTCGCGCCTTGTTGTCCTGATGCGATGTGCGCCTTTGATAAATTAGAGGCATCTACATAGGAGGTTATAGGATCCATTTTATCGGTACAGGCACCAAAAATTCGCATCCCGTCTATGGTCACTGAAAGACGTTCCGAAAACATATTGTTTAAGGTAGGCTCCCAAGCATAACCTCCTCTTTTTACCATGGCTACCTTTTTGGAAGATTCCAAAAACTCATCTAAAGATGATAGTGGCTTTGCCTGTTTGTGGAAATTAAATGCCTTTTGGGCCGAAATCATAATAACCTCATCTAGATTGATCATGATAATAGAGTCCTGGGGAAGTACCAATTCCTGGGCCGAGATAAAGCTAGGGAAGGCTACACACCCCATTACAATTCTCTTACATAACCTATGTGTATACAATGCCAAAAGTGTATGACAAACCCTTTGGACAGATTCCTTTACTTTCATCTGTAAGTTTTAAAGATTTTAAAAAGTCTAACAAAACGTGAGGCCAAGGCACAGCACAGCTGTGATATCAATAATCATTTCCAATAAGGTGCAATGAGTATTGTAACCAAGTCGGTTTTATTTGATTCTATTTATAAAAAAATAAACGGAAGCCCATATGAAGTTGTTGGACATAAGTCCTAGGAACAACCTATATAGCAGTATGGAGGTTATACTCCTTCTGGCGGTTTGGCAATATCTGTTAAGAATTCTCTAGAGAATAGATTTTGAGTAGATTTAAAATTGTCTTGAACAGTATCGTTGTAGTTTTCCAAACCAAAATTAAATACGGATTCAAAAGAGGTAATAAACTGAATTTCTAGTTTGGAAGGATTGGCTTCAAAGGGGTTTTCTTCACTCCCCTCAGATTCCTTGGCCAATTGTTTTGCCAAATAGCATTTTCCGTCACAATTTAGTAGCGGTTTATCACGGTTCTCACATAAATTTTCAACAATATAATCATAATTTATTGCGTACTCTGCTACCGGCCAAAATGGCTTTATCAGCATTAGTATCCCAACAAACAAGACGAATTGTTTCCTCAATTTATATTTAATTTAGCGTAACGGCACTTAGTAGTTTCCAAAAGGCTTCTAACAAACTATAAAACCAATTACAGTGCGAAGATAGCGCTGGGAGTTATAAAATAAAAATGACGGATGTCAGTTTTTTCAAATTAAGCTTTGGGCATGTAAAATTGTATCAACCAAAAGAACATGGGGTTTAGTGATATTCCTTTTATATTACAATGCTATCCGGTACAAACATTCCCGTCTGTCATTATATTTTGCCGCAGCATAGCTATAGCCCCTTCTAAAAAGGAAGTTGTTTCTATTTGCACGGCTCTTATTTCGTTTACTGCTATTTACGGGATTTGTTCTAAATACATTTTTTTGCGTTAGGGACCGCGGCGGCATCCCCGCAGCGGCGCAAGGGATATAGCCAAGGGCCCGGCCCGTTAGGGAAACGCCCAAATAATTTTTAAACACATTATATCGACTAGAAGTTGACCACCTATTATGACGACATCTCTCTACTTTCATCTAAAAACGGGACAAAGCAATCTTTGAGAGAAATAATACGTATTTTTGCTTAACACTAAATTTATTATCAATGTTTTCTAAGGCCTGCGAATACGGTATTAAAGCCACTATTTTTATTGCTGTTAAATCTTTACATGACCAACGTGTGAGTCTAAAGGAAATTGCCGAAGAAATAGATTCGCCCGTAGCTTTTACTGCTAAAATTCTACAATTATTGGCAAAAAGCGGTATTGTAGATTCTCATAAAGGCCCTACAGGCGGGTTTCAGATGGATAGGACAGGAATAGACAATGTAAAGGTATATGATATTGTTTGTGCGATTGACGGGGATAAGATTTTTAATGGCTGCGGTCTTGGATTAAAACACTGCGATGCTGAGCACCCCTGTCCGGTACATGATAAATTTATTGCCATTAGGGACAACCTCACGACTATGTTACAAAAAACAAGTATGTTTGAACTAGCCACAGGACTAGATATTGGTCTTACCCAGTTAAAAAGGTAAACCTTGGTGCAAACATCTATCCGAGCATAAATAAGAATACCATCTAAGCTTTACCTCAAAGATACGAGTGGGTACTACCCTATTCTATATTCTATTGGCGTATTTTGGCAGCTTGGCCTTTACACCTAGGATATACTAGGGAAATATGCCATTGGATGCGTAAAACCATTCCCCTTCCCCAGAAACTAGAATAACCAACATCCTTATACCCACACAAGCTTGTCATTGTACTGGATCAACTTTTAAATATTTGAGTGCTTCTACAGACTGTGGGGAAAAATTTAATGCAAGTTAGCGCAACGTACCCCTCGACTTACTACTTAAAGGTATTCTTTACTCCGAAAAAGTATCGTTGTTTTATTTCGGATAATTTTGTCTTAAATAGAAATAATGTGTACTTTTGTCATACGTAAAATACGTTTTCAACGTATTTAAAGACATCTAAATACTGTTCGGAAACCTTATAAAAAGCCCTAGGGAATGTTCTTTTAAGGAGTGATTTTGCCTAAGCAGCATGAAATAATGGTGATTTTTAAAGTATGTTTTTTAACGCTTAGGGTTTTGATTTAATTTATTTAAGGATAAAAAGGTCTTTTTATATTTTTTATGAATAAATAAAGTATCTATAGGCTAGAAAAACAAATTTAGGAAACAACCTTTAATCACAGGTATTATGGAAGTAATTAACAATCCCGATCTAACGCATTTACATATAGGAAGCGCCTTAAAAGTTTTAAAAATAAACGCTACTGCCGGTATGGGAATGCCGCTTCATCACAGCACCAAGGAAGGCGTAATTATAGTTCAACAAGGAGAGGCAAGGCTAAAGTCTAAGAATAATATTTTTTTCTTACAAAAGGGTAGTTCTTTTTTAATCCCTGCCGGCTTAGAACATAGCCTTACCATTCTAAAAGATTTTAAAGCGGTTGTCGTAATGGCAATTGATTCTAATATAAATTTTAAAAATTAAATAACATGGAAAATTTAATGACCAAAAACATTGGGGAAATAGTAGCTGAAAACTACCGAACCGCACAGATTTTCAAAAATCATAAAATCGATTTTTGTTGTAAGGGGAATAGAAGCATCCAGGAGGTTGCTGAATACAACAAATTAGATGCTAATATCCTATTACAGGAAATAGAAACGGTATCACAAAAAAGTACGGACGATTCTATTGATTTTAAGGAATGGCCTTTAGATCTTTTGGCCGATTATATTGAGAAAAAACACCACAGGTATGTAGCGGAACAAATTCCAGTATTGAAGCAATATTTAAGTAAACTCTGTAGGGTTCATGGGGAGCGTCATCCTGAATTACTTGAAATCACCGAACATTTTAACAAATGTGCAGGAGAACTGACCATGCATATGAAGAAGGAAGAATTAATTGTTTTCCCGGCCATAAGCAATTTGTTAAAAGCTAAAAAAGAAGGGACCAAACTGACTCCCGATAAGTTTGGAACGATCAACACCCCTATTCAAATTATGATGGAAGAACATGAGAATGAAGGAGAACGATTTAGACTGATCGATAGTTTGAGTAACAATTACACTCCTCCTGCCGATGGTTGTAACACTTATAGGGTAGCTTTTTCCTTGCTTCAAGAATTTGAAGAGGATTTACATCGTCATATTCATTTAGAGAATAACATCTTATTCCCTAAGGCCCTTGCTTTGGAGAAGCTTTTAAATGTTTAAGGCATCTATTTAAACGATAGTAGTCAGATCAGGAAAACTTTAGCTGTAAGAGGCCATTTGGCAGTACCCTTTTAAAAATCTCTTCCTTGTCCCCTTACAGCTATAGACCTTAAACACAAAAATGATTGCCTATAAGATCGCAATCAAATGGCATTCAAAAATTCAAGAAAGCAAATCAGTTCCTTAACGAAAATAAAACCGATGAAAACAAAACCTATTAAAAGACATATTTCTATGCAGCCAATAAGCCACGATCATCATCACAGTTTATTGTTATGCTGGAAAATTAGGACAGGGATTTCTAAAGGTATGGACCCAATACGAATAAAACGATATGCCGATTGGTTTTTTGAACATCATATACAACCTCATTTTATCATAGAAGAAAACCTGATTTTTCCAATTCTCGGAGACCAACATGTCCTCATAAAAAAAGCTCTTCACGATCACAAAAGACTACGAGCTCTATTTAGAAAAACCGATGATTTGGCTACAACGATTCGTTCGATTGAAAAGGAACTGGCAAGTCATATAAGGTTTGAAGAACGCATCTTATTTAATGAAATTCAAAATCTAGCTACGGAAGAACAACTACAATGGATATCCATGGCGCATACAGCGGAAAAATTTCAAGAAAACACCGTAGATATATTTTGGGAATAAGGCTTATGTCATGAAAATAATAGGAACCGGATTGAACCCAATTAAGCAAAAGAAAACGAGTACCAATCAAAAAAATTACAATCTAAAAAATAAAATCATGAGACTATATCAAAATTTATTGAGCGAATTTAAACGAGAACAAACAGGTTATTCTACCAGTGGCATCATTGCGCAGAGTTGTATTGGCTCTGTTGCTGCCATGCTCTTACTCATGAGCGATATAAATTCTCTGCCAAAGTTTGTGCTTTTATTTTTTGTCACTATTTTATGCATGGCCTATAACGGGGCTGTTTTGGCACAATTAAACTCAAAGATTACCTTTAACTTATTACTATTGAGTTTATCATTTAGCCTTATGACCATCATTATGAACCTGATATAGCACAACACCCATATGGATAGGCAAAAAGAATTTCAACTAACCTATTACAACGAATTTGCCGAAAGATGTGTAGCCAATTTTAGCACCAATGAGTATCACAGTTTAATGGAACTCCTTTTTGACAAATATTTAGAGGAATGGGGGGACTGCAAAGGGCGAGCCTGGTGTGGCACCTGCCATATCCAGCTTATTGATGGATGTTTACCTATAAGCATTGACGATCAGGAAAGGCACACGCTCTCCAAAATGGATGACACCACTGAAACGAGTCGCTTAGCGTGCCAAATACCCTTAAACATTGAATTAAACAATATTTTTTTTAAAATTATTTCAGACAATACATATTGATTTATTATGTAAGTTTAAAAGTTTTAGATCCTTCTTCAAAGGGTCATTTATTTTATTAATAACAGTAACAGCAGTATCCCCAAATGGTTATAAAAACGGAAATAAGAAATAGAAAAGATGTCAACTTATTAGTCATTACCTTTTATGGCAAAATCAGACAGCACCCTATCTTAGGGCCAATATTTAATGGTATTATCAAGGATTGGGAATCCCATTTAGAATTATTGACCGATTTTTGGGAAAGTCAGCTCCTACTACAACGAAAATATGTTGGCAACCCCATCGTCGCCCACCAAGAGGTTGATGCGAAAATAAACCATAGTATTACACCAGAGCACTTTGGCCTTTGGCTAAATGAATGGTATGCCACCATTGATGAGCTTTTTGAAGGTGACATTGCCCATATTGCTAAAAATAGGGCTCAAAAAATGTCGACAATGTTATACATGCACATGTATCAGCACAGACATAATGACTAACCTCTGGACAGAAGCTCTAGTTTTAAAAAAACGTTTAAGAAACTCTTTAAGGTTACCTTATTTCTTTGGTTGTAATATATTTCTATTCCTCAGCGCTTTTAGACCTAAAAATTCAGCTTTAAACTGTACATATTGTGTTCTAGGCTACTATTAGAGCCATATTGTTTCCTCCAAAGTTTTATAAGGTTACTGCCTCCTATTTTTCCAAAGTATTAGAAACAAGCTTAAGGGTATTAAAAAGCTGAATCCAGCCAAAATTTCCATATACCCATCAAAAAGCGACCACTTTTGCCAAATAACGAGTCCCTTGTAAAAAATAAGGAGCTCCGTAGCTATAAACCCTAAAAGATAAAGTATATATCCCCTCCTAGTTATATCGATCAACCTAAAAAAATGTATAAAAAACAAAATACCTACGGTGATCACTCCTAAGAAAGTCCAATGTAAATATCCTATAGTAAAATCGATAATGGATACGGCCAGGTTGGCAAAATAAGGTATCGCCGTTAGCCATTGTAAACTCAACTTTACACCTAAAAGTAGGGTAAGAACAACCATTATACCTCGTTGAAACTCGGACAGAACCCCATGTAGGCGTGGTTTGTTTTTATACCATATAGACAGTAATGTGCCAAAACCAATTAACTGTAGGCTTGCCCCTATTCCCCCCAATACGTAAAAAGAAACACTCGGACTTGTCCATAAGGTGGATAAAAAAGAGCTCAATATCGTTCCAATGGACATACTCCAAAAGAACAGCCTAAACCTTTGTAGTGGAATGGATATTTGCACTTGTTCCAACATGTAGAACAACAGTCCTAGTAAGGCAAACAACATCCAACCGTTGTATTGAAAATGGAGGTAGAAATAAATAGCCAATCGGTACCATATAGATTCTGGCCCTAAAATTGTCATGATGCCCCCTAAGGCCCATGGCCCTGCACTAGATAGGACCAAGAACCATAACGCTATATGAATACACCTATAGGAATAGGTGCGTTTAAACGCTATAGGAATGCTTCTTATAAAGAAATAAGTAAACCAGTAAGAGGCAAAAAGGAACAGTGTAGAAAAAATAATAGAAAATACGGCATACCCTTGCCAAGGGAAACTTGCCAACATTCCAAGCAGCGTACATTGTGTAAACCAAAAAATAAATCTATACTGTTTATGCCGACCTTGCTCTTTTAAAAAGAAATGGTACAATACGCTGGTAAATGCTACATACACCCATCCCAAAAGTGCTATATGGGAATGGGTGTGTACAATAAATCGATAGTTCACAGGAAATGGAACCACCACAAAACTTCGCAACAACACTCCTAATAAAGCTGCCAACAAAAAATATGTCAAGGCTATTTTGAGATGTAGTTTGGTATTGATAGTGTAGGTACTGCCCATGTAAAAAACCCTAAATTAAAAATCTTTCCTCTTTGCCTTAAAACTCAAACGCAATATTGGCAACAACGTCCAAAATCCCAGCATAACAAAAGAAATGACAACCCCAATGTAGGTTCCGAAGAACTGCTTAAAAACAGCACCTGTATATCCTAAAAGTGCGGAAATATCCAATTTTAATAATATTAGGGTTCTAGAAAGGTCTATAGGATTAAACATTGTTGCCGCCAAGGAAAAACTATCCAAGGGATATTGTTCAAAAACAATCAAGGACATCAAGAACAAGCCATCATATATTACTGCTAAAAACAACCACATTAAAACGGCATACCCAAACCCTTTTATCTTATTTTCGTTAGATAAGGCTATATTAAATGACAGGGCGGTAAATATCAATGTTAAAAATGCGCCTGTAATCAATAGCAAAGAGAAATCCCAAATGGCGTTACTTTCAAAAAGCCCGTACATAACAAAGGGGATTCCAAGTCCCAGAACTAAGCTCATACTCAGAGAACCTGCCACCCCAAGGTATTGTCCGATAAAAATAGACGACCTTTTTATAGGCTGTGCCAATAAAAGCTCTGTAAATTCTTTAGAATTATAAAAATACATAACTCCAAATATAGTACCTATAAGGGGGACCAAAACTATGATAACATTCATCAAGGTTATAACCGCCTTGGACAGATCGTTATTTAAAAACAATAACACAAAACCCAATAGGAGATAAAATAAAAAGTATACATAACTCCAACGGCTACGCATTAAATCGTAAAAACTATATTTTAGTATTTTTATCATGGCTTTAATTGGATGATATTGCCGCTATGGCATGTTCAAAATTTGTTTGTTCGGTTTTAGTTTTCAAGGCTTCTATACTCCCCTTAAAATATATTTTACCTTCTAATAAAAATACAATCTCATCGGCTACATCTTCTACAAACTGCATTATATGAGAAGTAATCAATAGGGTTTTACCTTTTGCCTTTTCTTCTTTTATCAGGTTTTTCAACTTGATATGTGTTGCCGGATCTAAACCGTTAGTAGGTTCGTCCAAAATAATCAAAGGACTATTGAACATAAAAGTAAGGACCAGGTTTACCTTTTGTTTGGTTCCGCCAGAGAGAGTGCTTAATTTTTTGTCCATAAAAGGCTCTAGACCAAATAAGGTAATCAGTTTGTTTTCCTCGGAAGGCTTTTGCCTTAGGTCCTTGATCATCGCTATAAGTTCCTTGACTTTTAGGTTTCCTGGAAAATTTGCAATCTGCGGCAAATAGTTAATTTCTTGTCGATACTTCCACCCGCTTTTAATAGGTTTATCTAATACGGAAATACTCCCTTTGTTGGGCACTACCATTCCTAGAATACTCTTGATGAGGGTGGTCTTTCCTGAACCGTTAGGTCCTAGTATGGCAAATATGCCCCCACCTTCAATCTTTAGGTCCAAGGCTGAAAGCACTTGGTTTTTGCCAAACTTCTTATGTAAGTTATCTACTTGTATCATCACTTTTTTACTATTTTATTTTCCCTTACCACGGGTTTCATTAAGGGGTGTGAATCCACCAAATCGTCCGGAGTAAAAACGGGGGATACTTTTTCAGAAAAATCAATAATATCCATAAACAGGCTTCTCAATAGAATAATGGTTTCTGGCGTTCTATTGACGATATAGGAAAATAATTTCACAGGTCTATAGGGAATATCCCCAAATCCGTTTTTATCTAAATCATATCCGGTATAATTACTCCAATAATTCTCCTTAAATATATTATCGTTTAAATTACTATTATAGGCAATATCAAAGGAGTTGTACATAAAATTATTATGCATAAATGTATTGGTATAACATGCTCCACGAACTTTTATGGCCCATCCGTTTTTGATAAAATTATTGTTGTTATAGTTAATACGGTTAGATCCTTCTATATTAATCCCAATAGTGTTTTCCTCAAAGGTATTTCCAGAAATATCGGCATCGTTGATCTCTTTTAACAATAACCCGAAAGAGGCGGTACCCCAATTTTTCTTAAAGGTATTGTTTCGCATTTTTATTTTTTTTGAAAACATCACTGCTACACCGGCACCATTATTTTCGAAGGTATTGCCTTCATACAGATCATCATTAGAGAACATAAAATGAAGGCCATACCTAAGGTTCTTGGAGCTTATGTTATTTATGATGCTAATGTTGTCCGAGAATTCTAAATAAATACCATCCCTTACCTGTTGTACGGTATTTTGTTCTACTACAATATTCTTAGAGTACCATAGTTGTATGCCATTGCCAGAATTGTATTCATCTACGGCATCGCCTTTAATTTTATTCCGGTATATTTTTCCGTTATTGGACTTTTCCAAGTAAATACCAAAAAAGAGCTTCTCCAACACCAAGTTCTGAATTAGGAAATCGGCACTTTTAACTACTCTTACCGCCGCATAATCTGCGGTATAGCTTGTTCCTACATTGACTATAACTAATCCGTCTAGGGTAACGTTATCTGAAACTATAGTTATAATTTCGCCTTTTTCCTGGCCATCTATTACCGGATTGTTTTCTCCTAAAAGGGTTAGTGGTTTGTCTATTCTGATATTAAATTCCTTATAAGTACCTTTCTTGATCAGTAAGGTATCAAAATCTGCGGCAATTCTAACCCCCTCTTTTATAGAGTTAACCTCACAAGAAGCACATACTGTAATAGTATTGGCTTTTAGGGAGTTTCCTAAAAAAAGTAGGGCACAAAAAAGTAACAATAGAGTTCGCATACTTACAGGCTATCTTATGATCAAAAATTTTGAGTTTTCCTTGGCTTTTACCCAATGGGCGGTTTCTTTTTGAAAACTGAAATGTTGGTGTTTTTTTAATTGATATGATTCTCCATTTATATAAAAAAGGATACTGCCTTCCAGTACTATTAATTCCGCATTTTTAGGGGAAGTATGTTCGGGAAACGTGGCCCCTTTTTCTAAACAAATAGACAAAATCTCTAATTGTTCTGTTTTACAGATTTTCTTGATCTGCAATTCTTTATATTCCTGTATAAGGATACTATCGTCTATTTCGTACATAGTTACATTGATTTAAAATGCTGAAGTATTTCTTTCCAGCTATACCATACCCCATCGTATGCTTTGATGTGATCTTTGGATTCTCCAGCTCGGCTAAAGGCCGATAAATTAGCGCCCATAGGACTGGATATTTCACTACTGATTAAAAAATGTCCTATTCTGGCATCGATCAATTCGCCCGGGTTTCCATAATCATTCACCAGAAAAAGGGACACTTCCTTTTGATCTATTTCTTTTAAATGATTGAGCATGCATTCTATGGCATCAAACTTAAAAGCTTTTCCTTTTTTAGTTACAATTTGGGCTGCATGTTGCCTATCTACAATGGTCATACTACAAAAATAACACCCGTCACTGCCGTAATCTATGGGTTGAGGAGCTATTTTACACGAGCTAAGCATTAGTAAAACAGCACTTAATATAAAATAAAACGGTTTCATAGCATTGGGGGTATTATTCATTAGTAATTCTTTCCTTTATTCTTCATCACAGCACTTTCTTTTTTCCCTATAAAAAAGGCAACCACTGTAAGCAGCATCCCAACAAACATCATATATGCCCCAGTACTTGGCAGGGATGTCACATCAAAATTCAGCATTTTTTGAAACCCTAAAAGTGGTGGCTTATAGGTCATAGGCGTCCCATCGGGTTTCGTGATTTTCATGATCGCATGGGGGTCTAGATCATTGCCATAGGAAGTGAGCCATACGTTAAAATCGTACATCCCCATAACTCCTAAAACTGCCATTACGATAAACCAGCCCAAAAACCATTTGTAACTAATTTTACCCATAAATCTCAATACACCTAGAAGCAATCCGATAGCCGCCATCCCACCTATTACCATAGGAAACACACGAAATTCCCACATTTCTTCTGGTTTCGGAATGGTTTTCATTCCTATATAGTGATTTAATCCATCTATATTCTGTATATCAAATTCTTCTACGCCTTGTATACCGTCGATATAAATATTCATGCCCATCGGAATAGGATATTGCGGTGCACCCAACATGATATTCCAAAGCGGAAAAGCAAACAAGCCCAATAAAAGCAAGGAGCCGATACACATTATTATTCCTGACTTTTTCATCCGTATGATTTTATGCTAACACAACTAAATGGTTGTTGTGTTGCTATTTGGTTTAGTAGTTATAAAAAAAGCGGGAAGCTTTTTTGGTTTTACGTCCCGCCTTTTTTTATTTCAATATTCAATACTCTATTCTCCTAAGGTTCCCGTTAGTTCTATATCAGAATCTGCTGGGGATACCCTAACATAACCTTGCATTTCTTGGTGAAGGGCAGAGCAGAAATCTGGACAGTAAAATGGCCATACACCTACTTGTTTTGGTTCCCATACAAAGGTTTCTGTTTGTCCAGGCATAATTAACAGCTCTGAGGTTTGGGCTCCAATCATACTAATACCATGCGGTACATCATAATCTTGCTCTAGATTCGTAACATGGAAATACACCTTGTCTCCTACCTTTACCCCTTCAATATTATCGGGATTAAAATGGCTACGGATCATGGTCATATAGATACGAACTACATTTCCGTCTCGTTCTACTCTAACCTCGCTATCGTTTAAGGTTGCATGTGGATGTTTGTTCTCGCTTAGTTTAAATATTTTCTTAGAATTCTTTTTAACGATATCTGCCGGAATACCAGCTGCATAATGTGGCTCACCAATGGTTGGGAAATCTAATAGCAGTTCCATTTTTTCTCCAGATATATCATATAACTGGGCTGATTGTGTTACCTCTGGTCCTGTTGGTAAATAACGGTCTTTGGTAATCTTATTCATGGCCATCACATATTTTCCGAATGGTTTTCTAGAGTTTCCTCCTGGGATCATCAAATGTCCCACCGAATAGTAACAAGGCTGTCTGTCTACCACTTCCCAAGTATCCAATTTCCATTTTACAACTTCAGAAGAAATAAAGAAGGTAGTATAGGCATTTCCTTTTCCGTCAAACTCTGTATGCAAGGGTCCAAGACCGCCACTATTTACAGTTCCTGCCAATACATCTTCAAATTTAAGAATAGGAATCCCATAGGCTTCACCATCAAATTTTTTCTTCTCAATAACATCTAACATTTTGGTAAAAGAGTGTACCGTTAAATCGGCAGATAGTTTTCCATTTCCAATAATATACTCTCCGGAAGGATCGACATCACAACCATGCGGAGATTTTGGGGTTGGCAAGAAGTATACGGCTCCAGGGACATCTATAGGATTTACCACTAAAACTTCTTTTTTCATGGTAGAAGTAGCCATATGGGTTGCCTCATCATATACATTATGGGCATAATTGGCAGGCATTTTAGTACCTCCTCCATTATTTACATATTCTTCTATTACCTTCCAGTTAACGGCAGCAATAAAATCTTTGTCATTTTGTGATGCATTAACCTCTAACAGTGTATTGGCCTCCTCAGTGTTGTAGGTGGTAAAGAAAAACCATCCATGGGACTTCCCTCTTCCAGGGTGTGATAGATCATAATCGAATCCTGGCATCATCAACTGGAATTTAATATCCATTCCACCGTCTTCGGGATCTACACTAATAAATGATAAGGCTCCTTTAAAATTACCTTTATACTCATTGATCGGCATATCGCGCTGTGGTACAGGCACAGAAAAACGTGTTCCTGCCACCACATACTCGGTGTTTTCCGTAACAAAGGAAGAACTGTGGTTCCCCGCACTATTGGGTATTTCAATAATTTCGGTCGTTTCAAAGGTGGTCAAATCTATTTTTGCTATTCTAGGGGTATTGTTCCCATTAATAAAAACAAATCGTCCGTCTAACTCCCCATTGGTCTGCGAAATGTCCGGATGGTGAGCATCGTCCCAAGGAATAAAACCATGGGAAGTATTCAACATCGGTTTTGTTTCCTCATTATATCCATAGGCCTTTTCAGGATCTTGGGAAAAAACAGGTATCACTTTAAAAAGTCTACCGGAAGGCAAGCCATATACCGACAACTGTCCACTAAAACCACCAGAAACAAAGGCATAAAAATCATCATGTGTCCCTGGTTTCACATACACCTTCTCAGCTGCGTTCGATGCCAGTGCACCGCTTGATGCGGATTTCTCTCCCTTTCCGCAACTGTTTAACAATGCGGCAAAGCCTAGGGCTACGAGTGCTATAAAACTATATTTTCTCATTTATTTTAATTTATTATTTGATTTACATTTATTCGTTTGGTGGTAATATTACTTTGTCTACCACATGGACAATTCCGTTTCCTCCAGGAATGCTGGCTATAATTTTTGCGCCACCTACATATACATCTTCACCCTTCACCTCTACCAGTGTATTTTGGTTATTGGCCTGTCCCAGTTTCTTGAATTTCTTTAAAAACTCTTTGCTATAGTTCCCTGGCGTTACATGGTGTTTTAAGATATTGGCCAAGGCTTCTTTATTTTCGGGCTTGAGCAAATCTTCCACGGTACCTGCAGGTAATGCCGCAAAGGCTTCATTGGTCGGTGCAAAAACCATTAAGGGTCCGGCATTAACGAGCACGTTTTCCAATTCAGCTGCTTGTACAGCCGCTACTAGAGTGGTATGATCAGGAGAGCCAATAGCTATTTGCAAAACATTGGGCGTAGACCCATCGTCTTTAATAAAGGCCTGGCCTTTTTGTGGGGACGGTACTGTTTTGGACGTTTCCGGAACAGCTTCCTTAGTTCCTGATTTGGCATCCGATTTACAACTTAGGACAAGTCCTAAGATGCAAAGCGACCCAATTAATAATTTAAATTTGGAGGTTATTTTCATATGTAGCTCTTTATTGGTTTTAACGGTTATATGTAACTCATATATCTTCTTTCTTATGTGCGACTAGTTTTCGGTCATGCTTATTTTATAATTGAATATTAAAGGGTTCTAAAGTATTCTACTACGGCTCTCGCCTGATCTTCTGTAAGCCCTTGGTTAGCCATTGGCGAACCGTTAAATTCTTGCAGCAATTCTTTTGCCAACGGATCTTCCTTAACCATACCATCAGGATTCAAGATCATGTTCATAACCCATTCTGGGGTACGTCGTTTTAAAATCCCATCAGGTGCCGGCCCGATAAACTTTTTACCAACTCTATGACAAGCCATACACATTTGTTTAAAGACCTCTTCTCCTTGCTTGGCCATATCAGTATCTATTTCTGCCCCTAGGCTTACCGATTTGATAGGACCAACCCCTTTATTGGTTAGATCGATCGTTTCAGATGCTTTTACGGTACTTTTATTTTCCGTTTTTGCAACAGCTTGCTCAGTTTTGGATTTTGCTCTATCAAGGCTAAACCCATCCTTTCTCTTTTCTTCTTTGCCACCGCAACTCATTAATAAAACAGAGAAAAGAACTGCGTTACTTCTTAATATTATTTTCATAGGATTGATTGTTTATTGAATTCTGGTCAAAATTATGGCTGCATTAGTAGAAAAAATATGACAAAAGTCATATTCAGGATAAATTTGTCTTTTTTTTGACCAGTCTCTGATCCCCTATTTAAAAGCGTTCGAACAACAACAACTGCTCGCTCTTTAAGAATGTTTGGAAGTGAAATTTGAATTAAAAATACTTCCTAACATTGCAGTCATGACCCTAAAAAAACATCCAATTACTTTAATTGAACCAATTAATGACTGCTCAATGAAACCCCTAAACGCAGCTATTTCACTCGAAGCTTGATGTAGATTGATAAGGATTCTGCTTTATATAAGTTAGTGGCTTATTCTTTTGTAGAATTTAATAAACAACCAAAACCTCTCTACTCCTTCATAAACTTTCATACAATAATATTGGTTTAAGATAGCCTTCCCCGATTTCCAAAACATCGAAATTGCACTCTTCTCCAAGTTCTTGTAAAATCTTTTCTATATCTTAGATGGTAAGGTTTCCATTGATCTTAACACTTGTTTTAATCGATTAAAAAAACAGTATAACATGACCAACTATACCATTACTATTGATAACGAACAATTTTGCCTTTCCCAAAAAGATATATTGTCTTTAGATGTTATTCCAACCAAAACTTCGAAATACCATGTTTTGCACGAAGAGAAATCTTATGCAATCCGGGTTATAGCGTTCGATTTTATGACTAAAACAATGTCTATTGAAGTTAATGGCAATACCTATGAATTGGTATTAGAGGATGAATACGATTTAAAGGTTAAGCAAATGGGATTATTAACCCAAAAAGCGCATAAAATAAACAATATAAAAGCCCCTATGCCCGGCTTAATTATAGATATCATGGTCAGTGAAGGACAAGAGATCAGCAAAGGCACGCCACTTTTGGTATTATCGGCCATGAAAATGGAAAACATCATCACTTCTACTGGGGAAGGTATCGTTAAAACCATATCGGTCCTTAAAAATGAAACGGTAGAAAAGGGTCAAATTATTATTGAAATCGATTAGGGAAACGTTTGAAATCAAAACCATGAAAAAAATCTTAATTGCCAACCGAGGGGAAATAGCGTTACGGGTTATGAAGACGGCCAAAAAAATGGGTATTGGTACCGTGGCTGTTTATTCCGAAGCCGACCGAAATGCACCTCATGTACGCTATGCCGATGAAGCGGTATTTTTAGGAAATTCAGTTTCTTCCGAATCGTACTTGGCCAAGGATAAAATAATCCATGCAGCTTTAAAAACCGGTGCCGATGCCATACACCCTGGGTACGGATTTTTAAGTGAAAATGCCACTTTTGCTCAAATGGTATCCGATAACGGCATTACTTTTATAGGTCCACCCACCCATGCCATAAAGATCATGGGCGATAAATTGGCTGCAAAAGAAGCCGTAAAAAAGTATGATATCCCTATGGTTCCGGGTATAGAAACCGCGATTACCGATATTTCACTCGCCCAAGAAATATCCAAAGAAATCGGGTTCCCTATTTTGATAAAGGCTTCTGCCGGAGGAGGAGGAAAAGGAATGCGTGTAGTCCATGAATCGGAAGAACTGCCGGGCCAAATGAAACGTGCTATTAGCGAAGCAACGGCAGCTTTCGGAAACGGTGCGGTCTTCATTGAAAAATATATCGAAGCACCTCGGCATATCGAAATTCAAATTTTAGCCGATACCAAGGGAAATATAATACATCTATTTGAACGGGAATGCAGTATTCAGCGTAGACACCAGAAGGTTGTCGAAGAAGCTCCTTCTGTATTTATTACTTCCGAAATAAGAGCTGCCATGGGGGCAGCGGCTGTAAAGGTTGCCAAGGCCTGTAATTACGTAGGTGCCGGAACGGTAGAGTTTTTAATGGATAAGGACAAGAATTTTTATTTCTTAGAAATGAACACTCGCTTACAGGTAGAGCACCCGGTTACCGAACTGATTACCCAAGTAGACCTAGTAGAACAACAACTGAAAATAGCAAATAACGAAGTACTACAACTGGGACAAAACGATGTGAGCATAAAAGGACATGCTTTAGAGCTCCGCGTATATGCCGAAGACCCCGTGGATAATTTTTCCCCTAGTATAGGTACTCTTAAAACCTACGTTTGCCCTGTAGGGATTGGCATCCGGGTTGATGATGGGTTTGAAGAAGGCATGACCATCCCTATTTATTACGATCCTATGTTGGCCAAATTGATCACGTATGGCAACACCCGGTCCGAAGCCATACAGCTGATGTTGGAAGCCATAGATGCATATAAAATCAAGGGCGTTGCTACCACCCTTCCCTTTGGTAAATTTGTCTTCCGCCATCAAGCTTTTACATCGGGAAACTTCAACACTCATTTTGTAGCGAATCACTACACCCCAGAGCTTTTGTTGGCCCAATACGATAAGGAACGCCACATAGCGGCGGCAATGGGATTAAAATTATTCCTTGAATTTAAAGACAAATTAAAGGTCCCTGCGAACGAGCAATCTAACTGGCTGTTAAAAAGAACCATAAAGTAGGATTTAATGAAGAACAAAATAAAAATACTAGAAGACAAAATAGCCAAAGCCCAATTAGGAGGTGGTCTAAAACGTATAGAAACCCAACACGGCAAAGGCAAACTAACGGCCCGTGAACGACTGCATTTTTTATTAGACGATGGGTCTTTTGAAGAAATGGGAGCTTTGGTTACGCATAGGACGACCGATTTTGGTATGGAGAAGAATGTTATTTATGGCGATGGGGTTGTTACTGGCTATGGCACCATTGCTGGGCGACAGGTATGTGTGTTTGCACAAGATTTCACTGTTTTTGGCGGATCACTTTCCGAGACCCATGCCGAAAAAATATGTAAAATAATGGATATGGCCATGAAAATCGGTGTTCCGATAATTGGCTTAAACGATAGTGGCGGTGCCAGGATACAAGAAGGAGTGCGGTCCTTGGGAGGCTATGCCGATATCTTCCATAGGAATGTAATGGCCTCTGGGGTTGTTCCACAATTATCGGCAATTATGGGGCCCTGTGCGGGAGGGGCGGTTTATTCCCCTGCCATGACAGACTTTACCCTGATGGTAGAAAACTCTAGTTATATGTTCGTTACAGGTCCTAATGTGGTAAAAACCGTCACTAATGAAACCGTTACTTCGGAGGAGCTAGGCGGTGCCCTTACCCATGCTACCAAATCTGGGGTTACCCATGTAACGGCAGAAAACGATATCGAATGCATACAGCAGCTGCGACAACTTATTAGCTATTTCCCTCAAAATTGTGAGGAATCTCCAAAACCGTTAGACTATTCCATAGAGGACGAAACTAGGAAAGCCTTGGAAAACATCATCCCTGAAAATGCCAATCAGCCCTATAATATGAGGCATGTTATCCATGAAATTATAGATAGGGAGTCTTTTTTTGAAATCCATAAAGACTATGCCGAAAATATCGTTGTCGGTTTTGGCAGGTTAGCAGGCAGGAGTATCGGTATTGTTGCCAATCAACCCATGCAATTAGCGGGAGTTTTGGATGTAAACAGTTCTAAAAAAGCGGCCCGATTTACTCGTTTTTGCGATTGTTTTAATATTCCTTTGTTGGTATTGGTCGATGTCCCAGGTTTCCTTCCTGGTACCGATCAGGAATGGAACGGTATTATCACCAATGGTGCCAAGTTATTGTACGCCCTTAGCGAAGCTACCGTACCTAAGGTTACTGTAATTACCAGAAAGGCGTATGGCGGAGCCTATGACGTTATGAATTCTAAGCATATAGGAGCCGATTTAAATTATGCTTGGCCCGGGGCCGAAATCGCAGTCATGGGTGCCAAGGGAGCCAGTGAAATTATTTTTAAAAAAGAAATTAATTCGGCACAGGACCCCGAAGAAAAATTACGTGAGAAAGAACAGGAATATGCCGATAAATTTGCCAACCCCTACAGTGCTGCCGAAAGAGGGTTTATTGATGAAGTAATCTATCCGAAGGATACAAGACGAAAACTTATAAAAGCCTATGCCTTGTTAGCCAATAAGGTGGTAAACCTTCCTAAGAAAAAACATGGAAATATCCCCTTGTAACCCTAAAAATATAATCCCACAACACCTTATGAATCAACTAGAAGACCTCATAAACTTACTTAGCTTAGAGCGTATTAATGACCAAACCTTTATAGGACAAAACTACCAGGCTCCTTGGGGACGCGTATTTGGAGGTCAGGTTTTAGGACAATCCTTATATGCTGCGTACCAAACTGTAGCCAAGGATAGGATAGCCCATTCCATGCACGGATATTTTATTTTAGGAGGAGATTTGGATATTCCTATTACTTATGAGGTAGACAACATTAGAGATGGAAATAGTTTTACTACTAGACGAGTGGTGGCCAAGCAAAATGGAAAGGCCATCTTTAATATGTCTGCTTCTTTTCAAGTGGCTGAAGAGGGCCCAGATCATCAAATTAACATGCCCAACGTCCTTAATCCTGATCAATTAATGACGAGTATGGAACAGATATTGGCGATGAAAAATACGGACCCCGAGACTTATGAGATTATTAAAAGCACTCATCCAAAGATATTTGAATTTAAGCCTACTGATCGGTTAACCTATAAACTTGTAAAAAACGGCCCTCCTTTGAACCATATGTGGATGCGCACCACCCAACCCATAAAGGCTAGTTTACCGCTTCAACAACAAATTTTGGCCTATGCCTCCGATTATAATATATTGATGACCGCTTCTCTACCCCATCGGGAACAGCTAAGTCCCTCAAGGACGTTTTATGCCAGTTTAGATCACGCCATATGGTTTCATCGCGATTTTAAGATTGATGATTGGTTATTGTACGCTATGGATAGTCCTAGTGCCTCCAATGCTAGAGGTTTCTCTAGGGGAAGTATTTTTGACAAAAACGGGGTTTTGGTTGCTTCCGTAGCCCAAGAAGGGCTGATGCGGCAAATAAAGGGGTAAGATGGCTTTATAAGAACATTTGCGACATCAATCGCTTACAAACTATTCCTTAAAATTAGGCAAACATTTTTAATGCTAAACTTATAAAATGCAAATCTATCCGGAAGTGGATAGATTTGCATAAGATCAATTTACAAGGTTTCAAATAAAAACAGTCATGAGCTGTGTTTATTATTCATTTTCCCAAGCATTATTTTTTCCCATTGCATTTGTCACAAATGCCTTTGACCAATAGATTCATATCTTCTGCCAAATACCCTTTTGGCAAACTTACATTAGGGATTTTATAGTCGGTTAAACAAACAGTTTCACCACATTTGGTACAATGAAAATGGAGGTGAAGATCATTATCTATCTCGCAATTACAATCTTGTTCGCACATGGCATATTTAGGGGTTCCAGATCCATCATTGATCTGATGTACAATACCTTTTTTTTCAAAGGTCTTCATAGTCCGATACAAGGTTGTTCTATCTGCTTTATCGAAAGCATTTTCTATATCTACCAAGGCACTAGCTATGTTTTGAGCGGCGAGATACTTATAAATAAGCATTCTCATGGCTGTGGGGCGTATTTCTTTTTGTTGTAAATAATCTTCTATTTCAGCCATGGTCTTAGTGTGTATGTTCTGCTTCTTCCTTTTTCATTTCAGCCATTAAATAATAGGCATTGTTTTGGGCAAATAATGTACTTGGTTGTACTGATTGCAAAAATCTTACTGCAATCCATTCCCCGTCATTTTCCCCTAAAGTTACTTCTATTGGCACAAAACGCCAATCGTCTCCTTCCTTTTCCGCGGAAAAAACAAAGAATTTATCCCCCTCCCTACTAATGGCACTTTCTGGAAATGCGAGGGTTTTCACATTTCCAGTTTCAATACGACCTTTAATATACATTCCAGGAATTAAGAGGGCTTCCTTATTTTCAATATCGGCATGTACATGCAAGGCCTTTGGTTCTTTTTCGAATGTTTTGCTTATAGAAAATATTGTAGCGGTCAGTTCTTCTCCATCTGGAGATTGCACTTTAAATCGTACCGTTTGGCCTTCCTTTATTTTATGTACATCCTTTTCAAAAACCATCAAATCGGCATGCACATGGTCGGTATTTACGACTTCTAACAAGGCCGTCTGTGGATCTACGTATTGTCCTGTTTTCACGGCTACATCCTGCACATAGCCACCAATAGGACTCCGTAGGCTAATGCGTTGATAAATATGGCCTTTTTGAAGTCCGCCGACACTTATATTTAATTGAAGCAATTGTGCTGCCAATCCATTTACCATAGCCTCGGCGACTTTATATTCGGCTTCAGCTTTTTGAAAATTCATTCCGGAAGCAACGCCGCCCTCGAACAGTTTCTTTTGTCTTTCAAATTCCGTTTTAAGAAATTTATTATTGTTATAAGCATTTAGGTAGTCGGTTTGTTTTTGGATTATATTGGGGTGTGATAAATAGGCTACCACTTGCCCTTTTTTGACCTTATCTCCTTCTATCACTTCTATAGCAACCACATTGGCCCCTATTACCGAAGTTATTATTGCCTCATTTTGCGGCGGTACTTCTAACTGACCATTAGCAGCTAGGAAAGCGGACATATTTCGGCTACTTACCGTATCAATTTTTAATTGTAAGGCTTCAAACTGCTGGTTGGTTAGCATCACTTCCTCTTTTCCTTCCTTATGGAGGTCTTTTTTCGCTAATGGAGTCTCGCTCTTATCTCTCTCGTGTTTTATATCGGTTGGCTTACTGTTGCCACAAGCGGTAATTCCAAAAGCCAGCATAGCTAGGAATACCATTTTATAGATAGATATTTTTTTTATTTGCATCTCTGTATTTTTAATTTTATGTATTCTAATCTGTCCTCTAAGAGAAGTTTTATTTGGTATAATACTCTAATTCGAAACGGGTATTTAGGAAATTGTTTAAAGCATCCATGGCATCCATTTCTGTCTGGATGGCATCTTTAATAATTTGAGTAAAGCCAAAATAATCTATTGCCCCTTCTTGGTACGCCAGTAGGCCACCTAACCGATTTTCTTTTGCTAATGGCAGGGCTTCTTGATCATAAAACTGCCAAGACCTCAACCATTTTTGATAGTTATATACGGCTTGTTGATATTCGGATTTAATTTTTCTTTCTGCAATAATGCCATTTTCTTTGGCCTGTTCAACAGCAATCCTAGCTTCCTTAACTTTTCTCTTTTGCAATCCTGATAATAGTGGCATAGAAATACCGGCCTGATAACTATAATATTTGCTCATATTTCCTTCTTCTTGCCAGCCTGCTTGCAGACTAACCTTGGGCAACATACTGGCTTTTGAAACTTTGTAATTACCAACTGCTTCGGCGACACGCTTTTGGAATAGTATATTTTGAGGGTGACTCTCCAAGTCAGCAACACCTCTCAAACCCATTGTTTCTGATACGTCCAAACCCTTAGGCACATCGTAAAAAGTATCACTGACCAACCACAAATTAAGTCGCTCCAAGGCTATTTGGTAGTTACTATAAGCCTCTTGTTTTTTGTTGTTTATTTGTAAGGCTTGATTTTTTGCCGATGAATACTCCAACTTGGAAATTGCCTTCACCTCGAAATTCAGGCTCACCGATTTTTGGAATTTGTCATAAATCGAATCCAATTCGCGATACAGGCGATATTTCCGATTGGCCTGAAAGGCTGCTGACCAGGATCTTTTCACTTCCCTAATCAGCACTAATTCCGATAGGTCATAGGCGGTCTCGGCCAACTGTATACGTGTTTTTTGTAAACGTTTATTGGGAGCGATCCCAAAAACATCGATATCGGATTGGCCTAAACCCACTATCGTATATATTCCATCATCCCCCCTAATTTCCTCTCCTCCTGTAAACAAATTGGTGGTTCCTAGGTCCGTAACCGTGTTTTTTAAAGCCTGTTGTTTTTCTATTTCCAATTGATTTGCCTTTAACAAGGGATAATTAGCGACGCCTAGTTCTATCGCTGCTTGCAAGGAAATTTCTGAAAAGGTCTTTTCAGCAAGACTTTGGCCTTCCGATGCGACAACTGGAACTGTTTGTTGTGCAATGGAAGTAATCGGTAGCAGCAAGAACAATGTTACCACTACGGTTACCGGCACCATTTTTTTTGGCGATGCCTCTATTGCTGTTCTATTCTCTACCCATTGGTATAAGATGGGGAGAATAAATAGGGTAAGCAAGGTAGCTGTTAAAAGTCCCCCTATAACCACAGTCGCCAAGGGCCGTTGTACTTCTGCCCCTGCCGATGAAGACATGGCCATAGGTAAGAACCCTAATACATCGGTGAGTGCAGTAAGCATAATAGGCCTGATCCTTCGTTTTGTCCCTTCAAAGATCCGTTCTTTTAATGAGGTACTTCCTTCTTCCTTTAGTTCGTTTAAACCACTTATCATGACCAAACCATTTAGTACAGCCACTCCAAATAGTACTATAAAACCTATTCCTGCCGAAATACTAAAAGGCATATCTCTAATCCACAAGGCAAATACCCCACCAATAGTCGCCATAGGAATGGCTACGTAAATCATTAAGGTTTGGGGAAACGATTTTAGGGCTAAATAAATCAGAACAAAAATAAGCAGCAAAGCAATGGGAACCACCGTTATCAGCTTATTACTGGCACGTTCCAGATTTTCGAACGCCCCACCGTAACGGATAAAATATCCTGGTGGCAAGTCTAATTCACGCTCTAAAATAGCTTGAATATCTTTCACTACAGATTTTACATCCCGATCCCTGATATTAATCCCCACATAGGTCCTACGGTTGGTATTATCCCTACTTATTTGCATGGGCCCTGGTTCGTAGCTTACTTTTGCTATTTCACTTAAAGGAATTTGTGAACCGTTGGACAAGTTTATATAAAGATTTTGAATATCGGTTATACTGCTTCGGTTTTCTTTATTTAGTCTTACCACTAGGTCGAAGCGTTTCTCTCCTTCAAAAACAACTCCGGCTTTAGCTCCTGCAAAGGCAGCTTGGACAATACTATTTACTGCGGTAATATTAAGACCGTATTGTGCTAATTTACCACGGTCGTAATCGATGGTTATTTGAGGCAGGCCATCGATCGCTTCTACTTTCATATCGGCTACTCCTGGCACCGTAGCGATTAGCCTCCCTATTTCTTCGGCCTTTATTGCCAATATTTCCAGGTCTTCTCCAAATAGTTTTATCGCCACATCTTCCCGTACTCCGGTAAGCAATTCGTTAAAACGCATTTCTATAGGCTGGGTAAATTCAAAATTTACCCCAGGAAGAATGCTCACCGCATTTTTCATCAACGTTACCATCTCATCTTTTGAGGTGGTACTTGTCCATTCCTTGATAGGCTTCATGATTACAAATACGTCGGCTATATCCATGGGCATAGGATCGGTAGGCACATCGGCGACCCCAATACGGCTCACTACGGTTTCTACTTCGGGAAACTGTGCCATCACGATTTGCTCAATTTTTGTAGTTGTTTCTACGGTTTCGCTCAGGGAACTTCCTGGTTTTAAGAGGGCATGAAACGCGATATCGCCTTCATCGAGCTGTGGAATAAATTCGCCTCCCATCCGTGTAAACATAAATACTGCCAAGGCAAAAAGAACTATGGAGCTTCCTATAATAAGTTTTCCCTTTGTTAGGGCCTTAGCCAATATAGGTTCGTACTTCCGTTGTACCCAATGCACAAATTTATCTCCATAAGACTCTTTTGTGCGCTTAGGAGCCTTTAAAAACAGGGCAGACACCATGGGAACATAGGTTAAACAAAGGATCATAGCCCCAATCATGGCAAAAATAAAGGTCAATGCCATAGGTCTAAACATTTTTCCTTCTACCCCTTCTAGGGCCAAAATCGGCAAGAAAACAATAAGGATAATCAACTGTCCAAAAAAGGCGGCATTCATCATTTTTTTTGCGGCCTTCCCTGCAATTTCATTTTGGGTATCCTTGGTTATTATTTTCTTTTTTACCACATAACTATACATAAGAAAAACTGAACCTTCTACGATAATCACGGCCCCATCTACAATAATACCAAAATCTATAGCCCCTAAACTCATCAGATTTGCCCATACATCAAATACATTCATCAATATAAATGCAAACAACAGGGACAGAGGTATGGTAGAGGCTACTATAAGTCCGCCCCGCCAATTTCCCAGCAATAGAACTAATACAAAAATAACGATAAGTCCACCTTCTAGTAAATTGCCGGTAATCGTCCCTGTAGTCTCGGTAATCAGGGTACTACGATCTAGAAAAGGTGTAATCGTAACCCCTTCTGGCATAGATTTCTGAATCTGCTCTATTCTATGTTTCACCTTGGTTACCACTTGGTTAGAATTTGCTCCTTTTAGCATCAAAATCATCCCGCCTACAGCTTCTCCTTTCCCGTCCTTGGTCAAGGCACCATACCGTACGGCACTACCTAAGGACACTTCCCCAACATCTCTTATTTTTATGGGAATACCATTGTGGGTTTTTACCACGATATTTTCAATATCTCCAATACTTCTTGCTAGGCCTTCTCCACGGATAAAATTAGCCTGGTGATTCCGTTCAATATAAGCACCACCTGTATTTTGGTTATTGTTTTCCAAGGCCGTAAAGATCTCTGTAATAGTCACTCCAATCGCATTAAGTTCATTTGGATCTACGGCCACCTCATATTGCTTTTGGGTGCCACCAAAGGCATTTACCTCCACTACCCCCGGCACCATGGCCATTTGGCGGCGAATAATCCAATCCTGCATAGTCCTTAATTCGGTTAGGGTGTATTGATCCTTAAAGTCTTTCGACACCTCTAGGGTATATTGATAAATCTCTCCTAGTCCGGTCGAGATTGGTCCCATTTCGGGTTTTCCAAAGCCTGAAGGAATTTGTTCTTGCACCTCCTTAAGCTTTTCGGCTACCAACTGTCGCGGCAGATAGTTCCCCATATCGTCATCAAAAACAATGGTTACCACCGAGAGCCCAAATCTAGAAATAGATCTTATTTCATGGACCTTAGGTAAGTTACTCATGGCCACCTCCACAGGGTAGGTGACAAACAGTTCTATATCTTCTGTTCCTAAATTGGGAGATTGGGTTATTACCTGGACCTGATTATTGGTAATATCAGGTACGGCATCTATAGGTACTTGGGTCATACTCCAAATCCCTGCCCCGATTAGGGCAAAAGTGAGCAGACCGATAATAAATTTGTTATCGATTGAATAATCGATGATTCTATTGATCATATAAAGTGGTTAATTCAGTTAAAAATACCGCTATCGTTTTTTCAAACAAAGTATAGCTAAGCCAAGGAAACCTTCGCAGATTCCTTAATAACAGGATATAAGAATCCTAAAAACTGAATTAAACTTTTGGTGGTTGGAGGATAGAATGTATTACTTCTTCACCAAGACTATCAAAATGAATGTAGATTTTAGAAGGTATTACAGCAGATATTGGTTCAAAGGAAGTGATCCCAAAATCAACAGAATTCACATGACAACAATTGCAAAGACAGAATGGCGAGCATAAATCGGCTATTCCATTGTGTTCTTGACTGTGGTCTACCGCCATAATATTTTCGACAACACTATCCTTAGCAACTTGAACTTCATCGGCACATGGCATAAAATTAAGGGCTAAAAAATAAAAAGATAATATAATTGTTATCAACTTCACCTTACAAATATAAGAATACTAACATGCAGCAGTATTGCAAAGTAGGTATTTTACAAGAAAACTGTATACCGTAGAAAAAAGCTGCTCTCACAGCCTTTTTCTACGGTATCTGATTATTTTAGTCCATTTAAAAAGTCCTGGAACTCTTGAGTGCTATAATCGGCCATTCCCTTATGGGTCAAGGCCAAATTACCTTTGGCATCAATTACAAAAGTAGTAGGAATGCTTGGGGTGTTATACATGCTAGGAAGGTATCCATCTACCTGGTACACCTCAAAATCATACCCCTTATTCTCATTAAACTTTTTTGCTTTTTCAAAATTATTGTCCAAAGAAAGCATAATAAACTTTACATCTTCCTTATCCATTTTGTTGTACAATTCATTAATGGTGGGCATTTCTGCAATACAAGGAGGGCACCATGTGGCCCATAGATTCATAAAAATTACTTTTCCTTTAAGGTCTTGCAAATGCAGCTTTTCTCCTTTAGAATTTATGAGACGAAGGTTATAATCTGCCGGTGTATAGTTCGTTTCCTTAGCGGTATTCTCCACTTTAGGATTCATTAGGCCGGTCATTAATATTCCTTGCTGAAAAAAGCCTATTACTTGTGCGTGCAATCCGGTGGTATATAGTACAAGAACTAAACCTAGTAGTACCGAATATTTTATGATCGATTTTTTATTTTTTGTATTCATCGTATATTTTCTTGTTGGGTTACCATTTCATTTTTCGGCTTCCCTTGATTATTAAATTTATTGACCTAAAGGCATAGATTTTCTTGAGGCGCTTTAAACGCTATATCATCTAAATCCTTATTTTTTATTTAGGCCAGCAACAAATCTCTATTAAAAGAGAACTATTTTTACCCCTTATAAACTTAAGGTCAAATAGCCTTTTTTCTGTAGCTGTAAATAGTACAAGAAGGCATTAGGGACAACCTTTAGTTCCTTGGGCAGATCCTTCTCTTTGATCTCAAATTTATCCAAGGCCATCTTACAAACCACCAGGGAAACATTAGCTTTCCTTGCTTCTTTCAAGTAAGGCTTCATAATCTTTTTATCGGTCAAGGCAACCACCTCTTTTCCGTATATAATGGTTTCAAAAGCGCCAAAACCTGCTCCATCTTCCTTATGCAATTCCCCTGCTGCCAGTGTAATTGGTTTTAATTGTTCAAGTTTTGAGGTCATCATCGCATAGTTGAGCTTTTCTATTTCTTGAGCCTTCATAGTATGGTTAAAAATTAAGGCTAGGAATACCAAGGATATTTTTAAAAATGTTGATTTCATCTGAATTAATGTTTTTTGTTTTTAATCCCATTACAGTTTACCCGAAAGTCAATACTTCCAGAAAGCTGTGTTGTATGGGAAACTTATTTTTGTTAATACTACTTTATTAAAGGTCCAAACTTAGATAACCCTTTTTTAATAATTGAAATTGATGTAAGATACCGTTATCTACCACTAATATTTCCTTTGGCACTATAGTGCGATCGACCTGAAATTTATTTAGGGAGAATCCACAGGCCATTAGGGTAACGGGCTTACCTTTTATTTTCTCTAAAATAGGCTTCATAATAGCCTCATCGGTCAACTGATCAATTTTCTTACCACAGAAAACAATTTGTATTTCTCCAAAATTTTTGGTCTCGGAAGCAATAAGATCATCCGTTGTTTCAATGACTGCAGTCAAGAAACCGTCATTTTTAACCAAGGAAGTGTAATTCGTTGGCTGAACTGTATTTTGCGCCATTCCCAGCAGGGGTAAAAACAGCATACCACATGCTACTAACATCAAAGATTTTATTTTCATAAGGATCAAATTTTCTTAGGTATATCATTTAGGATAAAAAATAGGAGTCCACCTAAAATGGCTATATTTTTAAATAATGGCCCTAGTGTTGTCACCTGCCCCATTTGAATGGTTATGGTAATAGGAATTAAGACTGCTAGGAGCACTATGGCCGACCATCGGGTCTTATAACCAACACAAAAACTGATTCCAGCAATGAGCATTACAATCCCTGAAGCGACGACTAATATGGTAGGATTTCCAAGGAAAAGGGCTAAATACCCTAATTTGGCCGACTCTAAACGTCTTACCGTTTTTTCGACATTAAACAAATGGCTTATACTCGCTATTATAAAGATACTGCTAACAAATATTCGTAATAGCTGTATAGAACGCAAGCTTACCACAACTTTTGAAGTCATACTAATTATATTATTTACACTTAAAATATTTTCATCTCATCAAGGGAAACCCAATGGGACCACCCTTAACTAAACTGCCAAAAAGCAGTCTTCCGAAGTGTGGTTATATCTTAGGGGGAGGATACAGTTTATCTGGATGGGTATTGATTTTTAAGCTTGAAGTATAGCCATATCCTTTAAAATTATCTAGAAGATTAAAGGAAGGAATTTCCGCGAAACTAAAACAAATCTGATGAGTGCAAAACAACTCTAGGTTAAACTGATCTATGATTGTGACATTTTCGAGTATTGGTAACGCCCGACTTTCTTTATAAGCCCTTTTTTCGCAAAATGGTTTGGAGATAGTCACCTCGGAGCCCTCATTGACATAGGTAAATAAACCTGCATCAATAATAAAAAGCCTCGTTAAAAACACAAGGATAATGAAGGGTGCTATGAGCGTTTTTACATTCATTTAATCTTCAAATATAAATCTATCATAAGAATCTACTTGTAACAATTGTTACAAAGTTATCTTAATAATTTCTTGGCTAAAGGAACCTACACTTTACTCTACTTATAAGCAACGATTACCTAGGTACTATTAAACTTTATATCCACATAAAAGGATAATATCGCGCTTAAAATAATCCTATAGAGATGATAAAATGATTATTAGGCTTTAAATCCAAGTTCTTTTTTATCCTTTTTACCCTGTAACAAACTCGTTTACAACCTTAAACGATCATACTAAATCCTTTCGTCAAAAAAATATTTAAATCTTCTTGCCAACCTTATTGTTGGCCCATATATTTGCGCCTCTATTTTTAATAAATCTAAATAAGGATAAAATGAAGCAAATTGCATTGCTATTCACCCTGTTCATTTCTACGTACCTATTTTCGCAATCAGCGTTAAAAGGAGTTATAACAGATGCCAACAACGCCCCCATCGCCGGAGCATCCATATCTATCCAGGAGCTACAAAGTGGGGTTATGACCAATTTTGATGGTGCCTATACTTTACAAAACATTCCCCCAGGAACTTATACCGTTACCTTTAGGATGTTGGGCTACCAACCACAAAACAAGACGATTACTTTTACCGATAAAGCTGTAACTACATATAATACTGTTTTAATAGAAGACTATAGCAGTTTAGACGAAGTGGTAGTATCTGCCAGTAGAAACTCAGAATATCTTTCTGAAATTCCTGCCTCTATCACTGTGGTCAATGAGGTACAACTTCAGGAGTTTTCGAAGGCGACCTCTAATATCAACGAAATCCTAGAATTCACGGTTCCCGGACTTGCCGTATCTACGGGAACTTATTCTAACTGGGGACAGACCTTAAGAGGGCGTTCGTTATTGGTTATGGTAGACGGTATCCCACAATCTACACCCATCAGAAACGGCCAATTAGGTATCAAATCTATAAACCCCAATGATATTAGTCGAGTAGAAGTAATTAAAGGAGCTACTTCTATTTTTGGTAATGGTGGTAACGGTGGTTTTATAAACTATATCACCAAAAAACCAACGTCCAACAAAAAAATAGAAGGCAGTACGAACCTTTGGGGAACTTCGAACCTCGCTAGTACTGAGGATGCCTTAGGATGGGGAGTTTATCAGTCCCTCAAAGGAAAATTGAATAAGTTTAATTACTACATCAGTGGTAGTTTAGAACAAACTGGCAATAAATACGATGCCAAAGGAAATGTATTGTTGCCGACATACGGACTAGACAACTCTAACATCTACAGCTCTTTAGGAAAATTAAGTTATAATATTAGTGATAATCAAAAAATAAGCTTGAATGCCAACCTTTATAAATCTGTGCACGACACTCCGTTTATCCCGGTATATGCCGATGTGGAGGTTTTTAATGAACAAGGCGACTACAATATAGTACCAGCCTATGGTATTAAGGGTTCCGTTCCGGGCGAGAAAGCTACAGGAGCTACCTTGATCAATGGACAGCTACAATATAATTTAAACAATATTTTTTCGGGAACCACCGATTTTGAAACGGATATCTATTACCAAAATACCGAAAACATTTTTTTCTATTCCGATAAATTTGAGAACGGCGGGCAGTCTGTTATCAATGCCGAAAAATGGGGTATTAGACCTAATTTCAATACTAGCATCAACCAATTTGAAGACATAGACATGTCTTTCACTTACGGACTAGATGTATTAAAAGACAAAACCAACCAAGGATTGTTAGATGGCAGACTTTGGGTACCAAATGTTAATCTTATCAGTTGGGCTCCCTACCTTCAATCGACCGTAAAACTCAATAAGGAATGGGTCTTAAAAGCTGGCTTAAGGTATGATGATATGAATATGGAAATTGCCGACTACCAAACCCTACCGTATTCGGCCAAGGGAGACGGAAATTACAATACTTCCGTAGCCGTAAAAGGAGGAGACCTTGAGTTTAATAATGTAGCATACAACCTGGGACTAAGGTATATAGCGCATCAAGAATTTATTCCATACGTTAGTTTTTCACAAGGATTTTCTATTGCCGATTTAGGAGCTGTATTAAAGTCGGCCGTGGCTGAAAATGTCAATGACATACAATTGGAACCAGCGGTAACCGAAAATTATGAATTTGGTTTTATTTCAAATTTCAATTCCTTGCGCATAGAAGCTGTGGGATATTACAGTACCTCTAATTTGGGAACCGGTGTTACTTTCAATGACGATCTAAATGCCTTTTTACCGTCCGTACAACCGCAAAAGATTTTCGGCGGGGAAGTTGCCATAGATTATACCACTTGGAACAAGAAAATAGCATTGGGTACTTCCTACTCTTATGTAGAAGGGATGAAGGAAAGCTTGGACAACAAAAGTGAACTGACTTATCTCGGTGGTGATGTTATTTCTGCTCCAAAATTAACGGCCTACGTCAATTGGAATGCTACTGAAAAACTAAGCACTTCTATTAGAATGACCCATTTAGGAGATCGAAAAAGGTTTGATCCGTTTTTGGACAACAACCAAAATTGGGCCTATCGCCATACAGAATTCCCTGTGAACGGTTATACCCTGGTAAATTTGAGTGCCTCGTACAAGCTACAGTCCAATATGACCGCTTCTTTGGCCGTCAATAATTTATTCAACGAATATTACCTACCGGCAAGAGCGCAATGGGCGGCACCCTTAAAATCTTTTTCCGGAACCGGGGAAGGTGCTAACCTAAAACTAAGTTTACTTTACAACTTTTAATTACTACTCCCAAGGTATGCCCACAAGGGCATACCTTGTTTTGTTTAAGAACTCCCCTATTTCATGAAAAAAAGCTTGCGATATATTAAGAAGGTTCATTTGTGGTTGGGCCTAAGTTGTGGACTTTTGGCTTCTATTTCCGGACTAACAGGAGCGCTGTATGTTTGGCAGCCAGAAATAGTTAGTACTTTAAACCCACATTTATTACAGGTTCCCTTATTTGAAAACATCTCGGAAACCAGCTTGCATAGTACGACTGCTTCTTTAATAGAAAAACATAGGGACAGTATCGATAGGGTAAACCTACCTTATAGGGAACAACAAAGTATTTCTATACTTTTCAACAACGGTGAAACACATTATTATCACCCACAAAACGCCATCTATTTAGGGGAAAAGTCGACCTCTATTCAATTTTTTGAAGATTTAATAAAGATCCATCGCACCTTGGGCATACCCGATATTGGAAAATATATCGTTGGCGGAAGTACCCTTATTTTTTTCGTCCTCCTCTTGCTTTCTGGTTTTTTTATGTGGTATAAGGCGTATAGCAACAACCTAAAACAGGGGTTTAAAATTAAATGGAAACCCAAGAAAAAACTTTTTAACTATAATTTACACAAGGTATTGGGAATATGTTTCTTTATACCACTTTTGCTTATGGCTTTCTCGGGCGGCTATTTTACCTATCACAGTTATTATAAAAAAGCCTTGGAGGTTTTCAATACTGAAAAATCGCTTCCCCAGGATACACCTACCAAAGCGGTAGCGGCATCTACAGGTTACCAGCATTATATTGACAATCCTGATCCGGACTATGCTCTAAGGGCCATTTATTTCCCTAAGAAAAGAACATCCCCCTATCATTTCAGATACATCAAAAATAGAGCTATTGGTATGGGACTAAGAAAAACCAAAGAGCTAAAGGTAGATAGTAGTGGCCATATCAACAGTTTAACGGACTATGACAGTGATTTAGCTAACCAGAAGATAGCAGCGCAGTTCTACCCATTTCACATTGGGGAAATCGCTGGGTATTTTGGAAGGTTTCTGGTATTTTTAGCCGGATTTGTTCCAGCTATCCTATATGTTAGTGGAATTAAAATATATTATTCTAAAATTAAGAAAAAACAAAAAAATGCCGGCAATAGGTTTTAATCTATTCCCGGCATTCTTCTATTATGTGTATATAGCTATACTTTAGTTATTCGGGTGTTCTTTTAATAATTCCTCTGCGCTATAGAACCCTTCTTTATCTTTAATCTGCGCTCTTATTTCCTTCACTTTTTCCGGAGCAATTGCCGAAGCTTTGTTGCCAAAGGTATTTCTGACATAGGTTAATACCGATGCCATTTCCTCATCGTTCAACATGCCTCCAAATGGTGTCATGGGTACCTGTCCAGGATATTTTTTTCCTTTTACTTCTATAGGTCCCATCATCCCTTTTAAGGTTAATTTAATGAGACGTTCTTGACTACCCGTTACCCACTCGGAACCATCTAATGGAGGAAAGCCCGAGGATTCTAGTCCTTTTCCATTGGGTTGGTGACAGGTAATACAAAACCCTTCTCTTGCATAAATAGCGGCTCCCTTTACATACAGATCCTTATCTTTTCCTTTCAAATCGGTTTGTACCTTAACTGCATCTGGATCTTCCCCTAAATTATGTCCGTTTAAATGGGCAATCGCCGCTTCGTAAGGTTTTTGCATCCAATCGTCCAAAGGCATTTTTCCGGCTGCCTCAACAATGGGCAGCCCTATTTCTTTTGGTAACCACGAACTGGCAACCAAGGCCTCTAATCGAACCCGCGGATGCTCGTCGGTTGCTGCTTGCATTAATAATTGAGGTTGATCGGCAATCTGATGTCCGGCATATCGCAACACCTTAACAGCGGCTGCACGTGCCCTAAAATCATCTGCTTTTAATACTTGGTTCAATATATCGCCGTCTACTTTGTTAAGCCCCCAACTTACCCAAAGGCCCTCTAATAATTGATGCTCGTATCTAGGGTCGTTTTTATCCAGGTTTTTAACCCAATCTTTTAATTCAGCTAATACCTCGTCCTGATTTCTAGCACGTAACTCTCTTTTGGTACGATACCTTGTTCGGTATTCTGGCAGCTTTAAATTATCTAACAATTCTCCAATACTGGCGTCAACAATTTTAGCTGGTTCTACTAATGGTCTGGACGGGTACGTAATTCGATACACTCTACCGTGTACATGATCGCGTAACGGATCACGAGCATTGTGCTGCATATGACCGATTAATACATTGTGCCAGTCTAAAAAGTATAAGGACCCATCTGGAGCAAACTCCATATCAACAGGTCGAAAGTTAGTATCCGTAGATCTCATTAAATCTAACCTATGGGTACTGATATAGCCTGCAGACTCAGGATCATCGACCATAGTATGTTGTTTTGTCCCTAAGAAACCAATCGTATTATTGATAATGATATCTCCTTGAACTTCTTCTGGGAAATGTCTACTAGATATAAATTCTAGTCCCGAGGTTGGTCGCACCCTGTGTTCTGCCTGAATCAGGTTTTTCGGCAGTGGAGACGCCTTTCCATAACGTGGTTTAATAGTTCCTGGCATCATCCAAGTCATATCTGGCCCAGAGGTATGTGCAAAGAAATTCTGACCCCAATCATCAAAGGCGATTCCCCAGGGATTAGGAATAGATAACTGAGCGGTTCGTTCCAAATGGTGCCGCTGTGGGCTATATCGGTAAAATCCGCCATTGGTTCCCCTTACCGGTCCATAAGCAGTCTCTACATTGGTATGTAAAAATACACCTTCGCCCATATAGATCGCTCCTGAAGGATCTGTAGTAAATGCACTGATGGCGTGATGCGTATCATGATCGTCGAAGCCACTTAAAACAACCTCGGTGACATCGGCCTTATCGTCTCCGTCGGTATCTTTTAACAACACTAAATTTGTCCCTTGGGAAACATACACTCCTTCTGGGGCAAATTCAAACCCAATAGTAAGGTGTAGGCCATCAGCAAAAACAGTTTGTTTATCGGCCTTTCCATCATTATCGGTATCTTCCAAAATCAATAGCTTATCATTTGGCTTGCTATCCCCAGCTTTATAATGTGGATAACTAGGCATAACCCCTACCCATAAACGACCTTTGTTATCAAAGGATAGCTGCACCGGATTGGCCAGATCGGTAAATTCCTCCTCAGAGGCAAAAAGCTCTATTTTATATCCTTCGGCCACTTCTATGGTTTCTTCGGCTTCTTTCCCGTATAGGTATGCTGGACCTCCATTAGTCCCTTTGTACCTATAATTGGTTTCTATCACCGGAAGTTCTCGAGTCTTGGCATCTGCAGCGGCCAAATCTTTCGACACACCCTTAACAGCCTCCCAAATGGCAGTATCCCTGATCGCCGTCATTTGTCGTATTTTCTCAATCTCGGCCGGATAATTATCTGGACCAAAGGGATCATAACGCCTTCCATAGGCATGTACCCCATTAGGAATTTTATAATCGTTGAGCCAAAACCAATTTTTTTCCTTTACCGCATCAAGAACCAAAGCTCGATTTTCTTCAGCCTTAACTTTTCTATTTCCAAATATCTGATCTGCCAATAGTTTCGAAAATTTCTTATAACCAAAATCATTCAGTTGAAATCCATCGGCCGTCAAATCTTGCTTTTCGTTGTCATACCATTTTTGTGTGGGCTCAAAGGCATCAACAAACAACACATTATTCGCAGCTGCAACTTCCTTCATTGCGGCTGTATAAAGCGCTAAGTTTTTATTTTCATTTACGCCATTGGGCAAATCCATTTTTGCAGAAAGATCTTCAAAAGCTATGGGTGATACTAGTGCCAATTGTGGGGCAGCGGTACCATTGTATTGCTGGTTGAGGGTATGTTGTATAAAGGCCTGAAGTTCTGCCTTATAGTTTTCTAGCCCGGCCGCTCCTTCAAAAGATTCATTATAGCCAAAAAAAGCTATGATGATATCGGCCTTCAGCTTGGTCAACCATTGGTCCGGAGAGTCAAAATGACCGGTATTTCCCGATTTCTGCGCAAGTTCTGTCTGAAACACCTCTGCCCCCGGAAAGGCCCAAGGGGAATCTCGGGAGGGGTGCGGCCTAAATCCCGGTGTGTTTCCACCGTCGGCCATATTCCTGATAAAAAGAAGGCTGTCGGGATAGCGCAATTGCATTTCGGTCTCAAAATGACCAAAATGGGTCATTCTAGATCCTAAATTATTCCCTAAAATCACAATATGGGAATTCTCGCTTATATGCAAAGTAGGTCCTTGTTTATTACAGCTGCTTATAGCTAGGAATACCCCAAAAAGAAGGCTGTATTTTATCAAGGAAAGATTAAGTTTTATTCTCATAATTTTATTTGGCTCGAGGTTATTTTTGAAATTTAACATGGACTTCTTCTGCAACAGACCGTTCGCAGGCCTCAATGATTTTTTGACAATTGATGGCATCTTCTAGACTTGATAAGGGTTGTCCCCCCTCTCGGATCACTTTATTTATAAAATGGGTGGTGGTATTTTTAATAGATTCGGGATAGGCATAATATGTTTGGGAGTGTGCCCCGTTCCTTTCATTAATTACCCAGTCTCGGTAACTATACCGGGTACTTCCTTTGGTGCCTATTACTTTTATAATACAGCTCCACGGATCCCCAGCATGATCATCATTGGCAAAGCTTGCACTAAGGTGACTCAAGGCGCCATTTTCCATTTTTATATTGACCATGGCTACATTTTCTTGAGGAGCTATAGTCGCATCTACCGTATGTTTCATACAAGAAATAGTCCTAGGGAGCCCGGCTAAAAATAGCATGGTATAACTATGGTGTGTCAGTATTTGACGTATTACTCCTGGGTAGCGCGCCCTGACATCATCGGCATGATGGATGTTATACATCATATAAAACTGGGTGATATCGCCTAATTTCCCACTATCTATCATAGATTTGGCCCGTTCTATACCGCTTTCATAAATATAATTATGTACGGGCATGCAGTGCACCTCAGCCTCCATCACGGCCTTATTCATTTTTTCCAATTCTGCAATACTCGATGCCGCCGGTTTTTCGACCAAAATATGTTTCCCTGCCTTTGCTGCCCGAAGGGTGTATTCGCAATGGGTTTCCATATTGGTCAGGATAAACACAGCATCTATAGCAGGGTCGTTTAACAAATCGTCCTCGGTATTATAGGTCTTACAGCCATATTTCAGGGCTTTGACCTTTCCTTTCTCTGCCGTCCGATTCCATAGTCCCACTAGGGTTGCCCCTTCCAAACCGTTTATGGCTTCGGCATGTAGATCTGCAATATCCCCGGCACCAAGAAATCCAATCCCTATCGTTTTCATATACTTTTTAATGAATAATTTAAACTTCCGGTTTTTGCCATTTCTAGGAATTCCTCTAGAGACCTCCTTACTCCCTCAGCAATACTGGTCAACGGCAAATCTTTAAAGGTAGCTGCAATTTTATCATGACTTAAATCTGAAACAAATAAATTTGGATCTGCCCCTGCTACTATGGAGAGTTCTGCAAATTCGCCTATCCCCATTTCGTTGGCCTGTTGTTTTACGATGGCTAAAAATTCGGTGATCGCTATTGTTTCTCCCTTAATATTAAATGCTCCAAAGCCCTTGTACGGTTGCAAGGTACAAGCTGCAAAATGCGCTCCTACATCTTCTACAAAGTGATAATTTTCGCGGCCCTGATACGGCATTTCAAAAGGTATAGAAGCCCCAATAATTGCTCCGGTTGCGATTGCTTTAAGGGCATTGGTAGGTGCCGAGGTTTTACCTTGGTCCCTGCCTTTGCCATAGGTGGTATTTATTCTTAGGCAAACGGTAGGCACTTTGGTATTATCATAAAACAATCGGGCCAAATGCTCTCCTGCCAATTTCCAAATTCCGTAATGGTTGGGTGGTGCCAATGGAGCGTCCTCGGCAATTCCCGGTTCAGGATACATAGCTCTCATTCCATAAACGGCGGCGGAACTAGCAAATACAAACCGTTGTAAATTGGGCAATTTTTCTGCAGCATCAAATAATGCCATAGTACCTCCCGTATTAATTTCCATTCCCTGGATATGGTATTTAGAACAATCCGGACTTTGATACGCTCCTAAGTGAATGATATGGGTTGGGTTTACCGTTAGAACAACCTCTTCAATAGCCCTATAGTCTGCCACATCCAAGGATATGAATTCTACTCTAGGATCTAAATCTTCTCCCAACCATAATTTGAGGGGAGCTGTGTTATTGGACCTCGAAGCAACCACAATTTTCCCTACTTCTTTGGATTGTAATAATTTATAAATGGTAACTGACCCTATACAACCTGTACCGCCAGTTATAAATATTGTATGCATGTATTATTTTTTAAAATGGGAGCCCCATGGTTCAATTCATTTTTATGACTGCCTTGACGTTGTTGGCTAGTATAGAGTCTTCAAAAGCTTGGCGAATGTCTTTAAAGTCATATATATTGGTATAGTGTTCTGAGGGGAATACACCGGTTACCATGAGTTTCTGCGCCACCATATAATCTTCTCTACACGATCCCATAGAGCCTCTCATATTTAAAGAAGTACGGGTAAGATGCGTAGCATTGATGGCAACGTCCTGTCCATAAGTCGCTATAACACAAATATCTCCTTCTGGCCTTACCACCGATATAGCTTCGGATAATACCTGTGGCACTCCGGAACATTCTATCAGTAGGTCTACCTTTCCAAGCACTCCAAAGGGAATACCATTAGCATCGGTAATTCCTGCTGACAATTGCGTTGATAAGCTATTCTCTGGGGATACTTCTATAGTGATAAAGCCGCGTTCTTTTGCTGCTTTTAGGCGAATTTCCTTATCGCTAGCCAAACCGGTAATTGCTACCCTAGCCCCTGCCGCCTTGGCTAACTCTGCCGCCATTAACCCTATAATCCCACATCCTGTGACAACTACATCTTGTCCCGGTTTGATATGACACTTGTTATGCAAGGCATTAACCACCACGGACAAGGGTTCTACTAAAGCCCCTTGTGCCGGTGTTAAGCCTTTCATTAAGGGAACCACCCTGTCTGACTCTAACACCACCTGTTGGCCAAAACCTCCGTTTCTATGAAAACCGATAATTTGTTTGGACGGACATAAATTCCACTTGGACACGCTACAGGCAGGACATGCTTCCTCTCTACACCCCAGCATGGCCAAGGGGGTAAAGACATCGCCCACTTTAAGATTGCCATGGTCGCCAGGTCCCAAAGCCAAGATTTCAGCACTAAATTCGTGCCCAATCACTCTAGGCCGTTCTACCCAATCAAAATTGGCCTTCCCCAAGGAAGCGCTATTATCAGATCCGCAAATACCGGTATACAATGTCTTTGCCAATATTTCCCCTTCCTTCAAGGAAGGTATTTCTAGGGCTACGACTTCCGTATTGCTCATGATGGGAATTCCCGAACTAGGGCTTATCTTCTGTTTGCCATGAAGGCAAAACCCTTTTAACTCTGTACTCATTTAATGTTCAGCATTTATTAATCGACTGGCCTCCCAGCGTACTCCTGTATCTTTCCAGCTTCTTGTGACGGCGGACTCCAATACGGCCTCACAGACCTTTTGGGTTTCCTGTGCCTCTCTAAAGGTAGGGGAACAGATCTTTTGTTCTTCTATACTTTGTAAAAAGTCGGCTACTTGATGTACAAAGGTGTGCTCATAACCGATTGACAAACCAGGTACCCACCATTTATCCATATAGGGCTGATCGCCATCGGTGACATGAATAGTTCGCCAGCCCCTAATCAGAGGATCGTCCCTATGGTCAAAATATTCCAAGCGATTCAGGTCGTGCAGATCCCAACGAATGGAAGCGTGTTCCCCATTAATTTCAAAGGTATTAAGGGCCTTATGGCCACGGGCATAGCGTGTAGATTCGAAAACTCCTAAGGAACCATTCTCAAAATGGCAGTGAAAAATACAAGCGTCGTCTATCCCTACTTGCGTTACCTCTCCTGTTCCGGAGTGCAATCGTTCTTTAATAAAGGTTTCTGTTACTGCCGACACATCCTTTATGCCGCCATTTAGCCACATGGCCGTATCGATACAATGGGCGAGAAGATCTCCGGTAACCCCGGATCCTGCCGCCTCATTGTCTAAACGCCATAAGCCTTCTCCACCTTGTGGTAGTTCTGGACTAATGGTCCAGTCTTGCAAGAAATTGGCACGGTAATGGAATATTTTTCCCAATTTTCCGGCATCAATCAATTTTTTGGCTAGGGTAACTGCCGGCACCCTGCGGTAATTGTACCAAACCGTATTCCTAACACCTGCTTTCTCCACGGCATCTACCATGGGCTGGGCCTCGGCTACGGTTCTGGCCAATGGCTTTTCACAAAGCACCATTTTTCCTGCCGCTGCTGCCGCAATGGCAATTTCTGCATGCATATTATTGGGGGTACATATATCTACAGCATCAATATCGTCACGAGCTATCAATGCTCTCCAATCTGTTTCCACTGATTCGTAGCCCCATTGCTCGGCAAACGCCTGTACCCTTTCTAGATTACGGGCACATACTGCCTTTAAAACAGGCCGGTACTCTAATTCAGGAAAAAAATCACCTACCCTTTTATAGGCATTGGTATGGGTTCTTCCCATAAATCCGTATCCGATCAATCCTATTCGTACAATTTTTTTTGTTGACATATTTTAAATGTTCTTTTTAAATTATCGTCTCTATTTTTTCTACTAATCTTTAAAGCTATTAGAGTTATTCTGCCTCGTACCAACCATGTTTTTGGCGGACGTTTATCATAGCTTTGAGAATATCGTTCCATGTTTTTGGTTGCATCATTACCTCATTAGGAAACATACAACCGTCCCAACATATATGTTTAAATTTTTTGGTCAATTCTCCCTGATCGTCCCTTAGCCAAAATCCGGCATCCTCGGTAATATTGAGTTTCCCATTGGGGTCCGAAGCCAAGCAATGTCTCCCTGTTTTATCGTGTGAACCAGCGCCAAACACTGTACCGTCGTTTTGAGCGACGTGGAAATCGATCGTCCAAGGTCGTAATGCTGCTGTTAGAGTTTTAAGGCCTTCGGTTAAAGTGGCTCTATCTTCCCACTGAAAGTCTTGAGGCAAAATTCTTTCGTCTGGTTTGTTGTACCCCAACAGATATAATAAGGTATGTGCCATATCTGCTTGAAATCCGATATTAGGTCTGTTTACTGCCTCAAGGGTATCTACCATAGCTTTCCACCCGTGCATGCCTCCCCAACAAATCTCTCCTTCGGCTGCCAAGGACTCCCCGTAATCGGCGGCTATATCACAGGCTTCCCTGAAGGTCTGGGCTATTAGCTTGGTATTCCCTACCGGATCTTTAGCCCAACTGGCCGGGTCCGCGGAAGAATCGATTCTTATTACACCATGGGGCCTCACCCCTAATTCGCGCAGTTTAAAAGCTATTTTACTCGCTTTTTTAATTTGTTCCAAAAACTTATCGCGTTCAGCCTTTGATCCCATCGCAGAACCGCCACCAACTGGTGCCCATACAGGAGCGACAAGACTCCCTATTTCCAGATTTTTGGCCCTAGCTTTGTCTGCTATTATTTTTATGCCATCATCGGAGGCATTGATATCTAAATGTGGTTCGAATAAAAAAAGATCAAATCCATCAAACTTCACCCCGTCTACCGATGCCTTGGCAGTAAGATCTATCATGGTATCTATAGAAATTGTAGGCTCCGAATCTGGTCCTTTCCCCACCACGCCTGGCCATGAAGCGTTATGGAGTTTAGGGAAATTATTTTCTTGCATAACTATACATTTTATTCATTATATCTTTTATGGTCAGGGAGTATAGACTTTTTCATGGCTACTCTTTCAACATTAAAATGATGGTGCCTTCAAAAGCTGTTTTTATGTGCTCAGCCCATCAATTTCTCATTAGCCTCAATAAAAAATCTACAGTATCAATCCTTTAAATAAGCCTACAAATAATTATATTATTCATAAAAATCACAGCCTTATATTTATACAGATGTAATGACACCTTACAAATCTAGAACAGATTTAAACTTGATATTTCCTTTTTTTTACTAAAAAGTGACACTTTTTTATCCTAAATTAGCTCGGACTAGAAAAAAAACAGAAAAATTATGCGCACGGCCAACATAGAAAAAACCCTCACCCCTAAGGAGACTTTTATCTACAAGGACATCACCGGACCATACTTTAACCCTAAATGGCACTTTCATCCAGAGTTTCAAATTTCCTTTATTGTAAATGGATATGGTACTCGATTTATAGGTGACCATGTTCAGAATTTCACCGAAGGAGACTTAGTGCTGACGGGCCCCAACCTTCCTCATCTATGGCGGAGTGATGAGGCTTTTTTTGATAAAGACAGTGAATTAAACACTAGGGGCTTGGTGATTTATTTTGACCACGAACTATTGAATGAATCCCTTTTAAGTAAGGAAGAGTTCTATAAAATTAACAAATTGGTAGAAAACTCTTATAGAGGTATGGAGTTTTATGGGGAGACTAAAAAAAAGGTCAATAAATCACTTCTTAAAATAGCCAATGAAACGGGTTTTAAACGCATCATCAAACTCTTTAAAATCATTAATCTTCTAGCCAATAGCGAAGAGTTCCATTTGCTTTCGAGTCCAGGATACACCAACTTGTTTAAAGGAGACGATGCCGAAAAAATGCATTTGGTGTACGATTATGTGATGACTCATTTTAAATCTCAAATCTCCTTGGAAGAAATTTCTGAATTATTAAATATGACCACTACCTCCTTTTGTCGCTACTTTAAGCCAAGGGCAAATAAAACATTTACACGATTTGTAAATGATATTCGAATTGGCCATGCCCGTAAACTTCTTCTAGAAGACAACTTCAATGTATCTCAAATCTGTTATGAATGTGGATTTAATACCCTCTCCAATTTTAACCGTCAATTTAAGGCTATTACTAATATGAGTCCACTAGAATACCGTAAACTGTTTCTAGATATTAAAACTAGTATTTCTTAATAAACTGCTAAAAAGAAACTGTTCAGTAGTTTCCCGAAAGGGAGTTATCCACTGGCCAAAATCTGCCCTATTTATGATATTATTCTTTTAAGAACCTTGCATATTATTTCCCAAAATACAGCGGATAAGATAAAATAGTGTCATCTTTTAGTAAGAAATAGGAAATTTAAAATCGCTATAAGTTTTAGATTTGTTACTTAACATTTTCCTTAAAATATAAGATATACATTATTTGTGATCATATTTTTAATCAAATTGATATAAAATCGGCTTAAAATAAATTGCATTTACAACTATAATTTATCATAAATACATCACGAACAATAAAATAAACCAAAACCTAAATACATTTTAAAACTATGGAAAACGCAAATAACAAGAAACTCTTTTATGCAAGTTGTTTTGCTTTAATAACAACGGCTCTATCTTTTAGTATAAGGGCTGGAATTTTACCCCAACTAGGACAAGAATTGAACCTTTCTGGAGAACAGTTAGGTTTTATAAATTCTATGTGGTTTTTGGGTTTTCCAATATCGATGGTCATAGGCGGCCTTATTTATAATACGGTAGGTGGAAAAATAATTATGCAATTTGCTTTTTTCGCCCATGCTATTGGTATTATAATGACCATTTATTCGGGCAGTTACATTGGTTTACTTGTTTCAACCCTGCTCATAGGATTGGGTAATGGTTGTACAGAAGCTGCATGTAACCCGATGATTGCCGATGCTTTTCAAGGGAATACCATGAGCAAAATGATGAATCGTTTTCATATGTGGTTTCCAGGCGGTATTGTAATAGGAAGTTTAGTATCAGAATTTATGACCAGTGCCGGATTTGGGTGGCAAACACAGATTTGGCTTATATTAATCCCTACCTTAATATATGCCTATTTGTTCTTTGGACAATCATGGCCACAGCCGAAGGTAGAGGAAGCTGCCTCCTTAAAAGGCAATTTAAAAGCAATGGTTTCACCTTTGTTTATTTTTATGATGGTCTGTATGGCTTTAACCGCTATTTCTGAGTTTGGTCCTCAACAATGGGTCGGACTAATTTTAGCTAAAAGTGGTGCCAAGCCCATGTTGGTATTAGCGTTGGTAACAGGACTAATGGCCTTTGCCCGTTATTTTGGTGGAGAAGTGGTTCAAAAGTTCGATCAAACGGGAGTACTTTTGGGCTCTGCAGTACTGGCTACTATTGGCGTCTATCTTTTTAGTACGCAGACAGGGGGCATGGCCTATGTTGCCGCTATCTTTTTTGCTCTGGGCATTGCCTATTTCTGGCCAAATATGATCGGTTTTATAGCTGACAAAATCCCACAAAGTGGCGCCTTAGGGATGTCTATTATAGGAGCCGTAGGGATGTTTTCTTCTTCTATATTCCAACCTATTATTGGAAGCTGGATAGATGCAGACAAGGCCGCCGCCGCGTCCCAGGGACTAACCGGTGATCAACTAGAGTTAGTGTCAGGACAAGCAACTTTGGGAACAATGGTATTTTTTCCTGCCATTTTAGTTGTCCTCTTTACCATACTATTATTTTGGGTCAAGAAAAGAAAAGCCCAATTTGCTATGGCATAAATACTTGGCCCATCCCTAGTACCTTATAATTTTAGTTATACTAAAAATTTCCAACCAAACCTATGCTAGGGATGGGCCAAATTCTTTTTGTCCGAATCGGACCCATAAAACAATGTATAGCCAAATGTAATTTCATATTTACAAAGACCTAAAAGGAGGAACACTGCCCACACAGGATCTCAATATTAACACCTATACCTAAACAAATGAAGATTGGAATGAATATGTTGCTCTGGACCAATCATGTGACAGAAGCACACTACAACATCATAGATAAAATAAAAAACACCGGCTACGACGGCATTGAGCTGTTTTTAGGCGAGGGTAATTTAGAGCACTATTCAAAACTGGGCACGCATTTTACTGATATAAACATGGGGGTTACCTGTGTTGCTTCCTTAGCTCCGGAGGAAAATATAGCTAGTCCAGATGCCAAAACAAGGGCTGCCGGCTTGGCGAAATTAAAATGGTCCATAGATATGGGAGCAGCCATGAATGCAGAAGTAATTTGCGGTCCTTTCCATTCTAGTTTTGCATATTTCACCCGTCAACCTCCTACTGAAAGTGAACGACAGTGGAGTGTAGAAATGCTACAAAAAGGATCTGAGTACGCCGCTGCCGCAGGCATTGTTCTCGCTCCCGAAGCCTTAAATAGGTTTGAATGCTATTTGTACAATACTATGGCAGACTTAAGCTCCTTGGCGAGCCAAGTGAACCATCCCAACTTGGGTGCCATGTACGACACCCATCATGCGCATATTGAAGAAAAAGGTCAGGCCCAAGCCATAAAAACTATTGCTCCCCACCTAAAACACGTACACATCAGTGAAAACGACCGAGGTACCCCTGGCAGCGGGCAGGTACATTGGAAAGAGGTTTTTAGTACTCTAAAAGAAGTCAACTACAACGGCTGGCTTACTATAGAAGCATTTAGTACCATAATCCCCGAGTTTGCCAATGCCATTAATGTCTGGAGGGATTATTCCCCTGCCGAGGAGGTGTATACCGAGGGGCTAAAATTTATTAAAGAAGGTATAGATCGTTCTTAACGATACCCTTTCCAAGGCGCTCTAATTATAATCTCCAAGGAAAAACTAATAGTAACTATTTAAAAATAATTTATTCTATTTTCATGAAAAACCTAGTATATGTTCTTCTTTGTGCCGTATTAATGGCCTGTAGCGGACAAAAAGCAATGACTCCCAATGCGGAACAAGTAACTGAAAACGCTACACAATGGTTGACCTTTGAAGGGAAAAAGAAAACATCAAAACATATTGTGTTCATAACGGGCGATGAAGAATACCGTTCCGAGGAAGCCATGGCGCAGCTAGCCAAAATCTTATCAAAAAGACATGGTTTTAAATGCACGGTATTATTTGCTCAAGACCCAGAGAAACCCGGTATCATCAATGCCAATTACAGCTACAATATCCCGGGCCTAGAAACCCTAACCGATGCAGATATGATGGTCATTTTTACAAGGTTTAGAGCCCTGCCGGACAAGCAGATGCAACATATCGACAATTACCTAAGGAAAGGAAAACCTGTAATGGGCATCCGAACAGCGACCCATGCCTTTAATTTTGACAAGGATTCCGACTCCCAATTTACCCATTACAGCAATGGCTACCAAGGAGAAAAAACAGCTTGGAAAGACGGCTTTGGCCGTTTAGTATTGGGAGAAAAATGGATTTCCCATCACGGCTCACACAAACACCAAAGTACCCGTGGAATTATAGCACCTACTGCTATGAATCACGATATTACCAATGGTATTTCCGATGGCGATGTTTGGGGGCCTACCGATGTGTATGGAGTTCGACTTCCTCTTCCGGGAGATTCACAACCTATTTTATTAGGGCAAGTGGTGAACAGAAAAGGAGAGTTTGACCCAGCGGATATTTTTTATGGAATGAAACCAACCGATGCTGAACTTCCCGGCACCAATGACCAGGGAGTCGATGTAAACAACCCTATGATGCCCATTGCTTGGACCAAAAGCTACCAGTTGCCAGAAGGAAAAAAAGGAAAGGTCTTTACTTCTACCGTAGGAGCTGCCAATGATTTACTAATAGAAGGTACCCGTAGACTATTGGTCAACGGTGTTTACTGGGCGCTAGAATTACCGGTTCCTTCTAAGGCCAACGTAACTCTTGTAGGCGATTACCAACCGACTACTTACGAGTTTAGAAACGAAGCCTACTGGCAAAACAAGCAATTAAAAGTAGAAGATTTTAAATAGTATATAATAGCCATAAATCACTAAAAAAAGGCCTGTAGCAAATTATAGCTACAGGCCTTTTTTATTTAAAAACAATTTATTTTACTATTGTTTTGGCACTCTTTTTTCGGCCATCAGCTTTTTAACCACCTTTTGAAGCTTTTTAGGATTATCGGCATACTTTTCCAAATTGATGATCTCAACTTTTCTAAAATCGACTGGGTGACTTTCGCTTTGAAGGGAAATAGTACCTCCTTTTAACAAGGCTCCCTGTTCTGCTCCGTTCACTGGGTCTAATTGTGGCTTTTCATAACGCATTACTTCTTCTCCGTTCACGTAGTGTACGATCAAAGAATCGCCCAATGCCAATATTTCTGCACGTACCCATTGCTCACCATGGTAGGTTTTAGAATTAGAATTAAAACAATGTTGCTTCATTATTTTTCCGTCTTTTTCATATTGTGTACCAGGAGTACAAAGGTTAGCGGTAGATCGCTCGTCTTTGCCGTTACCACCCAAAAGCTGTACTTCAATAGAGTTTGGAAAATCCTGATCTACGGTCATCTCTGCCGGATCTTGTCCGTGAATCATGACCCCACTGTTACGGTACGCCCATCCTGGTCCCCCTTTTACTTGGTCACCAACAAACCTATATTCTACAGCGAATAAATAAGTTGAAAATGGCTTTTCGTAAAAAAGATGGCCAAATTTCTGATCAAAGGCATCGTATTCATCGTACCTAACCTGAATATTTCCGTCTTCTACCTTAAAGGTATTACCGAAATTTTCGTTTAATTCGTGACCTGTGATTTTAATCTGCCAATTTTTAAGGTCCTTTCCATTAAATAACTGTACCCAGTCGGTATGTTTTTTAAAAGAGCTTCCCAAATAAAATACGACCGAACCGATAACTACGGATAAGGCCAAAAGTTTAAATTTAGAATTGTTTTTCATTAATAGGTGTGTTTATATAATTATACTGAATTTTGATTTTCTATTTTAATTAAGCTCGAAATATACCATATTATCTCCAAAACTATTAGGATAGCGCTAATTAATATTTCAGTCAAAACAGCTATTCGCACCGTAAAAATTCTGGGAAGAATCGTATCATAGTTCGGAGATACCATCCCTACAGAGCGCTAAATGACACTTCTTCCGCACAGGATTTAAAGGAATCTCCCTGTCCAAGCCTACCTAAAATAAGTGTTTTATTTCTATAGGCGTTCCCCTATCGGGTCGCTCTTTCCGCTGTATCTTTTTTAAAGGTCCCATGGCCCCTTAAAAAAGGATGCCGCTGCAATAGCTAACGCAGGATTCATTGAACAATACACAATGAAAAAAGTAATCAGTACTTCCCACACTAAGCGGCGGGACTACCGGCCAGTATGACCTTTGCTAAAAATAAACAAATACAGTTTAGTCATATTATAGTTTTTCGCTAGCCATTAACTAAAGCAGTCACCTCTAAACAGTGAAATTGATGGTTGAAGAATTTCCGTACAAACAATATTTTCTTTAAATTGAAACTTTAGATAGGTTTCTCTCCATATTTTGCTAACTGTGTATCGCTGAGGCTTTAGTGAAGGCCTAGTGAAACTGTTTCGCAAGGAAAAAATACCTTAAAACATAATAATACACAAGTATGTTAGGCCAAATATAGAACCGCATGAAAACTAAAACCAACACTATCTACATGATGAAACTTAAGTTCATTATTACCACCTTCCTTATTTTATTAGGTAATCAAACCTATAGTCAGGAGTCTATTATAAAAGGGAGAATAATTGATTATGAAACAAATCAATCTATAACAGGAGTAAATATTACAGATTTAAATAACACTCAAAATGGAACACTCACTGACTTTTATGGAAATTTTGAACTAAAATTACAAGGCAATACAGGGACACTTAAATTTTATCATCTAGGCTTTTATCCTATTAAGTTTCTTAATATCCCGAGTGGATATAACCATATCGATTTTGGAGAAATTAAACTGGCGTCAAATCACCTTATGGATAATATGACTATTGGCGGCCCTCCTACTAAAATTTCCGAGAAACAGAAGAAGCAAGATAAAAGATTGAGAAAGAATGTACTTAAAAAGTATAATATTAAAATCCTTGGAGAAAAACTGACTCCATATTTCGAAGGGGAGTCCCTAATATTTGATTACAACGATAAAGGGAATAAATAAAAAATAACCGGTATGCCCTAAGATGTATATTATCCATTTTGCCGCGTTCAGGCCCTGCCTAAAACCCCACAACTTTTAGTTTGGATATACATGAATCAATGGCTTCATATTCGCTTTGCTATACCGCTAAATTATTCCCCCTTAAAATCACCAAATTTTGACTCTCACATGATTATTGCTAATTTGTTAATGTACATTGAATGCCGCGTTAGGGACCGCGGCGGCATCCCCGCAGCGGAGCAAGGGATATAGACAAGGGCCCGCCCGACAAAGGAGGGAACGCCCAAATAATTATACCGCCACTCATTAGAATTCTGACCCTGCTTATTTATCTGTAACCGACTTGGGTTTGCTAAGGGATTTACTGAGTTCTTCCAAGGACCTACCTTTGGTTTCGGGCATTATAAAAGCCACAAAAAGCAGCTGTAGCACCATCATAAAGGCAAAGAATGCGAAAACGGTTCCGGCGCCTATGGCCGTGAACAATACGGGGATCATAGATGGTATTATGGCGGCAAGGACCCAGTGTACGGAACTGCCAAAAGACTGGCCGGAACCTCGTAAATGGTTGGGGAAAATTTCTGATATAAATACCCAAATTACCGTTCCTTGGCCAATGGCGTGGGCGGCAATGAACAAAAAGAGGAATATGGCTACGGCCATGCCTTCCCATTGGAAGAAAAAAGCGCATGACACTAGCGACAAGGACACGATATACCCGAAAGACCCTAAGTACATTAATTGCTTTCTTCCATATCTGTCGATCAGAAAAATGCCTAAAAGTGTAAAAAGCAAATTGGTAACGCCTATGCCTATACTGCTCAGTAAAGCGGTGCTTTCCCCAAGGCCCGATTCTTCTAATATTCTGGGCGCATAGTACAAAAAGGCATTGATCCCGGAAGCCTGATTAAAAAAAGCAATGCAAAAGGCAAGGATCAGCGGAAAGCGATATTTCTTCATAAAGATACCCTCTCCAGAAGATTTGTTATCATTTTCCAGACTTATTTCCGACATCAATTTAGCTACATCCTGCCCAGGATTAATAAGTTGCAGTACCTGCTTGGCTTCTTCGTGCCACTGCTTGGTCAACAGCCATCTAGGGCTCCGTGGAACCCCAAAAACAAATACAGTATAGATAACAGCCGGTATGGCCTCTACCCCTAGCATCCAACGCCAGGCATTTTCTCCTATACCGCTTAGCAAATAATTGGAAAGAAAAGCGACCAATATACCAAAGACAATATTAAATTGGTACAGGCCCACCAGTTTGCCCCTATCCTTGGCCGGGGCAATTTCGGAAATATAAGCAGGTGCTGCAATCGTAGATGCCCCTACCCCCAAACCACCTATAAACCTAAAAGTGGCAAAGGTAATAGGGTCGTTGGCAAAGGCCGAACCTAAGGCAGATACGGTATACAAAACCCCAATCCAGATCAGTGTTTTTTTGCGTCCAAGCCTATTGGTAGGAATCCCCCCGAACAAGGCACCAACAACGGTACCCCATAAGGCCATGGCCATGACTACGGTGCCATGGAACACATCTGACGACCCCCATAACATTTGAAGCTTTTTGTCGGCACCAGAAATTACTACCGTGTCAAAACCAAAAAGGAACCCTGCCAAGGCCGCTGTAATTGACCAAACCCATATTTTCTTCATAGTAGCTGTCGTATTTGCGATTACATCTTTAACCTAAGTTATGGAATTCATATGCTAAGCATGTTACAATATACTATGAAATCCTTAACAAACAATTGATTATTAAGGGGTAACTGAAATTCATTTTCTACGGTCGGATGAACAAAACGGAATTTTGGGAAAAAACAAGAAGTCTTTCTTTTTAGATTAACACAACTATTTGCATAAATATGTAAAAACCCAGAAAATGGACTTGATCCGGATTACCTTCGGTGATCCTTCATTATCAATGGAGCAAATTCGGGACCGCCTAGAAAAAGATAACGATTTATCTTTTTTTAGTGGTGCCAGAAGGAGCGTTGGAGAAAAGCTATCGCTGGCTGTTTTTTGTTTTATTCCAAAGCTCAAACAAGTTTGGACTTTCCAAAAGATTTCAGGATTACCTTCGGTGATCCTTTTTTATCAATGTTGCAAATTCAAAACCCACCAGCTATCGCTGGCTGTTTTTTGTTTTATTCCAAAGCTCAAACAAGTTTGGCTTTTTCATAAAACAAAAAACCACGCCAAATGGCGTGGTTTTGAGAGTGTCGTGATGGCAGAAGGATTCGAACCTTCGACCGCCTGCTTAGAAGGCAGGTG